>JBBROW010000029.1:0-50923 GCA_038228945.1 Caulobacterales bacterium
AAGTCTCCCGCTCCCTGGCCGCCTGCGAGGGCTCGATCCTGGTGGTGGACGCCTCCCAGGGGGTCGAAGCCCAGACCCTGGCCAATGTCTACCAGGCCATCGACAACAACCATGAGATCGTCCCGGTCCTGAACCAGGTCGACCTGCCCGCCGCCGAGCCCGACCGCGTGCGCCAGCAGATCGAGGACGTCATCGGCATCGACGCCTCGGACGCCGTCGAGGCTTCCGCCAAGACCGGGGTCGGCATCCACGAGGTGCTGGAGGCCATCGTCACCCGCCTGCCGCCCCCCAAGGGCGACCGCGACGCGCCGCTGAAGGCCCTGCTGGTGGACGCCTGGTACGACGCCTACCTGGGCGTCATCGTCCTGGTCCGGGTGATCGACGGTGTGCTCAAGACCGGCCAGACCGTGCGCATGATGCAGAAGGGCTCCACCCACAAGATCGACCGTATCGGCGTCTTCCTGCCCAAACAGACCGAGGTGCCGGAGCTCGGCCCCGGCGAGATCGGCTTCATCACCGCTCAGATCAAGGACGTGGCCGACGCCGCCGTCGGCGACACCATCACCGACGAGCGCCGCCCCACCATCCAGGCCCTGCCGGGGTTCAAGCCGGTGCAGCCGGTGGTGTTTTGCGGTCTGTTCCCGGTGGACGCCGCCGACTTCGAGGACCTGCGCGCCGCCGTCGGCCGCCTGCGCCTCAATGACAGCTCCTTCACCTACGAGATGGAGACCAGCGCGGCGCTGGGCTTCGGCTTCCGTTGCGGCTTTCTCGGCCTGCTGCACCTGGAAATCGTCCAGGAGCGCCTCAGCCGTGAGTTCAACCTCGACCTGATCGCCACCGCCCCCAGCGTCATCTACAAGATCGGCCTGACCAGCGGCGACACCATCGACCTGCACAACCCGGCCGACCTGCCTGACCCGGTGCGCATCGACACCATCGCCGAGCCCTGGATCAAGGCCACCATCCTGACGCCGGACGAATACCTGGGCTCGGTGATCAAGCTGTGCCAGGACCGCCGCGGCGAGCAGAAAGAGCTCAGCTACGTCGGCCAGCGCGCCATGCTGGTCTATGAACTGCCGCTCAACGAGGTGGTGTTCGACTTCTATGACCGCCTGAAATCCATCTCCAAGGGCTACGCCTCCTTCGACTACCAGATCATCGACTACCGGGTCGGCGACCTGGTGAAGATGTCGATCCTGGTCAACGCCGAGCCGGTGGACGCCCTCTCCATGCTGGTGCACCGCGGCCGCGCCGAGACCCGCGGCCGCGGCATGGTGGAGAAGATGAAGGAGCTGATCCCGCCCCACCTGTTCCAGATCCCGATCCAGGCGGCCATCGGCGGCAAGATCATCGCCCGCGAAACCGTCCGCGCCCTGCGCAAGGACGTCACCGCCAAATGCTACGGTGGCGACGCGTCACGGAAGCGCAAGCTCCTCGACAAGCAGAAGGAGGGCAAGAAGCGCATGCGCCAGTTCGGCAAGGTGGAGATCCCGCAGGAAGCGTTCATCGCGGCGCTGAAGATGGACGGGGATTAGGGGGCAAGAGCCCCAGCTCCTCTCGCTTTTCCTCCTCCCCCATTCCGCTCACCCCGGCGAAGACAGGGGTCCAGGCAAAAAGCCTCGTTCCCGCGTTGGGCGACGGACTGAGCAACACTGCCAAGTGATGCACGCTTCGGGCGCGCCGCCGGCGGTGGCAAAGTCTTGGCGACCACAGACTTGGGCCGCTTGGTTGCCTTGCGCGCCGTCAACCCAATCTGCCCCGTCAGTTTCACCAAGCCGTCACGCTCCCCCCCACAGATGTTGAAGCCTCGGCCGCCAAACGCGAGCACTCGGCGAGCTTCGTCACGGCCGGAGGGCTGGCGGTAATCGGGGTGCGGCGGCGGGTAGGACTTGTAAGAGCGGGGTGAACAAACCCCGCCGATGGCGTGGCGGCCTTGCGCCCCCTCCGTCACGCCTCGCTGCGCGAGCCGCGCCACCCCCCCGCTTTGCCCTTCGGCTCGCTTGGGAGGAGGAAAATCAGCGCCACTTTCTCCTCACCCGCCGACGAGCGGGGGAGGGGGACCAGCGCGCTATCAGCGCGATGGTGGAGGGGGCGCAAGGCCGCCGGCAAGTCGATACCGCCACGCCGCCCTAACTCCCCAACAGTCCCACCGTCTCCGCCACCGTCTGACGCACGTCCAGGTGCCCGCCGCCGGACAGGAATATCCGGGCGCCGGTCTTGTTGTTGCTGGAGCCGTACATGCTGCCCTCGGCCGATTCCTGGCCGAGCACATGCGTCACCTGGCCAGGGTTGATCCAGAGCGCGGCGCCCTTGGGGCCGGCGAACTCGACCAGCTTCATCCAGCGCTTCCGGCCAGGGTTTCCGGCGCGATGGCGACGTCATTGGCCGCGGCCACTGGCGCCTGGCGCGGCGGGGCGTCGCCTTCAAGCCAGGCCTCGGCCCGCTCCCAGCTGTGGATTTCGTTGCAGGCCCCGCAGCGGAAGGCATAGCGGGCGCCGGCGGCGGCGAACTGGGTGGGGTTCATCCAATAGCCGGTGGGGGTGGGCCGGTCGCGTTGCGGGCACTTGATCAAGACACGGGCCATCAGAGGCCTCCTCTATGGCTGGAAATCATTTGATCGGAAATTTGGTGAGCAAACAGCCTCGGGGCGGCGACACCCCGCGCGAGCGCTTCCAGAGCCGAACCCGGCTCCTCGAAAGTGTCATGGCTTTGCATGGCGTTACCTTAACCGATCCTCGCCAAAAAAGCGAAAGTATTCCGCAATCGCCGCCTGGCGGGCGTCAGCAAAAGCCAAAACCAAGACAAGCAGAGCCTCGCCGAAGAACGCCGTTATTTCTTTTGCGATACGACCAATTCCGGGTGAAGATGGGCGGCTAATGGCCGGATCGGGGTAGGGTTCTCCTCCGCCGCCTTGCCACGGTCATCCTCGGGCTGCAGCCGCACGGATGTTGGGCGGGAGGGGGAGCGGTCCCCCCTACCCTAGCGCCTCCACCAACCCCGCGAAGGCAATCGTCGTCCGGTCTTCCAGGTACGGCCCCATGGCCTGGACCCCTATGGGCAGGCCGGTCTTGCTCACCCCGATGGGAAACGCCGTCGACGGCAGGTGCGCCAGGATGGCCATGCCGGGCCAGGCCAGCTGGGCGCCGAAGGGGCTGGGCGCTCCGTCCAGGGGAAGGGTCCGCGAATTCCAGTCACCACCGTCGTCGGCGATGTGCGGGAAGGCCATCACCCCCAGGGTCGGGGCGATGACCACGTCGAACGCCTCGAACAGGCTGGTCCACTTGCGCCGCACGGCGGTCTGCTGGTCCAGCATGCCCATCCATTCGTGCGCGGTCACCGGCGGGTCGCGTTGCGCCGGGGCGCCGCGGGACATCACCGTCAGCAGCATGGCCAGGTAGGTCTGGTGCGAGGCTGCCAGGTCCGGCAGCAGGTCGCCCGGAATGTCGCCTTGCCGCTCCACCCGCGTCCCCGCCGCCTCCAGCTTGCGCGCCAGGGCTTCGATGGCCGCCAGGATTTCGCTGTCCACCTTAGCCAGGGGGTGGCTGTCCAGGATCAGCACCCGGTAGTCCGCCAGCCGCGCGTGACGCGGCGCCGGCAGGTCGACGCGGTAGCCCACCGCCTCCAGCCCAGCCGGGCCGGCCAGCACGTCCAGCGCCAGCCACAGGTCGCTGGCCGTGCGCGCCATCGGCCCGATCACCCCCAGCGGCGTGCCGTTGCCGTCGGTCCCCGGGGGCGCATGGCCCCGCTGTGGCACCAGGTCGAAACTGGGTTTGTGCCCATAGGTCCCGCAGAAGTGCGATGGCACCCGGATCGAGCCGCCGATGTCCGAGCCGAACTCCAGCGGCACGAACCCCGCCGCCAGGGCCGCCGCGCTGCCGCCGGACGAGCCACCCGGCGAGCGGCTCAGGTCATGCGGATTGTTGGTACGGCCATAGACCGGATTGGCGCTCTGCCAGTCGCTCAGCAGCGGCGGCACATTGGTCTTGCCCAGGATCACCGCCCCGGCGCCCTTCAGCCGCGCCACTCCCACGCTGTCCGCGGCGGCGATGAAATCCTTGAACGCCGCCACGCCCCAGGTGGTGGGCAGGCCCGCGACATTGTGCGCCTCCTTCACCGTCATTGGCACACCCAGCAGGGCGCCGCGCTCCCCGCGCGCCAGGGCCGCGTCCGCCGCCTTGGCCGCCGCCCGCCCGCGCTCGAAATCACGCACCACCACCGCGTTGATGGCCCCGTCGCCCGCCTCGATGGCGGCGATGGCCGCATCCGCCAGCTCCACCGCGCTGACCTCCCGGTTCGCCAGAGCCTTCGCCAGCCCCCCGGCCGTGGACCTGGCGTAGTCGATGGCGATGGCGGGGGCGGTGTCGGTGCTCATGATGGATCCTCCCATTTTGTCCGACGAGACCAGAGCCGGCGGGGGGAGTCCAGTCGATGGGGGCAGCATGCTGACAGAGGAGCCCTCAGGCGTCCTCCTGCCGCGCCGCCTCCTCCGCCAGCGCCGCCCGCTCCTCGTCGGTCAGCACCCGGGGCGACGCCGGCTCGGCTGCGGCCTCCGCCGCGGTGACGGCCGGGTCGGTGGAGGACGGAGGATCGGGGTCGGGCATGGCGCGGAATCTCCTGCTTTCCACCGTCACTAGGCTCTGAAAGGCCATTATCCGTCCAGTTCGGCATACCGCGGGAAGATCCCAACCTGGTTGAAGGCGATCCGGTGACGGCGTTCCAACTGCTCGGCCAGTCGTGCAACTCATAGGCCAAGCGAAACTCCCCGTTAGCCATGCGGCGCGACACCCTAACGCGGTTGCGGCCCTATCGACGCCGCCGGAAAAGGGCCATATGCAGCCCATGCCCGTCGATGCTCCCAAACGCCCTGTCGGCCAGTCCCTGCTGCGCGGCCTGATCGGCCGCTGCCCCCATTGCGGCAAGGGAAAGATGTTCTTCGCCTACCTCAAGGTGAACGAGGCTTGCCCGGTCTGCAGCCACGATCTGGACCAGTATCCCTCCGACGACGGCCCGGCCTATTTCACCATCCTGATCGTCGGACACCTGGTGGTGGCGCCGCTGCTGGTGCTGTCGTTCATCTGGCGCGCGTCGCTGTGGATCGTGGTCCCCGGAACGGTGGTCCCGCTGGCGGTCATTACCCTGTTGGTCCTGCCCCGTATCAAGGGCGCGGTGGTTGGCCTGCTCTACGCCTTCCGCATCACCCGCGACGACGCCTTCGTCCACACCGCCGACCGCGCGGACTAGGCAGCCGCTCGCTTCGAGCCGGAACCGCCCCCTTCCCGCCACGTTCCTCCTCCCACAGCCGGCCGCAGCGCCGCGCATCCTGGAGGAACCACCGTGCTCGGCACCATTTTGATCATCGTCCTGATCCTCATGCTCATCGGCGCCCTACCGACCTGGGGCCATAGCCGCTCCTGGGGCTACTTCCCTTCCGGCGGACTTGGCCTGGTGCTGGTGGTCATCGTCGTGCTGGTGCTGATCGGGCGAATCTAGCCCCGCTTGCCTCCCCGCTCCGTCTCGCTACCCTGACGCCTTGAGCTGGGGCGGGGCGGAGTCGGGCATGGCGGATACAGAGTTGGGCGCCGGCGGCGCGGCGAGTGCGCCGGCCGGGCTCTCCGCCGACCAGATCGCCCGCCTGTCGCCCCTGGCCCGCGTCCGCGCCATCCTGGGCGGATCGGCCGGCAACCTGGTGGAATGGTTCGACTGGTTCGCCTACGCCTCCTTCTCCCTCTATTTCGCCAAGGTCTTCTTCCCCAAGGGAGACCAGACCGCCCAGCTGTTGCAGACGGCGGCGATCTTCGCGGTGGGCTTCCTGGCCCGCCCCGTCGGCGCCTGGATCATGGGCATCTACGCCGACCGGGCCGGGCGCAAGGCGGCCCTGATCCTGTCGGTCAGCCTGATGTGCGTCGGCTCGCTGATCGTGGCACTGACGCCCGGCTTCGCCACCATCGGCGCCGCGGCCCCCGTCGTCCTCACCGCCGCCCGCCTGCTCCAGGGCCTCAGCGTCGGCGGCGAGTATGGCGCCAGCGCCACCTACATGTCCGAAATGGCCGGCAAGGCCCGCCGCGGCTTCTGGTCGTCCTTCCAGTTCGTCACCATCATCGGCGGTCAGCTGATGGCGCTGGGGGTGCTGATCGTGCTGCAGCACACCCTGACCAAGACAGAGCTGGAGACCTGGGGGTGGCGCATCCCCTTCTTCATCGGCGCGGCCCTGGCCGTGGTGGTGTTCTGGATCCAGCGCGGCCTGGACGAGACTGGCGCCTTCCATACCGCCAAGGCCGAGGGCACGGGCCGCTCCGCCACCCACCGGCTGCTGCTCGACCATCCGGTGGAGACGGCGATGATCTTCGTCCTCACCTCCGCCGGCTCGCTCGCCTTCTACGCCTTCACCACCTACATGCAGAAGTTCCTGACCAACACCGCCCACTTCACCAAGGACCAGGCCACGCAGATCAGCGCCGCCTCCCTGGTCATCTATCTGCTGGCCCACCCCCTTTACGGCTGGATCGGCGACAGGGTGGGGCGGCGGGTGATGCTGGCCGGGTCCTTCGGCGCCCTGGCGATCCTTACCTACCCCCTGCTGTCCGCCCTGGCCCACGCCGGCAGCGCTTTCACCGCCTTCGGTATGGTCACCCTCGCCCTGCTCAGCCTCACCGGCTACACGGCGGTCAACGCGGTGGTGAAGAGCGAGCTCTTCCCGGCCCACATCCGCGCCCTGGGTGTCGCCCTGCCCTACGCCATGGCCAACGCCGTGTTCGGCGGCACGGCCGAGTACGTGGCCCTGTGGTTCAAGAACCAGCACATGGAAAGCGGCTTCTACATCTATGTCGCGGTGGTCTGCGCCGTCGCCGCCGTCACCGCCCTGCGCATGCGCGACACCCAGAAACACAGCCTGATCCACGAGGACTAGTCACAACTCGCATCCTGGCGTCGCTCCCAGAGTGTCGTCGAAGCGTAACGGGTTGGCCGCCCTGATCCTCAGTCGTACTGGATGACCAGCTTCAGGCTGGCGGGAACATACTGGGTGACGCAACTTCTCTCGGTGAACGCCGTCAGGTCCTCATCCTCTCCCTTCAGCACGAAGCCGAAGTTTTCCCGCCTGTCGTTGGCCCAGCCGTTGACGATATCGGTGACATCAATCGAGATGTCCGGGCCTTGGGCCGCGGCCGATTTGACCGGTGAATCCAGGATCCACTCCGTGTAGTTCCACCAGCGGGCCGTCCCTTCGGACAGGATCGCCGCGCAGCTCGACTGATGATCGGATGGCACGTCGCGCGCTTGGTAATGTGGAAAAGGCGCGCCTATGTTTCCCTTGCCCTGCCAGGTGCTAGCCACTTCGAGCTGCAGGCGCGCCGATCTAATCTTCCGGTGCATCACTGGTGATATGTCGAAGTAGATCCCTAGGCGATAGGCGGTATTCGAGGCGAGATCGCCGAAGACGTTCTTCTGGGTGGAGTGCTGGAACCCCACCGAGGGGCGGTTATCCACATCCCGGCGAATAGTGCTGCCATTGCTCACGCCGGTGCTGGAAGAACTTGACCCCATCCAGCTGGACATGACGGCGGTTGGGGAAAGGCTGAGCGTCTGGGCAAGGCGGGCCTGGGCGCCACAGAACGGCGAACTCGCCGACGACTCTTGGCTCGCGGAGAAGGCGCTGACCGCGTAGCACGCGGCCGCGTATCCATCCTCGGGCGGTGGATCAATGACATAGGCTTTTACGGCGGCGCCGTTGGATTGTTCGGCGACCAGGGCGTGCTGGTCGCCATCGACGCGATAGATGTGGAACCCGATCACATCAGTTCGGGCTGGGTACTCCCAGACCAGGGCCAGCCTTCCCAACGGGAGAAGCGCCTTGCAGGCCAGTCCAGCGCCCACGCCCCCATGCGCGCCGCAGATCTTTGGATCATCCGCGTTCGTCAGGCCGGACGGTGGCGGAAGCAGGAAACCGGGGGGCCGGTCCGAAACGCTGTCACGACCTGTCGGCGCTGGCGCCTGGGGCGTCATTGATGGATGGGTCGACAGGCTGCCCGTCCGTGGCGCCGCCGAGCCGAGCACCCCGATGCCGATTGCGAGCATCGCGCCAAGACACAGTGAGACTGGAAACCGCATTGAAGACCCCGCTGGTCGCAAAACACTGATCCCGCGAACGCCGTGGCGCAAGATCGTCGCCAGGATGTATCAGCCTGCCACGCACCGGCGCGGTTCGTCCGCGCCAGCGCGCCTTGGCGACGACGCCCTTCGCCCCCAGATGGCGCCTAGCAGTCATTTCAGGGCAGCTCATGGCTGTAGAAGACGACCTCGTTGTTTCCCCACGCCGCCGGATGATCGGCAAAGCCATGGCGCAGGGTGGTCCGACTGTAGTTGTGGCCACCGGCCTGGATGATGTCAGGTCCGTCGGACAGGATTTCGGCCCGGGTCTTGCCGCTGGGCCTGACAATGACGATGTGGCCCGGCCTATCGGAAGCATGGTTCCTATAGGCGGCGACAACGAGGTGGCCGCGATTGGCGGCCCTCTGGGCCTCATAGCCGTCCGGTAATGGACTCCAGCCCTTCGCAGCCCCCTCATCCCTTAGCCAGTCATACTGGGCGTTGGCCAGCAGCGTCTGACCGTGCTCGGGGGGGCGCAGGATGTAGACACCCAACTGCTTGGCGGCAGAGGCGACAAAGGCGCTGCAATGGGTGTGTTTGCCTTCGAAGTGCTCCGCCTTTCCGTCCGGCAGGCCGCTCTCCCAGTCCACATGAACCCCGGCCGGCCATCGCGATTCCACCTGCAGGCCGTCGAGAAAGGCGCCCAGTCTGCGGCCGTCCGACTTGTCGCCGCTGGCCGTTACGACGCCTGCGCTGAACAGCACCGCCAGCATGGCCGCCATCCCAAGAATGAGGCGCAAGGGTCCCCTCCCGTTGTTACCGGCGGACGGTGTCAGCGCCGCTCGCCAGACCAGCTCACCTCGTTATGGAACGACACATCGAGGTGGGCCGGGGACTTGGCGCGGTCGTAGACAAATGCCGTGTCGCCGCGGCCATTGACGATCTTGTCCATGGCGCGTTCCAGATGGACCGTGACCATCGGCAGGCGCGGATAGTCGGACGAGATCTGCACGAGGTTCTTGCCGACGCGGGTCACTGTCAGGGCCACGTCACTCTTCGAGGACCCGGTGGAATCGGAGATCACATCGCCGAAGTAGGCGCCCTGAACCGCATCGCCCAGATCGGGCTTTCGCACCCCCGGCGCGGGCTTGGATTGGGCGCTGGAGGCCAGGGCGATCCCGATTGTCGCCGCCAGGCTAAGGCCAGCGATAACGCGTCTGGTAAACATGCATCCACCTCGTTGTCTGAACAGTCGAAAAGCGCTGGCGAACTCGGCTCTATCGGCAAGCCCGGCGGGAACCGGCGGCGGCGTTGTCGGCCGCAACCGCCGATCGGGTCTGACCGGTCACGCAGATATGGTCGGTAGGTGTCGTCCCGCGCCAAACGAAGCCGGCCTTGCATGTGTCGGGCCCATAGGCGCCGCCCGAGGTGGTGCGTCGCGCGCCGGCCAGCTGGTTGTCGACCCTGGTCGCGTCCCGCACCTGGGGGGTCACACAGACGTGGTCGGCCGCCGTCGCACCGCGCCAGACATAGCCGCCGGTGCAGGTGTCCGGTCCATAGCGGCAATCCTTGACCTTCAGCCCCGGGTCATCCGATTGCCCTAGGTTTTCCGCGCTGGTCACCAGCGGAACGCCAAGGCCCAGGGTGACCGCGATGGCGCCGATAGACAAAGCCCTGAGTATTGGCGGCATGGTCTGGACCCTTCGAAGCCGTCATGGTCTGACATGACTATTCACGGCCTTCCCGCGGCGTTGTCAAACCATCGCGAGATCCAAAGGTGAGTATGCCGACCATGACCCCGGAATCTGGCTTGGAGAGCATGATGCGATGAACAACGTCGCCGGCGCGGTAATGTTGGTCTTCACCCTGTTGGCGCCGATGGCGGTCTACTTCGCCTACCTGCTGTTGCGCCGCATAAAGGGGGGGCGGTGGATCGGGCTGGGCTTGGCCGTGGCGTCGATCGCCCTGCTGATGCTGGGGGCGGCGCAGCTGTTCGGTGGCGGTGACCTGGTGGAGGGAGAGATCGCTCGCAAAAGCGAGACGGTGCAGCTGGCGCGGCTGCAATTGATCCCCAGCGTGCTTCACATTCTGCGGGTCGAGGTGCGCACAGGCGCCCCAGAGACCGGACTGACTGGCGGCTCCCTTATGCTCGCGGTCGCGCCCCAGGCCTTCGACGCGCTGCACGAAGCTGAGTCCGTGCGGCTGAGGCAGACCGCCATCGGCCCACTAAGGTTCGCCCGTCTGGCCGACGCCCCCGCCTGGTCGCAGATTCCGCAGCAAGAGTTCACCGGCCTTCTGGCCTTTTTCGCCAGCGCGGTCAGTCTCCTCACCATTGCGGCTGGAGTCTTGACGCCGGTCATGCGTTGGCCCGGCCGAGCCGCGTTCGTTGTTCTGGCCGTGCTGGCGGCCGGCATCGACGCTACGGCGACCAAATCATGGTGGGCGCCCCGGACCAGGGTGGCGGCGGCCAAGGTGATGGAGACGCGGTTGGTTGCAGAAGCGCTGGTGCCTTCAAGGACGCGGCGCCACAGCACCGAAGTCTTCCCTTTGCCAAAGCCCTATGACGAGGTGACCCTGCGCCTGACGCCGGCGGCGGGCGTCGATCCGGTGATCGCCATCGACCGGGTGGACGCCGGGTCGGCTGGGAACTTGACCGTCGGTGACACGATCCCTGTCGCGCTCGACCCAGGTGATCCCCGTGATGCTCGTCTTACCGTCGGAACCCGATCCTATGCCCTAGCCGCTTACCTCGCCCGGTTCGGCGGGCTGGCGGCGCTGGGCGCGGTGGCGGCCCTGTCGCTTTTCGCCGCGATGGTCTGGATTGACCGCAGGCAAGCTGCCCGGCCGGCTAGTTCGCCGCCGCCCGTGGCCTAACGAGCCCGCTTCACCAGGGCGCCATGTCCAGCGGCCCAACGAGGGTCACCGACAGATAGTAGTTCGACAAGCAGATGTCGTGGGCGGGGCGCACGTCGACGACAGCGCCCATTCCCGAGGTGATGCCGATTTCCGAGCGATGGGACCGCCAGACCCCCCAGCCAGCGAAGAAGCTCTGGTTGTCGTTGAAGGTGATGCCATAGGCGCCCAGCATCACCCGGCTGCCAGCGTTGTGAAAACCATCGCCATCGCCGGTGTCCACCCGATCGGTGATCATGTTGGCCGATACCAAGGCGAAGCCGTGTTTCATGCCGTTGAAGCTGATCAGGTCGCCACCTCCGTTCGCCGGACAATCGATGCTCTGACCCTCTGCGAACCGGTAGGGCGCGACGCCCAAAGGCTTCCAGTCGCCGTAGGTGACCTTGTAGACAGTCTGTAGCGGCCCGGCGCGGAAGATGGTCAGATGCAGGGGCTCGCGCAGGGCTACCAGGGTGACGCCACTCATTTGATAGACCGTCCCGTCCCCAGCGCGAACCTCAAGGACGGCGTCAGCATCGTCCTCGAACCCGCCGGTACGCCGACCGTTGTCCAGGCCGGGCGGAATCATGACCGTAAGGGAATAGGCCCGCGGCCGCATGACCTGAGGGGTCGGCGAGCCGTTGCAAAGGGCTGTGACGTCGCCGCCGACAACGGTTACGGGCAGCTCCCGCTGGGGCGGCCGTGATGGCGTGGACGAGGCGCCGTCACCACCCCCCGGTAGCCCGTGAAAATTGAGGTCGGCACTGAGATGTTCGTCCTTGTGCAGGGGATAGGTGTCAGGCAGGGCGCGGCTGAGCACCCGCACCTGCAGATCACAGAGGCTCTGGGGCGCGAAGCCGGCGACGACGAGGCGCGCCGCCGTCCCGACCGAAATCCGGGCCTGGCTCGAGCGGCCATCAATGGACCGCACACCGGGCTGCAGACTGGCGACGGCGTCAGACGCCGCCATTCCAGCCTGTTCGCGCGCAGTCTGCAGCTGGGCGGCCGCGCCCTGCGTCTCCACCGACCTGAGGAGCTGTTCGCCCCCCGGCGCGAAGGTCGTGAGGCTTCGACCGCCGCCGACGGCGTTCTGCTGCGCCTCCGCCGCCGCGGAGCCGCGCATCTGCTGGATCGCCTGGTCGCGAAGTCCCAGTCCCTCTTGCGGTTCGGGTCCCGTGGGCGGCGGCGTCCTGGACGTCGTCGGTGCGGTCGGCGCCTGAACATCGGGGACACTGGGCCTCGCCCCGGTCCGCATGCTGGTGGCGGGCGCAGCCAGCGCCGTCCCCGCCAAGCTGGCCCCCACTAGAACGCAAACCGTCAGCCTGAACATCGGTGCTTCCCCATCGGTCCTGGCCCGGACCCCGCTACTTGATCCGGCCGTCGGTCACGGTGATGTCGAGGGCTCCCGACAAGACCTGAAATTCGGAGAGGTTGGCGCCGGAAAGGGCTATCGGCCCGGCGAGGTGAGGCGATGTCCTGGGAAGGTCATCCGTCGACCTGACCGTGGCGCCAGCGGCGCCGAAGGCCCGCAGGGGCGCGCCAGACACCCGATCGCGCATCGGCCTTGGCGAACCGCCCGCCGCGGCCGCCGCGACCGAGACCCCGGTCAAGAAGTCCCGGTGATGGTAGAAGTCCGCTGTTCCATCTGATTTTACGCCGATCAACACCCCGTTGGCGCCAGCGACAATCCGACTGTAGCGGTCCCAGCCCTGCGCGATGCTGATGGGTCCCAGCCAATCGGTTGACCCCTCAAGATAACCCCTGTGGCGGTACCAGAGAAGCTCGCCGCCGTCGGTCAGCGCATAGACCACGCCATGCCCGGCGCCGACCACCTGACGGAACGCGGCCCAGCCCGATCCGACCGTCCGGGCCGGCGCCGCAACGCCGCCGGCGAGGCGCGTCCAGATCAGGGCGCCATTGGCAGAGACGCCGTAGAGGACCCCGTCACCGCCGCCGAACAATCCGCGGGGCGACAGCAGGGCGAACCCCGGCCCGCCTGAGACCGGGGCAAAACCGCCGCCGACCGTGCCGAAGGACACGCTGTCGTACTGCGTCACGCCAATCACGCCGGACTCTCCCGAAGAAACCAACGCCGAGAGGTCGGGTTGTGTCCAGAACGGCGACGCCGAAGGGGTCAGGGTTCCGGCCGAACCGCTGACGACCAGCTTGAGCGCAAAGGCCGCCCCTCGCGCGTCGGCTCCGATCAGGAAGGTGTTGACGTCATCTGGCCCCGGCAGGCCCGCCTGTGCGGCCTCGGCGGCGGCGGACAACTGACGCTGCGTCCCAGCGCGTTGGCTCAGGCCGGAGTCGGACGGCGGAATGTACTGGGCGATGTAATCAGGTTCGCTATAGCGCCAGCCTCGCGACGTGCCGTGGACTTGAGCGTAGGTCAGCAGGTCGCGCATCTGGTCGATCGCCATCCAGACCTTGGGGTTCATGCCCGCCTGACCCCGACGCATGGCGATATAGTAGGCGTTCGACAGCGAAGTGTTCGTGTGGGTCACGTACCTGACGTAGTCGGCAGAGCCCGCGCCGTCCGGCGCCGGATCCGCGGGAGCCTGCGCATAGGTCAGGAAGGCGATGTGCCGGGTGAACAGGCGGGCGTATTTCGAGCGAAAATACGCATACTTTCCAGTGACAAGCACGGTTCCCTTGGCGGCGGCCATATCCTGGCCGCCCATGTCTGTCTCCATCGCGGCGATGGCCACCCGCAGATCGGCGAAATAGGTCCCAAGTCCCACCTCCGGCCGGAACCTGTAGCTGGGCGCCACCGCCGTACCGTCGACCATGCCGTAGGACCGCAGATTGCCCTCGGCGTCACGGTCCTGGACCTGTACGGGCGCGACGGTGGAGACAACCCACAGGGGGTTCGGCGAGCAATCCCCGACGATTCCCGCCGCCGCCCCTCCGTTCGCCTGGCATCCCCCGCCGTAGGGGCGGTAGCGCAGGTCGAGGAAACTGTCGGCCTCGCCGATGGTCGAGGCGGCGACGCCGTAGGCCGCCGCGTGGAACCGGTTGGCGAAGGGATCGCCGCCAGAGCCGGACACTTCGTCTATCTCCGCCACCGGCGTGCGGCTCAGCGGTTGCAGCACCTCGTCCACGGACTTGCGGACGCTGTCGGTCTTCTCGGTCAGGTCTTGGAGGGACTGCACATTCCAGGTCTGGGCGATTGCCAGGGCGTTGAGGTTTTGAGCGTTTTGCAGGTCGCTCATGTGCTCCGACAGCAGTCGCACGTCTGTCTGAATCCTGGTGATCGCGGTGTTGATCCGGTCGATCTGGGCCCCGGTGGAGTCCTGGCTGGTGGCGCCGATGAGCATGCCGGCCATGGTCAGGATGTCACCAACCTCGGGCTGGCCGGCGAGGTCGGCGAAGGCGCCGATGTACTGAAGCGAGCTGCCGGCGACGGCGGCGTCGTCCGCGCCCGCGGGCGTGGCGCCAAATAGGGTCGTGGCGCAAAGGCCAACGGTCGCGATCCGCCTAAACCAGCGGGTCCTCAAGCTCGTGGTCGTCGCGCGCCTGTGCATGGGACATCCTTGAAACGGTCCGTGGGCACTGTCCTAATAGCCGATATTGGGCCAAGCTCCGCCGTTCTTGTTTCCAGCATACGAGCCGGCAAGGAAGCTGAGGTCCGACATGCGTCCGACATTCATCATCTTCACCATCGCGGTATCCCTCTGCGCGCTACCCGCCAGTGTCGCGGCACAGCACCGGACGGCGCGAAGTGCGTCGGGAATGACAGCGCCTCAGCTACCGCAACCCCCGGCCGCCTCGAGTGACACCCTGCACGACAGGGTGCAAGACCGCCCTGGGGACGCGCAACTTCCCACGCCAACGGGCCTGACCAACACCAACGACTACGCGCAATGCACGCAGCATGGCGGTCTCGGCGCCGGCTTCGCCTGCAAGGCCTCCCTGCCAGGGGGAAGCATGGCGCTGATCTGGCAGTACCCGCCGCGGGTGCAGATCATCGGATTTCACATCTACATCCTGGGCATCACCGACCCCCACAGGCTGCTGGTCGACACCCAGGCCCTGGGTGCGGCGACAACCATCGCCATCATGGACCCGCAAGCTCCAAACCCGGCTCGTTGCTACGCTGTCACCGCTTTCACGGCGTCCGAGGAATCAGACCTCAGCAATCTGTTCTGCGACACCACCGGGGCGCACCTGATGCGGAAGATCAATCTGCTTCCCAACTGGCGATCGTCCGGCCTTTTGAATGTCACCAAGCGGAATGAAGTCCCCCGATCGCCATCCACGCCCATGGTTGGATATGCCTACAACACCGACAGGGGGATTACCGCCTCAGGCGATGCCTATGTGAACTTCGCGCTGCGCACCGGCATGATGTTCGATGTCACGTCGCTCAAAGGACAGCAGATCGTTTCGGCGACCTTGAAAATGGAGGTCAACCGGACCTGGACTAATCGTTTCATGCTGGACGACGGGGGCGCCGCGACCACCGACTCCCTGCCCGACAGCCACACAAAGAGTTGTACCGCCAAGTTCTTTCTGGGTGGCGATCGTTGGACCAACAACGCCGATTGGATCGAGGCTGGCGCCTTGATCGCCGAAACGGGCGTTGCCGATGGCCCGGACATTTCGATCGATGTGACCAAGACCGTTCGGGCCTGGGCGAGCGGAAAGGAGAACCGCGGCTTCGTCCTGGAAGGCGAGGAAGAGAACCTGACGGCCTTCACGGAAGGGGCCTGCGTCACGCAATACCTACCTGAGTCCCTCCAGCTCACGGTCGTATCGTACTAGGCAGGGCACGGACGGGTTGGGCGCTTCTGGTTGGTGCTGGCGACAATTCCGCTCATCCAGCAGCCACTTGAAGCTGTCATGCTCTAGGTTCCGGGCGCAACGACTTTGCTCTGACAAAGCCGGCGCGGGAAGTTGCGGTTCGCTATTGGTGTTCCGCACGCGTAGCCTTCAATGAGCCGCCCGCGAAGACCTCTTTCGGGTCGGCCCACGCCGCCGAGAGAAAATCCAATATGACGCTGCAAATCCGACTCGCTGTGATGACCGCGGCTATGGCTTCGCTGGCCCTCGCGTCCGGCTGTTCGCCCAAGGCGCCGGGTCAGGCCGCCGCGGCGAGCACCTCGACCCCGTCAGCCACTCAGGTCGGAGCTTCCAGCTTACCGGCAGCGTGCCAGTCCCTCCTGACCTCGATGGAATCGTGCTCGGACAACTTGACCCGCAGCGGCTCGCCGCTCGGCAATCAGATTCGTCTGTCGATGACCGACATGCGAAACAGCATCTCCAGCGCGCCGCCCTCGGAGGAGGCCTCCTTCTGCGAAACGGAAGCCGCCGCGTTCAAACAGCGGGCCCAAGCGTCGCACTGTTAGGATCGCCGCAACGCCGACTGTTGCTCCGACTCATACCTTACCGCCGAAAGAAACCTGAGTTTCGCCGTAACCCTTGGATGGCGGAGGCGTTTAACGCTCAATGGCCCCGCGGCGGGGCTAACCCTCAGGTGTCACGCCAATGGCAAAAGCAAAATCTTCGACGACCCACGCCGACAAGGCTGCAGTCAGTTCCGGCGGCGAACTCCATCAAACCGCCTCCACGGCCGAGACCCGGATCACCACCAACCACGGCGTTCCCGTATCCGACGATCAAAATTCGCTCAAGGCAGGGCCGCGTGGGCCGGCTCTGCTGGAGGACTTCGTCCTGCGGGAGAAGATCCAACATTTCGATCATGAGCGCATACCCGAGCGGATCGTCCACGCCCGTGGCTCGGCGGCGCACGGCTATTTCGAGCTGACCAAGTCGCTGGCCAAATACACCCGCGCCAAGGTGCTGACCGAGGTCGGCAAGCGCACCGAAGTGTTCACCCGCTTCTCCACCGTGGCCGGCGGCGCCGGTTCGGTGGACACCCCCCGCGACGTGCGCGGCTTCGCCGTGAAGTTCTACACGGTGGAAGGCAACTGGGACCTGGTGGGCAACAATATCCCGGTGTTCTTCATCCAGGACGCGATCAAGTTTCCCGACCTGATCCACGCTGTGAAGATGGAAGCTGACCGGGGGTATCCTCAGGCAGCCAGCGCACACGACACCTTCTGGGACTTCATCGGCCTGATGCCCGAAGCCACGCATATGATCATGTGGGCGATGTCCGACCGGGCCATCCCGCGGTCGTTGCGCATGATGGAGGGGTTTGGCGTCAACACCTTCCGTCTGCTGAACGACAAGGACGAGGCGACCTTCGTCAAGTTCCACTGGCGGCCGAAACTAGGCACGCAGTCCACCGGCTGGGACGAGGCCGTGAAGATCGCCGGCGCCGATCCGGACTACCACCGTCGCGACCTGTTCGACGCCATAGACACCGGCGCCTTCCCAGAATGGGAGTTCGGCGTGCAGTTGCTCTCACAGGCCGAGGCGGACGCCTTGCCGTTCGACATCCTCGACGCCACCAAGCTGATCCCGGAAGAAGTCTATCCGATCCAGGTCGTCGGCCGGATGGTGCTGGACCGCAACCCGGACAACTTCTTCGCCGAGACCGAGCAGGCCGCCTTCCTGCCGACGAATGTGCCGCCAGGTATCGACTTCTCGGAGGACCCCCTGCTGCAAGGTCGCCTGTTCTCCTATCAGGACACGCAACTGTCGCGGCTGGGGACGGTGAACTTCCACCAGATCCCGATCAACCAGGCCAAGGGCTGTCCTTTCCAGAACATGCAGCGGGACGGGCACATGCAGATGCAGGTCCCCAAGGGCCGCGCCAACTACGAACCCAACAGCTTGGCGCAGGCCGGTGAGGACGGTGGGCCGCGCGAGGACCCGAAGGGCGGCTTCCGCACCGCGCCGCTGGCTACCGAGGCAACGAAGGTGCGCCTGCGCGCCGAGAGCTTCGCCGACCACTACAGCCAGGCACGGCTGTTCTATCGCTCGCAGACGAAGATCGAGCAGGCCCACCTGGCCAGCGCCCTGGTGTTCGAGCTGTCGAAATGTAGCGTCGAGCATGTGCGCACGCGAATTCTGGCGAACCTGCAGAATGTCGACGCCGATCTTGCCGGCCGGGTGGCGGCGGGCCTGAACACGGACCTGCCCGCACCATCGACGCCGGCGGCCGAACCGCAAGACCTGGACCTGTCTCCGGCGCTTCGCATCGTCGGCAAATACCCAGACAGCCTAACTGGCCGCGCGGTAGCCATTCTGGTGACGGATGGGGCCGACGGCGCCGTGGTGGCGGCGGTGAGAGCTGCGGCCGAAGCGGAGGGCGCCAGCGTCAAGATCATCGCGCCGAAGATCGGTGGCGCCAAGCTGAAGGGCGGCAAGATTTTGGCCGTGGACGGACAGCTGGCGGGATCGCCGTCGGTGATCTTCGATGCCGTGGCCGTGGTGGTGTCAGAAGAGGGTTGCGCACAGTTGCTTGGCGACAGCGCGGCCGTCGACTTCGTGCACAACGCCTTTGTCCACCTCAAGGCGATCGGCTTTACGGCGGCCGCCAAGCCCCTGTTGGACAAGGCGGGCGTGGTAAGCGATCCCGGCGTGGTCGACCTGGCGGACGGCGCGGATGGCTTCGTGCCACCGGCGCGGACCCGACAATGGGACCGCGAGCCCAAGGTCAGGATGTTGGCGTGATGGCGGGCCTGGCGCCGGCCGGACGTCGTCCGTCAGTTTGCGCCGTAACTCTCGATCAGCTGATAGACCCTGTCGCGATCAAGCCCGTGGCTGGGAGCTGCATGGATTTCCTGCTCGGCTTCAAAAGCCCAGATCCCTGGTTGACCCCGCGCTAGTTCGGTCGCGCCGACCGCGATACGAATCTCCGGGTCGGCCACATCATCGTAGCCGCCATCGGCGATGAACGGCGGGTTCGCCGCCGAGAAAGACGCCTCCAGCGAGCGTTGCGCGGCATCAACCACCCTGATCTTGTAGACCCCCTCGCCCAGTTGAACCTTGGTCAAGACCACGTCTCGCCCGGCGCCCACCGTCGCCGCGACAAGCCCGGCCTGGGCGTTCCGCACCTCGACCCGGTACGGACCACTGCCGCCGACGAGGCGCAGCAGCAGATTTCTGGTTCCCGTATGCAGCCGCGCGTTGCCCGCCGGCAGAGCCGGGACCGCGAAGGCGAAGTCGTCCCCGGCCCCCTTTACCCGCACGTTCCAGGCAAGGCGCTGCATGTCCGGCATGATGTCGCGAACCAGCGCCCGGTACGCATTGCCAACCGCCGTCGGCGACCCGACGCGAAGCGGAACCTTGTAGTTCAGGGCGCGTGTTACCTTGATCGTTCCGGCGCCATCGATGGCGAGAGTCACAACCGTGGCGCCGGCCACGTGGACCATGTCTGTTCGGCAGATAACCTCAAGAACCCGCGGCCTGACGACAACGGAGGCCTGCCCGGCTTCCCGCCGCGTGATGACTACGTCCTGCGGCCGCCCATCAATGCGCGCGATCACCCCGCCGCTATCGCAGGCGACGGCGCTCGCCGACACGCTGGCAATCCCTGCCGCCACCATCCATCCAAGTTGCTTCACGCCAATATGTTCCCTTGAGCTGCGCGTCGCCGCCAGACCAAGGTTCCTCCCCGAACGGATCGCCTAACGCCAGCGAAAATCCATGTCGCTAGAAGTCAAAGGCCGCCAACAACAACCGAATGACTCTCACTCCGCAGGCCTCAACCGATATCCGCTTGAAGGTGTCATGCTCTGGGCGACAGCGAGCGCCTCGTTGCCGCCCTCGGAGCCGCCGACGAAATAGGTCTGCTCTGCCGCCTTGCCATAGCGCTGGCGGATCAGCGCCGTCGCCATGTCGTGGGCCTTCTTCAACTGCGAGCCGCCGTAGTTGGCCGGAACCTCGTCGTCGCGGCGCGGCCTCGCTGGACCGGTGAACCAGACGTTGGGTCCGTTCCAGAATCCAGACCTCACTAGCGAGGCCGAGATTCAGGGACGGGGTGGCTTGGGCGCGCTTGCCGGGCTAACTCCGTGAGATGGCGCGACACAAGCAACTCCCTGAGATTGAGATCGAGGTCGGCGGCGAGCCTTTCGTCTGGCGGCTTCATCGCCAGCCCGGATGGTCCAGTGACTCCGCGTCGCAGCACGGCATGGCGATCGCTGTGCGCCACAAAGAGGGGCAGCGGGAAGTTGTGGTGGAGTTTCCACCGGGCCCGCAGCCAAAGTACGGCGCGCCCCAATTGAAGGCTTCGCAGATCGCCCCGGAACTCGTGGCGACGGCCATCGCCTCCGCCATCGCTGCGGGGTGGGAGCCGCTCTCGCGAGGTAAGACGATCGCCATCGTCGTGGATGCCACCGGCGCTTGACGCGTTGGGGCTGGCGAATGCGATGACCGCCCCAAGCCAAGGTCGACCTGCTCCGCAAGAAGCCAAGCCCCGACGGCACATTTGAGCTGACAATGCGCGCTCACCGCGTCACGAAAATATGAGGCTTTTGCTTACTCGGGCGCGTCGCGGTTCGGCCGCTCACAGGCGCTTTTGGTGTTGCCGGCGAGCCGAGGCATCGCTGTTCTGCGATCCAAATCGGTCAGCTGCCCGCGTCCGCCGATTGCCGTGAAGACCTGCAAGCCTTCGCTGTAGGTGGCGCATGCATCCTGACGCCGCCCCGCCTGGGCCTGGATATCGCCCAGCGCCACCAGGGAAATCGCCAGGTCACGGGCCGCTTGATAGGTGTTCGGCGCCGCCGTGGCCAACTCGCGCCGCGACTGAACGGAGGCCTGCATCGCCGTTATGGCCTCTGGATAACGATGGATGGCCGCCAAGGCCTGGGCCATCGCCAACTGCAGGATGCGCTGGCTGCGGCGGGCGTCGTCGTCCTGGGCGTCGAAGGCCAGAAGCACAGTGCCGGCGGCAAGGCCCGACGACAGCACGCGCACCGCTTCCTGGCCCTTGCCGATGGAAACCAGGGTGGTGCCGAGGGCCCAATCAGCCTTGGTGATCGCCCGTATAATGGTGGTGTCGTCAGGGTGAGCGCGGGCCAGCGCCTCGATGATCAGGACCTCGCGCCGGTAGGGCGCCTCCGCGCCTCGCTCGTCGTTCATGTAGTAGGTACTCTCGGCCAAGACGTCGTACGCGGCGGCGAGGTCCAGCTGCGTCTGCACGTCCGGACTGGGATGCGCCTCCAGTTTGGCGATGGCCTGCTTCGCCAACTTGCCCGCGTCGACGTAGCGGCCCTGCCAGTTACTGAGCTCGGCGGCGCGCAGCGACCAGGTAATTGACAGCCGACGGGCTTGCTCTGGGTCGACGGCAAGAGCGGTGAACGTGGCGATGGCGACACGGGCGTGGGCCAGGACGGCGTTGGCGCCGGCGGTGTCGCCGTTGGCCTGGTCCAGCAAGGCGACGCGCGCGAGATCCATCTGGGCCTCGGCGCGCCAAATTTCCGGCTGCTTGGGGTAGGCCTCCGCCAACTGGCCGGCGATGGCGGCGGCGCGGTCCAGGTTAGCGAGCGCGGCCTTGGGCTCGCCCAGATTCTGACGCCCGCGCGTCCACTGCAAATCGGCCAGGCGGACGAGGCCGTCGACCGCCTCGAGGCGAACCGGCAAGGGCGCCTTGGGATCCGCGGACAGGCGATCCAGGTAACGCTGACCATGCTCGGCGGCCTGGCGGCGCAGGGCAAGGGACTGCGGGGTGCGTTGCAAACTGGTGTTCAGGTCGAACAGCACATAGTTGGCCAGGCCGCGAACATCGTCGAAGCGGCGTTCTGCGGCTGCCCTGGCTTCGCGCGCCTGGATGTAGAGACCGGTGACGACGGCAGCGCCGGCGATCAGGGTCAGGACGGCCGCGGCCAAGGCGGCCATCGCCCTTGGGTGTCGCTGCAGATAGCGTTTGGCCGACAGCCGCCAGTCCGGGTTTCTGGCGGCGACGGGACGCCTTTCCAGCCAAAGAGTGAGGTCGTTAGCCAGGGCTTCGACACTGGCGTAGCGCCGGGTAGGATCGGCGGCGATCGCTTTGAGAACGATGGCGTCGAGGTCGCCCCGCAGATGGGCGACGCGTCGGGATGCATCCGCCCCCGCTAGCGCCAGCACCGTTGCGCTTGGCGCCTGTCGCGGCGCTTGGCCAGGCGGGCCGCCGACGAGCAGATCGTGGAGCAGCGTTCCAAGAGCAAAGACGTCATCCGCCGGGACGGGAGTCGCGCCGGCCAGTCGCGCCGGGCTGGCGTAGGCGGGGGTCATTGGCAGGGCGGGTGGAGCGTCGTGTTCCCCCGTCTCCTCCAGGAGCTGGGCTATGCCGAAATCCAGCAGCTTCACCCGCCCCTCGGCGTCGACCATCACATTGGAAAGCTTGATGTCGGCGTGGACGACGAGGTTGGCATGGGCGTGCTGCACTGCCGCGCAGACCTGCATGAACAGGATCACGATTTCGCGCGGGTTGAGTGCATGAGCCTGGACGTGGACGTCGATGGCTGTCCCCACCAGGCGTTCCATGATGAAGTAGGGGACGCCGTCCGCCAGCACCCCACCGTCATAGATCTGGCCGATATTCGGATGACGCAGGCGGGCCATGACACGCCGCTCGCGATCGAACAGACGGTTCATGGCGCCGGCGTAGAGGCCCGCCGACATCAGTTTCACCGCCACGACCTGTTCGAACAGCCCGTCGTCACGCTGGCCGAGGTACACCCGGCTCATCCCGCCCTCCCCCAGCAAGGCGGTCAACTGGTAGGGGCCGACCCGATCCGGCGGCGGCTGCGCCGTGACCCCTAAGTCCGGCGGCGGTTCGGTGGGCATGAAGCCCCTGGCGTTGTGATCAGCGGCCAGGAGCCGAAGCACCGCGGTGCGAAGATCAGGCTCGTCGCCGAAAGTGCTCGCCAGCCAGGCGTCGCGGGCGTCGTGTGGTTGGTCCAGAGCCTCTTCCAGCGCCGCCAGCACGCGCCTTTGGGACGCCACATCCATCGATCAATCCAGCTCCAACGCCGTGATCAGCCAAGCCCGCGCCATCTGCCAGCGGCGCTTCACCGTACGCTCCGACGTCGCCGTCTCGATGGCGATCTCGGCGATGGTCAGGCCGGCGAAGAACCGTTGCTCCACCAGCCGCGCCAGGCCAGGATCGACGGCTTCCAGCCTATGTAGCGCCTCGTCCAGGGCTTCCAGGTCGAGAACGGCGGGCGCGGCGGCGCCGCCCTTCAGCAGCCATTCGGTGGTCAAGGGCGGGGCGCTGCGCTTTGCCGCCCTATGCCGGCGAACCTCGTCGATAAGTGTCTGGCGCATGACCCGAGCGGAGATCGCCAGGAAGTGCGTGCGGTCCTTGGGCGTCAGGCGGTCGTAGCCCATAACGCGGATCGCCGCCTCGTGAGCCAAATCGGTGGGTTGCAGGTTCAGGCGGGCGGCGTCGCCGTTCAGAATGCGGCGCGCCAGGCCCCGAAACTCCTGGTAGTGCCGCTCCAGCAGTCGGTTCAGCGAAGCGTGATCCGCCGCCGCGAAGACCTCGGTTACGGCGATCTGGTTCTTGGACTCCACCCACACACCTCACTGCGTCGGACTGTAACATACCAAACTTCGGCGTGTGTACAGCAGGCGTAACCACGGTCACTGACCGTCGTGTCACCTTTTCCGCGTCGTTCGCGCCTTTGCCTGTGAGTGGGCATTTGGGGTGAGAGCGACATGGCTGCAGCATCGAGCAGGGCGTGGACGGCGGCAGGGGTGTTGTTGGCGGCGGCCGCCGGCGCAAGCTTGGCCCACGCCGCGTCACTTCCGAGCCCGGGACAGACAGCGCCCCAGACCGTGAAACCGGCGCCCGCGCCGCCGGTGGCGACGGTTCTAGCGCCGTCGGCCGCCGCTGCGCCGGCCGGTTCGGAAGCCCTGACGTTTCGGACGGGCGCCATCACGGTAGACGGCGGACTGGAGGCCCTCGCGCCCGAGACACAGGCCCTGACCACCGAAGCTCAAGGCCGCACGGTGAGCGTGGCCGAGCTCTACGCCTTGGCCGGCCGCATCGAGGCGGCCTACGCCAGGCGCGGCTACATCCTGGCGCGGGTCGCCGTGCCGCCGCAGACTCTGGCCGATGGCGCGGCTGTTCGCCTGACGGTGATCGACGGATTCATCCAGACCATCGTGATGGACGGCGTGCCCGCCCGGGCGCGCGGCGCCGTGCGCGCGCGGACCAGCCGGCTGATCAACCGCCAATGGCTGACTCTGGCGCAGATCGAGCGGGCCTTGGTGTTGGCGGGCGACACGCCGGGGGTGTCTCTGCGCAGCGCGCTGACGCCCGGCGATGCGGCGGGCGGTGTGAAGCTGGTGGTGGAGGGTGACTATCGGCCCGTCACCCTCGGTCTGGCCGCCGACAACCGCTTGGGCCACGAGTTCGGCGACTGGGAGATCGAGCCGCAGGTTTCGTTGAACGGGCTGCTGGGCCTCGGCGAGCTGGTCTACGCCAGCGCCTTCCTGCATCCCGGCGAACATGGTCTGACATCCCAGTCCGTGCGCCGGGTGCTGGGCGTTGGGGCGGTGCTGCCGTTGGGCGACAACGGCTTGACGCTCAATCCTGAACTCACCCTGGCGCAGACCAATCCGCGGCTGGGCGCCGGCGCCCTGCGCACCCGGGGAACTTTCCAGCGCTTTGTGGTGCGGATGAACTATCCCCTGATCAAGTCGCGGCGCGAGAATCTTGAGATCAGCGCCGGCCTGGAGGCCATCGACGAGCGGCAGACAGCCTTGGATTTCGGCACGCGGCTCAGCAACGACCGCCTGCGCAATATCATCATTGGGGCGAACTGGGCCCGCGCCTACGCCAACGGGGTGACGGTAACGGCCAACCTGCTAGGCACTCAGGGGTTCAACGGCCTGGGCGCCCGCACCGACGCTGACGTCGCCGCGACCGGGACGCCGTTCTCGCGTCAGGGGGTGGAGCCCGTCTTCAGCAAGATCGAGGGCGCTGGACGCCTGAACTGGGTGTTTTCAGGCGGCTGGGCGGTGGCGGTCGCTGGGCGCTTCCAAGCTAATCTGTCAGGCCCCCTGGCGGGATCCGAACAGTTCAATCTCGACGCCCCCGACGGTCTGTCGGCCTTCCCGGTCGGACGCCTTTCGGGAGACAGTGGCTGGACCGTGCGTGGGGAGTTCGCCCGCGCGTTGAAGGCCGGCGGCGCGTCGCTTTCGCCCTACCTGTTCGTTGCGGCCGGCCAAGCCTCTCTCGATCGCCCCACGGCTTTGGAACAGGGAAAGCTGAATGCCCAGGCCTACGGCGCGGGCCTGCGTTTCAGCCTGCCTCGCCCCCACGGGGTCCCTGCGGTTTACGGCGCGCTTGAGGTCGGAAGGGCGGTCAGCGACGGACCGCAGCCCGACGCCACACGCCTGATGGTCAATCTGGGCCTGCGCTTCTAGCGCGGCCTCCGGGAGTACAGACGATGAAGGCCAAGTCCATGAAATCCCTGATGTCATCGGCCAGCTTTGGGGCTATCGCCGCCCTGCTGGCGTCCGCGCCGACCTGGGCCGATCCCGCTACCGGGGCGTCCGCCCTACCTACAGGCGGCGTGGTCCGGGCTGGGGCCGCCAGCATCGACGCGGCGGCAGGTTCAGGGCTGACAATCACTCAGTCAACGGGCCGCGCGGTGATCGACTGGCAGTCCTTCAACATCGGCGCCGGCCACGCGGTGACGTTCGTGCAGCCGAACGCCGCCAGCGCCACCCTCAACCGCGTGACCTCGGACGCCCCGTCCACCCTGGCCGGATCACTCACCGCCAACGGCAGCGTCTATCTGGTCAATCCCAACGGCATCCAGATAACCGCCAGCGGCGCGGTCAGCGTCGGGCGCGGCTTCGTGGCCAGTACGCTGGACATCGCCAACAACGACTTCATGGCTGGGCGTGACGCCTTCACCGGCGCGTCCGGCGCCGGGGTCCGCAATTCCGGACGGATAACCACCGCCGCGAGCGGCTTCGTCGCCCTTTTGGGCGGATATGTCGCCGATGATGGACTGATCGAGGCGCCGCTGGGCCGCGTCGGCCTGGGTTCCGGCCAGGCCGCGACCTTAGACCTCTACGGCGACAGGTTCCTGCAGGTGGTGATGCCCGCCAACGCCGCCGACACGTCTGGTGCGCCGCTGATCAACCTTGCTGGCGTGGTCAACGCCAACGGCGGTCGGGTGGAGATCGCCGCAGCCACGGCCCGCGACGCCGTGCGCCAGACTGTGAATCTGCCAGGGTCGGTCAACGCCCGCGCTGTCTCGGGCCAGGGCGGCGTCATCGTGCTGGACGGCGGGGAAGGCGGCGACGTGGCCGTCTCTGGCGCACTCAATGGGACAAGCGTTTCCGTCCGCGGCGATGTGGTCGAGGTGGCGGGCGCTCTCAACGTGTCCGGGGCTTCCGGCGGGCGGGTCAGCCTGGACGCCCGGGTCCTGATTCAGTCTGGCGCGATCAATGCGGACGGCGAGACGGGCCAGGGCGGCGCGATCGCCATTGACGCCACCGGCGCGGTGCTGGCCATGAGCAGTTCGACGACATCGGCCGCCGGCGCCGCCGGCGGTGGGTCGATCCATATCAACAGCGCCGGCTCGCTGTTCTCGTCCGGCGCCGTGGTCGCCACGTCGAGCGCCGGCGTGGGCGGGCGCATCGACGTCGGCGGGGCGGACATTGCTCTCGTGGCCGCTACCCTTGACGCTTCGGGCGCGACCGGAGGCGGGACGATCCGCGTCGGCGGCGACATTGGAACCGTCGCCGGCCTGACGACGCCCGGATCCCTGAAGATCTCCTCGGCGACCGCCCTCTCGGCCGACGCCCTGGGCAAGGGTGATGGCGGCCGCATCTCCGTGTGGTCAAACACGCGCACCGCGGTGTCGGGCGCCTTCACGGTTCGTGGCGGGGCAGATGGCGGTAATGGCGGCCGAGTTGACGTCTCGTCGGCTGGCGAGGTGGGCTTCAGCGGTTCGGTGAACTCCCTTGCGCCCAAGGGGGTCGCTGGCCAGCTTGTGCTGGACCCGAAGTTTCTGGTGATCGTCGACAGTCCGCCCCAGGGGCTGGGCTACGACTTGCTCGACCCACTGCCGGCGGCCGGCAACAGCTTCGCCCAGAGGGAGGCGAAGACGTTTTTCGGCGATCTGATTGTCGTCACGGATCCCACCAATAGCGCCTTGGCCCCCAGCAACGGCGCCATCTACATATTCGACGTCCGCACCGGGGCCTTGCGAAGCGTCGTCACTGGCAGCCATGACGGCGATCGGATCGGTCAGCAGTTCACCTACGACCTGAACATGTCGCCCTTCGTCATGACGTGGTCCGCCAATTGGAACGGCAACCGCGGCGCGGTGACGCTGGTGCCCCTTACCGGCGCGCCACTTTCAGGCGTGGTTAGTTCGGCCAACAGCCTGGTAGGCGGCACGGCTGGCGATGCGGTGGGCTCGGAAGTCGGCAATCTCGGCAACTTCCTCAATCAAGGCCTGCTGTTCGGATCCCCTAACTGGACAAATCCCGCCACCGGCGCGTCGGGCGCCGGCGCGGTGACCTACATCCCAGCCGGCGTGACCTCCCTGAGCGGTGTGGTCGGCCCATCGAACAGCCTGGTCGGGGTGACCGCCGACGACCGCGTGGGCGCCGGCGTGGGCGACTACTACTTCGGCTCCGCTTTCGGGCCGACCGTCGGTCGCAACGTCACCCGCTTGGCGAACGGCGACTTCGTCATCGCCACGCCGACCTGGGGCGCCGGCGCGGCCGCGCCGAACGCCGGGGCGGTGACCCTGTTCCGCGCCAACACCCCGACCGTGGGGGCGTTGAGCGCGGCCAACAGCCTGGTGGGTTCCAGCGCTGGCAGCAAAGTCGGGTCCGGCGGCTTCTCCGTGAACGCGGCTGGCGGCTATGGTCTTGTGCTTTCCCCGTCCTGGGGCAACGGGACGACTGCCCAAGTTGGCGCCGTCACCTGGATCAACCTGGCCACCGGCCTGACCGGGACAGTGAGCGCCTCCAACAGCCTGGTGGGATCGACGACAGGCGATGGGACCGACCTGCAGGTTTCCTTCCTCACAGGCAACAACAACTATCTGGTCAGGGAGACCAGTTGGACCAATCCGACGGGTTCGGCGGCCCGGGCGGGCGAGGTGACGTTCGGCGCCGGGGCCACCGGCGTTTCGGGGATCATCAGCGCCGCCAACAGCCTGGTTGGCACAAGCACCGACGATCACGTCGGCCAGGTCATCCTGAAGCTCGCCAATGGCGCCTACGCGGTCGTATCGCCCCGCTGGCGCAATCCCACAACCTCCGCCGATCTGGCCGGGGCCGTGACATGGGGCAGCGGCGCGACGGGGGTCGCCGGCGCGATCTCCGCGGCCAACAGCGTCGTCGGGGTGTCGGCCTTCGACTTCGTCGGCGGTTTTGGCAAAGGCTTTGCCACCGGTTCACCCGGCGGTCCGTACAACTACCCCGCGACGGTCTACGCCCTGACCGGCACCAGCAACTACATCATCCTCAGCAACAACTGGAACGGCGGCGCCGGGGCGGTGACCTGGGTGAACGGCGGCACCGGCCAGACCATGACCGGCTCCAACGTCATCAGCGCCGCCAACAGCCTGATTGGCGCGGCCGCGGGCGATCAAATCTCGCGCCGTTATTATTCGGTCAACTACAACAACCTGACCGACTCATTCTCCCCCCTGGGCTCCTCTACCCAGGCCGTGGGGCTGACTCTGCTGCCCAACGGAAACTATGTGATCGACTCCCAGGCGTGGAGCGCGGCGCGGGGGGCCGTGACCTTTGGCAACGGCGCTTCGGGAACCGCCGGCGTGGTGGGGGCCGCCAACAGCGTGGTGGGAAGCACGCCGGGCGACTATCTCGGATTCATCAACGATCCCAACTCGGTAGGAGCGGCTTCTACGCCTGGCATGGTGGTCTTCCAGGGCCGTAGCGACTACCTGATCTTCTCCAGCCTCTGGCACAACGGCTCGGTGGCGAAGGCCGGCGCCATCACCTTCGTCAATGGTACGACTGGCCTACCCATCGGCGGCAACGGACCCGTGTCCGCGGTCAACAGCCTGGTGGGCACGCAGGCGAACGACCTGGTGGGCCTTGGAGCCGCGCCCCCGGCCTCTGGGCTCAACAGCGGCGTGCCGGATTCATACGACCGCTTCGCCAATGGCAGGATCATTGCGTTCAACCCCAACTGGGCGAACGGATCAGCGGTGCGCGCTGGAGCGGTAACCATCTTCGACCCGCTCAATCCAGGCGCCACGGTTGGGGCGATCAGCAGCGCCAACAGCCTGATTGGCCAGACAGCCGAAGACCGCGTTGGCGGCGGCCCGCACGGGTTCTCCGCCTTCGGCTCTCCGTTCTACCTGTTGGCGACCCCCAACTGGACCAATGTGGCGACCGGCGCCGCCCGCGCCGGCGCGGTCACAATCCTCAACCCCGATGTCGTGACGACGGGGTTGATCAGCGCCGCCAACAGCGTCATCGGAACGCACACGGACGACCGTGTCGGTTCGTCCAACGCCATCGGCTACAACCCCTGGGTCGGCCTGAACAAATACGCCCTTGCCCCGCCATTCGGCTCGCTGACCGCCGACCCGACGTTTTTCAACTTCGCCCTCACCGAGGACAAATGGAACGGCGGTCGTGGGGCCGTCACGGTCATACGGACCAACGGGTCCAGCTGGACCACCCTGGACGGCTCGCACGAGATCAGCGCCGCCAACAGCCTGGTCGGGTCCACACCCGACGTCGCTGGCGACGGGGGCGACCACGTCGGCGGCGGGAAGTTCAACGCGTTCTCGGGGCTGACGGCTTGGGGCTCGTCCCTGATCGTCGCCTCGCCAAGTTGGAACGGCGCACGGGGCGCCGTCACCGTGATCGACTCCACCACGGGCATGGCGGGCGTGGTCTCCAACACCAACAGCTTGGTGGGAAGCCAGGTCGGGGACAAGGTTGGGTCCACCATCGGCCTGATCTTCCCTGACTACAGCACGCTTTTCACGGCGTTCACGGTCAACAGCACCAACTGGGCGAATGGAAGCCTGGCGGGGGCCGGCGCGGTCACCTTCATGGACGCCGCCCATCCAAAGGTAGGGGCGGTGAGCCAGGCCAACAGCCTGGTGGGCGACCAGGCGGGCGAGCATGTCGGCAGCGGTGGCGTCGTCGCCGACATCGGTCCAGTGATCATCTCGACCCCCGGCTACAAGAACAGCGCGGGGGTTGGTGTCGGGGCGCTCACCGTGCTCGATCCGCTTACCGGCGAGCCCCTGGATTCGCGCAACATCGTCGGCACAGGCAACAGCATTGTTGGCACAAGCGCCAATCCCTCGGGCCTGAGCTACGAGGGGCCGTTCTTCCAGGGCGGCACAGTATTTGGCGAGCCGGTTAGCAACACCCTGTTCATCGCCAGGGGCGCGGGGAACCAGCTGACGGTGGGGATCACGACGCCCCCGCAGGTGCGCACCGTGGACTTTGGCCTGGCGCCCAATTCGACAATGTACATTCCGCCAGGGGTGATCGCGAACCTGTTGCGCACCGGCAATGTCCAGCTGGCCGCCAGTACCGACCTCTCCTTGCTGTCGGATTTGACGGTGAACAACCCCGCTGGCGACGGCGGCGTCCTCAGCCTCAGCGCCGGGCGCAGTTTGATCCTCAACGGCTCGATCTTCACGGACAACGGCGACCTCCACCTAGTCGCCAACGATACGGCGGCTCACGGCGCATCCGACGCCAATCGCGACAGCGGCGACGCAGTGGTCAGCATGGGTTCCGGGGTGACGATCAACGCCGGCGCCGGGAACGTGGTGATCACCGTGGCCAATGGCGCCGGACGGACGAACACAGCGGGCGGCGCGATCACCTTGGGGTCGATCACCGCTGGCTCGATCCACGTCAGCAACGATGCGCCCAGCCCCAGTTCCGGCGCGGTGATCCTCTCGGTCGGCGCGCGCCTTACCGCCAGCCAGCCTGGCGATGCCATCGTCATCTCCGGCAGCGCCTTCACCAACCATTCCGACGCGCTGGCTCTGGCCAATACCGGCGGCGGGCGTTTCCTGGTGTACAGCCACGACTGGGACGCCGACACGCGCGGCGGCCTCTCCGGCGCCAATCTCTACAATCGGACCTTCGCCAACAGCCCGCCTTCCAGTCTCAACGTCGGCAACGTCTTCGTCTTCTCACGTCAGCCGCTGCTCACCGTCACCGGCCAGGACGCTTCGCGGGCATACGGCGACGCCAACCCCGCCTTCAGCGCCGCGATCGCCGGCCTGGTGAACGGCGACAGCGCCAGCTACGCCTATTCCGGCCAGCCAACGGTCGGCAGCCTCGCGACGACCGGCAGCGATGCCGGCAACTACTCCATAACGCCGACCACGGGGTCCCTCGGTTCGACGGTGGGCTATGGCTTCAAGTTCGTCGACGGAACCCTGACCATCTCCGCACGGGCGGTAACGGCCATCGGCGTAGCGGCGGACAACAAGACCAAGGTCTATGGCCAGGCCGACCCGACCCTCACCTACGCCATCACGGCGGGCAGCCTCTTCAGTGGCGATCACTTCACCGGCGCCTTGGCCCGCGATGCTGGTGAAAACGTCGGCGACTACGCCATCCGGCAGGGCACGCTGGCGCTGTCGTCGAACTACACCCTGACCTTCGTCAACGGCCAGCTGACGATCACCCCCGCCACCCTGACCTATGTCGCCAACGCCGCCAGCCGCGCCTACGGCGACGCGCCTCCAACCTTCGGCGGTGCGGTCACCGGCTTTGTCGCCGGCGACACCCTGACCGGGGCGACCACGGGGACACTGGCCTTCACCGCGACGGCCGCGTCGGCCTCCAACGTCGGCGCCTACGCCATCAACGGCGCCGGCCTGACCGCCAACCACGGCAACTATGTCTTCGTCCAGGCAGCGTCCAACGCCACGGCCTTGACCGTCACGCGGCGGTCCGTGGCCATCGGCGTTGCGGCGGATAACAAGAGCAAGACCTACGGCGCCGCGGATCCAACCCTGACCTACGCCATTACAGGCGGTTCCCTGGTGGGGAGCGACACCTTCACAGGCGCCCTGTCGCGGGATCCCGGCGAGAATGTCGGCCTCTATGCCATCAACCAGGGCAGCCTGGCGCTGTCGACGAACTACACCCTGGCCTTCGTCAATGGCCGGCTGACGATCACCCCGGCCACCCTCACCTATGCCGCGAGCGCCGCGACCCGAGCCTATGGCGAGGCCAATCCGGTCTTCTCCGGAACCGTATCGGGGTTTCAGTCGTCGGACACCCTGGCCAACGCCACGACGGGAACCTTGACCTTCACCTCTCCGGCGACGGGACAGTCACTGGCCGGGACCTACGCCATCAACGGTTCGGGCCTGACGGCGAGCAACTATGTGTTCGCCCAGGACCCCGCCAACGCCACAGCCCTGACCATCACCGCAGCGGCCGCGGCCAGCCGGTCGGTGAGGCTAACCCTGCATCCCTTCCTGGTGGATTTCAGCGACCCCAACTTCGGCGACACCGATCCAGAGACGGGTCAGCGGGCGATCAATCCGGTTGCGTTGGATGTCAGCGCGGTGCGCTGACGGCTCTTTCACTCGCCGGGCACCTGATATTGCCCGGTCGCGACCTGACGCCATGCCAGGTCGGCGGCGAGAGAGGTCGTGCGAAGGGCCGCGATCTCGGAAATTGCGAACAATCGCCAGACCTCCCCCTCCCTGCCGGGCTCCGGGAGCCACAATGGGCGTTCCAAGCGTTCCTCGCTGGAGGGTGGACCAAGAGCGCCGTAGCCCTTGGGCGCCGGCGGGGTTTGCGGCACGACCTTGACTGACCAATGCAGAACCTGGCCGTCCTCGCCCTTGACCGCGAGGTCGAAGGCGTTCGGCTTGGGTAGCCCCATCACCTTGAACACAGATGCGCTGACCCCGATCGGCGAGCCGTCCAGCAGTACTGTCCCCGGCCCTCCACTCCAGATGACGGCAAGTTCGGTCGGGGCGTGTTGCGGGATTTTCTGTTGTCCCGTCGGCAAGTAGGGCGACGCGCTTACCGTGGGCATGACGCCGGGGCGTCCGATTGTCTGGATCACGACCGGGCGGTCGCCTCGCTTGGCGTTGTCGGTACGGACGCACCCAAGAAGCGCGCACAAGCCTGGCTTAGGCAGCCCCCTATCGGGAATCCGCGCGGGGCTTGAGAGAGTGTCCACCCGCAGGGTCTGGTCCGAACCGACCAGCCAGTAGCTGACGCCCGGACATCATCGCCATGCGGTTCTCCGGCGACTCCTTCAGCCTGGCTCGCGCATTGACGCCGCAGCGACTTGCGGTCCTGCCCTAGCCACGCCGGCCCTTCCGGCTGCCAGGTCGCCGGTCACACCAACGAACCGGACCGCTTGCGACGGTTTCACCTTGCCCGCGCTCTAGGCCCCGGCATCTGAATAGCCTCTGGCTCCGCGACAAGCGTCATGCTTCGCCACAGGCGCGCCTGGTCCCACGCCCAGGCCGCGGCGACCTCCGAGCGGCTGTTCTCGGACTGCCATTCGTATTGGAGCGCCTTTCGAAGGCATTGCTCACGGGTCTCGGTCACAGAGCTGATGCGACGCATGCGAATTCCATAGTTTCATTTGAGGACGTAATGACCATTTGCGACCCCCGCGCACTTGCCGCCACTGACGTCCTTGGCGTCCACCATCCACCCGGAGTCGATTCCGTACTTGTCTTCCCCGGGGCTCACGGTGAACCGGCAATGCCCCGAGACGAAGTGGGCGGTCACCATTGAGTCGAAGACGGCGTGGCCGGAGAATTTTCCGATGGTGAAATCCGTCGCGGTGAGCTCGCCGCGAACCATCACGTCGTGGGATTGCATCAACCTGGCGCCCTTGAACTTGAAGACAAGGGCGCGGTCCGCGGCATTGGACGCCACCCCACCGAGTAAGGTCATCACGCCGACAAGGCCCACAATGGTCAGTTTGCGCACGGTCAATTCCTTTCGATGATTAGTGTTCCCCGAGCGCGTCAGTGTATGCCGCCTCGAAGGACTCCAGCACCTCGCCGCCTAGTGTATTTGAACTGACAGAGCCCTCGTCTCGCGTTCGTTATGACCAATTCCACGGACCAGCGCGCCGAATAGATTGGTGTAGTCGTCTGTCCAGATCCTGACGCCCCCGGAGTTGGCCGGCTGCCAGCGCCGATCACCGAGGAACGGCGTCAGGGCCGCCTGGTTTCGACCGACGACAATGGCGTCTTCATCGGTATCAAATGGAAGGCGAGCACCGTGTATGGGGCGGTAGGCCTGTTCAAGCGCATAGCCACCGGCAGCCGTGGCGATCGCTGAAACAGGCTGGAGCAGCTCGAGGTTGTTATTCGACAGGTGCATGATGATGACCCCGTCTGGTTTGAGCCTCTGCAGATAGATGCGCATCGCCTCAACCGTCAAAAGGTGAGCGGGAATACTGTCAGATGAAAAGGCGTCAACCAATATCAAGTCGAAGCTGTTTGTCGGTTCGCGGGTCAGCGTAAGCCGCGCATCGCCTAGAACCGTGCTTATGCGCCCTTTGGCGCAACCATTGATGTAGGTGAAATCGGCCGGGTCTGAAGCCATCTGCACCACGGCGGGATCGATCTCGTAGAAGCGCAGGCTATCGGCCTGCCGCGTATAGGCAGCCACGGTCCCGGCGCCCATTCCGATCGCAGCGATGTTGAGCGCGGGCTTGCGGGCAAGCTCAGCGCGAAAGACCTGGCCTATCGGCGTCGTGGGTGCGTAATAGACCAACGGGAGGCAACGCTCCGCCGGACTCAGCAGCTGCGTTCCATGTAGCGTCGTGCCATGCGCCAAGCGGTGAGCTTCGCCGTGGCCAGGTACGGATACCTCCGTCATTCGCAGCACGCCGAAGAAGTTGCGGTCTGATTTCAAAAGGATTTCTGGCGGCGCGACCCGCTGGCTCGACGTCACCAAGGCGAGACTTAAAATCAACAGAACCCACGCCCGGTCCCGCAAAAGGAAAGCAGAAATCAGCGTAGCCCCGAGCACAATTTTGATCAGAGGCAGCATCTGGACGACGGTGCGCGGCCCGAGAAATTGCGCGATGCCTAGCGTAACGAAGGCCCCGGCAACGCCCATGGCGAAGAGGAGGGTTTGACCACGAGTGAGGAACCCGCGCCCCCAAGGCCTAGCCAAGCAGGTGGCCAACAGCACCAGCGGATATTCGGCGACCGACTGGAACACGACCGGAGCCAAAAAGGCGTTAAACGCGCCGCCCACAACCCCGCCGAGCGACATCAGAAGATAGTATTCCGTAAGCTTCGCGGGGGCGGGGCGGCGGTTCGCCAAGGCTTGGTGGCACACCAGGGCGGTCAGAAAAAAGCCAACGAGCTCGAGGATCACCTGCAGGAGGAACCATTTCACGGGCAAGGCAAACGTCAGCAGGCAGGCCAGAAACGCGGCGGCCTGCAGGGTCAGGGCGAGCTTCGGGCCTAGTAGGGGTTTTGCTTGGAAGGCGATGATGAAAGTGAGGAGATAGAGCGCCAGCGGGGCAACCCAAAGGAAGGGCGCGGACGCAATGTCGGTGGTGATGTAAGTCGTTACCCCCAGCATCAGGCTTGCCGGCATTGCCGCCAAGCCAACCCAGATAGCGCGGTCACGCCATGTAATTGGAGCCGAGATCACCGCCTCTCTAGCCAGGGTGACCGGCTTGTCGGTGGCCGCTGATCGCGCCAGCAACGCGACCGCACCCATCAGAATTACGAACAGTCCGTAGCCAAGGGTCCAACCTAAGGTCTGCGTTTGCAGTCGGAGTAGCGGCTCAACGATCACCGGATAGGCGAGCAGCGCCAACAGGCTGCCAAAATTGCTGGCGGCGTAGAGTACGTAGGGGTTTTCGGCGTCAGTTCGGCCCGCCCGAACTCTGGCAAACCAAGCCTGAACCAGCGGCGCTGTCGCGGATAGAGCGGCGAAGGGTGGGCCAACGGACACCGCCAGCACCGCCACCAACCACAATGCTGGATGGTGACCGTCGGGTTCGCCGAGCAGTGTGGTAATTTTTAGGGGCAGCACCAGGGCCGCGGCGATTAGAACACCGCCGTGTATCAGGGTTTGGGTACGCACAGAGCCAAACCGTTGCAGGCCATGAGCATAGGCGTAGCCTGCCAAAAGCGCAGCCTGGAAGAAGGCCATGCTGGTGTTCCAGACCGCTGCCGAGCCACCAAGGGCTGGCAAAACCAGCCGCGCGACCATTGGCTCGACCATGAAAACCAGCGCGGCGCTTGAAAAGACGGCAATGGCAAACAGCGCGGGCGCGCCTGCCGCAATTTCCGTGTTGGCTTTCGGGAGGACCAGGTCAGTCATGGATTGGCTCCCGATCATGGCGGGCCCTGCGGAACACACCGGTCCTCTTTTGGGCCGCCAATCCTTGGCAAAACGTCAAACTAGGTTCTGTTGACGAAGTGGATTCCCAAATCGGCTGATCGCTGATTCAAGGCTGCTCTTAAAGGAGAGCGGCTTTGGTTCGTGGATTGATGTCGGATGCTGAGTGGGAGTTTTTCTCGCCATTCGTGAGCGAGACGGAACCACGGCGGGGTCGGCGTCCGCGAGATCACAGGCTTGTGCTGGACGGCGTGTTCTGGATCGCCCGGACGGGCTCAGCCTGGCGCGATCTGCACGACCACGTCGGCAAGTGGAGTTCGGTCTACCGGCAGTTCCGACGCTGGACGCCGTCGGGGGTCTGGGACGTGATGCTGGCCGCCCTTAATGACAGCGGCGCCGGCCAGGACAGCCTGCAGATGATCGACTCGACCTTCGTGCGCGCCCACCAGCACGCCGCCGGCGCCCAAAAAAAACCGGCAGGCGCTCGGGACCAAGGTCTTGGGCGCTCTCGAGGTGGCTTCTCGACCAAGATCCATCTGATGACCAATGGCCTGGACCTGCCGGTCGCCGTGGTCCTGACCGGCGGCGAGGTCTCCGATGTCAAAGGCGACGCCCCGGTCATGGCCGAGCCTGGGCCTGAACCCAAGGTCTTGCTCGGCGACAAGGGCTACGACGCCGACGCCATCCTCACCGACCTGGAGGCCAGAGGCATCGCCGCCGTCATCCCGCCCAAGCGCAACCGTCGCGTCCAGCCCGTCATCGACGGACACCTCTATGCCTTGAAGAATCTCGTCGAACGCTGCTTCTCTAAGCTAAAGCACAGCCGCAGACTGGCCACCCGATACGACAAGACCGCCGACAGCTATATCGGCTTCATACTCATCGCTTCCGCCAGACTCTGGGTCACGCACTTCGTCAACAGAACCTAGGTCCCGCCCAGTGACAAAAGGGCCAGCACGCTTTTCACGCCCATCCAGCGGAATGGCTCATTCGGCACATAGGGCGGAAGCCGATCCAGGTACGGTAGCCAGCTCCACGCGTCGCGATCCCCGGCGATCAGGTCACCAATGACTCGCCCGAACACCGATGTCAGGTTCACGCCGTGACCGGAGAAGCCGATCCCATAGTAGATGTTGCCGTGCGCGCCCATGCGGCCAACCGCGGGGCTTGAATCCAACGACATGTCGACCGCGCCGCACCAACAGCTCTCGAAGGGCACGTCCGCCAGGGCTGGAAATCGCTTGGCGAATTCTCGGTGCACACCAGCGTAGCGCGCCGGCATATTGCTCGGTGTCCGCAGGCCATTGTTGAATGCATAGTCAACGGGCCCACCGCCAAAATGAATGCGATTGTCCCGCGTTCGGCCGGCGTAGAAAACTTCGGTGCGACTATCGTTGAAGGGGATAAGCGCCTTCCAGCCCGCCTCGGCAAAACGCGCTTCATCCAGGGGCGGCGTGATGCACACATTGTCGAACACCGGCGCTACGGCGTTGCGCAGAAAGCCGAGCTTCGAACTATAGGCGTTGGTCGCCAGCACCACGGCCGGTGCGCGCACGATATGGCCGGCGGATGTGTGAATCTTGTGGACCGGGCCCGTCTCGATGCGAACGACCGGGGTAGCATCGAAGATCTGCGCGCCCTCACGTAGCGCCGCCGCCTTCCAGACGGCCACCAGTTTTCCGGGATGGACCTGACCGCTCCCTGGATCGAACAATGCGCCGGCATAGCCACGCGCGCCCACGGTTGCCGCCAGGCGGTCAGCGTCCCAAAACTCGATCGGCAGCCCCTGGTCCCGCGCCGTTTCGGCATGAGCCCGCGATTCCGCAACCCTCCCCGGCTGATCGAACACCTGCAAGGCGCCGTGTTGCTCAAGTTCGCAATCTATGCCGACGCTGCGCGCCAATGCCTGCATCGCCTGGATGTTTGCCGCCGTAAGCGCATAGAGCCGTCGATCAATCGCCGGCTCTATGCTGGCCTGCATGTATCGGTTCTCGGTCATGGTAAGCACCATGCCGCCATTGCGCCCGGAGGCGCCGTTGCCACATCGCACCGCCTCCAGCAGAACGATACGAGATCCCGGCAGGCGGCGACGCAAATTGTAAGCGGTCGACAGGCCGAGAAAACCGCCGCCGACAATCACCACATCGGCATCCAGATCGACCGCCAGCGGCGCATCGGCGGCGGGCAGCGCCCGTGCCCAAAAGCCGTCGTTCGCACCGAGCCAGGGCGTCTCTGGAATGACGGTTGGCGCTATCAGATTGACGCCAGCGGCGCCCGTCGCAACGCCCCCAAGGGCGCCAGCAGTTTGAATGAACCGCCGGCGGCTGGACGCGGTTCTCGGCTTTCCAGCCGAATCCTGGCCTCCGTTGGGAGCGTTCATCGCTTCACCACGAGCGCATTGACCAGCGACAAGTGGCCGGTATTCGCCGGCACAGGCCACAAGAGCCGCAGGTCAGAGAAGCCGTCGGCGTCAGCGCCACTGGGGCGATCATCAGGAGCGCTGACCGGCAAATCCAATCGGGCTTGACGCTTCGCGGAGCGCACCATCCTCAGCCTCCCGCTGCGCGTCGAGGCGCAACATCCGCCACGCGCTGTTCGCCTTGTCCTTAGCAGACAGGTGGATCAGTGTCGCATTTCGGCCTTCTCGGAAATTCGATGCGGCGGCCTGCCGGCCCTCGACGTTAAGTCGCGACAGCGGGGTTGCATTCGCGACACGGGAGAGGGCGACCTCTCAGACGCAAGACAGGGTTACTTCTCACGAGAGCGCTCAGACGGCCATGGAACCGGACTTGCTTCGCCGCCCGTCCATTCCCAGTGCCACGGCTCGAAGGCGTAGGGCGAAAACCCGAAACGATCAGCATTGCGGACCAACCACCGATAGGCAGGACTGCGTGAGATGAACAGCCGATTGGGATCGGCCGAGTCATCCGGTCCGTACCCGGGGGCTGCGCCGAGGTAGACGTCGATCGCCGTCCCAGTCCGGTGCGGTGAGCACGCCGCGCGCGTGATCCCCTGACAATTGCCGTCCCGCGTGCAGCGCGCGGCATCATACTCGGGGCTTCGATAGGCCGAGAAGATCGTCAGCAGTCGCTTGTCCTCAGCGACCTGGTGCGACTCCGCCCGCCCGGCGGCAAGCAGGCGGAGATAAGCCGCCAAGGCCGGCGCCGTCAGCTGAAGCGGTTTGCCGCCATAGGAGTCGTCGGCTGGCACCGTCGCCAGCGCGGCTTCGTCGGCGCCAGCGGGGCAACCAATGCGATTGGCCGCCACGAAGGGGCGCCGCTTTTGCCAAGCCTGAACCATCAGCGCGAACGTGGTTTCGTCCATAACGCCGCCTGCTGCCAGTCCTCGCGCCGACTGCCAGTGCGCCAAAGTCGCGGCAAAGCCCGGCGAGACGGCCGGACACTCCGTCCCGACTTCATGGGCGATCAACGGCTCATAAGGGGCCCAGCCATTCTCGGGCCGGCGGAAAGGCGCGAAAGCCCAGGACGTCAGGGTGAGCGTGTTGTGCTCGGCGGCGTCTTCCGGGCCAACATCACAACGCACTGCCGTTGTTATGAAGGTGTTCGGCATGTCCGGCGGCGGCGGCAGTTCCCGTGACTCCGCTGCCGGGGGGCCTGCGACGGTTGGGGTGTGTGGACGAGGGCGAAAGTCGTCGCATCCAGCGAGAGACACCGCGGCCGCCGCTACGGCTAGGCCGGGTAACCACCGCCAACGCGGGCGAAGGCGGAACCTTGTGGCGTCTGGGGCCTTGCTGCCGGGATAGATAGGGAGACGTTCGATGATGTCGGGCCGCTTGTTGAGTTGCGTTGTGTCACTGGGACTCTGCCTATCCGCCTGCGACGACTTCAAGGGGCATCCGCAAGCGCCGGCGGCGGGGAAACCGAATAGCCCCGTGGTCATCAGCGCGCCCGCGCCCGCCACTGACGCGCCACAAGTGGCAGAAGCGGCGGCCGCAACGCCAACGATCGATGCTCCCGCGCTCCCCGTTATTGACGCCCCGGCCTTCGCAGCGTCCGCCAACCCGTTGGCCACCGGCATCGACAAGGCCGCATATGCGGCCAAGCCGGCCGCGGCGGGCAAGCGCGACCTGTTGATCAAGGCCCAGGTGTTGCTTGACCGGGCGCATTTTTCCCCAGGCGTCATCGACGGCCGCGACGGCAGCAATTTCCAACGCGCGCTCCTCGCCTATGAACAGGCGCACGGCCTTGCCGAGGCCAGCCGGATTGACGCCGCCACGCTGCAGGCCATGAGCACCGCCGACACCCAGCCAATCACAGCCGACTATGTGATCACCGCCGACGACGTCAAAGGTCCGTTCCTCGGAACCGTGCCTGTGGGCATGGAGGCGCTCTCCAAACTGACCAGGGTCGGCTATGCGACGCCGGCCGAGGCGCTGGCTGAGAAATTCCATATGGCCGAGGCCCTGCTGCGGGCTCTCAACCCAAGCGCGGATTTCGCAACGGCAGGAACCACGATCCTGGTGGTGCGGGTGGTGTCCGGCGGACTCGGTCCGGTTACCCGTATCGAGGTCGACAAGTCCGGAAACCAGCTGCGCGCATACGATGCCGCGGGCAAGATGGTGGCCATGTTCCCGGCGACGGTGGGCAGCAGCGAGCGCCCCGCCCCCTCAGGCGACTGGGCGGTCAAGTCCGTCTCTCCCAACCCCAACTACACTTACGATCCCAAGCGCCTGACGTTCGGCGATGCGTCAAAGGGCAAACTCACCATCCCGCCGGGACCCAATAACCCCGTGGGCTCCACCTGGATCGCCCTGTCCGCGGACACCTTTGGCATCCACGGCACGCCCAACCCCGACATGGTCGGCAAGGCCGCCTCGCACGGCTGTGTCCGGCTGACCAATTGGGACGCGGCTACGCTGGCGCATGCCGTGAAGAAGGGTGTCCCGGTGACTTTCGTGGGAACAGAAAACAGGAAGGCCTAGCCAGGCGCGGTGAGGCCAGACGCAGCCAGGGGCTACCCATGGCCGACCACCAGCTTCGCGTCTTTCCGTGTAGATTTGTCGGCTGACGAGGTGGCGCTCCCGGCTGAAATGATTGTGAACCGAGACGACTTTTTGCAGGCTTTTCATCCTGCGGAACCCGTTCATCGCCCGCCCTCGTCGTCGGAACGGCGGGTGACTGTTCTCGGCCCTGCTGTTCTTCCAGTGCCCGACCTGCGCCTTGAGATGGGGCGAGCCTAGGGCCTTCATCGCCGCGGACATACTTGACGACCATCAGCCGGATCACGTCCGGCTAGGAGTCGAACCGGCGGAACGGGTTCGGCGGGGGCTGGCGCCGTTACGCCCGCGGCATATTCAGGTAGAATTCAGGATAAATTCAGGTTCGCGATCAATGATCGCGCCGGCGGTGCTCAGAACACGCGAAGCGTCGAAGCATAAACAAATTTGGGGGGTCTAAATATGACATCGAGCAATGGGCGCGCCCATGCGCGCCTAAGCCTAGGCGCGCGCCGGTTTCGCGGTTCGAACATGGCCTGTTCGTCGCTGGCGATCGCCCTTCTGGCGACAACGGCCGCCATCCAGCCAGCTTGCGCCGCCGATGCGCCCGCCACGGACCAAACCACCGCCCCGCCCCCTACCGCCGTCGAGGCCGTTGTCGTCACCGGGTCGCTGATCTCGCGGCGAGACTTTAAGTCCGAGAGCCCGATCGTCACGATTGGAGCTCCGGCGATCGCGGCGGCCGGACAACCCTCGCTTGATCGCGCCTTTGCCGAAATGCCGCAATTCTCGGGCGCCCAGGGCGCCGCCGAAGTCGGCGATGCTCAAGGCTCCCTAGGCTTTGCCGGCGGCCAGTCCTACAGCGACTTGCGCGGGCTCGGCCCCAACCGCTCCCTTGTTCTGCTCGACGGGCGGCGCTTGATGGCGTCCGCCCCCGACGGCTCCATCGACCTCAATACCATTCCAACCGCACTGGTGCAGAACGTCGAAGTCATCACCGGTGGCGCATCGGCGACTTACGGGTCGGACGCCATCGCGGGCGTGGTGAACTTCAAGCTGCGCACCAATTTCAGCGGCGTCGAGGTGAACTATCAACGGGGCGGCACGAGCCACGGCGACGGCGCGACCAACCAGGCCAGTGTCATCGTCGGAGGTAATTTCGCCGACCATCGCGGCAACGCGGTCTTCGATTTTGAATACTCGGATCGGGCGGCCGTCGACGGCAGCTCCAGGCCCTTCTTCGCTTCCATTCGCCAATTGGCGCGGCCTCCCGAAGGCATCATCGCGGCTGGCAATTTTGGCGGCGGTGCGCCGACGATCACCGCGGTGAACAGCGTCCTCGCGGGCTACGCGGGCACGACTCCGATATCGGGATCGGGCGCGTACAAGGGGGCGATCGGCATAAACACCGACGGCACGGTGTTCACCATGAACGCCGCACCCAACTGTGTTCAGAACTACAAGGGTGTGGGGACCGTCAAGGGCGTCAACATCAGCGCGAACTGTGTCGCGGCGCAAGTTGCGCTGGGGCAATATTTCGCGGTGCAGGTGCCGCTTACCAAATACAATGTTTTCGCGCGCTCCACCTATGAGTTCAGCGACCACATCTCGGCCTATGGCCAGTTCAATTTTTCAGAATCCTCCGCCCTTGATCAGACCGGCCCCGGCTCGAGCAAGGCGGCGAACCCGCTGATCATTCCCCAGAACAGTCCGTTCGTGACCGGAAACCCGGGGCTACAGTCCATTCTGGCGTCGATCTCGCCGGCGCCCACCGGGCCGCTGATTCTCACCAAGCTCATGACGGCCTTCGGCAATCGCGTCGAAACCTACAAATACACTGTTTGGCAAGTGCAGGCGGGTTTGAAGGGAGACATTCCCGGGACGGACCTCACCTGGGACGTCTACGGCTCCCTCGGCCGCAGTCAGTTCATCAACATCGGTTTTGGCGACATCAGCCGCGCCGCGATCAACAGCATATTGGGCGGCACCGCCAACGCGCCAGGTTGCAGCGGATTCGCCTGGAATGCGCTGGGCAACAATCCCATATCCGCCGCCTGCCTGGCCTACGCCGGACGAACGGATCACAGCATCAACACCCAGACCCAGAAGCTGGTGCAGGGCACACTGCAAGGATCGCTGTTCACGCTACCGGCTGGCCGGGTGAGGTTTGCAGTCGGCGCCGACTATCGCGCCACGTCTTTCAATTACCTTCCTGACGAAACCCTGATCACCAACGACTCGCTGGCCTACGGATCGGTCACCGCCGCCGCCGGCCATCAGAACGTCAAGGAACTGTTCGGCGAGTTGCTCATTCCCGTACTGAAAGATAAGGCGTTCGCCGAAGATTTGTCGCTTGATCTTGGGTATCGTTATTCAAAGTATGACACCTTCTCAGGGAAGAACACCTGGAAGGCGGACATAAGTTGGGAACCCTTTTCGGCGGTTCGGGTGCGGGGCGGCTACTCCGTCGCCATCCGCGCGCCAAGCCTGCAAGATCTGTACGGCCCGGCCTCCACCGGCAACCTCAACATCGGAACGACACCAAACGCCGGCGACCCTTGCGATGTGAATAGCGTTTTCCGCACTGGCTCAAATGGAGCAAAGGTCCAGACGCTCTGCTCGGCGCAGGGAATTCCGGCCGCCCTCTTGCCGACGTTCAGCTATGGATCGGTTTCGGTCGCGGGAAGCGACGGAAGCAACTCGAAGCTCACCCCCGAAACGGCAAAAACCTGGTCGATCGGCGTGGTGCTCTCGCCAAAGATTGATAGCCCCTGGGTGGAAGGCCTGCAGCTCTCGGTCGACTACTACAATATCAACATCACCAACGCCGTTGGATCGCTCCAACTCACCGATATCCTGCCTCGCTGCTTCAACTCCGACGGCGTTAGCAACCCGAACTACTCGGTGAATAACGCCTATTGCCAGCGGATCGGCCGCGACCCGCTGACCGGAGACATCGTCACCGGCAAGCAAGGCTTGTTCAACTTCGGCACCTATTCGCTGGACGGCGTGGACACGCAGTTGAACTGGGTGATCGGGCTGGATGAGCTGGGCGCCTCTCACAACGCCGGCAAGCTTGCCGTCAATACGGTCGTATCTTACCTGGCCAACTACAAGGTCGCCGGGCTACTGGGTTCGCCGACGTTAAACTATGCCGGGAGCGTGGGCTTCGGCGGTGTAGGCGGCGACATCTCGCACCCTCACTGGAAGGCGGCGACAGCGTTCACCTATTCCAATGGACCCCTCAGCGCGACCCTTCGCTGGCGGTTCATCGGCGGGATGAAACACTCCAACTTGGTCGCCTCACCCGCGTCGACGACGCCTGGGGTTCCGGCCTACAGCTACGTCGACTTTGACATCCACTATGCCTTGAGCCACGGCGTCACCTTGGGTGTGGGTGTGACGAATCTGGGCGACAAGGCCCCCCCGTTCGTGAGTGGCGCGCCGCTGACCACGGACGCGGCAACCTATGATGTTGTCGGAAGGACTTGGTTTGCGTCGTTGAAGGCCAAGTTCTGACCCACTCGGACAGGTGACGAGACGCCAAGCACCGGGACGTGATGCGGCCGGCGACGATGCCGGCCGCATCGGTCATTTCGACGGAGACAAGTGCTGTATCGCTCGACGCGTTCGCGGCGAGGGGCTGACGGTGTTTAGTCTGGGACGACTCCGTGTTCCTCGTCGATACGGGTGGTGACACCGGTGGCAATCACGGTACGGGTCGCGTCGACTGAGGCGTAGGTCCAATAGATCCGCATCCGCTGCGTTGCCGAGGGGTTGCGGAACCGGTGTTGGACACCGGCGGGTATCCAGGTGCAGTCGGTTGGCCGCAGCGCGTGTTCCACACCATCAATTTCCGCAGCGCCTTCACCTTCCAGGACAACGACCGTTTCCTCGCAGTTGTGCGTATGAAGGGCGACCTCCGTGCTCGGATCAAACTCCGTAATGCCGCTGAGGGTCTTGGTGGAGCCGATCCGGGCGTTCACCAACGGGAAGGTCCGTACGCCACCGGCGCGCTCGCGCGGCGCTATGGCGCCGGGACGCAGGATCGCTGGGGCTGAAGGCATCAGCTGAGCGCCTGAATAACGGCCTGCGTGAATGCCGCCGTTCCAGCCTGACCGCCGATGTCGCGCGTCCGCGCCGACGGCGTCGCCAGCACCCTCTCCACGGCCGCCTCAATCCGACGGGCGGCGGCCACGAGTCCCGAGTTTGCGTCACGCCGTCCGCGCCAGTCGAGCAGCATCGCCGCCGACAGGATAAGCGACGTCGGGTTGGCAACGCCCTGGCCGGCGATGTCGGGGGCAGAGCCGTGTTGAGCCTGGGCGACGCAGATATCATCGCCCGCGTTTATCGACCCCCCAAGTCCGAGGCTGCCAGTCAGTTCCGACGCCTCGTCGGAAAGGATGTCGCCGAACATGTTGGTGGTGACGATCACATCGAACCGGTCGGGGCTTCGCACCAGGAGGGCGGCGGCGGCGTCGACGATCACCTCGTCGAGCACCACATCGGGAAAGGCTTTGGCCACGTCGCGAACTTCGCGCAGGAACAAGCCGTCGGTGAGTTTCAGGACATTGGCCTTGTGGACCGCCGTGACCTTGCGACGACGCCCTCGCGATAGCTCAAACGCCGCCGTCGCTATGCGCCGACTCGCCCTGGCCGTGATCTTGCGAATGGAGAAGGCGCTGTCGGGATCGGGCATGAACTCGCCCGTGCCGGCAAACATATTGCGGTCGGAATAGAAGCCTTCGGTGTTTTCGCGGACGATGACCAGATCCATGGGTTTCCGCAGTATTGTCAGGTCGGCGCGCGACCGGCAGGGGCGTACGTTCGCGTAGAGCTCGAAGACCACTCGAAATTCCGCCGAGGGATTGATCCCGCCTTCCGAGCGGGGCGGATACTCATAGTGGGAAACAGGGCCAAGGATGACTCCGTCCACCTGAGGCACCCGCGTCATCACTTGCTCGCTCAGCGTCGTGCCGTTCGCGGCGAGCCCCGCCAGGCCGATTTCCTGTTGCTCGAATTCCAGCCCCAGGCCCAGCACCTCGCCGGCCGCACCCAGCACGGCCAATGTGGCTTGGGTGATCTCGGGGCCGATGCCATCACCAGGAAGAATTAATATCTTCATTGCAACCTCATGGGCTATGGCCCGCGTCTCGCTTCGGCCACGGCGGTGTCCATGGCTCACCGGGGCAGCGCGGCCTTGGCCAGAGCGGCGGTGGCAAACGCTAGAATTTGTTCGGCGTGAAGTGGCGGCGAATCCGTCATGGCAGACCCCGCTGGGAGCGGCATCATCGCTGCTAAACCTTTGTGGGAGCAACTCGAAACGTCGCCGCGGGTCTTTGTGACAAAAGATTCCAGCACCTCGCCTTCGTGATCGACGGCACGACCCGGGAGGGGCTTCCTCGACTTGGCGGGGTTACCCTGACAGGCCGACAGCATGCTTCGAGGGACAGGCGATCGCGGGCCCGCCCAAGTGCCCGTGATCCGAATTAACGTGCAGGGACTGGTTGGAATGCGTGCTATTCGACCCTGAGAAACAGTGCGCGTGGGTCCTCCCGGCGCTAGAGTTCGACCGGCCGGCCCCCCCGCAAGTCAATTGGGGGAAGACATGGCAATGTTCGAGGCGCCAAGCCGGCGCGCATGGCTTTGCGGTGCTGCCGCGGCTGTTCTGGTCGCCACCCGCACGGCGGCCGCGGACCACGCCGCCGTCCTGACCGGCCCGCCGCCAACCTTGCCCGGACCCAAGCGTACGCTGGCAGTGGGTCAGATTGACGCCCTGGGACCGTATGCCAACAACAGCGCCACCAACGTTGGCGGCGCCATAGCAGCGATGCTGACCACGGCCCTGCAGGAGAGCGGTCAGGTCTTGGTGTTAGAACGCGACGCTCTTGCCGGGGTCGTCACCGAACAGGAACTGGCCCGGTCCGGGGTCTCATCGGGCAACGCGGCGCCCCAACCAGGCCGTGTCCTACCCGCACAATATATCGTCACAGGCTCAGTGACCGAGTTCACGGCGGCGTCCGCCGGGAGCGGGGGTGGGTTTTCGATCGGGGGCAGCACCGCACTGAACCTCGGCGGTAGCAAGGGCGTGGTCGGCTTGGATCTGCGCATTGTCGATACACGCACCAGCGAGGTTATCAGCGCCTTCAAAGTTCGACACAAACTCACCGCCACCAATGTTGGCCTGTCCACCCATTGGAGCGGTGTGCCCATCGCCACCAACGGCTTCTTCAACACGCCCCTAGGCGAAGCCACCCGCGCGGCGTTGAACGATGCGGTCAACAAAATCCTGACGACATTGGGCGCGGTTCCTTGGCGCGGCCAGGTGGTCGAAGTCGAGGGAACTCAGGTCTACATCAACGCGGGATCACAAGCTGGCATCAATGCTGGTGATCGTCTGACCATTCAGCGCGCCGGTAAGACATTTACAGACCCGTCCACGGGTCAGGTGCTTTCCCAGCGCTATGACGACCTGGGATCGCTTACCATCACCAACGTCGAAGCCAAGCTATCGTCGGGGATGCTGCCAGCTGACGCTCCCGTGCCCAGCCGTGGGGACTTGGTGATACTGCAACGCTAGTTCCGTCGCGCGCGGACACAGGTTTGAAGAGCAGTCCGCGACGGAGTCATCACGCCAGGGAGGCAATGTGATGTATCGAACCGTAAGGCGTGCAGGACTTCTTTGCGCGACAGCTTCGATCCTGGCCTTGAGCGCCGGCGGAGTGAGGGCAGAAGAGGCCCTGTCATCGATGGATGTGGTTCAGTCTGACCCGCCGAGCGCGCCGATGGCGTCGGCGCCGGACAATCAGCAAGACGGCCAGGACGCGGCCACTGACGATGACGATGGCAAAAAGGCCAAACCTACCAACAACGGCGCCCTTCAGGACCGCATCCGCGCCCTGGGCACGCCGGCCTTTCAAAACGCCGGCCAGCCGGATCCGCGCGCGACCTGTCCGCCCGCGACCGTAGTCCAGGACCCCAATGAGTTCGTCAACGCCCTAATCGCGTCGGCTGGCAAGAGCGGGTTCGGCCGCGGAACCCTCCAGACAACGCCAAAGGACGCCAACGCTCAGGTACACTGGGATCAGGGCCTGCAAAGCGAGGCCGATACGCAGGCCCACGTTGAGCGGGAGTTTTCCCGCCTCCAGAACGATGTTGGCAAGTCGCTCAATGACTACCTGGGCGCCACCAGCACTTACCAAGAACGATTCAGCTATATCTCCTCGGCCACCACCAATCTCCAGGGAATGCTGGCCGACTGGTCAGAGGCGCGCGGCATCTACGAAAAGGCGGACATGGCCTTCGCCTTGGCTAACCTCGGCGTGGGAGGCGTCAAGCTTGGCTTCAAGGTTTTCAAATGGATGACCAAAGCTAGCGTGGTCGTGGAAACCGCGGCGGGCGCGGCGCGTGCGACCGAGGCGGCCACCGGCGCCGCCCGAACGCTCGAGGGCGCCGCCGGGGCCACCGAAACCGCTCAGGCGGGTATGTTCGCGCCGATTGCCAAGTCCGGCTCTGCGGGAGCGGCTCTGCGTACCAGCGGTGTTGCCGCCGGGTTGACCAACGACGCGGCCGGGATCGCCCGGGCCCACGGCCAGTGGTACCATCAGATGAGCAGGATGAAGTCCCTGTTGGCGAAGGCCGACAGGGAAGGCAGCGCGGTCGCGGCGCAGCGAATTCGTGCTGATATCGCCGAACTTGCCAAGCTCGAACCTGTCGGTGCGCCGCCGGGAATGGGCCAGACGCAGGTGGTCAATACCGTCCTGACGCCACCCACCGCCTCGGCGCCTTTTGCTCCTGCCTTGCCAACCACCCCTGCGTTAGAGAACGCGGCGAGAGCCATCGACCCCGCCATCGCCAATCTTGCAAAGGCCGAGGGCGTGGATACCTCTGGAATCCTCGCGCGCCTTGCGCCCAACGCCGGCGAGGCGACCGAAGTGGCCAACGCCGAATGGGAGATTCTGGAAGCGGTCGGCAAGGCGCGTGGCTGGCATGACATGCCAAGCTGGGCCGCCACAGCCACCGACAACCTCCTGATCCAGGCCCGCAAAGTGCTCGGCGGGGTGCAGGGCGCCCAGATCAATCCCCAGACGCTGGAGACGATGAAAAGCCTCAAGACCTTCGTCGAAAGCAAGGGCCTAAACTTCAGCCGCTACCTGGAGACCGCCGCGGCTGAGACAGCCGTGGCGAAGGATACGGTCGACACGACGGCGTCCCTTCTTGAGGGGAAGAAGGTGATGGAGGAGGAGATCTACGGAATTGAGCTCTTCTACGATTCCGCGGACGTGAAGCTCATCAACCAGGTGCTCGAAGCCGGCGGCGATGCCGCCAAGCTTCGCGCCGCCGTCGGCCCGATCGAGCAGATTTCCCTCAACGCCCTGGCGGCTGGGGCCGCGCCCAGTCGGCTTCGCGTGGTCGGAAATGCCTGCGTCGACACCTCCGGTCTGCTGATCAACGCTAACCGTGGCGCCGCCGTCCCGGCTCAAATCGGCAAGCCCACGGCCCAACAGCTCGACAACGTCATGAACGGATCGGGCCAGCTTGGCCGCGTCGGGCTGTCGCACGTTACCGATGAGTTCGGCATGACCGGCAATATGGATAAAGGCTACCTGCGCTTCATGCTGGGTGAGACATGGGATCTCGTGACCTCACCCTCAACCACTGTCGCTAGCGGCTACTACACCTGGAACGCCCTCAACGAACTCGAACAGCTAAACACGCGCGACGCCACTCAGCTTCGACAGTTGGCGGCGGCGGTTGATGCCGCCTCCACCGCGCTGGACAATCTACGTCTCGCCCTGCGCCGCGCCGGGGCCGGCAACCCCAACAGCTACCTCAACAAGGGCGGGCCGGACGACCTTAAGAAGGCGTTGGATAACCTGGACCGTGCTTTCAACAGCGCCAGTCCCGAGTGGCAACGGGCCCATCAGTCTGAGATGGATGACCGCCGAAGGCACATACAGCAGAAGTTGGCGGATCTGTCAGACGCCATGAAGGATCTGGGCGCGCTGGACGGACGCACGGGCCAACTTCGACAGTGGCTGGACTCGGTGCGTCTCAGCCCCGGAGGAGGCGTGAAGTCGCCAATTGACGCGTTCAATCCCGAAACCTTCGTGCGGCTGGGGTCGATAGCGCTCTATCTTCGCGGCGTGGGCGCGTCGGCCTTTGGCCTCACTCAGGATGCCCCGTTCCATGTCGCGCCCCTTCCCGTCAAGGCAGGTCCGCCGGCCTCCACTGTCGTCAAGGTCGCCCAAGAGAACCCGCCCAAAGTCGATGGCCTGGCGAATGGCGAGGGCGTGCCCGCGGGCCACCGACACTCCGACTACGAAAGGCAACCGGGGCAAGACGAACAGGACGCGAAGGACGATAGGGCAATGGAGGCGTTCATGCGCAGCATCTACCGTGCCGAACGCGCTGAACGCGACACCGCGGCCGCCAAACCGCCGAAGTAGGCTGAGAACGGGCTTTGTCAGAGCAAAAGGTTCTGGCAGCCCAAAATTCGCCACGGGCTAACCGGGCGCCCGAAGTTCGTTCAGATGGCTAGAGCCTTTCCGGTTCAAGTAGAATCACTTGAATCGGATAAAAAGGCTCTATCTTCTTACACTTAGAGCATGGCGGGCGCTTCAACCGGTATTCACTTGAAGCTGTCATGCTCTAGGCCCAAGAAGCGTACGCATCCGGTGAGGACCGCGGCGATGGCGGATCGGCGGCGCTGATCAGGCGGCGCGGCTGATGGCGGATTGGGGTCGCCAGTTCCACGGCAGCAGCTCGTCCAGCTTCTGAGCGGGGTGATCGGCGATGCGGGCC
>JBBROW010000030.1:0-50797 GCA_038228945.1 Caulobacterales bacterium
GGTGATCGCCGCCGTCAGCGACGTCTTGCCATGGTCAACGTGGCCAATCGTGCCAATGTTGCAGTGAGGCTTATTGCGTTCGAACTTTTCCTTGGCCATCGTCTTACCTTCGCGGGGTCCTTATCGGGGAGTGGGGTGGGTCTGCCGGTCTTGATAGGTCTGGAGCGGGTAGCGGGAATCGAACCCGCATCCTCAGCTTGGAAGGCTGCTGCACTACCACTGTGCTATACCCGCATGCGCCGGTCGGGCGCTTAATTCGTCTCCTGGAGCCTGTCGGAACAGGCTCTATTCCTTAGTCTAGAGCCCGCCATCGCCGGGAACAGGCCTTTGAGGAACCGCCTGGTGGGGGAAGTAGGACTCGAACCTACGAAGCTTACGCAGCGGATTTACAGTCCGCCCCCTTTGCCGCTCGGGACATTCCCCCAAGGCGGTATCCTCAAAAGGCCCGATCTCGGCGCCGCCAATAGATCGGGCGAAACCCGCTCTACCGTGCGAAACGCCTTCCGGTCACGCCCCTAAATGCTTAGAGCGGAACCGTCGGCCTCGCATGGGCCCCAAATCGGAGGGCGTCTTATAGTGGCCTCGCATCGGCAACGCAACGACCGCCGCAACGGTCCGAAAAAGGCCGAGTACGACCCCGCCGGAGCGGGGGCCGGACCTGCCGCCCGAGCCCCTTCCCGCCCGCGCGGCGGCGCCCGTGACGAGCTGTCGGCTGACTGGATCTGGGGCGTGCATCCGGTGATGGCCGCCCTGGAGAATCCTGCCCGGGACATCCGGCGCGTACTGGCCACGCCGGATCGCGCGCGTCTGATCGCCGAGCGGTTCACAGCGCTGAAGGTGCTGGAGATCGCCAACGCCCAGTCCATCGCCCGGGTCCTGCCCCAGGGCGCGTCGCACCAGGGTCTGGCGGTGAAGTCACCGCCGCCCGAGTCGGTGAGCGTTGAGGAGTTGGGCGAACCGGCGCGGGGCTTCATCCTGATGCTAGACCAGGTTACCGACCCGCAGAATGTCGGCGCCATCTTCCGCTCGGCGGCGGCGTTCGGGGCCAGGGGGGTGATCGTCCAGGACCGACACGCCCCCGCCTTGACCGGGGCGCTGGCCAAGGCCGCGGCTGGGGCGTTGGACAAGATCCCGCACGTCCGGGCGGTGAACCTGTCCCGGGCGCTGGAGGTGCTGGAAGCCATGGGCTGGCGGGCCGTCGGACTGGACGGCGAGGCCACCGCGGACCTTGAGGCGACCCTGGACGAGCGCCCCACCGTGATCGTCATGGGCTCGGAGGGCGAGGGCCTGAGGCGTCTCGTGCGCGAGCACTGTGACACCCTGGCGCGCATCCCCATGCCGGGCGGCTTCGAGAGCCTGAACGTCTCCAACGCCGCGGCGGTGGCCCTCTATGCGGCCTCGCGGGTGGTCCGTTGAGCCGGCGGCCCTTGCCTCCTCGCCGCCGCCCCGCCATCTAGACCGCGATGGCCGATACATTCTTCGCCGGGCTTGGCGGTCCCGTGTTCGTGGCGCAGCTGGCGGTCTTCTTCCAAGTGTTGATGATTGACCTGGTGCTGGCCGGGGACAATGCCGTGGCCGTGGGCCTGGCCGCCGGCGGCCTTGAAGCGACCATGCGCCACCGGGTGATTCTGGCCGGCCTGGCCGCGGCCGTGGTGATGCGGATCGGCTTCGCCCTGATCACCACCCAGCTTCTGGGCATCACCGGCCTGCTGCTGGTGGGCGGCCTGCTGCTGCTGTGGGTCTGCTGGAAGATGTGGCGCGACATGCGTCATGTCGATGAGGGACATGGCCCCCGGACCAAGCCGGCCAAGACGTTCGTTGGGGCCTTTCTACAAGTCCTGGTCGCCGACCTTTCCATGTCCCTGGACAATGTGCTGGCCGTGGCCGGGGCCGCGCGCGAGCACCCCATGCTGCTGGCGCTAGGCCTGCTGATGTCGATCATCCTGATGGGGGTGGCCGCCAACATCGTGGCCAAACTGCTCAACCGTTTCCGCTGGATCGGCTATGTGGGCCTGGGGATCGTGCTGTGGGTCGCCATGCACATGGTCTGGGAAGGCCATCGCGCGGTGGCCATCGATCTGAACAAGGTCGCGCAATACAATGCCCTGGCCCCAGGCGTGATCGCCGATATCAGCCCCCGGGAACTGGAAGACCGCAAGCGGGAGCGCAAGGCCTTGGTGCCCTTCGTGCCGCCCGCTGCACGGCCGTCACACTAAAGCATGACAGCTTCAAGTGGATACCGGTTGAAGCGCCGGTCATGCTCTAAATGTAAGAAGACAGAGCCTTTTTATCCGGCTCAAGTGATTCCACTTGAACCGGAAAGGCTCTAGCCCTGGCCGGCGAAGCGCTCCGTCCATTCAGCCACCTGATCGTCCTCGATCTTCTTGAAGAGCACGTCGGGGACGGTGAACGCCCTGCCCGCTTCCAGCCGGTTCAGTTCGGACCGGATGTCCGTCGATGGCCAGGTCGGCGGATAGGGTTCGCCGATCGCCAGGGCGATCGTTTCCGCCGCCGCCGGGATCACCGGCGCCGAGACCCGGGCGTAGAGGGCCACCAGGTTGATCGCCGTGCGCACGATCACCGCCGCTCGCACCGGATCAGTCTTGATCGCGGTCCAGGGGGCGGCTTCCTGCAGATACTCATTGCCCACCACCCAGAGCGCGCGCAGCGCCTGGGCGGTCTTACGGATCTCGATGGCTTCGAACTGCGCGATGACTTCAGCTAGCTTCTCGGCGACCTCGGCGAACAGCTTCTCTTCCAGCGGTCCAGGCTCTCCCCCGGCCGGGATGACGCCGTCGAACCGCGTCTGGGCGAATTTCAGGATGCGGTTGACGAAGTTGCCCAGAACGTCGGCCAGGTCCTTGTTGGAGGACGACTGGAACTGCTCCCAGGTGAAGGCGCTGTCGGAGTGCTCGGGGCTGTTGGCGGTGAGATACCAGCGCCAATAGTCCGAAGGCAGCAGGTCCAGGGCCTGATCCATGAACACGCCACGCTTCTTGGAGGTGGAGAACGGGGCGCCGTACCAGTTCAGCCAGTTGAAGGCCTTGAGGTTGTCGACCGTCTTCCACGGCTCGCCCGAGCCGATGATGGTCGCGGGGAAGCTGACGGTGTGGAAGGCGACGTTGTCCTTGCCCATGAACTCGACGTAGCGGACGTCGCCTGCCCCTTCGTCCTGCCGCCACCAGCGTTTCCAGTCCTGGCCGTTGGCGTCGGCCCATTCTTCCGTGGCGCCGATGTATTCTACCGGGGCGTCGAACCAGACGTAGAACACCTTGCCCTCGAAGCCGGTGCGTGGCTGACCGCCCCGCGTCACCGGCACGCCCCAGGCCAGGTCGCGGGTGATACCCCGGTCGATCAGCCCTTCATCCAGATGCTTGTAGGCGATGGACCGGGCCAGGCTAGAGAACTCGGTCTTGGAATCCACCCACGCCCTGATGTCGCCCTCCAGCTTGGTCTGCTCGAGGTAGAGGTTGCGGCTTTCGCGCACCTCCAGGTTCCGCGACCCGGAGATCACCGAATAGGGCTCCTTCAGGTCGATCGGATCCAGCAGCGAGCCACAGTTGTCGCATTGGTCCCCCCGCGCGTCGGGAAAGCCGCAGACCGGACAGATGCCCTGGATATAGCGGTCGGGCAGGAAACGGTTGTCGTCGATGGAGAAGACCAGCTTGTCGGTGCGTTCCTCAATGAAGCCCCGGTCTTCCAGGACATTGGCGAAATGCTGGGTCAGCCGCGCGTTCTGCGGTGACGACGAGCGGCCGAACCAGTCCCAGGACAGGCCGAAGCCGCGGCCTATGTCGTGCTGCAAGCGGTGTTGTTCCTCGCAGTATGTGAAGACGTCCTGGCCGGCGGCGGCGGCGGCCAGTTCGGCCGGCGTGCCGTGCTCGTCCGTGGCGCAGATGTAGAGCACCTCATGGCCCCGGGCGCGCTGGAAGCGGGCGTGGACGTCGGCGGGCAGCATGGAGCCGGCCAGGTTGCCGAGGTGCTTGACGCCGTTGATGTACGGCAGGGCGGAGGTGATGAGGATACGGGCCATGGCGGTCCCTTTAACGTCTGGGGCGTGTGCAACGCGAGCATGATGATGGCGCGGAACGCCGGTTTGGCGTCATCGCGGGGGCTCTTTTGAGAAGCGGATGAGGGTTGGACCGGCGCCGCCCGGGGGGCTAGCCGAGGTTCCTCACCCGGCGCGCATTCGTTGTCCCGCCGGGCTGCCCGGCAGGCGAAAGGTCTTACAAGGATGATCAGACAAACGCTTCATGCCTGGAAAATAGCCTCGTCTCCGGGTGCGGAGGGCGACAGATATAGAGTCTTGGCGTCATTTTCCAAGCGCCGCTTAACGAAGCGGCCTCAGCGCCTATAAGGTCCCGGCGCGAGATCGGGAGGCGGCGATGCGGAAGGGTTCGATTCGATATCTGGCGGCGGCGCTGATCGGGGCCATGAGCCTGGCGGCTTGCGGCGGTGGCGGCGGGCAGCCCAAGGCCGGGACCCTGCATATCTACAACTGGTCCGACTATATCGACCAATCGATCCTGACCGACTTCACCCAGGAGACCGGCATCAAGGTGGTTTACGACACCTTCGATTCGGTGGATGTGCTGGAGACCAAGGTCCTGACCGGCAACTCCGGCTACGACATCGTCGTGCCGTCCAATCAGTATGTGCCGCGCTTCGCCGCCGCCAAGGCCATCACACCGCTGGACCAGTCCAAGCTGCCAAACGCCAAGAACCTGTGGCCGCAGGTGATGAGCTACATGGCGCCCTTCGATCCGGGGGCGAAGTACGCGGTGCCCTATATGTGGGGCACCGTGGGCATCGGCTACAATCCAGACAAGGTGGCCAAGGCCCTGCCGGGCGTGAAGATCGATAGCTGGAGCGTCCTCTTCGACCCCAGGAATCTGGCCAAGCTGAAGGACTGCGGCGTTTATTTCCTCACCGATCCGCAGGACATGTACGGCTCGGTGCTGCGCTTCATGGGCAAGGACCCCAACAGCAAGAACCCCGCCGACTACCAGGCGGCCACGGACCTCCTGATGAAGCTGCGGCCCGATGTGCGCAAGTTCACCAATTCCGAGAACATCGAGGCCTTGGCCAACGGCGATATCTGCATCGCCATCGGCTATTCGGGCGACATGCTGCAGGCCGCCGACCGCGCCAAGCAAGCCAAGCACGGCGTCACCCTGGCCTATGCCATCCCCAAGGAAGGCGCTCAGGTCTGGTTCGACAGCTTCACGCTCACCGCTGACGCGCCCAATCCGGAGGCGGCGCACAGGTTCATCAACTACATGCTGCGCCCCGAGGTGATCGCGCGGGCGTCCAATGTGCTGCACTACGCCAACGCCAATGCGGCGGCCACGCCCTTGGTGGATGCGTCAGTGCGCGATGATCCCAACGTCTATCTCAAGCCCGGCACCTTCTCGCGGCTCTTTGTGGTGACGCCCAAGGACCAGAGCCTGCTGCGGGAGGTGAACCGCGATTGGACCAAGGTCACCACCGGTCAATGAAGCGCGGGGGACGATAGAGGCGTGGCCAAGCGGTTGAACATCGGCGCGGTGCGATCATCCTTCGCGCCGTGGGCCGATCCCGATGCGCGGCCCCTGGCCCGCTTCGAAGTGGTGACCAAACGCTTCGGTGAGACCGCCGCTGTCAGCGCCGTCTCCCTGGACATCTACGAGCGCGAGTTCTTCGCCCTGCTGGGCCCCTCCGGCTGCGGCAAGACCACCCTGATGCGCATGCTGGCGGGCTTCGAGGCGCCGGACGCCGGGCGGGTGCTGCTGGGCGGTCAAGACCTGGCCGGCGTGCCACCGCACCGCCGGCCGGTGAACATGATGTTCCAATCCTACGCCCTTTTCCCACACCTGAATGTCAGTCAGAACATCGGCTTTGGCCTGGTGCAGGAAGGTCTGGCCAAGGCCGATATCAAGGCGCGGGTGGAGGAGATGCTGGACCTGGTCCAGATGCAGAGCTTCGCCCGGCGCCGGCCCGACCAGCTTTCGGGCGGCCAACGTCAGCGGGTGGCCCTGGCCCGCGCCATCGCCAAACGCCCGAAAATGCTGCTGCTGGATGAGCCCATGGCCGCCCTGGACAAGAAGCTGCGTGAGGAAACACAGTTCGAGTTGAAGGACCTTCAGGCCCGCCTCGGCATGACCTTCCTGATTGTCACGCACGACCAGGAGGAGGCGATGATCGTCGCCGACCGGATCGCGGTGATGCGCGAGGGCGCCATCGAACAGGTGGCGACGCCGGCCCAGATCTACGAGGCGCCGGCCAGCCGCTATGTCGCCGACTTCCTGGGCGACGTGAATCTCTTTGAAGCGAAGGTTTCGGGACTGGACGGACAGCATGTGCGGCTGGCCTCGACCGAGGCCCCCGCCGGGTTCCTGGCCCTGGACGAGGATGCGCCGGGGGCCGGCGCCCAGGTGTGGCTGGCGGTGCGTCCCGAGAAGATGACCATCGCCCTGGAACCGCCGCCGCCCGGAACGCCGAATGTCCTGGCCGGCGAGGTCTGGGACATCGGCTACACCGGCGACTGGACCAACTACCTGGTGGACATCTCGGCGGACCGCACCCTGCGCGTCGCCCGGGCCAACGCCTCGCGTCTCGTGGACCGCCCGATCGGCCGCGAAGACAAGGTCTGGGTCAGCTTCGCGGCGGACGCCGGCGTGGTGCTGACGCGATGAGCGGCGCCCGCCGCAAATCCCGAACCTGGCTGGCCGCCATCCCGCCCTACGCCTGGCTGGTGGTCTTCTTCCTGTTCCCCTTCGTCCTGGTGGCCAAGCTGTCGGTGTCACACACCGTCCTGGCCATCCCACCCTATGCGCCGACTCTGGAGTGGGCGCGCGGCCCCTCCGGGATCGCGGATTTCTTCAGGGGACTGGGGGGCGAGACCTATGCTCGTCTCACCCAGGATCGGCTCTACATCGCCTCATATCTTGCCAGCCTGAAGGTGGCGACGATCTCGACCCTGCTGCTTCTGCTGGTGGGCTATCCCATGGCCTATGGCATGGCCCGCGCGGCGCCGCGCGGCCGCACCTTGCTGTTGATGGCGGTGATCCTTCCGTTCTGGACCAGCTTCCTGATCCGGGTCTACGCCTGGATCGCCATCCTCAAGCCCCAGGGCCTGCTGAACCTGGCGCTTGGCTGGCTGCATCTGGGGCCTGTCGAGATCCTCAACACCCCCACCGCCGTCTATATAGGCGTGGTCTATTCCTACCTGCCCTTCATGGTGCTGCCGCTCTACGCCGCCCTGGAGAAGCTGGACGTCACCCTGCTGGAAGCGGCGGCGGACCTCGGCGCGCCGCCGTGGAAGGCGTTCTGGCGCGTGACCTTCCCCCTGTCGTGGCCAGGCGTCGTGGCGGGGTCCTTGCTCTGCTTCATCCCCATCGTCGGCGAGTTCGTCATTCCCGACCTGCTGGGCGGCCCCGGATCGTTGATGATCGGCCGCACGATCTGGACCGAGTTCTTCGCCAACCGCGACTGGCCCAGCGCCTCGGCGGTGGCCATCGTCCTGCTGGCCACCCTCACCTTGCCGATCCTGATCTACCAGCATCAACAGGCCAAGGCGCTGGAGCGGCGCTCGTGAGGAAGGGGCCAAGCTGGTTCAACGTCGCGTCCGTGGGCCTGGGCCTTGCGTTCCTGTACCTGCCCATCGCCCTGCTGGTGGCCTACTCCTTCAACGCCGGGAGGCTGGTGACGGTGTGGTCAGGGTTCTCAACCCGCTGGTACGGCGCCCTGTTGCACGATGACCAGATGCTGGACGCCGCGTGGATCACCCTGCGCGTTGGCTTGATCTCGGCCAGCGCGGCGACGGTCCTGGGGACGATGGCCGCCGTGGGGCTGGTCAGGGGTGGCCTCTTCCGGGGCCGGCTGCTGTTCGCCGGCATGATCTACGCCCCTTTAGTGATGCCCGAGGTGATCATGGGCCTGTCGCTGCTGCTGCTGTTCGTGGCCCTGGGCCAGGCGCGCGGCTTCTGGACCCTGACCATCGCCCACACCACCTTCACCCTCTGCTACGTGGCCGTGGTGGTGCAGGCGCGGCTGCTGGACTTCGACCGAACCCTGGAAGAGGCGGCCCAGGACCTTGGCTGCCCTCCGTGGCGGAGCTTCTTTGCCATCACCCTGCCGAATATCGCCCCCGCCGTGGCGGCGGGCTGGATGCTGGCCTTCACCCTGTCCCTGGACGATCTGGTGGTGGCCAGCTTCACCTCCGGGCCCGGCGCCACCACCCTGCCGATGCGCATCTACAGCCAGGTGCGCCTGGGTGTCTCGCCGGAGATCAACGCGGTCTGCACCCTGCTGATCGGGGCGGTAGCGCTCGGGGTGGCGGCGTGGGGGCTGATCGGAACAGGCCTGTCGGGAAGGGCTCGGACGCCCGTCTGACGCCGAGTCGTCATCGCCGGCGTCACCGACGGCGAGGGCACAATCACCTTCGACGCCGCCATCAGCGGCCGGCCGTTGCCACCCGCCCCGCCCGTGCGGCATAAGCTCGGTCTCAAGGCCGGTTTAGCTCAGTTGGTAGAGCAGCTGATTTGTAATCAGAAGGTCGCGGGTTCGATTCCTGCAACCGGCGCCAAGGATTTCCGGGTGGGGCCACCCTGAACTTCCCGCGAAGCTCCGAAACATCCCTCAATCAATTGTCGTTGCGGTCAAAATTCGGCCCGCGCTGATGGGCTTGTGGCGGAGCCCCGTCCACCTAAAGACACGTCGCCAATCTCAAGCCGGCGCTTACGCAGTGCTCGTCGCGGTGGCGGGCAAACTTCGGAACCTGACGGCCACGATCCGCGATGGCGCCAAGCTCGATGATCTCGCAATCTAGAACGGTTGCGCCCTCAAGAACGCGCACCACAAAAATCAGCGGCGGCATCACGCACCTCGTTTGCAAGGCGCGAAAGGGCTGGCATGGTGCTCGGATCGGTTGCAGGGGGGTGGCGATGTCGTTGCTGTCGCGTTTATTCGGTTCGGGCCCAAAGCGCGGTTCAGACCAGCCGGCGATGTCGTCGCAAATGGATGCCCGCGACCGCAGCCTGATTCGAGCTGACGTCGGCCGGCTGGACAAGCTCGAACCGGGGCTAGGCCAGAAAGTCACCGACTACATCTGCCACGGCCTCAACGACAGTGTTCTTCTGGTCCTCGCCCAGCGCGAAAAGGAGGTGGCCGAGGTGTTGCTCGGGCGCGGGTGGAGTTCGGGCGGCGCGTGGGTGAGTGGTCGCAGCGACTATCTTCTGACGCCGTCGCAGTGGCTGCCCCAGGTAGCTAAACGATACGGCCAGGTGCTGGCGCCCGCCTGCAAGACGCGGACGTGGCTGCCGTTGCCGGGGACAGACCGCTCGCCTGACTGGTTTCGGGCCCTGATGCAGCACTACTCGGACGCGCGCCGCATGGTGCTCAACCCCAAGACGGCCTGGAAAACTCCGCCCGGCCCACGGGCCAAAGAGCCCTGGACGTTGGAACAGTTGCGTAGCCTTCTCGGCGAAGAATTGACGCCAATTCTGGACGTGGCCTTCGAGCGCGATGAGAGCTGGCGCTCGCGCTACTATGGCGATGGCGACGGCGACTCGCCCGAGAAGATGGATGGCTTTGAGGCCTACCTGCGCGGCGACCCCCAGCGCAGAGGCGATGAAATCCGCAAGCTGAGCGCCAAGGGCCGATCATACGGCCTTGGGACCCTGGCCCGACTAGGGCTCGTGGAGGGCGCCTATTTCGTCCTGGCCTTCGACCAGACTGGCGACAGCGCCAAGTCTGCGCGCGAGTCAGCAACCCTGGCCTTGCGTTCCGCCCCCGCAGGCGTGCTGGAGGCCAAAGCGCGCGAGGCTTGGCCGAAGCTCAAGCAGGCGCAGAAGAGTGAGATCGCCAAGGTGTTAGCCGCCTCCAAGAGCGAGACGGCCATTGCCCTGCTGCGCGACCTGGCGCAGGCCGAGACCAACGCTACGACCAAGGCCGAGCTTATGCTTCTGGTGGGCCAGGACGATCTGGCGACCAGCACCGTTGAGCGCGAACGTGACGGACCCGCCGGCTATCTGGCGCTGGATGGCGAGCGGATCGCTACACCGCCCATGCCACCCGTCCCCGCGGACACCCCTCCGACGCCCGCCCTGCGTACGTTGATCGACCAGATTTTCGACCTCTGGCGCGAAGAGGCCGAGACCTACAATCGGCAGAACAGGGACAAAAAGCCGTTCTACCGCCAGCAGGTCCCACCGCCCGGGGCCGCCCAAGCGGCGATCGCGGCGATGATGGACCGCGGAATTACGGGCCCGCTTACGGACCCGGTCCGCGGCGGCCCGGGCGGGCAGGCGGCAGGTCCACGAGGCTTCGCCGCAGACCTGTTCGCAGGCTACGGCGGCAGCCGCTCCGTAGGGACTCTGCGCGCCCAGGTCATGGCTCACCCGGACCTGACTCTCTGGCACCTGCTGCAGTTTGTGAATGGCGTTCATGGCGACGTGGATGCGCGCGCCCACGCTCTGTTTGACACGTCGCCGCAGGGACAGGCCATGCGCGAGCGACTGGGCGCCGGCCAGGACATCCGCGTCTATGCCGCCGTGCTGAGCAAGCTGGGCGGGCGCGGCGACACTCTGAGCCGGTTTCTGCTGCAGGCCAGTTATTGGGCGCCGGACCTGGGTTCCTGGCCAGCAGACGCCCTATGGCCTCACATGACCGACGCCTTTGACCTGATCGACGAGGCCATGGGCCTGAAGCCGCGCTCGGGCAAGGAAACCCTCAGCGAGATATGCGCCTTGGAGATGCTCTCGCACTTCCCAAAGACACCGGCGCGGTACGCCAGCGCCCTGCTGGACAGGGCGATCGGCGACCGCAAGCTGGTGCGTCATCCCGCGCGTACCCTGTTGGCCGGGGCGCCGAACCTGGAACAGTTGCTGGTTCCCTTGCTGAAGCATCCCAAGGGAGAGACCCGCTCCGGGGCGGCCGAGTGGCTGGCGGACCGCGGTAATGCCGCCGCTATCGAGCCCCTGCTGACCGCGACCCGCGCTGAAGGCGCGCCCGCGGCCAAGGCCGCGATGCTGAGCGCCATCGCCCGCCTCGGTGGGAACATCGGCGAGTTCGTCTCGGCCGGCGCCCTCTTGAAGGAGGCCGAGGTGGGCCTGAAGAAGGCTCCGCCCAAGGGCTTGGACTGGTTCCCGTTCGACGCCATGCCGGCGGTGCGCCAGGTGGGCGGCGACTGGCTGGACCCTAAGGTGCTGCGCTGGTGGTTGATCCTGGCCGCGCGGTTGAAGGAGCCCGGCGCCAACGCCTGGTTCGAACTGCTGCTGGATGAGCTGGAGCCTAAGGACGCAGCCACCCTGGGCCTGGCGGTGATGTCGGCATGGATCAGCTATGACAGCCGCGCGCCCAGCGCAGCCGAGGCCAACGCCTATGCAGAGCAGAACGTCGATGCGACCTTGCAGTCGTACCGCCGCTGGCAGCCGGACATGACCCGCGAGACGGTGTTCTCGATGCTGCGTCAGACCAAGCTGAAGCAGTACTACGGCAGCGGCAACGACCAGAAGGGCGTTCTGGCGCTGGCCAGCCGCGCCTCCGGGCCCGAGGCTGTGAACCAGGTGCGGGCCTTTTTCCGCGACCACTATATGCGTACGGCCCAGTGCAAGGCGCTCCTGGCGTGCCTGGCGGCCAATCCCTCGCCGGTGTCGATCCAGTTCGTGCTCTCGATCTCGCGGCGCTGGCGGACCCGCGGCGTGCAGGAATTTGCCGGCGAGCTTGTGGCGGGGATCGCCGAGCGCCGCGGCTGGACGTCTGAACAGCTGGCCGACCGCACAATCCCAAGCGGCGGCTTCGACGACGACGGGGTGATGGAGTTGCCGGTGGGCGATCGCAGCTTCACCGCCCGCCTGGACGCCGCCGGCCGCATCAGCCTGTTCAATGCCGATGGCAAGACGGTGCAGAACCTGCCGGCCTCGGCCCAGGGCGACGAGGCGGCGGCCGAGCTGAAGGAGTCCAAGGCGACCCTGACCACCGCGCGCAAGGAGGTCAAACAGGTCTTCGAGTTCCAGGCACGTCGGCTGTACGAGGCGCTGTGCGTCGGCCGCGAATGGCCGGTGGCGGAGTGGGACGAATTCCTGCTGCGCCATCCGTTGATGAGCCGGCTGGTGCAGCGCCTGGTCTGGCTTGGGCTCGACGACGCCGGCGCGCGGGTGGCCAGCTTCCGGCCGATGGAGGACCTGACCCTGACCGGCCCCGACGACGCGACCGTCGATCCGGCTAGGTTCAAGCGGGTGAGCCTGGCGCACAGCACCTCGCTGAGTGAAGCGGAGCGCGAGACTTGGCGCAGGCACTTGACCGACTATGAGGTCGAACCGCTATTCGACCAGTTCGGTCGCCCCACCCTCACCGCCGAAGTCGCGGCCACGGAGATCACCGACCGCAAGGGATGGCTGATCGAGACTTTCAAGCTGCGCGGCGTGGCCACCCGGTTGGGGTATGCCCGGGGTCAGGCCGAAGACGGCGGCTGGTTCTTGGTCTACCAGAAGCCGTTCGACGTCCTGGGACTGACGGCGGTGATCGAATTCACCGGCAGCAGCCTGCCGGAAGAGAATCGCGGCGCGGCCTTAGTGGCTCTACGCTTCGTGAAGCAGCGCAAGGGCTGGCTGCGCTGGGACGATGGCGTGCCGCTCAGTTCGGTGCCGCCGGTGTTGCTCAGCGAGACCTGGAACGACCTGCACGACATGGCCGCGGCCGGCACGGGCTTCGACGCCGAATGGGAGAAGAAATCCGGATGGTGATTGAGCCCCAGGCGTCTCAGCGGCCCCCGGCCGAGCAGGTCTACGCCGCCGAACTGGCGCGGCTGGCCGCCAGCGACAAGGGCGCCCGTCCCCCTGGCTGGCGACTGTCGCCCAAGGCGGTGCGGCGTTTCCTGATCGGCGATCCGACGGCCAACATCGGACGCAAGTTTTACGGCGACGACACCTTGGTCGAGCGCGCCATCGTCGACCTGATGGGTGACCAGGGGCTGATGCTGGTTGGCGAGCCTGGCACCGCCAAGTCGATGCTTTCCGAGCTGCTGGCGGCGGCGGTCTGCGGCCGCTCGACCCTGGTGGTGCAAGGTTCGGCCGCCACAACCGAAGACCACGTCCGCTATGGCTGGAACTACGCCCTGCTGCTGGCCGAGGGGCCGAGCGAGCGAGCTCTGGTCCCCTCCCCCGTGTTGGAGGCCATGCGCGCCGGCGCCATTGTCCGCCTGGAGGAGATCACCCGCTGCCCGCCGGAGATCCAGGACACCTTGATCTCGATCGTTTCGGAAAAGGTCATTGCCATTCCCGAGCTGGGCGACGGCGGGGCGGTCTACGCCCAGCCCGGCTTCAATTTGATCGGCACGGCCAACCTACGCGACCGTGGCGTGCACGAGATGTCGAGCGCCCTCAAACGCCGCTTCAATTTCGAGACTGTGCCGCCGATCAGCGATCCGGCGCTGGAGCGCGACCTGATCAGCCGCGAGCTGGCTCGCCGGCTGGAGCGGACGTCAATCAAGGCCGAACTTTCGGACGAGGTGCTGGATCTATTGGTCTCGACCTTCCAGGACCTGCGCTCGGGCAAGACCCGTGAGGGTGCGCCGGTGCCCAAGCCCGACGCGGTGATGTCCACGGCCGAGGCGGTGAACGTGGCTCATGCGGCAGCGCTGGACGCGGTCTACTTCGGCGACGGGCGGATCGGCGGTGGCCACGTGGCGCGCCAACTGGGCGGGGTGGTGCTGAAGGACAATGCCGAGGACGTGCGCAAGCTGCGCGCCTATGTCGACCACGTGGTCAAAGAACGCTCCCGCCGTAGCAAGGCGTGGAGCGAGATGCACACCGCACTGAAGGCCAACAAGGCCATCTCGTGAGTGAATGGGTCAACGGCACGGGCGGCGTGTGGCTGTTTGCCATCCGGCACCACAGTCCCGCCTGCGCCGCCAACCTGAAGGCGGCTCTGGACGAGCTGAAGCCAGCGCAGGTGCTGATCGAGGGCCCGTCTGACTTTACCCACCTGCTGCCCCTGTTGGTCGATCCGCGAACGCTCCCGCCAGTGGCCATCGTCTCCCTGCCCGAGAAGGCGGATGGCGCGGAGACTATCGCCACCTATCCGTTCTGCGAGCACTCACCGGAGTATGTCGCTCTGCGCTGGGCGGACGGCGCTGGCGCAGCGGCCCAGTTCATAGACCTACCGGCCCGCCATCCCGACATGCGCCGCCGCCATGCACGGGATGACGATCATTCCGGGCCGCTGATCCAGGACTGGCGGCTCGATCACAACGCCTATGTCGCCGAGCTTTGCGCGCGGCGGGGCGTGCCAAACGGCGGGGCCTTGTGGGACGCCCTGTTCGAGGCCCAGGGCGCCGGCGGCTGGCGCGGCTTCTTCGCCGCCACCCGGCTGTACTGCGGCCACATCCGCGCGGTGACCAAAGCCGAGGATATCGCCGCTGACGGCGACCTGGCGCGCGAGGCGGCAATGTCGGCTGCCCTGATCGCGGCCAAGACGTCCGAGGCCCGCGGCGCGGACGGACCCATTGTGGTGGTGACCGGCGGCTTCCACACCCCGGCTTTGGAGGCGGCCCTGCTCAGCCCGCCCAAGGTCGTCGCACCGCCCAGGGCGTCTCCGCAGCGCGCCTATCTTATCCGCTATGGCTTCAAGCAACTGGACCGGGCAGCCGGCTACGCCTCGGGCCTGCCGCACCCGGCTTGGTACCAGCGTCTGTGGCTGAGCCTGGAGGGCGGCCGGGATCCGGCGGAGATCACCGGCGACCTGCTCAGCGCCTTCGGCGACCACCTGCGCCGGACAGCCCCGCAGCTGGCGCTCTCCACCCCTACCCTGACCGCCGCGGGGCTGGCGGCGGCCAGGCTAGCGACCCTGCGAGACCTGCCGTGGCCCGGCCGGCTGGAGCTGATCGACGCGGTGCGCTCGACGGCGGTGAAGGACGCGGTGGAGATCGGTCGCACGCCGTTGCTGGAGGCGTTAGACGGCTTCCTGACTGGCGATGTGATAGGCGACGTTCCGCCCGGCGCCGCTCAACCGCCGATCGTCGCCAGCGTGCGGGCTCGGGCCGCGGCGCTGGGCTTCAACCTGGACACCGGCGAGCCGCGCCCGCGGGAGCTGGATATCCTGCGCCGTCCGCGCCATGCCCAGGCCAGTCGCTTCCTACACGCGCTGGACTTGCTGGACGCCGGCTTTGCCCGCCGCATCAGCGGCCCCGACCCCCTCACCAACTGGAAGGCCGGGCTGCTGATCGAGACCTGGACCTACGCCTGGTCGCCGATGGTGGAACAGCGCCTGGTGGGTCTGGCGGGGGATGGCGAGACGCTGGAGGCGCTGTGCGCGGCTGAGCTCCGGCGGCGGCGCAAGGCCCTGGAGGACCAGGGGGCGTCCCGTGCGTCCGGCGTCGTGGCTCAGCTGCTGGTGGCCGCGGCGCGCACCGGCTTTGTCGCCCTGATTGATCAGGCGCTAGACTGGTGCGCCGAGGCCATCGGCGAGGACGCCGAAGCCGCCTCGGTGATCCGCGCCCTGTCCCTGGCCGCCGCCCTGGCTTCCGCGGCCGACAGCGGTCGGAGCGAAGCCTACCGCGCCCTGCGTCGCCGCGGCTTCGAGCGGTTGCTGCTGCTATTCCCGCACCTGGCCGGCACGCCGCCCGAGCGTCTTGGCGAGCTGGTCGCCGCGCTGGCAGAGTTGGCGGCCCTGGTGGGCGGCGACGAGGCGGAAGAGGACGCGGCCCAGCGCGAGGCCCTGTGTCAGGCGGTCGAGGACGTCCTGGCTCAGTCGATACCCCCGGCGCTGTTCGGCGCACTCGCGGCGTTCAGCGGCCTGGTCGGCGGCGCCGATCCGGAGCGCGTGGCCGCCCGAATCGCCACGGCCATGGACGGGACCTATCTGCGTCCCGGCGAGCGCGCCGCGGCCCTGGGCGGAGCACTGGCGGTGTCGCCGCGGCTGCTGGTGCGCAGCGAGGCGCTGCTAGACGCCGCCGACGCCTTCCTGACAGGCGCGCAGACCGACGACTTCCTGGCCCTGCTGCCCGATCTGCGCTTGGCGTTCAGCCAGCTGACCCCTGGCGAGGTCGACGCCGTGGCCGACTGGGCCGCACGCCGGCATGGCTTGGCGCCCGCGCAGCTGCTGGACCATGGCCTGGATGATGCGGAGACCGCGGCCAATCTGGCCCTGTCCGTCGCTCTGGAAGCCCGCTGGCGCGCCGACGGACTGAGCGCCTGGCTGGGAACGCCGTCGTGAGCCGGAGCGACGAGGGCGGCGTGCGTTGGCGCCTGGCGCTGGGCCGCCACGCCCAGTCCAGTCTGGGCGGGGCCGGCCTGTCGGGACATCTGCAGCGCATCGATCAGGCGCTGGAGGCGCTATACGGCCGCGCCCACGTCATGCGTGGCTTCCGGCCCGGGCGCGGCGGCACGCTGGATCCCTCGCAGATCGTGCTGCCCAAGTGGCTGGCCGAACTGAAACAGCTGTTTCCGAAGAGCGTTTTCGAGACCATTCAGGGCCACGCCGTCGAGCGCTTCGGCATGGTTGACCTGCTGGCCAGCCGCGAGGCGCTGGAAAAGCTTGAGCCCAACCTGGACCTCTTGAAAGTGCTGATGGCCTTCAAGGGCCGCGCCGATCCGAAGATCGCCGGCCCGATCCGCGACATCGTCCGGCAGGTGATCGAGGATCTGCGCCGCAGGCTGCAGGCCCAGGTGGAGCGCGCCTTCTCGGGCGCCAGAAACCGCCAACGCCGCAGCCAACAGAAGCGAATGGCTGACTTTGACATGCGCGCAACCGTGCGGGCCAACCTGAAGACCTACCAGCCCGATCGCAAGGTGATCGTCGCCGAGCATCTGAAGTTCACGGCCCGTCAGCGACGCCGACTGCCCTGGACGGTGATCCTGTGCGTCGACCAGAGCGGCTCGATGCTCGGTTCGTTGATCCACGCGGCGGTGCTGGCCTCGATCCTGGCCGGCTTGCCGGCGGTGTCGGTGAAGATGGTTGTGTTCGACACCCAGGTCGTGGACCTGTCGGATCGGGTAGACGATCCGGTCGAGCTGTTGTTGTCGGTCCAGTTGGGTGGCGGCACCAATATCGGCAAGGCGGTGGCCTATTGCGAGGGCCTGGTCACTCAGCCCAGCCGCACGGTGCTGGCCCTGATCAGCGACTTCGAGGAAGGTGGCTCGCCGGCGGCTCTGGTGCGCACCGTGCGGCGTCTGGCCGAGGCTCGCATCACCCTGATCGGCCTCGCCGCGCTGGGCGAAGGCGGCGAGCCGGTCTACGACCGCGCCATGGCCGCGCGCCTAGCCGCCGTCGGCATGAATGTCGCCGCCCTGACGCCTGACCATTTCGCCGAGTGGCTGTGCGGGGTGATCCAGTGACGCCTGGCCCCGCAAGCAACGTGCGCCAGATGGCGCGCGCCCTGGACGACACCGCGCTGGAGGCCCTGGCTTCCCGCGGCCTGGTGCGCCGGGCAGCGGCCGACGTCGCTGCCGGCCTGGCGACGCTGGCCGATGAATCGGCGGACGAGGCGCGGGTCAACGTAGACGGCCAGACCGTGCGTCTAAGCGCCCACGGCGTGACCCAGGGCGGCTGCACCTGCCCCGCGCCGGGGATCTGCCGCCATCGCCTGGCCGCGTTGATCCTGCTCCGCGCTGCGGCGGTGGAAGCGCCCGGGCCGCCGTCGGCCGAAGCGACCGAGGATGGCATGGACGCGGCTCCCGAGCCCGCACCGCCCCTCGAATCTGTCGCGTCGCCAGCCGACTGGAGCCTGATCGTCGGAGGCTTTACGGCCGAGCTCCTAGCCCGGTTCGGCGGGGCGGTTGCCTGGCGAGCGGCGCTGGCGCGGCCGCCGGCCGTCGGGGCCGCGGAGGTCCGCATCCAGGACGCCACCCTGCAGGTGCGACTGGACGGCGAGACGGTGACCTTTCTGGCCCAGGGTGGCCTCCCCCAGAGTGTGCTGGCCTCGGCCCTCACCAAGGTCTCCGACCGCCGCCGCAAGCCTCTGATCGTCCTAGCCGCCCTGGCCGCGCGGCAGGCCTTGGGCCTGCCAGCGGTTACCGAGGCCGACGACGCTGCCGCCGCGCCGGCCAGGATCGCCGATGCTGCGGGCGACAATTCGGTCATGGACGCCGTACGCGCCGCCCTGCGCCGGGCCTCGTTCTCCGCATTGGCCTTCGCCTCCGTGGCGCTAGAGGACGAGTTACGCCGCCTGGCCATCGCCGGGCGCGTCGAGGCCCTGCCCCGCCTGGCCGGATCCCTGCGCCTGCTGGCCGGCGGTGTCGGCGCGATGCGCCGGCGCGAGGCCGACGCTGATCCCGATGGTCTGATGACCTTGATGGCGCAGACCTACGCCCTGGCCACGGCCCTGGCGGCGGAGCCGGCGCCAGACTTGCGCGCCGCCCTCGCTGGCCGGGTCCGTGCCGAATATGAGCCGGTGGGCGACCTGACCCTGTTCGGTCTTGGCGCGCGGCTGTGGAACGCCCCTTCCGGCGCCCACGGCGTCACCGCCTATTTCCAGGCTCCCGCATCGCAGCAGACCTACAGCTTGGCGCAGGCCCGCTCGGACCGCACAGACATCACCTTCGAGCCCCGCAGCGCCTTCCAACACGCCCCGGTATGGGGCCTGGCCATGGCCCGCAGCTGTGTCGCCGAAGTGCGGGTGACAGGCGCGGCGGCTTCGGCCAGCGGGCGTCTGTCCGGCGGCCAGGGGATCACGGCCGTCGCCGCGCCGTGGATGCCTACGGCCCAGGCCGTGCGCGGCTGGGACTGCGCCTTCGACGACTGGGCGGCGCTGGAGGCGCGGCTACTCGAGGCGCTGTCCGGCGGACTAGCCCATCCCGGCGCCGCCGAGCGGCCCGTGGCGCTGCTGCTGTCGCGCTACGGCGCCCTGCGCTTCGATGAGCTGACCCAGACCCTGGTCTGGCCAGTGGCCGACGCCGCCGGCCGCTGGATCGGCCTGACTCTGTCTTACGATGGTGTCGAGCGCGATCGCATCGCCGTGCTCGAAAGCCTGGCGCGAACTGAGCGGTTCTGGGCTGTACTGGCCACGGCGAGCGTGTTCGAGGGCGGCATCGAGCTGCGCCCCTACGCCGTCTGGGGCGACAAGCCGAGGCTGCTGGATTTCATGGACGTGCCGGGCCGCCGTGGCGCACCCTCCGCGGCGCCGCCAACGGACCTCGGCGCCCTGCTCGGGCGGCTACGCGCCAGCATGGCCGTGGCCGGCGGTGGGCCGACCGCCTTCGCCCCACGCAGCGCCGCCACCGACCGTCTGCTGGACGCCGGCTGGGACCTGGTGATGCGCAGGGCCGAGGCCGGCCGGGGCCTGCTTCGAGAGGCCTTCGCCGCCGACTGCACCGCCCTGGCCGACCGTCTGGTCACCGCCGGACTTGCACCCCTTGCCCGTCCATTCCGGAGTTTGGCTGGCGACGAAGGTCCAGAAGACGCCGGACTTCGCGCCGCCTTCGCCCTCACCACCGCCCGTCGCGCGCGCCTGCGACTGGCATGGATGACGTAAGCCCACACCACGTGTTGCTGCGCTCTTGAGAAGATGGTGGCCTCGCAATCTCCTCTTAGAGGCTCCTCTGTAAGGTTGTTCGATTCCGGCAACCGGCGCCAAGCCCGAGGCCTCAATCGCCCACGGATAGGCGTTGATCGCACAGGGTCAGTGGCGCTGGCCTGTGGCTGGCGATGATCGCGCCTTGGCCGGTGCGGGCCAAACGGGCGTGCAGGGCGCGGACCACCGCCTGTTCTGTTTCGGCGTCCAATCCCTCCGTCGGTTCGTCCAGCAGCAGCCAGGGCGCCGGCCGCAGAAGGGCCCGCGCCAGGCTAAGGCGTCGTCGCTCGCCGCCGGAAAGGTGAGCGCCGCCCTCGCCGATCCAGGTGTCCAGCCCTTGCGGCATGGCGCGGACCTTGGCGTCCAGGGCAGCGTCAGCCAGCGCCGACCAGAGCGCTTCGTCCGAGGCGGCCGGATCGCCGAGGACCAAATTGTCCCGCACCGTTCCGCTGATCATGCCGGCGTCCTGCGGCGCCAGGGCGAAGAGGCTGCGGAGATCGCCCACGGCCAGAGTCTCCAGCGGGCGCCCCGCGACCATTAGGCCGCCAGCCCGCGGCGCCCGCAGACCGATCAACGTCTCCAGCAGGCGCGTTTTGCCGGAACCGGAACGCCCAACGATCGCCAGCCGCTCGCCTGGACCCAGCACGATGGTCGCCGCCCCCTTCGGCAGCGAGAGCGACGACGCCAGGTCGCTCGGCGAGGACGCAGGCCCCGCGCCATCCGCGGCCAGCAGTTCATCAAGGCGCTTGGCAGCGGCCCTGGCCGCGCCGTCGTGGTCGAACATCCGCGCCAGCCCGGCGCCGCCTTCCATCCCCGTGGCCGCGGCCAGAGCCGCCAGGGCCACGAGCGGCGACGGCGCGGCGGCCGACAACCCCAACACCACCGCCACCGCCAGGCCCGTGAGAAGCGCCGGCGCCAGTCCGGCCAGCCCCTCGGCTGACCAGACCCTGACGCGGGCTTCGCCCAGAACCTCGGCCTGCGCCATGAGCGTCTCGATGACCCGTGGCGTCAGGCCATTGCATCTCAGTTCAGGCGCGGCGGCGGCGACCGCCAGGAAGGCGTCCTTCAACCGGCCATTGGCCGCCAAAACGTCCTCTTCGGGGCGGTTCAAGGGGTGTGTTCCCAGTCTCATTCCCAGGCCGACTTGCATCACAAACAGCGCCAGGAAGGCGGCGGCGGCCCACAGACTGGCCATGGCGATCAGCACAGCGCCGACCAGAACTGCGCCGCCTCCGGCCCAAGGGGCGGCCAGGCGGACAAACAGGGTCTCAATGGCGTCGACGTCCTGCACCAGCCGCGCCGAAGCCTCTCCCCTGGATACCTGTAGAGACCGCTCCGGCGGACCCGCCGCCAGCCCGGCGAACACCGCCGGCCGAATCTCGGCCAGCGCTTTTAGGGCCGCCTCGTGACCCGCGACGCGCTCGATGTAGCGCGCGGCGGTGCGAACGATGGCCAGGAACCGGATTCCGGCGCTGGGCAGCAGATAGTTGAACGCCAACACCGCCGCCGGCCCCGCCGCCCCGGCGACGGCCGCGGCCGACAGGAACCAGCCCGACAGTCCAAGCAGCAGGGTGGCGGACACTGAGGCGGCCACGGCCGCCAGCGTCGCGATCGCCAAACGGCGGGCCTGTTGACGCTGCTGGGCGCAAACCAACTGATGCAGGGGCGACGCTCTCACAGCCGCAACACCTTGTCGCCGATGGCGGCCAGCCGTTCGGAATGGGTGGCGATGAGGACGGTACGACCCTGGGCGGCGCGGACGATGATTGCAATCATCGCGGCCTCTGCGGCCTCATCCAGGTCGGCGGTCGGCTCGTCCAGGATCAGGATGGGCGTCCGCTTGAGCATAGCCCGCGCCAAGCCCAGGCGGCGGCGTTCTCCGCCGGACAACCCTGATCCCCGCTCGTCGATCAGCGCGTCGAGGCCCCCAGGGCGCGCCGCCAAGGCCGGGCCAAGCCCGACCCAGGCAGCCGTCTCGGCTATCTCCGCGCGGGTGGCTCCCGGCGCCGCCATCGCCAGGTTTTCCGCGATCGAGCCAGGCAACAGGATCGCGGACTGGCCAGCCCAGGCAATCATCGGCGCGAAAGACGCGGTTTGGCTAAGCGGATGACCATCGACCTCCACCTCGCCGGAGGTGAGCAGGGCGTCCCCCACCAGCAACCGCAGCAAGGTGGTCTTGCCCGAGCCGGTCGGGCCCATCAGGATCGCGACGCCGCCGGCCGGAACCTCGAAATCGATCGGGCCGATCGACAGGTCCGGCTCGTCCGCAAAGCCCGCACGGGCGCCGCGAAAGCGCACGGCGGGCGGCGTTGTCAGGGTGAGCAGCACCGGCGCGTGGGCGACGGGAGACGCCAGCACTGCCTCCAGGCGAGCCCAGGCCGCCTCGCCCATCTGCTTGTCGTGATAGGCGCCAGCCAGCCGTCGCATGGGCGCATAAAACTCCGGCGACAAGGCCAGGACGAAAAAAGCACGCTGAAACGTCAGGGTCTCGGGAGCCTTGAACGGCAGCAGGCCAAGAAGGCTGAAGCCCGCATAGACCGCTACAAGGGCCACCGACAAAGCGGCGAAGAACTCCAGGCCCGCGGAGGAGACAAAGGCTATCCGCAGCACCGACAGCGTGCGGTCGCTGACGCCCCGGGCCGCGCGAGCGATCTGCCGGGTCTCGCGATCCTCGCCCTGAAACGCCAGGATCAGAGGCAGCGCCCGAACCCGGTCGGCGAACAGGCCCGAGAGTTTCGACAAAGCTTCCAATTGCCGCCTCGATGCCTCCGCCGCCGCTCCGCCCGCCAACGCCATCAGGGCAATGAACGGGACCAGCGTCGCGATCAGGATGAGGGCGGCGCCCGGGTTGGCGGCGGCAGCGGCGGCAAGCACGACCAGGGGGCCGATCACCGCCCCGGCGCGGGCGGGCACATAGCGGACAAAATAGCTGTCGAGGGCCTCGACCTCGTCCACTGCGGTGGCGGCAGCCTCGCCGGCAAGGCGCCTCGCCCCGGCAGGCGCATTCAAAACCGCCTCAAGAACTCGGCGGCGCAGCTCGCGCTTGACCCGCCTGGCGCGGTTGGCGGCCAGCCTCAGTGTCGCCCATGCCAGCCCCGCCCGCAAAGCCAAAGCAAACTCGATCGTCGCCAGCCAAGGCATTAGGGTAGGCGAGCCAACTCGAAACGACACCAGGGCCTGGGTCAGCGCCCAGGCGAACAGGACGGCCGCCACGGCGTCGCCCGCCACCGCCAGATTGCCAGCCCACACCCCGCTTCGGTCGGCGCTGGCAACGAGGCTGGGCTTGTGGGCGGCGCCGCGACGGGCGATCATACCCCAAGCCCATACTCTAGTTCGGGCGTCCCGCCAGTGATCCGCGTCAGGGCCGGGGCAAGCGTCAGCGTCATGCTGCGCCGCGCACTCGGGAGATGATGATGGATGCCCATGTCGTCGAACTGTCCAGGCTGCAGTTCGCCCTGACAGCCCTCTACCATTTCCTGTTCGTGCCGCTCACGCTTGGCCTCGCCTTCATGCTGGTGATCATGGAGAGCGTCTATGTGATGACCCGCCGGCCGATCTGGCGAACCATCACACGGTTCTGGGGGACTATGTTCGGCATCAACTTCGTATTGGGCGTGGCCACGGGCCTGACCATGGAGTTCGAGTTCGGAACCAACTGGTCCTACTATTCCCACTATGTCGGCGACATCTTCGGCGCGCCCCTGGCGATAGAAGGCTTGATGGCGTTCTTCCTGGAAGCGACCTTCGTGGGGCTGATGTTCTTCGGCTGGGAAAAGCTGTCGCGGCCGGCGCACCTGTTCGTCACCTTCATGGTGGCCCTGGGTTCCAACCTGTCGGCCCTGTGGATCCTGATCGCCAATGGCTGGATGCAGAACCCTGTCGGGTCAGCCTTCAACCCGCAGACCATGCGGATGGAAGTTACCGACTTCAGAACGGTGATGTTCAATCCCGTGGCCCAGGCGAAGTTCGTCCACACCGTCAGCGCTGGCTACCTGACCGCCGCCGTTTTCGTGGTGGGGATTTCGGCGATCCTGCTGCTGCAGAACAAATGGCCCCGCGTGGCCAGGCGCTCGATGACGGTGGCCGCGTCCTTCGGACTGGCCGCCGCCCTGTCGGTCGTCGTGCTGGGCGATGAGTCGGGCTACACCCTGACCGACAACCAGAAAATGAAACTCGCGGCGTTGGAAGCTATGTGGGAGACGGAGCCGGCGCCGGTCGGGCTGACGCTCTTCGGCCTGCCCAGTGTCGCCGACCGCAAGACCCATGCCGAGCTGAAGGTTCCCTACGTCCTGGGCCTGATCGCCACGCGCAGCGTCGACCGCCAGGTGGAAGGCATCCTGCCGCTGGTCGCCAAGGCGCAGGTCCGCATCGAGAGCGGCATGATCGCCTACGGGGCCGTCGAGACCTTGAAGTCCGACCCGACCAACGCCGCCGCACAGGCGCTGTTCGAGACCCATCGTGACGATCTGGGCTACGGCCTGCTGCTCAAACGCTATGTCGCCGATCCCCGCACCGCCGATACGGCGACCGTCCAGAGAGCCGCCTGGGACACCGTGCCCAATGTGCCGCTGATGTTCCTGTTGTTCCGCGGCATGGCCGGAGTCGGCTTCTTCTTCATCGCCTTCTTCGGCTTGGCGTTCGTGCTGATGACACTGCGCCGGGGCGAGCAGAAATGGTTCCTGCGCGCGGCGGTGCTGGCCATGCCGCTACCGTGGCTGGCCATCGAGTCCGGCTGGATGTTGTCGGAGGTCGGCCGCCAGCCCTGGGCGGTGGAAGGCGTCTTACCGACTTTCCTGGGCGCTTCCAGCCTCACCGCGCCGCAGATATGGGCGACCATCATCGGCTTCACGCTGATCTATGGCGCCCTTGCCGTGGTTGAGGTCGGGCTGATGGTCAGGACCATCAAACGCGGCCCCTACGCCCATCACGAAGAGCCTGACGACATTCCAGCCGCCGCCCCGGCGCCGGCCCTCTAGGGAGAGACAGCGATGGATCTTCCCCTCGACTACCCGACGCTGCGGATCATCTGGTGGGTCCTGGTGGGGGTGCTGTTGATCGGTTTTGCCCTGACTGACGGCTTCGATCTGGGCGTTGGATCCCTGCTGCCGTTCGTCGCCCGGACTGACGCCGAGCGCCGCATGACCATCAACACCATCGCCCCCACCTGGGAGGGCAACCAAGTGTGGTTCATCCTCGGCGGCGGCGCGATTTTCGCGGCCTGGCCTTTCGTCTATGCGGTGAGCTTTTCCGGCTTCTACCTGGCCATGTTCGCCGTACTCGCCTCCCTGATCCTGAGGCCCGTGGCCTTCAAGTATCGCTCCAAGAGGCCGGGCAAGACTTGGCGTTCGGCCTGGGACTGGGCGCTGTTCACCGGAGGGTTCGTTCCGGCCCTGGTTTTCGGGGTCGCCGTGGGGAATGTCCTGCAAGGTTTACCCTTCCGGCTCGATAGCGATCTGCGCGCCACCTACGACGGTACGTTCTTCGGGCTGTTCACGCCGTTTACCCTGCTCTGCGGCCTGCTCTCCGTCGCCATGTTGGTGCTGCACGGAGCCGCTTGGTTGACCATGAAGGCCGAGCCTGGAGCGGTGCGCGACCGGGCCAAAACTTTCGGCGTGGTCGCCGGCGCGGCGAGCCTGCTGCTGTTCGCCGGAGGCTTCGGCTTTGCCGCCTTTGGCGGCCTGGGCTACGCGATCCAGGGACCGGTCGACATGGCCGGGCCTTCAAACCCCCTTCACACCGCCAGTATTGCCGTGGCGGGAGCCTGGCTAGCCAACTTCTCGGCCCAGCCCTGGATGTGGATCGCGCCGGCGCTGGGCTTTGCCGGCGCGGCGCTGTCGATCTTGGGCATCAGACTCGGCCGGGAATTTCCGGCTTTCGCCGGCTCGTCCCTCTCGGCCGTGGGCATCATCTCAACCGTCGGCCTGTCGATGTTCCCCTTCATCCTGCCCAGTTCGGTCGACGCCAAATCCAGCCTGACGGTGTTCAACGCGTCTTCCAGTCACCTGACCCTGTTCGTCATGCTGGTGGTGACGGCCGTGTTCCTGCCCTTGGTGCTGCTCTACACCGCCTGGGCCTTCAAGGTGATGTGGGGTCGCTCGACCCAGACGGCGCTCTCCACCAATCCCGACCTCTACTGATCAGGACGCACCCTCATGTGGTATTTCAGCTGGATCTTGGGTGTCGGCCTCGCGGTGGCCTTCGCCGTGCTCAACGGGCTGTGGCACGAGCTGCAGCTGGCGGACTCCGGCGATGACGGCGCCGATGACCCACATTGATCAAAGGCGAACCCAGGCCAGCAAACGCGCCAAGGTTTTCGCGTAGGTCTTGGCCACGGCTTCCCGCGCCCGATGGCGGCCAGCGCTTACCAGCTTGGCGCCGTTCACCCAGACGCAGTCGATCGCCGGCCCGCGGCTGGCGAAGATCCAGCTGTCGAGGATCTGGTCGCCGCGTCTGGCCTGCTGGGAGGGCTGCTGGCGATCGAGGGTGACGATATCGGCCCGCCGCCCCTGGGCCAGACCCGGCTTGCCAGAGCCCAAGGCCCGCGCCGCGCCGTGGGCCGCCGCCGCGTGGAGGGTGGCGCCGCTCGACTGGCCGGCCTGACGTGTCATGACATTGCGGCCCAGGACGGCCAGACGCTGGGAATACTCCAACAGGCGGAACTCCTCGGCGGCGTCGATCAGGACGTTGGAGTCCGACCCCACGCCCCATGACCCGCCGGCCGCGTGGAAGGCCGCCGCGGGAAACACACCGTCCCCCAGGTTGGCCTCGGTGATCGGGCACAGGCCCGCGGTCGCCCCGCTGGCGACCAGCCGGCTAAGCTCGGTCTCGGTGACGTGGGTGGCGTGGACGAGGCACCACCGGTCATCGACTGCGGCGTGGTTCAGCAGCCATTCCACGGGGCGTTGTCCTGACCAGGCCAGGCAGGCCTCCACCTCCCGCCTCTGCTCAGCGACATGGATATGGATCGGGCAGCTAGTGGCCATGGCCGCCACCGTCTCTAATTCCTCCGGTGTGACCGCCCGCAGACTGTGAGCGGCGACGCCGACAACGGCTCCGTCCAGTGGGGCGACGGCGGTCCTGGCGCCGTCGAAGAGACGTTGGAACGCGGCCAGGTCATTGACGAAACGTCTCTGACCAGCGGTCGGCGGCGCGCCGCCAAAGTCCGCATGGGCGTAGAACACCGGCAGCAGGGTCATGCCGATGCCCGCCGTGGCCGCCGCCGCGGCGATCCGCTCGGCCATCTCGGCGGGATTGTCGTAGCTGGCGCCGTCCGGAGCGTGGTGCAGATAGTGGAACTCGCCCACCCGGGTGAAGCCGCTCTCCAGCATCTCGACGTAAGCCAAGGCCGCCAAGGCTTCCACGTCGTCGGGGGTCATCCGCTCAAGGAAGCCGTACATGACCTCCCGCCAGGTCCAGAAGCCGTCCTCGGTGGCGCCGCGCGACTCCGCCAACCCCGCCATGCCGCGCTGGAAGGCATGGCTGTGCAGGTTGCCCAGCCCCGGCAGCGCCACACCGTGCCGCTCGTCACGCGCCTCGGGATCGACACCCGTCTCGATCGCGCCGATCATGCCGCCGTCCAGGGTCAGGCGGACGCGTTCGGCCCAGCCGTCGGCCAGCCAGGCGGTGTCAAACCACAGCCGCGCCATCGCTCCGCACCTCCACTGGACAACCCGCAACGGCTCGCATTATGACTAGACAAATACCAGGGACAACACGCTCTCGAAAGCGGCCATGACCCATAGTTGCGATCGAATCTGGCGAAATGCACGCTTGGCCACCTTCGCCGCGCCAAACGGACTGGGCGTCGTCGAGGACGGCGTGATCGTCGCCAAGCATGGCCGCATCCTGTTTGCCGGAGCAGCCGCCGACGCCCCAGTCGATCTGGACGCCGCAGAGATCACCGACTGCGACGGCCGATGGATCACCCCGGGCCTGATCGACTGCCACACCCACCTGGTCTACGGCGGCGACCGGGCGCACGAGTTCGAGCTCCGCCTGCAGGGCGCCAGCTATGAAGACTTGGCGCGCGCCGGAGGCGGCATCCTTTCCACGGTCGCCGCCACCCGCGCCGCCAGCCAGGACGATCTGGTTCGCGGCGCCCTGCCCCGCCTCGACGCCCTGATCGCCGAGGGCGCGACCACGGTGGAGGTCAAGTCGGGCTATGGCCTGACCCTGGACCATGAGGCCAAACAGCTCCGCGCCGCCCGCGCGCTCGCCGATCATCGGCCCGTCAACATCCGCGCCACCTTCCTGGGCGCCCACGCCCTGCCGCCGGAGTTCGCCGGTGATCCGGACGGTTACATCGACGAGGTCTGTGACGTCATGCTACCGGCCATCGCCGCTGCGGGCCTAGCCGACGCGGTCGACGCCTTCTGCGAGGGCATCGGTTTCACCGCCGCCCAGACCCGCCGGGTGTTCGAGGCGGCGCGAACCCTGGGCCTGCCGGTCAAGCTGCATGCCGACCAGCTCTCCAATCTGCACGGGGCCGCCCTGGCTGCGGAATTCGGCGGCCTCTCTGCCGATCACCTGGAGCACACCGACCAAGCCGGTCTGGAGGCAATGGCCAGGGCTGGGACCGTGGCCACCCTGTTGCCCGGCGCCTTCTATTTCGTTCGCGAGACCCAACAGCCGCCGATCGAGGGCCTGCGCACCGCCGGCGTGCCGATGGCGCTGGCCACCGACAGCAACCCCGGCACCTCGCCCCTGACGTCCCTGTTGCTGACCCTGAACATGGCCGCCACCCTGTGGCGCATGACGGTGGACGAGTGTCTGGCCGGCGTCACCCGCCATGCCGCCTTGGCGCTGGGCCTGTCGCACGAGGTGGGGACCCTGGAAGCCGGCAAGGCCTGCGACCTGGCGGTCTGGGACATCGAGCGCCCCGCCGAGCTGGTCTACCGCGTCGGCTTCAACCCCCTGCACGCCCGGATCTGGAGGGGCCAATGATCCCCACATACCAAGGCTCCACCCACGAAGACTTCGCCCGTGACGGCGCAGTCTGCCTGCGAGGGGTGATCCCGCCGGACCTCATCGAAGTCCTGCGCCAGGGCATTGACGCAAACATCGCCGCGCCCAGCCCCCGCGCCAAGCTGGCCAGCCGGCTGGATGAGCCTGGCCGGTTTGTCGAGGATTTCTGCAACTGGGGCCAGAACGACGACTATCGCCGCGTGATCTTCGAGTCACGGCTGGCCGAGATCGCCGCCGAGCTGATGGCCAGCCGCGCCGTCCGGCTCTATCACGATCACATGCTGACCAAGGAGGCGGGGACAGCCGCGCCCACCCCCTGGCACCAGGACCAGCCCTATTACAACGTCGAGGGTCGCCAGAATTGCAGCTTCTGGATTCCGGTCGACCCCGTCAGCGAGGCCTCTAGCCTAAAGTTCGTCGCCGGCTCGCATCTTGGCCCCTGGCTGATGCCACGCACCTTCATGGACGCCCAGGCCAAGTGGTTCCCGGAAGGCAGCCTGGCCGACCTGCCGGACATCGAAGCGGACCGCGCTGCCTTCCCGATCATCGGCTGGCCGCTTGAGCCGGGCGACGTGGTCGCCTTCCACATGCTCACCCTGCATTCCGCCGCCGGGGCCGACCGGATGCGGCGGGTGTTCTCGGTCCGCTTCCTGGGTGACGACGCCGTCCACGCCCCCCGCGCCTGGACCACCTCACCGCCCTTCCCAGGCCTTGACGCCGTCCTGCCCGCCGGCGCGGCCATGGATCATCCCCTGTTCCCCCTTGTCTGGCCCCGGCAGGTCGCGGAGGCGCCCTCGTGAGCACAATCATCCTGCGCCCCGGCTTGGTCAGCCTGGCTGAGTGGCGGAGGATCTACCGCGGCGGTGACGTGCGCCTCGACCCGGCGTCCGGCCAACGCATCGCTGAGAGCGCGGCGGCTGTCACTCGCATCCTGGCCAGGGGCGAGCCGGTCTACGGGATCAACACCGGCTTCGGGAAACTGGCCAGCGTCCGCATCGGCCAGGATGACTTGGCCACCCTGCAGCGGAACATTGTCCTGTCCCACGCCGCCGGTGTCGGCGAGATGATGCCTGAGCCGATCGCCCGCCTGATGATCGCCCTGAAGCTGGCTAGCCTGGCCCAAGGCGCCTCGGGCGTGGCGCCGGCCACGGTAGCGATGCTGCAGCAGTTCCTGGCCCTAGGCCTGACCCCCGCCATCCCGTGCCAGGGCTCCGTTGGCGCGTCGGGCGATCTGGCCCCCCTTGCCCACATGGCGGCGGCCATGATCGGGGTTGGCGACATGCTGGTGGGCGGCGCGCGGGTTCCGGCCGCCAAGGCCCTGGCGGACGCAGGCCTGAAGCCCCTCACCCTAGGCCCAAAGGAAGGGCTGGCTCTGCTCAATGGCACCCAGTTCTCCACCGCCAACGCCCTCGCGGGCCTGTTCGAGGCGGAGGGGTTGTTCCAGTCCGCCCTGATCACCGGCGCCCTCGCCACCGAGGCGGCCAAGGGTTCCGACACCCCCTTCGACCCCCGCATCCACCAGCTCCGCGGCCACCGCACCCAGATCGAGGTGGCTGGCGCCCTGCGCGCCCTGATGGCCGGCTCCGCCATCCGCGCCTCGCACCTGAAGGACGACGAGCGGGTCCAGGATCCCTATTGCCTGCGCTGCCAACCCCAGGTCATGGGCGCCGCCCTCCAGGTCCTGCGCCAGGCGGCCGACACCCTGGCGGTCGAAGCCAATGGGGTCACCGACAACCCCCTGATCTTCAGCGACACTGACGAGGCCCTCTCTGGCGGCAACTTCCACGCCGAGCCGGTGGCCTTCGCCGCCGATATGCTGGCCCTGGCGATCTGCGAGATCGGTTCCCTCGCCGAGCGTCGCGTGGCCATGCTGGTGGACCCGGCGCTCTCGGGCCTGCCAGCCTTCCTGACCCCAAGGCCTGGCCTCAACTCGGGCTTTATGATCCCACAGGTCACGGCTGCGGCACTGGTGTCGGAGAACAAGCAGAAGGCCTATCCGGCCAGCGTCGACTCCATCCCCACCTCCGCCAACCAGGAGGACCACGTCTCCATGGCCGCCCACGGCGCGCGTCGCCTGCTGGGTATGGCCGCCAACGCCAAGGCGGTGATCGGCATCGAACTGCTCGCCGCCGCCCAGGGATGCGACTTCCATGGCCCCCTGACCTCCAGCGCCGCCCTTGAGGCGGTCCGCGCCGTGCTGCGCGACAAGGTCCCCACCCTCACCGACGACCGCCACTTCCATCCCGACCTGATGGCCGCCGTCGCCTTGGTCAGCGACGGCGCCATTGTCGACGCGGCGTCCGCTGTCGCCCTGCCCGGCGTGTGGACCGCCGCATGACCGCCTGGCTCGAGGTGCAAGGGGGCAAGGCGCCGTTGATCGTCAGCTTCCCGCACACCGGGACCGACATCCCCGCTGCGATCGAGGCCCGCCTGACCTCGCCTTGGCTGGGCCGCAAGGACGCCGACTGGTGGGTGAACCGGCTCTACGACTTCGCGGGCGACCTGGGCGCCACCACGGTGCGAACGGCGATTTCGCGCACGGTCATCGACGTCAATCGCGACCCGGACGGCGCCTCCCTCTATCCAGGCCAGACCACCACCGAACTTTGCCCCCTGACCACCTTCGACGGCGAGGCTCTGTACAGGCTGGGCAGCGGTCCGGACGAGGGCGAGATCGCGGAGCGACGCGCCTGCTATTTCGTCCCCTATCACGCAGCGTTGGCGGCGGAGATCGAGCGGTTGAAGGCCGTCCATGGCGCGGTCGTGCTCTACGAAGCCCACTCCATCCGCTCGCACGTCCCCCGCCTGTTCGAAGGCGACCTGCCGAACTTCAATATCGGGTCCAACGGTGGGCGAAGCTGCCGCCCGGCCCTGTCGGCGGCGGTGGCGGCGGCCTGTGACGCCAGCTCGTTCACCCGGGTCACCGACGGTCGCTTCAAGGGCGGCTACACCACGCGGCACTACGGCGACCCGGCCGCCGGAACGCACGCCATCCAGATGGAACTGGCCTGCCGGGGCTACATGGACGACCCCGCCGGCCCAGTCAGCGCCGCCAACTGGCCAAGCCCGTACGACGACGCCCGCGCCGAGCCCATGCGGCGCGTGCTCGCCCGGATTTTCGAAGCCTGTCTCGCCTTCGCGGCATCTCCTGGAGCCCAGCCCCTATGACCCGCCTGGACAAGAGCCGCGTGATCCGAAGCCCCCGTGGCCCCGTGCTGTCGGCCAGAAGCTGGCTTACCGAGGCGCCTCTGCGCATGCTGATGAACAACCTCGACCCGGATGTCGCCGAACGGCCGGAGGAGCTGGTGGTCTATGGCGGCATCGGGCGCGCCGCCCGAGACTGGGAAAGCTTCGACAAGATCGTCGAGACCCTGCGCCGCCTGGGCGATGACGAGACTCTGCTGGTCCAGTCGGGCAAGCCAGTGGGCGTGTTCCGCACCCACGCCGACGCGCCGCGCGTGCTGATCGCCAACTCCAACCTGGTGCCCCGCTGGGCTACCTGGGACCACTTCAACGAACTGGATCGCAAGGGCCTAGCCATGTACGGCCAGATGACCGCCGGTTCGTGGATCTACATTGGCGCCCAGGGCATCGTTCAGGGCACCTATGAGACGTTCGTCGAGATGGGCCGCCAGCACTATGGCGGCGACCTGGCGGGCCGCTGGCTGCTCACCGCGGGCCTGGGCGGCATGGGCGGCGCCCAGCCCCTGGCGGCGGTGATGGCTGGCGCGTCGTGCCTGGCCATCGAATGCCAGGCCTCTCGCATCGAGATGCGCCTGCGCACCGGCTATCTCGACCAGAAGGCCGAGAGCCTCGATGAGGCCCTCGAGATCATCGACCGCGCCTGCAAGGCCAAGACGCCGGTGTCGGTGGGTCTGCTGGGCAACGCCGCCGAGCTGTTGCCGCGGCTTTTCGCCAGGGGCGTTCGGCCCGACCTGCTCACCGACCAGACCTCGGCCCACGACCCGGTCAACGGCTACCTGCCCGCTGGCTGGAGCTTGGAGCGTTGGATTGCCATGCGCGACCAGGACCCCAAGCAGGTCGAGGAAGCGGCCAAGGCCTCCATGGCCGTGCACGTCCAGGCCATGCTCGACTTCCAGGCGGCCGGCGTCCCCACCGTCGATTACGGCAACAACATCCGTCAGATGGCCAAGGAAGCCGGCGTGACCAACGCCTTCGATTTTCCGGGATTCGTACCGGCCTATATCCGCCCGCTGTTCTGCCGCGGGATCGGCCCCTTCCGTTGGGCGGCCCTGTCCGGCGACCCGGAGGATATCGCGCGCACCGACGCCAGGGTGAAGGAACTGATCCCTGACAATCCCCACCTGCACCGCTGGCTGGACATGGCCGCCGAGAGGATCAGGTTCCAAGGCCTGCCGGCGAGGATCTGCTGGGTCGGGCTTGGCGATCGCCATCGCCTGGGCCTGGCCTTCAACGCCATGGTGGCCAGCGGCGAGCTGAAGGCGCCCATCGTCATCGGCCGCGACCACCTGGATTCAGGCTCAGTGGCCAGCCCCAACCGCGAGACCGAGGCGATGATGGACGGCTCCGACGCGGTCTCCGACTGGCCTCTGCTCAATGCTCTGCTCAACACCGCCTCGGGCGCCACCTGGGTGTCTCTGCATCACGGCGGCGGAGTGGGCATGGGCTTCTCGCAACACGCCGGCATGGTCATCGTCGCCGACGGCACGGCGGAGGCCGCCCGCCGCCTGGTGCGGGTGCTGTGGAACGACCCGGCCACCGGCGTCATGCGCCACGCCGACGCCGGCTACGACGTGGCCATCGCCAGCGCCGGCGAGCACGGCCTGGACCTGCCCGGCATCCTCGGCTGATGACCCCGCTGATCCGCGTCATCGAAGCCGCTCAGCAGCCGGTCCAGCGCTGGAAGAACGGCGGCGGGTCCACCACCCAGATCGCCTCGTACCCGTCGGACGCGACGCTCGACACCTTCGACTGGCGCATCAGCATGGCTCGAATGGAACAGGACGGCCCGTTCTCCCTGTTCCCCGACATCGACCGCACCCTGGCCGTCCTGCAGGGTGACGGCCTGACCCTCAATATCGACGGGCTCGGCGAGATCACGGTCACCCAATTGACGCCGCCCGCCAGTTTCCCCGGAGGCCGTCCGACCCATGCGCGGCTGATCGGCGGGGCGATCACCGACCTCAATGTCATGACCCGCCGCGGGCGATTCCGGCATCGCCTGCGCTTCATGCGGATCGACGGCGCGGCGTCCCTGACCGCCGACGCGGACGTGCTGGTGGCGCTTTCTCTCGGAGAAGTCCGGATCACGGTGGGTGACCAGCGCGGCGACCTGAAGGCTCGGGACGCCGCGATTCTCTCTGGTGCCCGGAGCGCCATGGTCAGCCTGCGCGCGCCGCGCCCGGCCGCGATCTGGCTCGTGGATATCGAGGGCGTTAGCTAGGGTTCGTCGCCTTCTACCGATGCGGCTCGAACCGCCCCACCAGCCGATGACGGACGCCTGGATGCCAAAGCCGCGCCAGGGTTACCGGCACGTCGCCGTTCCAGGTCCGGCGTTCCACCAGCAGGCAGGCCGACCCCAGGGCGACATCCAGGAGTTCGGCGATCCCGGCGTCAGCCTCGCGCGCCGAGATCACGTGCTCCGCCTGGGTCCACGGCACGTGCGCCAGCAGCCAGGGGCTAGGTCCGCTGGTGTCGAATCTCTGGTCGGCAATCCCCGGCGCGGCCTGCGCATTGACGATCCGTTCCTCCAGCTGGAAGGGGCCGCCGTCCGCGGTGTGAAGACAGAGTATCCGCAACACGGGCGCCACCGGCCCAACACCCAGGGTCTCCCGCATCTCCGGCGCCGCGCCCAGGGGGCCGCGGTCGATGAGGTGATAGCCGTAGACACCGCCATTCCGGGCAATGAGGTCGGCGACATCCCAAATCTCGAAAACCGGTCGTTCCTGCGCGCGCACCGAAACGACGGTTCCGGTCTTGCGCCGCCGCTCGACCAGCCCTTCGCCAGCAAGGCTCTGCACCGCCTTGGAGACCGTCATTCGCGAGGCGCCGAAATGGCCGCACAGGGTCAGCTCCGAGGGACTGAGGGCGCCGGGCGGCCAGTCGCCGCTGGCGATCGGTCGGGCCAAGGCCCGGCGGATCTGCAGCCAGGCGGGGCCTTGACCGTCCAAGGCCAAATCAGCGAGCCGTTGAACGGCGTTGGCTCGGGTGTCCGGTCGCGTCATGTCACGAGACGCCGCGCCGATCCGCTCCGAGGCCTTATTGCTCATGGGCGAATACTAACCTGACCGTCCGAGCGGGCATAGCGCGGCGGACTAGCTCCGCAGGAAGCTGAGGACCTCGTCCGCCACGATGTTGGGCTGCTCCAACTGCAGGAAATGACCGGCGTCCGGCACCACCACCTTGCGCAGGCCGCCGGTGAACTGGGCCTCCATGCCCTCGCTCACCGACAGGCCGATACAGCCATCGTCATGACCGTGCAGATAGAGTGTCGGGGCCGAGATCGGACCCCCGGCCTTGGCGGCCATCTCGCCCCACTCCGGCTTGATCGCCGAGGCGGTGAACAGTTGGCGATAGTAGGCCAGGGTTTCCTCCAGCACGCCGTCCTGGGCGAACATGGCCTTTAGCGCCGCCCGGTCGTCCGCCGTCGGCACATAGCCGGGCGACCACTCCGCCCACAGCCGGTCGATGAAAGCGAAGTCGTTCATCGCCACGGCCATCCCCGCCATCGGAAGCTGGAAGAAGAACATGTACCAGCTGCGCCGCTGCTGATCGCCATCCATGGCGATCGCCGCGCCCACCTGGGGTCCGTACGGCACGGCCATGGTCACCAGCTTCTCGACTTTTTCGGGCGCCAGGGTCGCCGCCGCATAGGCCGCCGCGGCGCCCCAGTCGTGGCCGATCACAAAGGCCTTTTGGGCGCCCAAGGCGTCGATCAGGGCGACGGCGTCGCTGCCGGTGGCCCAGGACTGGTAACAGCCATTCGGCGCCTTGCCCGCCGGCCAGTAGCCCCGCATGGCCGGAGCCACCGCGTGATAGCCCTCACCGGCCAGCCGCTCGATCAAGGCGGTCCAGCTTCGCGCGTGATCCGGGAAACCGTGCAGGCAGATCACCAACGGCCCCTCGCCCGCTTCCAGGATCGGGAAGTCCAGGCCATTAGCCCGGACAGTGCGTTCATTCAGGGCCATCCTGGCCTCCCCATCCGGTTTGCCGGGCGCGGCGCTCACCATGCCCCGTCCCTGACCGCGAGCCGGTCAATTTTCAGAAAGATGACGACGGCGTCATTTCCATGCAAGGCCAATCGGCCGGACGACCATGAGCCTTCCAACAAACACGACGGCGGCATTGGCCCGACCGTCAAGGCAGATGAATGTCCCAAGGCCAAGTATTTCACTCGACAGGCGGCGGGGGGCATTGGAGTTTGGCGGCCGCTCAACTGGACCGGAGTCGGCCTGCCCGTGACCAAACCCCTGCGTAAGCTTTTCGTCATGCACCCCGAACTCGTCGGCGAGACCGGGCACGTTTTCACCGAGAGCCTGGCCTGGAACCGCGCCTGCGCCGAGCGGGGCGTCGCCCTGGGTCTGTTCGGCCATGCGGAGTGCCCGCCGGAGGTGCTCGATCGCGTTGGCGGCAAGCCCCTGTTCAACATCGGCCCCGCCCTGATCGCGCAATATATGACGGTCGACGAGCAGCGCGCGCCACAACCCGACGACATCGCCACCCTGACCCTCTTCGTCCTGCGCAGCGAGAGCGTGCGGCAGGGCTGTCAACAGGCTTGGGCCCAGGCGGCGCAGGCGGGCGAGCTCCCAGACCTGGTCGCCTTCCCCTGGGCTGACGCGACGGTGATGAACGGCGTCGCCGGCTGGCTGGCCGAACTCGCGCCGGATCAACGGCCGAAGATTCTGTTCAATTTCGTCCGCCCCGAGTTGGGTTGGGTGGCAGACGCCCAGCGCACGACGGTTTCCGGCGATTTCAGCTACTTCCGGTTCGCGGCGCGGCGTATCCGCGTTTTGACCGTCGGCAGCGGCGTGGTGCTGACTGCCGTTGAGCCACGCCTGTGCCGCCTGATCCAGGAACTGGCGCAGCTGCCGTGCGATCCCGCGCCGATGCATCACTACTATCCCAGCCCGGCGCCCCCTCCCCCCGGATTGCCGGCGGACGGGCGCGTGCGGATCAGCATCATGGGCGAAGATCGGCGCCAGAAGGGGGGCGACATCCTGGCTGAGGTCGTCGCCCGCGCCTGCGTAACCGCCCCCAACGCCAAGATCTTTGTCCAGATTGCCGAGCGTGAGCGAGCCGAGGCCCTCTCGCGTCAAGTCAGCGCGGTCCCCTCCAACGCCGAGGTGTCGATCCATATCGGCCACCTGCCCACGGAAGACTATTTCAGGCATTTTCTCGACTCTGACCTGATCCTTCAACCCTATCAGCCAGGCGCCTATGCCCTGATGCCGTCGGGCATTTTTGCCGACGCGGCGGCCCTGGGTGTGCCGGTGGTGGCCCCTGAGCGGACCTGGATGGCCGACCGTCTCGCTGAAGGCTGGTGCGGCGGCGTCACCTTCCAGGATCTGACCCCAGACAATGTCAGCGCGGCGCTGGCCCAGGCCTTGGCGGTCTTGCCGGCCCTGAAGGCGCACGCGGCCAAGCAGGCGCCAGCCTGGCGCCAAGCCCAGTCCCTTGACGCCTACATCGACCACGTCCTGCCGCGCTTCGACCTGACGACGGAGGCGATCAAGCCGACGGCGCGCGCGCCCAACGCGGCAACCAAGACATCCCCCGCCAAGGCGCTCATTCCCAAGGCGCCCGTCCCCAAGACCGTTACCCCCAAGACCGTGGCTCCCCAACCGTCTGTCCCCAAAGCCGCCGCACCCAAGGCGAACGTGAAGGCCAGCTCCAAGGCGGAAGCCGAGCCTGCGCCGAAGGCGGCCGCTAAGCCCGCCTCGGTGGCGGCGAAGCCCGCCTCGGTGGCGGCGAAGCCCGCGCCCAAGCCGGTCGCCAAGGCGCCCGTCAAGCCAGCGCCAAAGGCCATGAAGGCAAAGCCGAGCGCGGCGCCGGTGCGCAAGCCGGCCGGACGTCCTAAATCTGCCTGAGGTTCTGGAGGCTTGGATGGATATCAAGGCGGCGCTGATCGAGAAGGCCGAGACCTATCATCGCCTGGGCCTGCAGCAGACTCGCGCCGCCATCCGGGCCGCTATCTCTGGGCGTGACAAGACCTGTCCGCCGGTGGCCGAGGTGCGCGAGCTTGAGATCCCCGGCCCCGCGAGTCTTTTGGCGGGCCGGCTCTATCGCCCCGTAGGCGCCGAAGACAACGGGCCGGCTCTGGTCTTTATCCATGGCGGCGGTTTCGTGATCGGCGACCTGGACACCAACGACGCCTTCTGCCGACGGCTGGCGGCGGCGTCGAAGGTGACGGTGATCGCAGCCACCTATCGCCTGGCGCCGGAAGCCAAGTTCCCCGCCCAAATGGAAGACGCCCTGGCGGCGACCCGCTGGGTGATCGCCAACGCCAAGGCGCTGGGCGTCAGGGGTCACGGCTTGGCGCTGTCCGGCGACTCCGCCGGCGCCTATCTGGCCATAGCCATCACCGCCAAGCTCAACAGCGAACACCCGGGAACCGTAGCGTCTCAGATCCTGGTCTATCCGCTGGTGCACATCGATGACGACCTGTGGTCACAGACGGTGTTTCAGGACTCCCGCGTCGTCGGTCGGGCCGCGGTTGCCTATATCCGCAGCCAGTTGGCGGACGGCGAAATCAACGCGCCCTCGATCCTGGACCAGGACCTGCCCCCACATCCGCCCACCCTCATCGTCCTCGGCGGACCGATGGATCCGGTTCGCCCTGACGCCAAGCGCTACGCCGCCAAGATCCAGGCCCAGGGTACTCCGGTCGTCATGCGCGAATATCCGCTCCTGCCGCATGGCTGGGCGAACATGACCCATGTCTCTTCAATCGCCCGCAAGGCAGTCACCGAGACCGCCACCCTCGCCGGCGCCCTGATCCGCGGCGAGGCGGTGGAATAGGCCCTATTCGAACCCCACCGGTCGCCGGTGCGCCCAGGGTTGGGCTTGTTCCAGCTGGCTGGCCAGACGCAGCAGCGTCGCTTCGCCCGCCGGCCGGCCGACGAACTGAACGCCGATCGGCAGGCCGCCGGCGCTCCAGGCCAAGGGTACGGACATGGCGGGCTGGCCAGTGATGTTGGCGGCCTGGGTGTTGGGCATGAAGGCGAACAACCGCAGCGCGTAGCCCTGCAAGTCCAGGGGCTTACCGCGCAGTTCTCCAGTGCGGATCGGCGGCGAGCCCAGGGTCGAGCACAGGAAAATGTCGTACCGGTCGTAGAAGACGGCGATCTGGCGGGCATAGGCGTTCGCCGCCTGCATGGCCCGCACATAGTCGGATCCGCTGACACCCTGGCCTCGCGAGACCATGGCCTGGGTGATGATATCGATCTCGCCCTGTTCCACTGGCCGCCCGCGGCGAGCTTCCTCGGTGGCGATGGTGCTGGCGATGCTGGCGGCGATGATCGCGCCGGCGGCGGCCGCCGCCGCGGCGATGTCACCCGGCAGGACGGCCTCTTCCACGGCGTGACCCAAGCCCTGGCAAAGTTTCGCCGCGTTGCGGACGGCCAGGACGCATTCCGGGTCGATGGCCTCGCCGGTATTGATCGCCCGGTCGAAGAACCCGATCCGCAGCTTACCTGGGTCGCGGCCGACCTCGTCTGCGAATGGCGGCGCCGGGGGGGCGAGCCAGTAGGGATCGCCCGCCACCGGCTGGCAAATGGCGTCCAGTAGGGCGGCGCTGTCACGCACTGACCGGGTCACCGCGTGCTGGATGGAAAAACCGCCCCATCCTTCGCTGGCCGGGGCAAAGGAGACGCGGCCCTTGCTGGGCTTGAGCCCGAACAGGCCGCAGCAGGAGGCCGGGGTGCGGATCGAACCGCCGCCGTCGCTGGCGTGGGCGGCGGGAACCATGCCGGCCGCCACCGCCGCCCCCGCCCCTCCGGAGGAGCCGCCGGGTGTGCGCTCCAGGTCCCATGGATTGAGGGTCGGACCAAACATCTCGGGCTCGGTCACCGGCTCCAGGCCCAGCTCCGGGGTGTTGGTCTTGCCAAAGATCACCAAGCCGGCGCGCTTATAGCCGACGACACTGGCGCCATCGGCCGAAGGGATATTGTCCTTGAACAGCCGCGAGCCGGACGTGGTCGGCACTCCCGCCATCTGAGCCCCCAGGTCTTTGAGCAGGAAAGGCACGCCGGTCAGTGCTCCATCCGGCAGGCCCGCCGCGATGGCCGCGCGCGCCTGGGCCTCCATGGACAGGGCAACAGCGTTGACCCGGGGGTTGGTGGCGGCGGTGCGTTCAAGGGCCGCCTCCAGCACCTCGAGGGCGCTCACCTGACGGCGACGGACCAGGTCAGCCAGGCCAACGGCGTCCTGGGCCAGATATTCCGAAGGCGTCATCGCATCCCCTCCTCTTCTCTTTTTCGCCGGATCGCATCACAGCTTGACCGACAAACCATGACTTGCCCTCCCAACATGACTTCCCCCCCATGACCCGCGCCATTGAAATCTTCATCGACGCCGACGCCTGCCCGGTGAAGGAGGAAACCTACAAGGTGGCGCAGCGCTATGGGCTGAAGACCTGGGTGGTGGCCAATGCCTACATCATGGTCCCGACCCACCCGAAGATCGAGCGCGTGGTGGTCGAGGCCGGCCCCGACATCGCCGACGACTGGATCGCCGAACACGTCGAGCCGGGCGACATCGTCGTCACCAACGACATCCCCCTGGCCGAGCGGACCCTGCAGGCCGGGGGCGCGGCCATCGGCGGCAACGGCCGGCCCTTCACCACGGACAGTATCGGGTCAGCCATCGCCCAGCGCGCCATCATGGAGCAGATCCGCTCCACCGGCGCCATCACCGGCGGCCCCAAGCCCTTCGACCGCAACGACCGCTCCCGGTTTCTGCAAGCCTTGGACGAGGCGGTGAACAAGGCCATGCGGGGGCGGCGATGATCGAGATCAGCCCCCGTATCAGCCTGGATGACGGCGAGCTTGAGTTCAGCTTTATCCGCGCCGGCGGGCCGGGCGGGCAGAACGTCAACAAGGTATCCTCAGCGGTGCAAATGCGCTTCGACGCCCGGCGCTCGGCTTCCCTGCCCAACGACGTCAGCGTGCGGCTGCAAAAGCTGGCGGGCTCGAAGTTGACCCTGGACGGGGTGATCGTCATCAGCGCCAGCCGGTTCCGCGATCAACAGCGCAACAAGGCCGACGCCATCAAACGCCTGGCCGAGTTGATCCGCAAGGCCGAACCGGCGCCCGTGAAGCGCCGGATCACCAAGCCGTCCAAGGCGGCGAAGGCCAAGCGGCTGGACGACAAGTCACGGCGATCCTCGGTCAAATCCACGCGCGGAAAGCCCAGCGGCTCGGACTGAGATTGCATGCTGGGCGGCCTGCGGTATGTGTCCGCAAGGCAAAGACAGGAGAACCGGTAAGATGAGCGTCAAGGCTTCGATGGTGGTGTTGTTCGGCGCGGCGTCCCTGCTGGCGGCTTGCGGCAAGCCCGCGTCCTCCGGCGGCGACCAGCCCGCCGCCCCGGCCGAACCAGCCTCCGCCCCGGCCGCGCCGCTCACCGACGCCCAGAAGAAGGCTGCCCTGGCCGAACTTCCCGCCGCCTATCAAACCGCCGACCTGGACGACGGCCAAGCGCGGTTCGCGCTGTGCAAGTCCTGCCACACCGCCATCGAGGGCGGCGGCGACATGACCGGGCCGAACCTCTATGGCGTCTTCGGTCGCAAGGCCGGGACCAAGGCCGGCTTCGCCTATTCCGACGCACTCAAGGCATCCGGTATTACCTGGGACGCCGACAAGCTGAATGCCTGGATCACCAGTCCCAAGACCTTGGTTCCCGGCACCAAGATGACCTATGTCGGCATGGACGACGCCCAGGGGCGCACCAACCTGATCGCCTATCTGAAAACCGTCACCACGCCACCGAAGCCCTGACACGAAGGGCTTTTTGAGGGGCGTGGGCCATGGAAGAAAAGCAACATCCCGCCCTCAATGCCCTGGAGAGGCTAGCCAGCCTTTTTGAAAAGGGCCTGCTGACCCGCGAGGAGTTCGACGCCCAGAAGGCGGCCGTGTTGGCGGGTCGGGCGGACGCTGCGCCGGATGACGTTTCCGCCGAACCTCCCCCGCCCACCCAAGCGGGAGCAACGGTCGCCACCCCGCCAGCCGGCGAGACGCCCGTCGTCCTGATCGTCAGCGCCGCCGTGGCCGTCGTGGCCGTCGGCGCGGTGCTGGCCGTGCTCTGGTCACGGCGCCCGCCCACGCCTCCTGGCGCCAGCGCCACCACAGTGGCCATGACGGCGGCGGTCCCCACGGCGAACCCAGCTCCGCCGCCGCCCACGCTGGAACAGGCCTTCGCCTTGGCCTTCGGCGGCAAGGGGTCGGCGGTGCAGACCTTCACCTGGCAGCACTATCCGACCCAGGTCCGCTACACCCCGCAAACCCTGATCCCGATCACCGGGGGCTATGCCGTGATCGCCAAGGGCGACGTCGTCCAGGCCGCGCACGTCAACGCCGGGTTCCTTGGCATTGCTTATCTGGCGGCCGGACCCGGCGGCTGGACCGTCGCCGGCCAGTGGCCGAGGTTCGTGGAAAGTGGCTCCTTCGGTGAGATCGACAAATGGAAGCGGCGCGATGACCTGTTCGACAATCCGGGACTGGAGGTCGACGGCGGCGGCGAGTGGCAGGGTTGCGCGGTGGACTATGCCGACCTCGTGGAACTGACCCCCGGCAAGCCGACCCTGCGCGCCGGCGGCGTCCTGATAAGCTTCAACTATGCCAATCCGGACGCGGACGATGGCGCCGGCCACGCCGCCTCGCCGGCCGACTCCAGCTCCCTGCCGACCTACGGGGAAACCACCGGCAAGATCACGGCCGACCTGAAGGGCCAATCTTTCAAGGTTTTATACGACGGAGGCTTCGCACGCACCGTCACCTACACGCGTGGCCCCGGCGCCTACGCGGCCTCGGCCAATCGCAAGAGCTTGCCCAGCTGCTGACCGCGCCTATTCCGCCGGGGCCAGCGGCGGCTCGCTCTGCGCGTTGTCGAACGCCTCGATTTGCTTGGCGGTCCATTCCGGCGATTTCGTGAACCGGGCCAGCAAATTGTAGAACACCGGCACCACGAACAGGGTCAGCAAGGTGGCGAATATCGCGCCGGAGAAAATCACCACCCCGATGGTCTTGCGGCTGCCGGCGCCCGGTCCTCCGGCCATGATCAGCGGCAGGGAGCCAAAGGCCGCGGAGATCGAGGTCATGATGATCGGGCGAAGACGCAGGGCGGCCGCCTCTATCACCGCCGCCGTCACCGTGCGGCCTTCGTCGCGCAGCTGGTTGGCGAATTCCACGATCAGGATGCCGTTCTTGGCGGCAATGCCGATCAGGATGATCAGGCCGATCTCGCTGTAGGTGTTGATGCTGGACCCAGCCATCAGCAAGCCGAACAGCCCGCCCAGCGCCGCCAGGGGCACGGTGAGCATTATCACCGCCGGGTGGATCCAGCTCTCGAACTGCGCCGCCAGGGCAAGGAACACCAGCAGCAGGGCAAAGCCGAAAGCGATGCCCACGGCGTTGGACGCTTCCAGATAGTCCCGCGCCTGGCCGCCCCAGTCGATGGTCACCCCGGCCGGCGCCTGGGCGGCCAGACCTCTGTAGAAAGTCACCGCCTGCGCCACGGTGTAGCCGGGCGCCAGCTCGGCGGTCAGGGTGATGGCGCGCTGCCGGTCAACCCGCTCGCGGTCGGGGGTGTCGCCGCGCACCTCAGTGTGGACGACGCTGGCCAGGGGCACCAGCTGGCCGGCGCTGCCGCGCACATAGAGGGTGTTGAGGTCGCTGAGGGTTTTGCGCTTGTCGCGGTCGGTCTGCAGGATGACGTCGTATTCCTGGCCGTTCTTGACGTAGGTGGTCACCTTTTGTGAGCCGAACATAATCCCCAGGGCATGGCCCACCGAGGTCGCCGAGACCCCCAGGGTCGCGGCCTTGTCGCGGTCGATGTTCACCGACAGCCGGGGCGAAGTGGGCTCGTAGTTCAGGCGTGGCCGCACAAGGCCGGGATTGCGCTCCGCGGCGTTCAGGATCGGCTGAATCCAGCGCGCCAGGGAGTTGTAGTCGTCGCCCTCGGCGATCAGATCGACGTTGGAGCCGGAGCCCCCGCCTTGCGGCCCGCCGCGCTGGAAGGGTCCGCGCACCGTGCCGATCACCCGCGCCGAGGTGATGGAGCCCAGCTGGCGGTTCACCTGCGCCGCCACCTTGTCGGCGGTGAGTTTGCGGTGGCGCCAGTCGGAGAGCACGATGCTGCCAAAGCCGGTGTTGAACTGCGTTCCGCCAAAACGCGGGACCCCCAGGATGTAGCGATCGGCCACCCCGTCCTTGAGCAACTTGTTGAACACCGGCTCGGCCTTCATCGCGGCGGCCAAAGTGTAGTCGTAGCCCGCCCCTTCCGGCGCCTGCACATTCAGGTCCACCCGGCCTCGGTCTTCCGGCGGCACCAGCTCCTTGGGCAGGATCACGAACAGGCCCGCGGCCACCAGCGCCAGGGCCAGAACGCCGCCGCCGGTGATGAACACCCAGGTGCGCGACCCCAGCAACAGTCTCAGGGAGTCCGCGTACGAATCGCGAAGGCGGTGCATGAAGCGATCAACATTGCGCGCCAACCACCCCTCGCCGCTGGCCGGCCGTAGCAGCTTGGACGACAGCATCGGCGACAGGCTGAGCGCCAACACGGCCGAGAAGAAAACCGCCGAGGCGATAGCCACCGCCAGCTCAACGAACAGTCGGCCGATATAGCCCGGCAGCACCATCAGGGGCGCGAACACCGAGATCAGCACCACGGTGGTGGCCACCACGGCGAAGAACACCTGGCGCGCGCCGCGCTCGGCCGCCACCAGGGGCGGTTCGCCTTCGTCGATGCGCCTCTGGATGTTCTCCACCACGACGATGGCGTCATCCACCACAAGGCCGATCGATAGAACCAAGGCCAGCAGGGTCAGCAGGTTGATGGAAAAGCCCAGCGGCGCCAGGACGATGAAACTGGACAGGACGCAGATCGGAGCCACGATCGAGGGAATGATCGCCGAGCGCCAACTGCCCAGGAAGACGATATTGACCAGCGCCACCAAGGCCAGCGAAAGGCCCATGGTGACGTAGACTTCCTTGATGGCGTCCCGCGTGAACACCGAATAGTCGACGGTCATCTCCATCCGCGTACCCTTGGGCAGGGTCGGATTGATCTCATCGATGGCCTTCTGCACGCCGCGAGAGATATCCAGGTCGTTGGCCTGGGATTGGCGGGTGATGGGAAAACCGATCCGATCAGCGCCGTTGACGTGGAAGATCCGCCGCCGATCGTCGGCGGCCTCCTCGATGCGAGCGATGTCGCCTAGCCGGGTGATATAGCCCCCGACAGGTCCGTTCGGATTGGTCACGCCGTTGACGCCACTGGCGGTGGTCACGGCCCCCGAGGTGGACTTGGCGGCGGTCAATCCCATCCCAACGCTGTTGGCCGTGCTGCCGGCGCTGGTGGACCCGCTGGCGGGATTGACCGGCAACTTGGCGAAATCCTCGGGCCGCACGTACTGGCGGTTCACCCGGATAGTGAAGTCCTTGGCTGTGGATTCCAGCGCCCCGGCGGGCAGTTCGACGTTCTGGGCGGTCAGGGCGCCTGCGACGTCGTCAACGGTGATCCCGCGCGCGGCCATGGCGTCGGCGTTCAACCAGATCCGCATGGCGTAGTTCTGCGCGCCGGCCACGTTCACCTGGGCAACGCCCGGAATGATCGAGAACCGCTCCACCAGGGAGCGGTTGGCCAGGTCGGTCATCTGCAGCCGGTCCATGGTCGCCGACGACATGGTCACGAAGACGATGGCCGAGGCGTCGGCGTTGGCCTTGGCGATCTGGGGCGGGTCGGCATCCACCGGCAGGCGCGAGACAACCCGGCTGACCGCGTCACGCACGTCATTGGCGGCAGCGTCCAGGTCACGGTTGAGCTTGAAGCTGATCGAGATGCGCGACGTGCCGTCCCGACTGGACGAGGACATCTGGTCGATGCCCTGGATGCCGGCGACCTGCTGCTCGATGATCTGCGTGATCCGCTCCTCCACCACCTCCGCCGAGGCGCCGGTGTAAGTGGTCTGGATCGAGACCTGGGGCGGATCGACGGCGGGAAGCTCGCGGACCGGAAGCGAGAAGAAGGCCACCAAGCCGACAACGGACAACAGGATCGCGGCCACGGCCGCGAACACCGGCCTGCGGACGGCGATGTCGGAGAGGGTCACCGGGTAGCCCGCGGAGTGGCGGCGGGGGGGCGGGCCAGCTTGACGGGCTGGTTGGGCTGAACGCGATTCATGCCGTCGCCCACCACCATCTCGCCAGGACGCAGACCATCCTTGATTTCGATGAAGCCGCCCTCGTCGACGCCGGCCAGGACCGTGCGCTGCTGAGCCACGGTCCGGCCGTTGATATTGGCGATGACGTAGACGAAGGCCTGGTCGGAGGAGAATTGCACCGCCGCCTCGGGCACCGCCAAGGCCTGCCGCACCCCTTGGTCTATGGCCACCTTCATCAGCATCCCAGGGCGCAACCGCCCCCCTGGATTGGGAAATTCGGCGCGTGCGCGCAGGGCGCGGGTCTGTTCGTTGACGCGGGTGTCCAGCTGGGCGACGGCGCCGCGGAACTCCTGGTTGGGATAGGCGTCCGTGGTGGCCACCAGCACCTGGCCGGGTTTCAGGGTCGAGATGAAGCGATCGGGAATATCGAAATCGACGCGGATCACCGCGACATCGTCCAGTGACGCGATCGGGGTGCCCGGATTGATCAGGGCGCCCGGCGCGATGTCCGACAAACCGATCACCCCAGCGAAGGGCGCCCGAATGGCCCGGTCCGCCTGGCGGGACTTGGCCTGGGCCAGGGTGGCCTGAGCCTGGGTGAGGGCGGCCTTGTATTGATCGACGCTGGCCTTGGACGCCCAGCCTTCGTCGCCCAGCTTCTTCCAGCGAGCATAGGTAGTGCGGGCCAGTTCCAGAGTGGCCTCCGCCTGGGCGACGCCGGCGTCCTGTTCGCGGGCCTTCAGTTCTACCAGGACCTGGCCCTTGGCCACCGCTTGGCCGTCGCGGAACCGCACCCCGGTGACTAGCTCGGCGGTGTTGGAGCTGAGGGTGACCGACTGGCGGCCCTTGGCCACGCCCAGCACCGCCAGGCGATCGGTGAACGACCTTGCCGAGACCACCGCCGGTGTCACGGCCGCGCCCCCGCCCTGAGGCCCGGATGGACCGTTGCGGCCAGGCGGCTTGCCCCCGGGTTGAGGCGGCGCGGCGGCGCTGTCCCCGGCATGGCCAGGCCCCGCCAACAGCTTGACGCCCCCGGCGACCAGCATCAGCAGCAGGACACACACCGCGCCCACCAGAAAGAAATGTCTGCGGATCAAAAGCCGCTCCAGCCTGTACCCGGCAGCGGCGTGTGCGTCTTCCGCACGCCTCCCCCCAGGCTCGGCGCTATGATGGCGCTCGGTAACAAAAGCATGACTGTGAAATTCGAGTTCGAAACAATGTGCCCGGTTCAGATAGCAAACTGACCCAGGCCCGCCAGCGCTTTCGACGCTTCGTCGACGGTGAAAAAGGGAAGCCGCGTTTCCGCAGCTTCCATGCAGATCAGAAGGAACAGGTTACCTCTAGGCGTCGTAGCCGGGCGATTCCCGGTCCAGACGCCGCAGCGCGCCCGGCCAAGCCAAGCCGCCGCCGATGCCGCGGCTGGTCTGGTTGCGCACCTCGTCCTGGGCGGCCTGAGGCGCGAACAGCATGTTCTCGCGGCCGGCGGACAGCGCCATCACCTGCTGCTTGCAGGCGCGCTCCAGGTAGAACATCCCCGTCCAGCAGTCGGCGGCCGTCTTGCCAACGGCCAGGGTGCCGTGGTTGCGCAGGAGCATCAGGGTCTTGTCGCCGATGTCGTGGACCAGGCGCTCGCGCTCGTCGTGGTTCAGGGCGATGCCCTCGTAGTCGTGATAGGCGAGCTTGGGCAGCACGATCAGCGCATGCTGGCTCAGCGGCAGCAGGCCTTCCTTCTGAGCCGACACCGCCACCCCCTGGTCGGAGTGCAGGTGCATCACATACTGGGCGTCTTCCCGCGCGGCGTGGACCGCCGAGTGGATGGTGAAGCCCGCCGGATTGATGAAATACGGCGTCTCCTGCAGGATATTGCCGTCCAGATCGATCTTAACCAGCGACGACGCGGTGATCTCCTCGAAGAACATGCCGTAGGGATTGATCAGGAAATGGTGCTCCGGCCCCGGAATACGGGCGGAGATGTGGGTATAGATCATATCGTCCCACCCATAGAGCGCCACCAGGCGATAGAGGGCGGCGAGATCCACCCGCACCTTCCATTCCTCTTCGGAAACCTTGCCCTTAAGCGAGCTGAGGCCCGCGACTGATCCGTCCGCCATGGCCGTTCCTCCTGAGTGAAAACCGTTCACCCTAGGGTCGCGCCACGCGCCCCCTGCGTCAAGCGCGCGCAGGCGCCTCGCGGCAGGGATGGTTTAAGCATGTTCTTAACGCCAAACGCGGAAGCTGGATTGTGATGACACTCTCGAAGGCGCCGGCAAATCAATGAGCGTCCAGGCCGACGAATTGCTGGAACTGGCGCGCAGCCGCGATCCGGCTGACCGCGAACGCCTGCTCAACGCCATCGTTCGGCTGTGTGAGGAGAGCGACGCCAAGCACAAATCCCTTGAGCCCACCGTCAAGCAGTTGGTGGAATCGATCTTCATGGCCCTGGTGGTCGAGGCCGAGCACGACATCCGCCGCCGCCTGGCCGATCGCCTGGCCCTGGCCGCGTGGGCGCCGCCCGCCCTGGTCAATGTCCTGGCCCTGGACGACATCGAGGTCGCCCGGCCGATCATCGCCGCCAGCCCCATCCTCAAGGATGAGGATCTGATACGCCTGTTGGTGGAAGCCACCATCGAGCACCAAATCGAGGTGGCCAAGCGGCCCAAGCTGTCCAATGCCGTCATCCAGGCGATAATGAACGGCGACGAGCCGGCCGTGCTCACCGCCCTGGCCTCCAATGACAGCGCCGACATCTCGGCCGCCGACATGCGTCGATTGGTGGACACCTCCCGCAGGATCGCCGCCCTGCGCGCGCCGCTGGTGCGGCATCCCAAGCTCAATTCGGACCTGGCCGGCCAGCTCTATGCCTGGGTCGGACAATCCCTTCGCGCCGCCATCGTCTCGCGCTTCAGCGTCGACGCGGCAGCTCTGGACGCGGCTATCGCCGAGGCGGCCGCCGACGCCCACGGCAATATCGGCGCGGCCAAGGCCCCCACGGTGGTCTGGGAACGCGAAGGCGAACAGGAAGAGATGGAAAAGCGGCTGATCGACAAGCTGTCGGACGCCGGTCAGCTTCGTCCTGGCTATCTGTTGCGCGCGCTCAAGGAAAAGAAACTCAGCCTGTTCGAGACGGCCCTGGCGCGTCTCGGCGGCTTCGAACCCCTTCAGATCCGCCGCGCGGTGGCCAGCCCCGACAAGCCAGAACTGCTGGGCCTGGCCTGCGCCGCCGTCGGCATCGACCGCGGCGCCTTCCCCACCATCCTGGCCATGGTTCGTGACATCAACGAAGGCCGGCCCGGCGGGGGCGATGAAGGCGACCGCCGCGCCATCGGCGCCTTCGGCCCCTTTGCCAGCGACATCGCCGCCACCGCCTTCCGCAAGGCCGTCGCCGGTTAAGACGCCAGGCCGGCCGCCGGCCTGGACTGTGACGGTTTGACTTTGCCGGGGCCTTTGCGTCTTGTGCGCCGCCATGAGTTGGCCCTCCCCGAACCTCCGCATCGCCGTGGTCGCCAGCGACCGGCCCGAAGCCCAGGAGGCCAAGGCCCTGCTGGACGCCCACTATGGCGCCGTCAGCGAAGATGACGCCGATGTGGTGGTCGCCCTGGGCGGCGACGGCTTCATGCTCGAGGTGCTTCACCGCAACCTGGCCACCCGCAAGCCGATCTACGGCATGAACCGCGGCTCGGTGGGCTTCCTGATGAACGACTACCGCGAGGACGGCCTGCTGGAGCGCATCGGCGCCGCGGAGCAGGCCAATATCCATCCCCTGCGCATGGTCGCCCTGGACGGCGCCGGCGAGCGGCACGAAGCCCTGGCCATCAACGAGGTCAGCCTGCTGCGCGAGACCCGTCAGACCGCCAAGTTGAAGATCCTCATCGATGGCCGCGCCCGGTTGGCGGAATTGATCTGCGACGGGGTCATGGTGGCCACCCCGGCCGGCTCCACCGCCTACAACCTCTCCGCCCACGGCCCGATCATCCCACTGGGCGTCAACGTCCTGGCGCTCACTCCCATCAGCGCCTTTCGGCCCCGACGCTGGCGGGGCGCGCTGTTGCCCCACACCGCGGAGGTCTGTTTCGACGTGCTGGAGGCGGACAAGCGTCCCGTCGCCGCGGTCGCCGACAATTTCGAGGTGCGCGACGTCGCCAAGGTCGAGCTGAAGGCGGTCAGTGAACCGGCCCTGGTCATGCTGTTCGACGCCGGCCGGACGTTCGAAGAGCGGGTGCTGGTTGAACAATTCACCGCCTGACCACGATGCGGGCCGGACGCTTAGAACTTTTTAAGCGCACGCGTGCATTCTGCCTCCAGGTGCGGCTCGTCCCTTTGACGCGCCGCGGGAGACCGACCGTGAACAAGCCCAGTCCCGCCCAGTTCATCCAACCGACCAACACCCTTCGCCTGAAGGTTGGCGGCAGCCGCTTCGGGGGTATTGACCCCAACGCCATCGCCAGGGCGGAAGAGGCGCTGCGCAGCCTGTCGGGCCAATTCGCCCAGTGGCTGAACGACGAGTTGGTCAAGCTCGACGACGCCCGCGCCTCCATCCGCGACAAGGGCTACACGACCGAGACCGCGGAAGGGCTCTATCTGCGCGGTCAAGATCTGAAGGGTCTGGGCGCGACCTACGAATATCCGCTGATCACCCGCATCGCCGCATCGATGTGCCGGATGACCGATGCGCCCGAAGTGCGCATGCGCGCGCCGCTGTTTCTGATCGACGCCCACATCGACGCCATCAAGGCCTGTGTGCGCGACACCATCAAGGACGAGAACCACCCGGTCGGCAAGATCCTGGCCGAGGAGTTGGAACGCCGGGTGGCCGAGCACCTCGCGACGCTCTGAAGCGGCCCGGGGCTCACAATGTTCAACGCCGGCGAGTCACCTCGCCGGCGTTTTCTTATCCCGGTCTAGGATGTCGTCAGGCCGCGTTGGCGTGAGTCAGGACGCGCTGCTGATCCGGATGGCGGTCGAGGCGCTCCAGCAGATAGTAC
>JBBROW010000031.1:0-50390 GCA_038228945.1 Caulobacterales bacterium
CGGCCCTGTTCGCCGCCACCGTTGGCCTGGCCCAGAACGACATCAAGCGGGTGATCGCCTACTCCACCTGTTCGCAGCTGGGCTACATGTTCTTTGCCGCCGGTGTCGGGGCCTACCAGGGCGGCATGTTCCACCTGTTCACCCACGCCTTCTTCAAGGCGCTGCTGTTCCTGGGCGCCGGCTCGGTGATCATGGGCATGCACCACGAGCAGGACATGCGGAAGATGGGCGGGCTGTGGAAGTACATGCCCGTCACCTACGCGGTGATGCTGATCGGCACCCTGGCCATCACCGGCGTCGGCAGCCCTCTGGGCGACATCGGCTTCGCGGGCTTCTATTCCAAGGACGCGATCATCAACGCCGCCTACATGGCCAGCCTGAACAACCCCCTGGGCGGCTTCGCCTTCATGGTGGGGATCTTCGCCGCCGGCCTGACCAGTTTCTACTCCTGGCGCCTGATCTTCATGACCTTCCACGGCACGGCCAAGTGGGGCCACGACGCGCACCACGCCGACGCGCATGACGATCATGCGCACGCCGGTCACGCCGCCCAAGATGATCATGGCCACGACGATCATGGCCACGCCCATACCCCGCACGAAAGCAGCTGGGCGGCCCTGTTCCCGCTGGTGGTCCTGGCCATCGGCGCGGTGTTCGCCGGCTACGTCTTCCATAACCTTTTCGTTGGCGAGGGCCGGACGGAATTCTGGCGCGGGGCCATCTTCACCCTGCCGTCCAACCACGTGCTGGATTTCGAGGGCAAGCTGCCGCCGTGGGTAATCTGGGCGCCGTTGACGGTGACCGCCACGGGCTTCGCCATCGCCTGGCTGACCTACATTCGCTACGAGGGCGTCGGCGCCCGGATCGCGGCGCGCAAAGGCCCGCTGTGGACCTTCCTCTACAACAAGTGGTTCTTTGACGAGCTCTACGACGCCACTTTCGTCCGCGGCGCCAAATTCCTGGGCGACCTGTTCTGGAAGGGCGGCGACCAGAAGCTGATCGACGGCCTCGGCCCCGACGGCGTCTCGGCGGTGACCTATGCTGTGGGCAAGGGGACGGGGCGTCTGCAGACCGGCTACGTCTACCACTACGCCTTCGTCATGCTGCTGGGCGTGGCGGCCCTGCTCACCTTCGCCCTGTATAGCTTCTCATGATGGCCGGCATCCTCTCTCTGACCACCTTCGCGCCGCTGATCGGCGTGGCCGCAATCCTGCTGCTGCGGATGACCGGCAAGGCGGACGATCCGCGCACGGTCAACGCCGCCAAATGGATCGCCCTGGCGACCACCCTGGCGACCCTGGCCCTGTCGGTGCTGGTGGTGGCCAAGTTCGACGCCGGCCAGAGCGGCTTCCAGTTCGTCGAAGACAGCAACTGGTTCGCCGGCCTGCACTACCGCATGGGCGTGGACGGCATTTCGGTGCTGTTCGTCCTGCTGACCGCCTTCCTGATGCCGCTGTGCATCGTCGCCAGCTGGAAATCGATCGAGAACCGCGTCCTCGAATACATGATCGCCTTCCTGGTCCTCGAGGCCCTGGTGATCGGCGTGTTCTGCGCCCTCGACCTGATCCTGTTCTACCTGTTCTTCGAGGGTCAGCTGATCCCGATGTTCCTGATCATCGGCATCTGGGGCGGCAAGAACCGGGTCTATGCGGCCTTCAAGTTCTTCCTCTACACCCTGCTGGGTTCGGTGCTGATGCTGGCCGCGATCCTGGCCATGATCATGATCGCCCACACCTCCAGCATCCCCGAGCTGATGGCCTACAAGTTCGCCCCGGCGGCCCAGACCTGGTTCTGGCTGGCCTTCTTCGCCTCGTTCGCGGTGAAGATGCCCATGTGGCCGGTGCACACCTGGTTGCCCGACGCCCACGTGGAAGCGCCCACCGCCGGTTCGGTGATCCTGGCCGGGATCCTGCTGAAGATGGGCGGCTACGGCTTCATGCGGTTCTCGATCCCCATGTTCCCGGCCGCCAGCCACCAGTTCACTCCCCTGGTCTTCGCCCTGTCGGTGATCGCCATCGTCTACACCTCGCTGGTGGCGTTCCGGCAGACCGACATCAAGAAGCTGATCGCCTATTCCTCGGTGGCCCACATGGGCTTCGTCACCATGGGTATCTTCAGCGGTAACCTGCAGGGTGAGCAGGGCGCCCTGTTCCAGATGCTCAGCCACGGCCTGATCAGCGGCGCGCTCTTCCTCTGCGTCGGCGTCGTCTACGACCGCATGCACACCCGCGAGATCGCCTTCTACGGCGGGTTGGTGAACCGCATGCCCTGGTACGCGGCGGTGTTCATGCTGTTCACCATGGGCAATGTCGGCCTGCCCGGCACCAGCGGCTTCGTCGGCGAGATCCTGACCATGACCGGGGCCTACCACGCCTCGACCTGGACGGCGGTCGTGGCCGCCACCGGGGTGATCCTGTCGGCGGTCTATGCGCTGAGTGTGTATCGCCGTGTGGTCTTCGGCACGATCACCAACCCATCCCTGACCACCATCACCGACCTTGACCAGCGCGAGATCTGGATCTTCGCCCCCCTGATCATCGGCACCTTCGCCCTGGGCCTGCAGCCGAACCTGGTGTTCCACCTGACCAACGCCTCCATCGATCACCTCGTGGCGGCCTACGCCGCCGCCACCGGCAAGTAGGGGAGCGCCCGATGCTGACCGACCCCTTCTCCCTCGCCGGACCCGAGATCGTCCTGGCCCTGGGCGCCCTGATCCTGCTGCTGGTAGGCGCCTTTATCGGCCGCGCCAGCGCGGTGTTTTCCCTGGCCGCCATGCTGGTTCTGGCCGCTGGCGCCGTGGTGGCCGCCGTTGGGCCCCTGGGCCGCGGCTTCTCTGGCGGACTGGTGGCCGACCCGATCGCGGTATTCGCCAAGGTGGTGATCTATGCCGCCAGCGCCGTGGCCATCCCGCTTGGCGACGCCTGGATGAAGCAGCGCGGCACGGAGCGATTCGAGTTTCCGGTGCTGGTGATCCTGGCCGCGCTCGGCATGGGCATGATGGCCTCCGCCGGCGACCTGATCTCGCTCTACGTCGGCATCGAGTTGCACTCCCTGGCGCTCTACATCCTGGCCGCCTTCCAGCGCGACGACGCCAAGAGCTCCGAAGCCGGGCTGAAGTATTTCGTCCTCGGCGCCCTGTCCTCCGGCCTGCTGCTCTATGGCGCCTCGCTGATCTACGGCTTCGCCGGTTCGACCCGGTTCGATGTCATCGCCCACGTGGTCCAGGCGCACGCCGGCGCCGGGATCCTCTTTGGCCTGGTGTTCCTGATCTGCGGCCTAGCCTTCAAGGTCTCCGCCGCCCCGTTCCACATGTGGACGCCGGACGTCTACGAGGGCGCCCCGACCCCCATCGTCGGCTTCTTCGCCGGCGCGCCAAAGCTGGCGGCCATGGTGCTGCTGGCCCGGGTGCTCACCGAAGCTTTCGGCGGCGCCATCGATCAATGGCGCCAAGTCCTGGTGATGCTCGCCCTGGCCTCCGTGGCCGTGGGCGCCTTCGCCGGCCTGGCGCAGAACAACCTCAAGCGCCTGTGGGCCTATTCTTCTATCGCCAACATCGGCTACGCCCTCGTGGGCCTGGCTGCGGGCGGGCCGGCCGGCGTGCAGTCGATGCTGATGTTCATGGTGCTCTACACCGTCGACGTTACCGGCTTCTTCGCCTGCCTCGCCGCCCTCAACCGCGAGGGTCGCGCCATGGAGACCATGGACGACATGGCCGGCCTGATGAAGGAACGCCCGGGCCTGGCCCTGGCCATGACCGCCTTTTCCCTGTCGGCCCTGGGGCTGCCGCCGTTCAGCGGTTTCTGGGCCAAGTTCTATGTCTTCAAGGCGGCCATCGCCGTCGGCGGCTACATGCCGGCCGTGGCCGTGGTGGCCCTGGTGGGCAGCGTGGTGGCCGCCTTCTATTACCTGCGCCTGATCAAGGTGATGTGGCTGGACACGGCGCCGGGGTCCACCGACACCCCGTCCATTGGGGCCAAGGTGGTGGCCTATGCCGGCGCCCTGTTCGCCTTGGCAGCCCTGGTGGGACCGCTGGCCCTGATCGATCCGCTGGCCCAGGCCGCGGCGGTCGCGCTCAGTGCGCGCTAGAGCATGACGTTGCCGCCCATTGAGGCGCTGGACGAAATCGACTCCACCAATGCCGAGGCGCGCCGCCGGGCCGAATCCGGCGAGACTGGCCCGGTCTGGATCACGGCCCAGCGCCAGACCGCAGGGCGCGGGCGCCGCGGCCGGAATTGGGAAACCGGCGAGGGCAACCTGGCCGCCACCCTGCTCTGCGTCACATCCCGGCCCCCCGTCGAGGCCGCCCAGATCTCCTTCGTCGCCGCCCTGGCGGTGGCTGACCTGGCTATGGCCTTCGTGCCGAGCACCCTGGTCAGCCTGAAATGGCCCAATGACCCGATGATCGCCGGGCGCAAGACCAGTGGCATCCTGGTGGAGTCCGGCGCCCATCCGGCTGGCGGCCTCTGGCTGGCCATGGGGGTTGGCGTCAATCTGGCCACCCCGCCGACGGAGTCCGAACGCCCCGCCACGGCCTTCGCCGAACATATGCAGGGCCCGCCGCCCAAGCCCCTGGAAGCGCTATCGGTCTTGGCCGAGGCTTTCGAGCGCTGGCGCCTGATCTGGGAAAGCGCCGGCTTCCCCGCCATCGCCCACGCCTGGACGGCGCGGGCCCATGGCCTTGGTGAGCGCTGCACGGCGCGCCTGGCCAACGAGACCCTCGAGGGGATCGCCGAAGGCCTGGACGCCGACGGCGCCTTGCGCCTGCGTCTGGCCGACGGCGCCATCCGCCGGATCACCGCCGGCGACGTCTACTTTTAAGGAGGCCCCGAATGCTGCTGGCCATCGAACAGGGCAACACCAACACCCTCTTCGCCGTTCACGACGGTTCCACCTGGATCGCCCAGTGGCGCGCTGCCACCGAGGCGACGCGGACGGCGGACGAATATGCCGTGTGGCTGTCGCAACTGCTGAACATGGCCGGCCTGGCGCTGGGCATTCTGGACGGCTGCATCATTTCCAGCGTCGTGCCGCAATCGATCTTCAACCTGCGCAACCTGTCGCGCCGCTATCTGAAGATCGAACCCATGGTGATCGGCGAGAACGTCGACCTGGGCATCGAGATCCGCATCCAGAAACCTTCGGAGGCCGGCGCCGACCGTCTGGTGAACGCCATCGGGGCGCATATCACGTATAAGGGCCCGCTGCTCTTGATCGACTCCGGCACCGCCACCACCTTTGATGTCGTGGCGCCGGACGGGGCGTTTGAAGGCGGGGCGATCGCCCCTGGCATCAATCTTTCCATGCAGGCCCTGCACAACGCCGCGGCGCGCTTGCCGCGCGTGGCGATCCAGCGGCCACAGAATGTGATAGGCACCGACACCGTCTCGGCCATGCAGTCGGGGGTGTTCTGGGGCTATATCTCCCTGATCGAGGGGCTGATCAGCCGCATCAAGTCGGAGTACGGCGCGCCCATGACGGTGGTCGGCACCGGCGGTGTCGCCAGCCTGTTCGAAAACGCCACGACCGCCATCGACCGGTGGGACCACGACCTAACCATCCTGGGGATGCTCGAAATCTATCGGCGCAATCCCCATTTCGGAAGACAATGACCAAATCAAAACAAGACGAACTCGTATTCCTGCCGCTCGGCGGCTCCAACGAGATCGGGATGAACTTCAATCTCTACGGCTACGGCCCGCCCGACGCCCGCAAGTGGATCGTGGTGGACCTGGGCGTGACCTTCGGGGACCAGACCACCCCGGGCGTCGAGATCATCCTGCCCGACCCCACCTTCATCGAAGCCCATGCCAAGGACATCATCGGCATCGTGCTCACCCACGCGCACGAAGACCACATCGGCGCCGTGGCCTGGCTGTGGCCGCGCCTGCGTGCGCCGCTTTATGCCACCCCCTTCACCGCCTTCCTGCTGCGCGAAAAGCTGCGCGAGGCGGACCTGCTGGGCGAGGTGAGTATCACCGAAGTGCCCCTGGGGGGGACCATCGAGCTTGGCCCGTTCGAGGTCACCCTGCTGACCCTGACCCACTCCATTCCCGAGCCCAACGGCCTGGCCATCAAGACGCCGCTTGGCACCATCCTGCACACCGGCGACTGGAAGATCGACCCGGACCCGCTCACAGGCGCGCCCACCGATGAGGCCGCCATCCGCAAGCTGGGCGATGAGGGCATCCTGGCCATGGTCTGCGACAGCACCAATGTCTTCGTGGACGGCGAGGCCGGCTCCGAGGCGGACGTGCGCGAGACCCTCAACGCCCTGATCGGCCAGTTGAAGGGAAAGGTGGCCACCGCCTGCTTCGCCTCCAACGTGGCGCGCATGGACACCATCATCCGCGCCGCCGAGGCCAATGGCCGACGGGTGTGCCTGGTGGGCCGCTCAATGATCCGCATGTCGGCGGCCGCCAAGTCCGTGGGCCTACTCAGCGGCGTCCAGGGCTTCGTCACCGACTCCGAGGCCAACCGCTTCCCCGACAACAAGATCCTCTACCTCTGCACCGGCAGCCAGGGAGAGGCGAGGGCGGCCCTGTCGCGGATCGCCGACGGTTCCCACAGCCATGTGAAGCTGGGCAAGGGCGACTCCTGCGTCTTCTCCTCGCGGGTGATCCCGGGCAACGAGATCCCGATCCGCAACCTGCAGAACAAGCTCGCCGACCGCGGGGTGCGCCTCTACACCGAGCGTGACCACCCCGGCATCCACGTCTCCGGTCACCCGTGCCGGGACGAGCTGAAACAGATGTACCAGTGGGCCAGGCCGGAGATCGCCGTGCCCACCCACGGCGAACGGCGCCACCTGCTGGAGCACGTGGCCCTGTCCAAGGACCTGCAAGTTCCCCAAGCTATCGCCCCGCGCAACGGCGACATGGTCCGCCTGGCGCCGGGCAAGGTGGCGATCATCGACGAAGTCCAGGCTGGCCGTCTCTATATCGACGCCGGCAGGGTGACGGCAGAGAACGGCGACGCCCTTCGCGAACGCCGGCACGTGGCTTTCAACGGCATGCTCAGCGTCGCCGTGGCCTTGGACGGCAAGAGCCGCATTGTTTCCGGTCCCCAGATCCGCGCCATCGGCTTGCCGGGCGAGAGCGACGACAACCTGGGCGATTTGCTGGACGATCTGGCCGACGACGCCGAGGCGGCGATCAAGAGACTGTCGTCGGACCAGCGCGATGATGACGACCAGGTCGAGGCGGCCATTTCCCGGGCGGTGAAGAAGGCCGCCTATCGCATCTGGGCGCGCCGACCCGTCGTGGAAACCACCGTGCTGCGGATATGACTCAGCCATGATCCTCTCCCGATGACTCTGATTATCGCCGGCGCCACCGGCTATGGCGTGTGGCCGTCCAACACCCTGGGCGGCGCGCGGATGTGCCTGGACGCGCCGGTGGACGGCATCGAGATCGACGTCCAGATGAGCTCGGACGGCGCGGTGGTGGCCCACCACGACTACCGCTTCAGCCGCCGCCAGACCCGCCTGGACGGAGAATGGCTGACGGGCAGCGGTCCGATCTTCAAGCATACCCCGCTGGCGGAGCTGCGACGCTACGACATCGGCCGCGCCCGGCCGGGAACCGAGCTCGATCCCCGCTATCCGCACCGCCAGCACTGGGACGGCGAGGTCGTGCCGACTTTGGGCGAACTCTTCGAGGTGTTGAAGGCCGCACCGGGACCTCGCCGGCAGTTCTACATCGAGATCAAGACCGACCCCACCGACCCGGTTCTAGCGCCAGACCCAGTACTCTTTACACAGACAGTCATCGACCAGATCGAGGCCCACGACTATGTGGCCCATTCAAAGATCATCGCCTTCGACTGGCAGGTGTTGCGCATGACCGCCGCGCGCAATCCCGCCATCGCCACGGCCCATCTGACCATCCCCCGCGACCTCTCCGGCGGGGCCATGCCGGCCGAGGGCGTGGACTCTCCGTGGACGGACGGTTTCGACGCGCACCACCACAGCGGCTCCGACCTAGCGTCGATCAAGGCTCATGGCGGCATCGAATGGTCGCCCTACTACACCGACGTCACCTCTGAACGGGTGGAGGAGGCGAGGGCGCTCGACCTCAAGGTCGGCCCCTGGGGTCTTGGCAAGGCTGAAAACATCGCCCGGATGAAGCACCTTGGGGTGTGGAGCGCGACGGTCTCTGGGCCGGACTGGGGATAGGGGCGCGCGCTTTTCTCTTCCCCCCACGAAGTGGTGGGGGAAGTACCCGCGCAGCGGGGGATGGGGGCTTCAACCGGGCGCCGACGCTGGTTCTCCGCTGAATCCCCAACCGTCAAATACGGTGATTTACGGCGCCGACGCCCCGCTGAAGTCGGTTTCGGCCCCTCGTCCCAACCCGCCGAACCGCCGGTCCCGCGCCTGGAAGTCCCGCACCGCGCCGGCGAACTCCGCGTCGGAGAAGTCCGGCCACAGGGTGTCGGTGAACCACAGCTCGGCGTAGGCGCATTCCCACAGCAGGAAGTCGGACAGCCGCTTCTCGCCGCCGGTGCGGATCATCAGGTCCACGGCCTCGGCGTCCTGGCTACCCGCCACCAACCGGCTGAAGTCGTCCAGGGTCGGCGCCAGCAAGGCGCGGCAGTCGAGGGCGGCGCGGGCGATGGTCTCGCGGGAGGAATAGTCGATGGCGATGCGGATGTGGATCGACTGGCCGCCGGCGCTGGCCGTCTCCACCGCCTCGATCGCCTGGACCAGTGGCGCGGGCAGGCGGTCGCGTCGGCCGATCAGGCTCAGGCGCGCGCCACTTTCCACGAACCGCCGGGCGTCGCTGCGCAGATAGGCGTCCAGCAGGATCATCAGGCCTTCGACCTCGATGGCCGGGCGCTTCCAGTTGTTGGCCGAGAAGGCGAACAGCGTCAGGGTTGTGACCCCCAGGTCCGGCGCCGCCTCGACGATGCGGCGGACCGTGTTGACGCCTTGCTTGTGGCCGGCGCCGCGGGGCAGGCCCAGCCTGGTGGCCCAGCGGCCATTGCCGTCCATGCTGATGGCGACGTGGAAGGGCGCGGCGGCAATGGGACTTATGGCGGTCATCAGATCGGCGCCAGGCCGGCGCCACCGAAGGACGGATCCCCCGCCGCGGCCTTGGCCGCTTCGCCGGCGTCGCGGATCACCTGTTCCAGCACGGCCAGGTATTCGAGGTACCGCGCCTTGCCCGCCTCGGTGATGCGGCAAATGGTGAGCGGCCTGGAGCCTTCGAAGCGTTTGATCACATCCACCAATCCAGCCTCCTGCAAGGTGGCCAGGTGGCGGCTTAGGTTGCCGTCGGTGAGGTCGCACAGCCGGCGCAGGTCGCCGAACGCCAGGCCCCTGGGATTGCCGATCAGGGAAGTCAGCACGCCCAGGCGCGCGCGCTCATGGATCACCCGATCCAGGCCGTCGTAGGCGTAGCGGCCGGGTTCAGCGGGACCGGACTCAGGCCTGCTCATCTTGCCCCCCCGCCGCGAAACGCAACACTGCCGCCACCAGGATCTGGCCGACGCCGAACGGCGCGCCCATGTCCCACGGCGCGAAAGCCTGCGAACCGCTGGCGAACGCCAGGCTGACCAGACCCGTGCCCAGGTACCAGAAGCCCACCATGCTCATGGCCCGGGGCAGGAACCGCCCCGAGGCGAACACCCCCAGGCCGAACAGGATCTGCCACAGCCCCGGCAGCATCCACAGGCTCTGCGGCGCGAACCAGAAGAGCACCCCGGTCAGCGCCCCCCCGGCGATGGCGCAGGGCAGGAACTGTTCCACGGCCGCCAGGATCATGTCGTCGGCCAGGTGCGAGTGGATGCGGCGCGAGCGGCCCACCATCTCGACGCCGATGATGGTGGCCGACACCGCCGCCACGGCGATCCACAGGACCAGCCAGATGTTGGTGTGGGCGGAGGGATTTGTCAGCAGCCGCGACTGCGCCACAGCGGCCGCGGCGGCCAGGACCCCGGTGGCGGCGAAGGTGGCCGGACCATAGCCGCGGAACTCCGTGGCCTTGGCCATCTGATTGCGGATGGCGCTGATCTGGGCCAGCGCTCGGTCGTAGTCGCTCACAAGTCGGCTCCCCGTTCTTTGGATTGCAAAGTATACTGTGGCGCACGGTCTGTCGAGGGGGGGCGTCCTTCCCGCCATTGCCTTACACGACGGCGCCGCTGTACGCCGTGCCTCGAACCTGGAGGAACCCCATGATCGGCAAGCTGAACCACGTTGGCGTCGCCACCCCGTCCATCGAGGACTCCTGGAAACTGTACCGCGACGTCCTTGGGGTCAGCGACATCACGCCCAGGGTGGCGTTGCCGGAGCAAGGGGTGTGGGTCAGCTTCGTCAACCTGCCCAACGCCCAGATTGAGCTGATCGAACCCTACGGCGAAGCCTCGCCGATCCACGGCTTCCTGGCCAAGAACCCCCGCGGCGGCCAGCATCACGTCTGTTTCGAGGTGCCGGATATCGTCGCGGCGCGGGACGAGATGCGGGCAAAGGGGGCAACGATCCTGGGCACGGGCGAACCCAGGATGGGCGCCCATGGGGTTCCCGTGATATTCGTTCACCCCAAGGACATGGGGGGCGTCCTGGTTGAACTGATGGCCACCCCGCAAGGCGCACACTGATGATCCTGCCGCTGCCCACCTACATCGCGATCTACCTGACGATCTGGTGGACCGTGCTGTTCTGCGTGCTGCCGCTTGGGGTGCGCAGCCACCACGAGGAAGGCATCCCCGTGCCTGGCGGCGGTGACCCAGCCTCGCCGGTGAATCCCAAGTTGGCGCGCAAGTTCCTGACCACCACCTGGGTTTCGGCGATCCTGTTCGCGATCCTCTGGGCGGTGCTGCGCTTCAACCTCATCACCCTGCCGAGCTTCCCGAACAGCTAAACCGCGTAACGCCGACGCGTTGCCAACCATAGGCGGCCAGGGCTATCTCACCGGCCCGCCGCTCCAGAGGGTCTCCCATGCGCCTGTCGCGCTATTTCCTGCCTGTCCTGAAACAGACGCCCTCGGAGGCGCAGATCCCGTCGCACCGGCTGATGCTGCGCGCGGGGATGCTGCGTCAGGAGGCGGCGGGAATCTACGCCTGGCTGCCGTTGGGCCACCGGGTGTTGAAGAAGATCGAGCAGATCGTACGCGAGGAGATGGACCGCGCCGGCGCCATCGAGATGCTGATGCCGACCCTGCAACTGGCCGACCTGTGGCGCGAGAGCGGCCGCTATGAGGACTACGGCAAGGAGATGCTGCGCATCACCGACCGGCACGACCGCGAGCTGCTGTTCGGCCCCACCAACGAGGAAATGATCACCGAGATCTTCCGCGCCTACGTCCATTCCTACAAGGACCTGCCCAAGAACCTCTACCACATCCAGTGGAAGTTCCGGGACGAGCAGCGCCCCCGCTTCGGCGTCATGCGCGGACGCGAGTTCCTGATGAAGGACGCCTATTCCTTCGATATCGATGAGGCCGCCGGCCAGCGCTCCTACAACCAGATGTTCGTCGCCTATCTGCGTACCTTCGCGCGCATGGGCCTCACCGCCATCCCCATGAAGGCCGAGACCGGCCCCATCGGCGGCGACCTTTCCCACGAGTTCATCGTCCTGGCCGAGACCGGCGAGAGCGCAGTGTTCCTCGACAAGCGGGTGCTGGACCTGCCGATCCCGGGCGCCGGTGTCGACTACGACGGCGACCTGACCTCGATCATCAAGCAGTGGACCACCCTCTACGCCGCCACCGAGGACGTGCACGACGAGGCCCGCTACGAGGCCGAGACGACGGCGGAAAACCGCATGACGGCCCGCGGCATCGAGGTCGGCCAGGTGTTCTTCTTCGGCGACAAATACTCCAAGCCCATGGGCGCCAAGGTCACCGGCCCCGACGGCGTCGATCGGCCGGTGCAGATGGGCAGCTATGGCGTGGGCGTCTCACGCCTGGCCGGGGCGATCATCGAAGCCAGCCACGACGACGAAGGCATCATCTGGCCGGACGCTGTGGCGCCCTTCGGTGTCGGTATCATCAACCTTCGCCCCGGCGACGCGGACGTCGATGCGGCCTGCGCCAAGGCCTACGAAGCCCTCACCAAGGCCGGCAAGGAACCGCTGCTGGACGATACCGACGAGCGGCCGGGGGGCAAGTTCGCCACCATGGACCTCATCGGCCTGCCCTGGCAGCTGATCATCGGCCCGCGCGGCCTCAAGGACGGGGTGGTGGAGCTGAAGCGTCGGGCCACCGGCGAGCGCCAGACCCTGTCCCTGGACGCCGCCCTGACCGCGATCGCCGGGTGAGACTCTTGCGCCTGGAATCAGCGAGGATACCGGGATGAACCCGGCCCCGCCGTTCAGCGCCTGGGAGCGCGGCATCGCGGTGCGATACCTGCGGGCCAAGCGCAGCCAGGGCGGCGTGGCGCTGATCTCGATCATCGCCTTCGTGGGCATCACCCTAGCGGTGGCGGTGCTGATCATCGTTATGTCGGTGATGAACGGCTTCCGCAGTGAGCTCAGCGGCAAGATCCTCGGGTTCAGGGGGCACGCGGATGTCTATGGCGCCCCGCCCGGCGACGTGGACCGCGCGCCGATGGTCAAACGCCTCCGCGCCGTGCCAGGGGTCGTGTCGGCCATAGCCGTGAATGACGCCGAAGCCCTGGCGCAAGGTCAGGACGTGCCAAGGGGCGTCGCCGTCCGCGGCATTTCGCGGGATGACCTGACCAGGCTGAAAATCGTCGCCGACAGTATCAAGCCGTCCAACGCCCTGGCGGGCTTCGATCAGGGCGAAGATGGCGGCGATGAACTGATCGTCGGCCGGCGACTGGCCGAGAACCTGGGCGTCAAAACCGGTGACAGTCTCACCCTGACCTCGCCGTCCAGCGGCGCCACAGCGTTTGGCGCACTGCCGACCCGCAAGACCTATACAGTCGGCGGCACCTTCTCGGTGGGCATGAGCGAGTTCGACCAGCTCTACATCTACATGCCGCTCAAGCAGTCGCAGCTGTTCTTTGGAACCGACGCCGCGACCTTGCTGGTGGAAATCAAGCTGGACAATCCCGACAAGGTCCTGGCCCTGGACCCGCAACTTGAGCTGGCGGCGGGACCCGGGACCAAGGTCATCGACTGGACCGAGAACAACCAGGCCTTCTTCAACGCCCTGCAGATCGAGCGCAATGTGATGGGCCTGATCCTGGCCTGCCTAGTGCTGATCGCCGCGATGAACATCATCTCCGGCCTGATCATGCTGGTAAAGAACAAGGGCCGCGACATCGCCATCCTGCGCACCATGGGCGCTAGTCGCGGGGCGATCCTGCGCATCTTCCTGATGGCCGGCGCGACGATCGGGGTGTTGGGGACCTTCAGCGGTCTGCTGATCAGCGTCGCCTTCTGCGCCAACATCGAGGCCATCCAGACCTTCGTCGAGCACGTCACCGGCCGCACCGTGTTCAGCGCCGACGTCTATTTCCTCTCCCATGTACCGGCCAAGATCGATTGGAGCGAGGTGCTGGTGGTTGCGGTCGGCTCAACTCTGGCCTCGTTCATCGCCAGCGTCTTCCCGGCCTGGCAGGCCTCCCGTCTCGATCCGGTCGAGGCCCTGCGCTATGAGTGAACCGGTCCTCAGGATCCGCGGGCTGCGGCGTGACTACGTCACCGGAATGGGGTCCCTGACCGTGCTCAGGGGCGCCGATCTGGATGTGCTTCCCGGTCAGATCGTTGGCCTGGTGGGGCCGTCCGGTTCGGGCAAGTCTTCGCTGCTGCACGCGGCCGGCCTGTTGGAGCGGCCCACCGAGGGAACCATCGAGATCGACGGTCGCGACTGCGGCAATCTCAATGACGCGGCCCGAACGCGGATCCGGCTCTCCACCATCGGTTTCGTCTATCAATTCCACCACCTGCTGCCCGAACTGTCGGCCCTGGACAACGTCGCCCTGCCCAACCTGATCGGCGGACTGCCCCGCAAGGAGGGGCGGGCAAAGGCCAAGGCGCTTCTGACAAGCCTGGGCCTGGCCGAGCGGCTGAGCCACCAGCCGGCGCAACTCTCCGGCGGCGAGCAGCAGCGGGTGGCCGTGGCCCGGGCCTTGGCCAACGCGCCGCGGTTGCTGCTGGCGGACGAGCCGACCGGCAACCTGGATCCGGAGACCTCCGTCCAGGTGTTCCAGGCCCTGCAGGACCTGGTTCGCGCCACGGGTGTAGCGGCCCTGATCGCCACCCACAACCTGGACCTGGCCCAGCACATGGATCGGGTGGTCCGCCTGCGCGACGGCCAGTTGGTGGAACTGCAGCGCAAGAAGGGCTGAGCGATGGCGATCACGACGGTCGTCTTCGACGTCGGCGAGACCCTGGTGGACGAGACCCGCCATTGGGGCGAATGGGCCGATTGGCTGGGCGTCACGCGCTTTTCCCTGTTCGCCGCCATGGGCTGCGTGATCGAACGCCGGGAACACCACCGCCGGGTGTTCGACATGGTCGCGCCGGGCCGGGACATCACCGCCGAAGCCGAGAAGCGCAAGGCCGCCGGCTGGCGCTATCGCTTTGAACCGGGTGACTTCTACCCCGACGCCCTGCCGTGCCTGCTGGCTCTGCGCGCCGCCGGCTATCGCATTGGCCTAGCCGGCAACCAGCCGGAGGAGGCGGAAAGCGCCCTGGCCGAGGCGAACGCCACTGCCGACTTCATCGCTTCATCGGCCCGCTGGGGCGTTGAAAAGCCATCGCGGGCCTTCTTCGACAAGGTCGTGGAAGCCGCCGGTGTCCCGGCGGGCGACATTGCCTATGTGGGCGACCGCCTGGACAATGACGTCCTGCCTGCCGCCGACGCCGGCATGACGGCCATCTTCATCCGCCGTGGCCCCTGGGGCTATATCCACGCCGATTGGCCGGAAGCGGCGCGAGCGCATCATCGCATCGACAGCCTGTTGGAGATCGTCGAGCTGCTGTCGTGATTGACGCATTTCAGCGGGCGCCCGAAGGTGCTTCCACTAGGTAAGGGCGAGGGCGATGGCTGCATTCGTGCCGAAAGAGCTTCTGTCGGCCCTCGCCGCTCTCACACTGAGTCTGTCGGCTGCAAATGCCTCAGTGGCCGAGGCCGGTCCGCCACAGAGCATTGCCGCCGATCGCCAGGACCTTGAGGCCACCGCCGCCGACTTCCAGTCGCGCCGCTTCGATGGACTGGTGGGCCATATCGAACAGCTCAAACGTATCGTCGCCGACGCGCCAATTCCCTATCTCGCATCCTTCGAGGCTGACGGTGTTCGCTATGATCTTGTGGCGCAGGCGTCAGACTGCCTGATCGCCAGCGCCACATTCATCATTGCCCAGAAAAAGGCTGCGGTTAAAGCGAAGCGGGAAGAGTGCTTGCGCGAGCCCTACACCGGCGCGGCCTTGTACCTGGGCTCGTACTACAACGAGACCGGTCACCCTGACTTAGCGCTACCGGCTCTCGACACCGGATTGCGCGTGAATCCCGAGGATCCAATCCTGCTCAGTGAAAAGGGCGCGGCGTTGATCAGCCTCCACCGGATGGCGGACGCCTTGGCCGTCTATAACCAGGGCATGGCGCTGGACTCGGCCTCACCCCTGGAGCGCGCCAGATTCCTGCGTGGCCGAGGCTTCTGCCTGGAGGACCTCAACCGACTTGATGAAGCTGAAAAGGCCTACCGCGACTCCCTTGTTCTGGAGCCCGGTCACGGCGGCGCCTTGAACGAGCTACGCTACATCGCCGGCCTCAGGGCCGGACAGGCGCCGCAAGCCGGCGGCCTGTACACCAGCGACAAATATAGTTCCGGCCCCGCCAAACCCGCCGACCACTAGGGTCTCCTGGGACAGTCCGGCTGGCCGCCACAGCCAAAGCTACGCAGGCGATGACGGCCCCACCCGCTAGTACTTTACGCACAGGGTGGCGCCGAACATCCGGGGGTGGCCCAGATAGGCATAGTGGGTGTTTGCCGCCGGAACAGAGTTCGGGCCGGCGGGTGCGACGACCAAGTTGTTGTCCGCAATTGTTGGGCGTTCTGTGGCGGTGAAAATCGGACGGGCAGGGGGTTGACGGGGAAGGAACAAAAGAGCAACAAGAACAAACGCAGTACATAGAGAAAGGTTCTCCCCATGTTTAGGGTCGCACGTGACGGTCTGGCGCTTGCTTCGGTGGCGAGCTTCGTCTGGATGGTTTGCCAAGTGGCCCAGTTGGCGGGCTGAGTCGATCTAGGCGCCCTGATCGGGTGCGTTGGAGTGCTTCGAAGGAGGGCGCGGCATGGCGGAACTGGCGCAGGCCTTCGTTCATCTCCGCGTCCGCTCGGCCTATTCCCTGCTCGAGGGCGCCATCAAGGCGGACTACATCGGGGCGTTGGCGGCCTCGGCGGATATGCCCGCGGTGGCCATGGCCGACCGCGCCAACCTCTGCGGCGGCCTGGAATTCTCCGTCACCTGCAAGGACGCCGGGGTGCAGCCCCTGGTGGCCTGCGCCCTGCCGGTCCGGGGCATAGGGGAGGGGCCGCCCGAGCGCTGGGCCCGGTGTCCCACCATCGTATTGCTGGCGCAGAACGAGACCGGCTACCTGAACCTCAGCGCCCTGTCGTCGGCGGCCTTCCTTGAGATTGAGCCGACGGAAGAGCCCAGCGTGCCCTGGGCCAAGGTGCGCCAACATTCCGAGGGGCTGATCCTGCTGTCGGGCGGGGTGGATGGGCCGGTGGATCCCCTGTTCGCGGCGGGCCGCCCCGCGGAGGGTATCGCCGCCCTGGAGGCCATGCTGGAGGTCTTCGGTGACCGCCTCTATGTCGAGCTGCAGCGTCATGGCTTGCCCGCCCAGGCGATGGCGGAGCCCGGACTTGTGGCCTGGGCCTATGACCGTGACATTCCCTTGGTGGCCACCAATGACGTCTATTTCGCCAAGAGCGCCACCTATGCCGCGCACGACGCCCTGCTGTGCATCGCCGATGGCGCCTTCGTGGGCCAGGACGAGCGCCGGCGCGTAACTCCCGAGCATTGGTTCAAATCGGCGGACGCCATGCGCCGGCTGTTCGCCGACCTGCCGGAGGCCTGCGACAACACCCTGGAGATCGCCCGGCGCTGCGCCTTCATGGTCAAGAAGCGCGATCCGATCCTGCCGCGCTTCCCCACCGTTGGCGGCCGCTCCGAAGATGACGAGTTGGCCGAACAGGCGCGCGAGGGACTGCGGGTGCGGCTGAAGGCCAATCCGCCCGATGGCGGCGAGGAACGCTACCTGGAACGTCTGGAGCGCGAGATCGGCGTCATCCAGTCCATGGGCTTTTCCGGCTATTTCCTGATCGTCTCGGACTTCATGAAGTGGTCCGTGGCGCACGGCATTCCGGTTGGGCCGGGGCGGGGGTCGGGGGCCGGTTCGCTGGTGGCCTGGTCGCTGCTGATCACCGGCGTCGATCCCATGCGCTACAACCTGATCTTCGAGCGCTTCCTGAACCCCGAGCGGGTCTCCATGCCCGACTTCGACATCGACTTCTGCCAGGAGCGGCGGGAGGAGGTGATCTCCTATGTGCAGGACAAGTACGGCCGCGACCGCGTGGCCCAGATCATCACCTTCGGCACCCTGCAAGCCCGGGCCGTGTTGCGCGACGTCGGCCGGGTGATGCAACTGCCGCTGGGCATGGTCGACCGTCTGGCCAAGATGGTGCCCAACAATCCGGCCCATCCGGTGACCCTGGCCAAGGCCATCGAAATCGAGCCCCGCCTGCAGCAGGCCCGCAAGGACGAGGAGTCCGTGGCCGAATTGCTCGACACCGCCCTGCAGCTGGAGGGTCTCTATCGCAACGCCTCCACCCACGCCGCCGGGGTGGTGATCGGCGACCGGCCCCTGATCCAGTTGACGCCGCTCTACCGCGACCCGCGCTCGGAAATGCCGGCGACCCAGTTCAACATGAAGTGGGTGGAGAGCGCCGGCCTGGTGAAGTTCGACTTCCTGGGCCTCAAGACCCTGACGGTGATCGACCGGGCCATGGGCTATCTGAAGCGCCGCGGGGCTGACTTCGACGCGGGAACCATGCCGGTGGACAATGTCCCGGCCTATGAGCTGATGACATCTGGCCAGACGCTCGGGGTGTTCCAGCTGGAAAGCCAGGGCATGCGCGACATCCTGCGCCAGTTGCGGCCCACAAACCTGGAAGAGGTCTCCGACCTGATCTCGCTCTATCGGCCAGGGCCGATGGATTCGATCCCGGAATATGTGGACGCCAAGGCCGGCCGCAAGCCGGTGGATGTGGTCCACCCCCTGCTGGAAAAGGTGTTGGGTCACACCTTCGGGGTCATCGTCTATCAGGAACAGGTGATGCAGATCGCCCAGATCCTGGCCGGCTACAGCCTGGGCGAGGCGGACCTGCTGCGCCGCGCCATGGGCAAGAAGAAAAAGTCCGAGATGGACCACCAGCGCGCCAGGTTTCTGGGCGGCGCGTCGGAGCGGGGGCTGACCCCCTCCATGGCGAACCTGCTGTTCGACCGGATGGAGAAGTTCGCGGGGTATGGCTTCAACAAGAGCCACGCCATGCCCTACGCCCTGATCGCCTATCAGACGGCCTGGCTGAAGGCCAATACGCCGGTGGAGTTCTTCGCCGCGTCCATGAGCCTGGATATCTCCAACACCGACAAGCTGGCGGTGTTCTTCCAGGACGCCAAGCGGTGCGGAGTGACGATCCTGAAGCCGGATATCAACCGTTCGGGCGCCGACTTCGAGGTCGAGGATGGCCAGGTGCTCTATGCCCTGGGCGCGGTGCGCAACGTCGGCCAGGCGGCCATGGAGCACGTGGTCCAGGTGCGGGAGGCGGGCGGGCGCTTCCGCGACCTGTTCGACTTCCTCGAACGCATCGACCCGCGCCAGGTGAACAAGCGCTCGCTTGAGAATCTGGCGCGCGCCGGCGCCTTCGACTCCATCCATCCCAACCGCGCCCAGATCGTGCAGAGCGCCGACAAGCTGATCGCCCACGCCCAGACCATCGCCGCCGAGCGCATCAGCAACCAGGGCGCCCTGTTCGGCGAGCAATCCGGGGTAGGGCGGCCGAAATTGCCCAAGACCGACGTCTGGAACCCGGTCGAGCAGCTGGACGAGGAGCTGGCGGCGGTGGGTTTCTACCTGTCGGGCCATCCTCTCGACGATCTGGTGTCAGTGCTGCGCCGCCAGCGCACCACCCTCTATGTAGACGCCCTGGCCGGGGCGGCGGCGGGCGCCGAGGCCTTCCGCATGGTGGGCATGGTGCGTCGCCGCCAGGAGCGGACCTCCGCCGGCACCGGCGACAAGTTCGCCTTCGTCTCCCTGTCCGATCCCACCGGCGAATATGAGGTGCTGTTTCCAGGCGAAGTCCTGCGCCGATGCCGCGAGCTGCTGGAACCGGGCCGCGCCATCGTCCTGAAGGTGCGCGCCCGGGCCACCGACGGCGAGGTGCGCTTCTTCGGCGACGACGCCCAACTGCTGGACACCGCCATTGGCGAGGCCGCCGGTGGCCTGCGCATTCACCTGTCGCCCGCCGTCACGGAGCTCGAGGTGCTGCAGCGTCGCCTCAAGCCCAGCCCCAGCGGGGGCGGGGAGGTGATCTTCGTGGCGGCCTTCGGCGGCGGCCGGGAAGTGGAACTGAAGCTGCCCGGAAAATACCAGCTCGATCCCGCTGTCCGCGGCGCCTTGAAGACCGCGCCCGGCGTCGTGTTCGTGGAAGACCTGTAGGGAGCGGCGAGGCGCCACCGCCTACCGCCTTGCAATTCCAGCCATTCCAGCCTATCTCGGCCGCCATCACGCACGCAGGGCGTTCGGCATCACGCGGGTCAATCCCCGCGCGCTTCCGTTCCGGTCCTCCCGCAAGGGGGGTGAGCTCTGCGGAGGTTTGAACCGGAAGAAGGAAAAAGGTTCATGGCACTACCCGAATTCACTATGCGTCAGCTCCTGGAAGCCGGCACCCACTTCGGCCACCAGACGCACCGCTGGAACCCGAAGATGGAGCGCTACATCTTCGGATCGCGCGCCAATATCCACATCATCGATCTGTCGCAGACCATGCCGTTGCTTCACCAGGCCCTGGTGAAGGTGCGTGAAGTGGCCGCTGCCGGCGGCCGTGTGCTGTTCGTCGGCACCAAGCGTCAGGCTTCCGAGCCGGTGGCCGCCGGCGCCAAGCGCTGCGCCCAGTACTATGTCAATCACCGCTGGCTGGGCGGCACGCTCACCAACTGGCGCACGATCTCCGGCTCCATCGCGCGCCTGCGCGAACTGGAAGGCGTTCTGGACGGCGGCGACCCGGGCGGCCGCACCAAGAAGGAACTGCTGCAGCTCACCCGCGAACGCGACAAGCTGGAACTGTCCCTGGGCGGCATCAAGGACATGGGCGGCATCCCCGACCTGATGTTCGTGATCGACACCAACAAGGAAGCCATCGCCATCCAGGAAGCGCGCAAGCTCAACATCCCGGTGGTGGCCATCCTGGACACCAACTGCGACCCGCATGGCATCACCTACCCGATCCCGGGCAACGATGACGCGGCGCGCGCCCTGCAACTGTACTGCGACCTGATCGCCGACGCCGTGCTCGATGGCCTGACCGAAGGCCAGGTCAATATGGGCGTCGATATCGGGGCCTCGGTTGCGCCGGTCGAGCCCGCCCTGCGCACCGTGGCCGCTGAAGCGGCGCCGGAAGCCGAGGCCGTGAAACTCGCGCCCGCCGACGAAGCCGTCGCGGCCAAGGCCGAAGCCCCCGTGGTCGAAGCCCCTGTGGCTGAAGCACCCGTGGCTGAAGCGCCTGTCGCCGAACCGGTCGTCGCGGAACCCGTTGCTGAAGCGACCGCGGAAGAACCCGTGGTCGCCGCGGTGGCGGACAGCGCCGAGGGCTGATTTCTGGAGTCGGCCGAGCGCCGGCTTCCTGTCTCAATCTTGATACGCCGGGCTCCTAGGAGGAGTCCGGCGGCATTGACGTAAGGGGAGGTATGACCATGGCCGACATCACGGCTGCGCTCGTAAAAGAGCTGCGCGACATTTCCAGCGCCGGCATGATGGACTGCAAGAAGGCGTTGCAGGAAACCGAAGGCAACATCGAAGCCGCCATCGACTGGCTGAAGACCAAGGGCCTGTCCAAGGCCGCCAAGAAGGCTGACCGCGTCGCCGCCGAAGGCGTCGTGGCCGTGGCCGTGTCCGCCGACGGCAAGACCGGGGCGGTGATCGAACTGAATGCCGAAACCGACTTCGTGGCCCGCAACGACCAGTTCCAGGCCGCGGCCCGTAAGATCGCCCAGGCGGCCCTCACCGTCGACGGCGACGTCGAGGCCCTGCGCAAGGCCAAGACCGCGGACGGTGAAGTGGTCGCGGATATGATCACCAACCTGATCGCCACCATCGGCGAGAACATGCTGCTGCGCCGTTCCACCCGCCTGAGCGTCAGCGAAGGCGCCGTGGGCGCCTATGTGCACAGCGCCGTGGCTGGCGCCCCGGATCTGGGCCGCATCGGCGTGCTGGTGGCCATCGAGGGCGGCGGCGACGCCGCGACCCTGAAGGAAACCGGCCGCAAGATCGGCATGCACGTGGCGGCCATGTCGCCCTTGTCGCTATCGCCTGACGACTTGGACCCGGCGGCGGTGGAGCGCGAACGCGCCATCTTCGCCGAGCAGGCGTCGGCGTCGGGCAAGCCGCCCAATGTGGTCGAGAAGATGATCGAAGGCCGCATCCGCAAGTTCTTCGAGGAAGTTGTGCTGCTCAAGCAGTCCTTCGTCATGAACCCGGACCAGACCGTCGAGCAGCTGGTGGCCGAAACCGCCAAGGCCACCGGTGGTACTGCCCACCTGAAAGCCTTCGTGCGTCTCGCCCTGGGTGAAGGCGTCGAAAAGGTGACCACCGACTTTGCCGCCGAAGTGGCGAGCATGACCGGCGGCGCCTAGGCGTCTTTCTTTCGGTTATCTGCCTTTCAGGGGCGCGGCGCGTTCGACGCGCGCCGCGCCCTTGGTTTATGTTGCGTCCAATGAGTCGATAGAGTGATCCCGCCATGAGCGAACCCGCGCCCCGATACCGCCGCATCCTGCTGAAGGTCTCGGGCGAGGTGCTGATGGGCGACGCCGCCTTCGGCATCGACCAGGACACCCTCTCGGCGGTCGCCACTGACATCGCCGAGGTAGTCAGCAAGGGTTTCGAGCTCTGCCTAGTGGTGGGTGGCGGCAATATCTTTCGCGGCGTCTCCCTGGCCGGCAAGGGTATGGAGCGGGCCAGCGCCGACTACATGGGCATGCTGGCCACGGTAATGAACGCCCTGGCCCTGCAGGGCGCCCTGGAAAAGGCCGGCGTGCACACCCGCGTACAGTCCGCCATTCCCATGGACGCGGTCTGCGAGCCGTACATCCGCCGCCGCGCGCTGCGGCACCTGGAAAAGGGCAGGGTGGTGATCTTCGCCGCCGGTCTGGGCGCGCCCTTCTTCACCACCGACACCCCCGCCGCCCTGCGCGCCGCCGAGATGGGCTGTGACGCCCTGTTCAAGGGCACCAGCGTCGACGGGGTCTATACCGCCGATCCGAAGAAGGATCCCACGGCCACGCGCTACGACGCCCTGACCTATCAGGAGGTCCTCGCCCAGGACCTGCGGGTCATGGACGCCTCGGCCATCAGCCTGATGCGCGACAACGAAATCCCCATCGTGGTGTTCTCGATCCGCGGGCGGGGGAACCTGCTCAACGTGCTGGCGGGCGAGGGCGTCTACACCACCATCGAAAACCCCAAGAGCCGACCTTAAACGGCGTCGACCCTCCAGAATCTCGAGAAGGAAACCCCATGGCTACTGCGGAAAAGCCGGTCCTTTCGAAGTACAAGGATCGCATGGACAAGGCCGTCGTGGCCTTGAAGGAAGAATTTGGGTCCCTGCGCACCGGCCGGGCCAACGCCGGCCTGCTGGATCAGGTGCATGTGGATGCCTATGGCTCGCAGACGCCCTTGAATCAGGTGGCCTCGATTTCGGTGCCTGAGCCCCGCTCTATCACCGTCAACGTCTGGGACCGCGGCCTGATCATCTCGGTGGAAAAGGCGATTCGCAACGCCGGCCTGGGGCTCAATCCGGTGGTTGAAGGCCAGAATTTGCGCGTCCCGGTGCCACCGCTCACCGAGGAACGTCGCCGTGACCTGGCCAAGCTGGCGGGCAAATACGCCGAACAACAGAAGATCGCCGTACGCAACGTGCGTCGCGACGCCATGGACGACCTGAAAAAGGCTGAGAAAGAATCGGTCATCAACCAGGACGAACAGAAACGCATGGAAGGCGAGATCCAGAAGTTCACCGACGAGGCGGTAAAGCGGGTGGACGAGGCCTTGAAAACCAAAGAACAAGAGATCATGCAGGTTTAGTCGCGTCGGGTCATTCCGACGGGCAGAGGGACTCGGCCATGTCGCCGGCACACGACATCCAAGGCGGGATCGCCCAAGGTGGGATCGTACAGCCCGACCCCGACGGGGCCGGACGGCGGTTGCACGTGGCGATCATCATGGACGGCAATGGCCGCTGGGCGAAGCAACGCGGACTGCCCCGGGCTTTCGGCCATCGCGCCGGCGTCGCCGCCCTCCGCCGCACGGTGGAAGGGGCCGAAAACTTGGGCATCGAACGCCTGACGGTGTTCGGGTTTTCCACCGAAAACTGGCGCCGGCCCGAGACCGAGGTCACCGAAATCCTCGGCCTGATGAAGTCCTATTTCGCCAGCGACCTGACCCGGCTGGAACGCAACGGCGTCAATGTGAAAATCGTCGGGCGCCGCACCGGCCTGGCCCCGGATATCCTGGATATCGTCGAACAGGCGGAGGCCCGAACCGCGGGCAACGATCGCTTCCGCCTGCAGGTAGCCTTCAACTACGGCGGCCGGGCCGACATCGCCGACGCTGCCAGGCGATTCGCCGAGGCCGTCGAACGCGGCGAGGTTCGCGCCAGCGACCTGACCGAGGCGGTCTTCGAGCAACATTTATCCACTGGGCCAGGCCCCGCGCCGGACCTGATCATCCGGACCGGTTACGAACGCCGGCTGTCCAACTTTCTGCTTTGGGAATGCGCCTACGCCGAGCTGATCTTTCAGGATGTCTACTGGCCCGACTACGGCCCCGAGCACCTGAAGGCCGCCATCGCCGAGTATGACACTCGCGATCGGCGTTACGGCGGTGTGGCCGTCGATGACGTCCTTGCCGCGAGCTAGGCGTTTCGACTGGAACAACTTCGGTCTCAGGGCAGCCTCGGCGGCGGTCCTGGCGCCGCTTGCCCTGTTCCTGGTCTGGGTCGACCCGCGCGCCTTCCTGGTGCTGGTGGCGGTGGCCGTTTCGATCATTTCCATAGAGTGGGGCGTGATGGCCGCGCCGCGGGCTCAGGTGCGCGTGGCGACCGTGGTCACACTTTCGGTGCTCACTGTGGTATTTTTGACCTACGCTGGCCGATACTGGCCCGCATGGGGTTGCGTGGCCGTCGGCGCCCTTGCCGCCGGGGTCGTGGCGCGGGACCGGGCCGAGCGGGCGGTGGACGCGGCCTACGGCGTGCTTTACATCGCCCCCACCTGTCTAGCGCTTGTCTGGTTGCGTTCGAACCATGGCGAGTGGTGGACGGTGATGTTGCTGGCGACCACGTGGGCGGCCGACATATTCGCCTTCCTGGTCGGCAACGCGCTGAAGGGCCCGAAGCTTTGGCCGAAGTTCTCGCCCAACAAGACATGGTCGGGCTTTTTCGGAGGGTTGGTCGGGGCGGTGGTCACGGCCGTGGCCGTTGCGGCCCTCAGCGCGGTCTGGGCCAAGCCTGAGGCGATGATGCGCCTGTCCTTGCCGGGCGCGGCCGTCATAGGGCTCGTTGGCGGGCTGGCGACGATGGCCGGTGATCTTTGGGAGTCGATGTTGAAACGCCGCTTTGGAGTAAAGGATTCCGGGGACCTGATTCCCGGCCATGGCGGATTGCTGGACCGTGTCGATGGCTTGATGTTCGCGACGATCGCCGTCGCTGGAGCCAGACTCGTGGTTCACCTGGGCTGGGCCCACTGATGGGCAGGCGCACCGTCACCATTCTTGGATCCACCGGCTCGATCGGGGTCTCGACCCTGGATCTGCTGAGCCATGTGGAAGATGAGGTCGAGATTGTCGGCCTGACGGCGGGCCGCAATGTCGAGCGCCTGGTTGAACAGGCCAAGCGCTGGCGACCGCGCGTCGTGGTGATCGAAGACGAATCGCTGCTGGACGAACTTCGCCACCGGCTGAACGGTTGCGGTGTCGAGGCCCAAGCCGGGCCTGACGCCATCCGCGATCTGGCTGGCGAGGGCGCCGACTGGGTGATGTCGGCCATCGTCGGCGCTGCGGGCCTGGCGCCCACCCTGGCGGCCGCGCGGGCCGGCTCGGTGATCGCCCTGGCCAACAAGGAAAGCCTGGTCTGTGCCGGCCCGGCATTGCTGGCTGCGGCCAAGGCGGCGGGCGGCGGGGTGATTCCCGTGGACTCAGAACACTCGGCCATCTTCCAGGTGCTGCAACCGGTAAGCCCTGGCCGCATCTCTCGGCTGATCCTCACCGCTTCGGGCGGCCCCTTCCGGTCCTCGACCGTGGAGTTCATGGCCGCCGCGACGCCGGAACAGGCCATCGCCCATCCCAACTGGAGCATGGGCGCGAAGATCTCCGTGGATTCGGCGACGATGATGAACAAGGGCCTCGAGATGATTGAGGCCTCGTATCTGTTCGGCATGCCCGCGACCCAGATCGACGTGCTGGTCCACCCCCAATCGATCGTCCACAGCCTTGTGGAATATTCCGACGGCTCGACGCTGGCCCAGCTCGGTCCGCCCGATATGCGCTCGCCCATCGCCTGCGCCTGGGCCTGGCCCGACCGCATCGACTGGCCGGCGCCGAAGCTGGATCTGGCCGCCATCGGCCAGCTGACCTTCACCGCCCCGGACGAGGAAAAGTTCCCCGCCCTGCGGATCGCCCGCTCGGCCCTGACGGTCGGCGCGGGCGCGCCGGCGGCCATGAACGCCGCCAACGAAGTCGCGGTGGCCGCCTTCCTTGACCGCCGGATCGGCTTTCTCGATATTGCCTCGACGGTTTCGGAGACTCTCGAACGCCTGAATGGGGTGGGCGACCTCGACGCCTACAACGATGGCGACGCCCTGGAATGCGCCATGATGATCGATGTCAGTTCCAGGCGGGTCGCCGCCCAAGTCCTGTCCCGATTTGAGCGCATTGGCTGACGGCCTTTAACGGAGACCGCCTTGAGATGATCGTCTTCCTGCAGAACGCGTTCCTGTTCGTGGTGCCGTATCTGCTGGTCATCACCCTGATCATCACCATTCACGAGCTTGGCCACTTCCTTACGGCCAGGGCGTTTGGCGTTGCGGTGGACCGGTTCTCCATTGGTTTTGGCCCGACCTTGGCCGCGTGGCGCGACAAGGCGGGAATCGAGTGGCGCCTGGGCGCGCTGCCGATCGGCGGCTACGTGCGGTTCGCCGGTGATGAAAATGCCGCCAGCATTCCCGACGGTGACGATCTTGACACAATGCGCGCCAGGATCATTGCGCGGGAAGGGCCGGGCGCGGAAAAGAAGTACCTGCACTTCAAGCCGATCTGGCAGCGCGCCCTGGTGGTCGCGGCCGGACCTCTGGCCAATTTCGCCCTCTCCATCGTCCTGTTCTCGCTGATCTTCGCGACCTTCGGCCATTCGGTAACCCCGACTCGGATCGCCACGGTGGAGGCAGGCAGCGCCGCCCAGGTCGCTGGTTTCCAGGTAGGCGACACCATCCTGAAGCTCGACGACCATGCCCTGGCCAACTTCGAGGACTTCCGGGGCTATGTGACCTCCAGGGCCAATGTGCCCATCCAGTTCGACGTCCAGCGGGGCCAGAGCGTCATCCAGCTTCGGGCGACGCCCAGGGCCCTGGAGACGCCCAGCCCGTCCGGCGGCACCCAGACCATCGGTCATATGGGCCTTGGCGCCGACCGTGGCGTCATGGAACACCCCAACCCCATCGCCGCGGTGGGCCTTGGCGTTAAGACCACCTGGAACACGACCGCCACCACGGTCTACTACCTGGGCCGCATCGTTACCGGCCAGGTAAAGCCCGACCAGCTCAGCAGCTTCCTGGGCATGGCCCATGCCTCCGGCGAGATCACCAAGCAGGCTGCCGCCGAAGCCAAGGCCGACCACGTCAACGTGGTGGTCGCGACAATCTTCTACCTTCTGCAGTTGGCCGCCTTCCTGTCTGTCAGCGTCGGCCTGCTGAACCTGTTGCCGGTGCCCGTGCTAGATGGCGGCCACCTGCTGTTCTATGCCTATGAGTCCATCGCGCGCCGTCCGGCGAGCGCCCACATCCAAGCCGCTGGCTATAGGGTGGGCCTTGCTTTGCTGTTGGGTTTGATGTTGTTCGCAACCTGGAATGACCTCCAACGACTGCGCGTGTTTCACTTCCTCGGCGGCTTGATTTCGTAAGCGCCCCCGTCATGGCTGATCCGATGAGAAAAACCCGCGCCCGTGGCGCCGCGCTTGCTACCGGCCTTGCTCTGCTTATGAGCACAACCGCGACTGTACTCGCACCGCAGGTGGCCTGCGCGCAGCAAAGCGGCGTGGTCGGCCGCATCATTATTCAAGGTAATGAGCGGATCGAGCAGGACACGATCGTCTCGTACCTGCCCATTCAGGTAGGCGACACAGTGGATTCCGCCAGGGTCGACTTGGCGCTTAAAACGCTTTTCCGCACCGATTTGTTTTCGGACGTGAAGATCGACCTGCAGGGCACCGACCTGGTCGTCCAGGTTGTCGAGAACCCGATCATCAATCAGGTGTTGTTCGAGGGCAATTCGACCCTCAAGGAAGACAAGCTGAAGGACGAGGTCCAGGTCCGACCCCGCGGCATCTTCACCCGCGCCAAGGTCCAGGCCGACGTGCAGCGGATCATCGAACTCTATCGCCGGTCGGGCCGTATCTCCGCCACCGTGACGCCGAAGATCGTGCAACTGCCGCAGAAGCGCGTGGACCTGATCTTCGAGATCAACGAAGGCCCCAAGAGCGGCATCCTGCGGGTCAACTTCCTGGGTAACGTCCAGTTCGCGGATAACGATCTGCGCGACCAGATCGTCACCAAGGAAAGTCACTGGTACAAATTCTTCCAGTCCAACGACAACTACGACCCCGACCGGATCGAGTACGACCGCGAACAGCTGCGTAAGTTCTATCGCAACCGCGGCTTCTACGACTTCCGCATCATCTCCTCGGTCGCCGAACTGGAACAGGACCGCAACGGTTTCGCGGTGACCTACACCCTGGACGAGGGCGGCCGGTACAAGTTCGGCAAGCTGAAGGTCGAGACCGACCTGAAGAAGCTGAACCCCGACATTCTGCGCCAGCTGCTGCCGATCCGCGAAGGCCAGGTCTACGAAGACCAGAAGATCGAACAGGCCACCGACGCCCTGACCTTCGCCGCGGGCGCCGCCGGCTTCGCCTTCGTGGACGTGCGTCCGCGCTATGTGCCCAACCGCGAGAAGCACACCGTCGACGTGATTTTCGACGTCAAGGAAGGGCCGCGCGTCTACGTCGACCGTATCGACATTATCGGCAACACCCAGACCCTGGACTATGTGATCCGCCGCGAGATGCTGGTCACCGAGGGCGATGCCTACAATCGCGTGCTGGTGGATCGGTCCAAGAACAACATCCGTGGCCTTGGCTTCTTCAAGGGTGTGGAAATCACCAATGTGCCGGGCTCCGCCCCGGACCGCACCAGCCTGCGCGTGAAGCTTGAAGAGCAACCCACCGGCCAGCTCTCGTTCAGCGCCGGCTACAGTTCGGTGGACAAGCTGGTGCTCGACCTGGGCGTCCAGCAATCCAACTTCCGCGGTCGCGGCCAGAACGTCAGCGCCGAGATTTCGATCGGCTCCCTGCGTCAGCAGCTGAACCTGTCGTTCACCGAGCCGCGGTTCTTGGGGCGCCACATGGCGGCGGGCTTCGACGCCTACACCTACCGCTACAACTTCTCGAACCAGGCCTCCTATGACACCTCGTCCACCGGGGCTGGGGTGCGTCTTGGCTTCCCGTTGACCCAGAGCATCTACATGACCACGCGCTATACCCTGCGCGTGGACAACGTGATCGTGGCCAACAACCTCTGTGTGAAGGGCGCGGAACTGGTCTCCGTGGTCCTGTGCGACCAGCGTGGGTCGTACCTGACCTCGCTGCTGGGCTACAGCATCCGCCTCGACAAACGGAATGACCCGGTCCTGCCAACCCGCGGCTACTACATCGATCTGAGCCAGGATATCGCCGGCGCCGGCGGCGCGGTGCACTACCTGCGCACCCAGGCCGACATCGGCTGGTATCACGGCTTCAACCGCGACTTCATCCTCAGCTTCGTGGGCCAGGGCGGCTTCATCGACGGCTGGAACGGCGACAACATCCGCATCGCCGATCGCTTCTATAAGGGTGGCGACACCTTCCGCGGCTTCAAGATCGCCGGCATCGGCCCGCGCGACCTGCAATTCGGCGACTCCCTGGGTGGCAAGCTGTACGCCATCGGCACCCTCGAGCTGACTATTCCCACCAAGCTGCCGGAGCAGTATGGCATCCACGCCGCCCTGTTCACTGATTTCGGCACCCTTGGTCTGCTTGACCGCACCAGCAAGGTGGACCCGACCACCAACCTGCCTCTCACCTCGGTCCGGGACAATCTCGCCTTCCGCGCCACCACTGGCGTCAGTATCTTCTGGAAGTCGCCCATGGGCCCGCTTCGTTTCGACTTCAGCCACGTGTTGGCTAAAGCCACCTACGACAAGACGGAACTGTTCCGGTTTTCCACTTCAACAAGGTTCTAGACTTCATGACCTCAAAGGTTCTCACCCTGGGCGTCGGCGTCATCGCCGCCTTCGCCTCGATCACAGTCGCCCAGGCCCAACCCGCGCCGGCAGCGGCCGCGGCCCCCCCGATCAATCATGCCCCCGCCATCGCTGGCGTCTGCATGATCTCCGTCGATCAGGCCATCGGCTCCTCGACGGTTGGCAAGTTCATCGGCACTCGCATGGAGCAGATCGTCCAGCAGGTTCGCGCCGAGCTCTCGCCTGAGGAAGCGGCCATCAACACCGAAGGCCGCGCCGTCGAGGCCGCTCGCCAGACCATGGATCAGGCGGCCATGCAAAGCCGCGTGGCCAACCTCAATCTTCGGGTGAGCAATTACCAGAAGAAGGCCGAGCAGCGTCAGCGCGAGATTCAGGCCACCGAGCAAAAGGCCCTGGGCCGCGTCGGTCAGGAGTTGGATCCGGTGGTGCGTCAGGTCTACCAGGCCTCGCATTGCAGCCTGCTGCTGAACCGCGACGCGGTGATGATCGGCAATCCGTCTATGGACATCACCGGCGCGGCGGTTCTGGGCCTCAACGCCCGCATCCAGCAGTTCCAGTTCGACCGTGAGCACCTCGACACGCCGGCGCCTGGCGCGCCGGGCGCGGCGCCTGGTCACTAAACACACCACGATCTCGAGCGGGGGGACGTCGAAGGGCCATGCCTGATCTACGTTCCCCCGCATCGGACTTGGTTGTCGCGGGTTTTGCCGACCCGGGATTTCCCGGCCCCCGGTTCTACGACGGCGCTGGCCCGGTCACCCTGGCCGAGTTGGCGACGATATCCGGCGCGCGCCTGGCGGATCCCGCCGACGCGGGCCGGTCCGTGCGCGGCGCGGCCATCCTGTCCGCGGCCGGCGCACAGACGGTGACCTTCCTGACGGATCGCCGCCGTATTGGCGACCTGAGAGCGGAGGCGGGGGCTTGTTTCGTCGGCGAGCACGACGCGGCCCTGCTGCCGCCTGGCTGCGCCGCCTTGGTGACCCGAGGCCCCCAGGCCGGCTACGCGCTGGCGGCAGAGCGCCTGCATCGACCCAAGACCTGGACCGCCGGCGCGCCGGCGATCGATCCAACCGCCAGCCTCGAAGACGGCGTTGTTCTCTCGCCGGGGGTCATCATCGGCGCCGGGGCGGCGATCGGCCGGGGAACCTATGTCGGCCCGGGCGCGGTGATCGGCCCTGGCGTCGCCATCGGCCGCGACTGCCAGATCGGACCCCGCGCGGTGATCGGCTTCGCCCTGATCGGTGACCGGGTGAAGATCCTGGCCGGCGCGGCGATCGGTGAGGCGGGCTTTGGCGCCACCCTTGGCCCCAAGGGCATCATGGACATCCCGCAACTGGGTCGGGTGATCCTGCAGGACGGCGTCACCATCGGCGCCAACTCCACTGTCGACCGCGGCGCCTGGGAAGACACGGTGATCGGCGAAAACACCAAGATCGACAACCTCGTGCAGATTGCCCACAACGTCGTCATCGGTCGCAACTGTGTGCTGGCCTCGCAGACGGGGATATCCGGCAGCGTCACGATCGGCGATGGCTGTCAGCTCGGTGGCCGGGTCGGCCTGGCCGATCACCTGACCGTCGGTCCCGGCGCCCGCCTGGCGGCGGCGGCCGGCGTGATGGAAAACGTGCCGGCGGGCGCGGTCTGGGGCGGTTTTCCCGCTCGGCCCGTGAGGCGCTGGCTGAGAGAGACAATCTGGCTGACCCGCATGGCGGGGCGCCGTGGGAGAGATGACGGATGAAGATGATCGGGCCGGCCGTTGAAGACGGCGTGATCGACATTCTGGAGATCATGCAGCGCCTGCCGCACCGGCCGCCGTTCCTGCTGATCGACCGGGCCGAGAACTTCGTGCCCAACACCTCGATCACCGGCGTCAAGATGGTGACGGTGAACGAGCCATTCTTCGCTGGCCACTTCCCAGGCGCGCCGGTGATGCCCGGCGTCCTGATCATCGAGGCCATGGCCCAGACCGGGGGTCTGCTGATGTCCAAGACCTGGGACGTGGACACATCGGGCAAGATCATCCTGTTCATGTCGGTGGACAACTGCCGCTTTCGCGCTCCGGTGCGGCCTGGCGATGAGCTGCGCCTGGAGGTCGAGGTGGCCCGCGCGCGCGGCGATATCGTCAAGTTCAAGGGCCGGGGCTTGGTGCGGGGCAAGCTGGCGGCCGAGGCGGAGTTCGCGGCGATGATGGTCGAAATGCCGCAATGATCTGCGTCCACGCGACGGCCATCGTCGATCCCAGGGCGCGGCTCGGCGAAGACGTCCAGATCGGACCCTACTGCACCGTTGGGCCGGACGTGGTGCTGGGTGATCGGGTGAAGCTGCGCTCGCATGTTGTCATCGACGGCCTGACCGATATCGGGGCCGACTGCGAGGTCTATCCCTTCGCCACCCTGGGCCTGCCGCCGCAGCACACGGCGCACCAGGGCGAGCCCACCCGCCTGGTCATCGGGCCACGCAACCTGATCCGTGAGCATGTCACCATGCACGCCGGCACCGCTTTTGGCCGTGGCGTCACCACCGTGGGGTCCGACTGTCTGTTCTACGTCGGCGCCCACGTCGCCCACGATTGCCTGCTGGGCGACCACGTCATCCTGATCAACTCCGCCACCCTGGGCGGCCATGTGACGGTGGAGGACTATGTCATCGTCGGCGGGCTGGCTGCCGCGCATCAGAACATCCGCATCGGCAAGCACGCCTTCGTCGGCGGCATGGCGGCCGTGGCCTATGACGTGATCCCCTATGGCAACGTCTGGGGAAACCATGCCCATCTTGAAGGGTTGAACCTGGTGGGGTTGAAGCGGCGAGGCTTCAGCCGCGAACAGATCAACACCTTGAGGGCCGCCTATCGTATGTTGTTCGCCGAGGAAGGCACGTTCCAGGAGCGCTTGGACGATACGGCCGCGGCCTATTCCAGCGCCGCCGAAGTGATGGAGATCATCGACTTCATCCGCGCCGACGCCAATCGCCCCCTGACCATGCCCCAACGGGAAGTGTGACGACCCATGAAAAAGCTCGGTCTGATCGCGGGGGGCGGCGGCTTGCCGATCAGCCTCGCCAACCATTGCCTGACCGCCGACCGCGCCTTGTTCGTTGTGCGCCTCAAGGGTTTTGCCGCCCCTGAGCTGACGCGGTTCGAAGGCGTCGACATCGGCATCGCCCAGCTGGGCCGTTGCATTCGGGAACTGAAGGGGGCCGGCTGCGAGTCGGTCTGCCTAGCCGGAACCGTGGCCCGCCCTGACTTCACCAAGCTTGGTCCGGACTTGCGAGGCTTGACCATCCTGCCCCAGTTGCTGATGGCGGCGCGCAAGGGCGACGACGCCCTGCTGAGCGTCCTGGTGACGGTGTTCGAAAAGGAAGGCTTCGACGTCGAGGGCGCCCATCAGGTGATGGGCGATCTCACTCTGCCCGCTGGCGTGCTCGGCGCCCATTCCCCCACCGCATCCCAGATCGAGGATATCGAACGCGCCCTTCTGGTCGCCCGCGCCGTGGGTCGCCTTGACGTGGGGCAGGGGGCGGTCTGCTGCGACGGCCTGGTCCTGGCCGTGGAGGCGCAGGAAGGCACCGATTCCATGCTGCGCCGGGTGGCCGAACTGCCCGAGGCGATCCGCGGCCAGCCCGGCCGGCCCCGCGGGGTCCTGGCCAAGGCCAGCAAGCCACAGCAGGAGCGGCGCGTCGATCTGCCGGTCATCGGCCTGGCGACCTTGCAGCTGGCCGCCAGGGCCGGTCTGGCGGGGATCGCCGGCGAGGCCGGGCGCACCCTGCTACTGGACCGCGACAAGGTCCTGCGGATGGCCGACGACCTGGGCCTGTTTCTGTATGGCGCGTCCCCCGAGGGGGAATGAGCCGTCCCCTCTGTGTCATGCTGGTGGCGGCCGAGGCCTCCGGGGACGCCCTGGGCGCGGGGCTGGTGCGGGCGTTGAAGGCCAGGTTGGGAGACGACGTGCGTTTCGTTGGGGCCGGCGGCGCCCAGATGACCCAGGCAGGCGTGATCAGCGCCTTCGACATCGCCGACCTTTCTATCGTTGGCCTGCTGGAAGGCTTGCTGGCCTTCCCGCGGGTGCTGCGCCGGGCTGGCGACTTGGCGCGCCTGGCGGCGGTGGAGAAGCCGGACGTTGCGGTCCTGATCGATTCCTGGGGCTTCAGCTATTTCACCGCCCGGCGGCTGAAGCAGGTGAACGCGGACCTGCCGCTAGTGAAATACGTTGCCCCCCAGGTCTGGGCCACGCGCCCGAGCCGAGCCAAGGCCCTGGCGCGGCTGTTCGACCACGTCCTGGCCATCCACGCCTTCGAGCCGCCCCTGTTCGAGCGCGAGGGCGCCAGGGCGACCTTCGTGGGCAATCCGGCCCTGGCGCGGGATGTCGCCTCGGCCGACCCGGCCCGGCTGCGCGCGACCATCGCGGCCGACCCTAGCGATCCTATCCTGGTGGTGTTGCCCGGCAGCCGCCCCAGCGAGATAGACCGCCTGCTACCCCCCTTCGAAGCCGCTGTGCAGATGCTCAAGGCGGCGCGGCCCGACCTGCACATCATCGTGCCCGCCGCCGAGACCGTGGCCGCCATGGTCAAGGCCCGCGTGGCCGGCTGGAACCATCGCGCGCATGTGGTGGAGGGCGAGACCGCCCGCTTCGAGGCCATGCGCGCCGCCACGGTCGCCCTGGCCTGCAGCGGCACGGTGACCACGGAACTGGCGCTGGCCGGCTGTCCGATGGTGGTGGGTTATCGCCTGGGCAACGTCACCCACTTCCTGGCCCGGTTCATCATCCGCACCCCCTACATCACCCTGGTCAATATCGCCGCCAAGGCGCCGGTGATCCCTGAGCTGATCCAGGACGCCTGCAATGGCGGGGCCCTGGCCCGGGAAGTTGAGAAACGCCTCGCCGATCCAGCATTCGCCGCCGCGCAGGTCGCGGCGCAGAACGCCGCCCTCGACACCATGGGCCGCCACATGGGAGATCCGGCGGAACGGGCAGCCGACGTCATCGTCGGTATGCTGCGCGGCCCTGGCCAAGGACCGGTTGCCTACAAGCCTTGACCTAGTGGTCGATTAAGCACCGCACGAGCGCCGCGATCGGCAAGAAAAAGGGCGGCCCGTCACCGGAACCGCCCTTGATTTCAGTTCACCGCTTTGAAGCCTCTAGCGGTTCTCGAGCGGAATGTAATCGCGGGCCAGCGGACCGGTATAGAGCTGGCGCGGACGGCCGATCTTGCGCTGCGGGTCCTCGAACATTTCCTTCCACTGGCTGATCCAGCCGACGGTCCGGGCCAGGGCGAACAGCACCGTGAACATGGTGGTGGGGAAGCCCATCGCCTTCAGCGTGATGCCCGAATAGAAGTCGATGTTCGGGTACAGCTTGCGATCGACGAAATAGGGGTCGTTCAGCGCGACCTTTTCCAGCTCCATCGCCACCTTCAGCAGCGGGTCATCGCTGTCGCCGATCTCCGCCAGGACCTCGTGGCAGGTCTTCTGCATCACCTTGGCGCGCGGATCGAAGTTCTTATAGACGCGGTGGCCAAAGCCCATCAGCCGGTATTTCCGGTCCTTAACGCCTTGGACGTACTCAGGAATGCGGTCGACGGTGCCGATCTCCTGCAGCATCATCAGCGCCTCTTCGTTGGCCCCGCCGTGGCTAGGCCCCCACAGGCAGGCGATGCCCGCGGCGATACAGGCGAACGGGTTGGCGCCGGACGAACCGGCCAGGCGCACCGTCGAAGTGGAGGCGTTCTGCTCGTGGTCAGCGTGCAGGATGAAGATCCGGTCCATGGCCCGGGTCAGCACCGGGTTGGGCTTCCAGTCCTCGGCGGGAACCGAGAACGCCATGCGCAGGAAGTTCTCCGCATACGACAGGTCGTTGCGCGGCGTCACGAACGGCTGGCCGATGGAGTATTTGTAGGCCCGCGCCGCGATGGTGGGCATCTTGGCGATCAGGCGGTGCGCCGAGATCTCGCGCTGCTTGGGGTCATCGACGTTGATGCTGTCGTGATAGAAGGCCGACAGGGCGCCGACCGCCCCGGTCATGATCGCCATCGGGTGCGCGTCCGAGCGGAAACCGGTGAAGAACCGGTCGAACTGGGCGTGCAGCATGGTGTGATAGGTGATGGTGTGGTCGAAGTCGGCGAACTCGCTGGCGCTGGGCAGCTCACCGTTCAGCAACAGGTAGCAGACCTCCAGAAAGCTGGAATTCTCGGCCAGTTGCTCGATGGGATAGCCGCGGTGCAGCAAAACGCCGGCGTCACCGTCGATATAGGTGATCTTGCTCTCGCAGGAGGCCGTGGACGTGAAGCCCGGATCGAAGGTGAAGACGTCGGCGTCGCCGTACAGCTTGCGGACATCCACAACGTCAGGGCCGGTTGTGCCCTTGATCACCTGCAGATCGTAACTCTTACCGCCGACCGTCAGCGAGGCGTAATCAGCCATGCCCATCCCCTGTAAAAATGGCGTCGTGAAACGAATGTTCGACCAGCCTTATAACGTCTTACCGCACTTGCGAAAGGGCGTCGTCAATGCGCCCCAGACTCTCCTCGCGGCCCAGTGCGGTAAGGGCGCTGCCGAGGTCCGGAGCCGGGGCGCCGCCGGACAGGACGCCGCGTAAGGCAGGGCCGATCTTGCCAAGCCCAACCCCTTCGGACTCGGCGAAGATCTTCAAGGTCGCCTGCAGGCCGTCCGGGGTCCAGTCGTTGGCGGTGCGCAGCACCTCCAGCAGGCGCGCAAAGCGCTCGCGGGTCTCGTCATTGAGATGCCCCAGGGTCTTTTCATCCAGGACCAGGGGCCGCGCCTTGAGCGCATAGAGCGACAGGTCCGCCAACTCCAGCAGCGTCTTGGCCCCCTCCTTCACCAGGGGGATCACCAAGACCAGGCGCTCTTGCGCGTCGGCCGGCAGGGTGACGCCGCGCTCCCGCAGGATCGGCAAGACCAGGTCCGCCAGCCGGGCGTTGTCGGCGCGGCGCATGTGGTAGTTGTTGACGTGGTTCAGCTTGTCGAAGTCGAGCTTGGCGCCGCCCTTGACCACGTCCTTGACGTCGAACCAGGCGATGGCTTCGGCGTCGGTGAACAGCTCGTCGTCGCCGTGGCCCCAACCCAGCTTGGCCAGGTAGTTGCGGATGGCCTCCGGCAGGTAGCCCATCTCGCGGAATTCACCCACCGACTGCGCCCCGTCGCGCTTGGATAGCTTGCCCCCGGTCTTGCTCAGGATCAGCGGCAGGTGGGCGAAGATCGGAACCGGCCAGCCCAGGGCGTTGTACAGCAGCGTTTGACGCCCGCCGTTGCTCAGATGCTCTTCGCCACGGATCACGTGGGTGATGCCCATGTCATGGTCGTCCACGGTGACAGCCAGATTATAGATCACGGTGCCGTCCGTCCGCATCAGGACGAAGTCCTCGATGTCCTTGTTCGGGAAGCGGACGGTGTCGCGCACCAGGTCCTGGACCACGGTGTCGCCGTCATTGGGGGTGCGGAAGCGGATGACGTGGGGCTTGCCCTCCTCGGAAGCTCCAGGCTCGCGGTCGCGCCAGGGCGAGCGCAGGGCGTGGCCCTCGGCGCGTGACTGCTCCTTTACCGCGTCGGCTTCTTCCGTGGTCATGTAACAGCGGTAGGCGTTGCCGCCCTCGATCAGCCGCTGGACGGCCGCCTTGTGCAGCGGCGCGCGGACGAACTGAAACACCGGCTCGCCGTCCCATTCCAGGCCCAGCCAGGTCAGGCTGTCGACGATCACCTGCACCGACTCCTCGGTGGACCGCTCGCGATCGGTGTCTTCCACACGCAACAGGAACGTGCCTCCGGTGTGTTTTGCATACAGCCAGTTGAAAAGCGCCGCCCTTGCGTTGCCAATGTGCATGGAGCCGGTCGGCGAGGGGGCGATACGGGTGACGACGGGCGAAGGCGTTGAGGGGGAGGGCATTGGCGATCCGATTGCGGGAGGACGCATCCGGCTGGGATCAAACGCGCCCTGGCCGGGGGCGCGGCCTCTTAGCACGCGCCGCGCGCGCCTTCCTAGTATCGCCGCCGCCTGGGCGGGGGTGAAGGCCGAGGCGGCGGCCCAGGTCAGCCGCTGGATGCTGGGGGCGCCGGTGGCTTTCGGCGGCGGGGCGGCGGTCTATTTCAGCCTGGGCGATGAACCAGACCTGGCGCCTCTGGCGCTGGCGCTGAGCCTGACCACCTTGCTGGCAGTGGCGGCGCTGCGATGGAGCCGCAGCCGCGCCCTGATTGTGCTTTGCGTCTACGCGGCCTTGTTTGCCGGCGGCATCACGGCTGGAAAGATCCGGACGTTGAGGGTGGCCGCGCCCATCGCCCCGCTGTCGCAGAGCACCATCGTCGAGGGGTGGGTGACGGATGTGGCCAGCGCCGCCTCCGGCCGCGGCCGGCTGGTGATCGCGCCGGTGCGGATCGGACGCCTGGCGCTGGACCAGCTGCCTGATCGTATCCGGGTCACCGTGCCCGCTGACTTCGCCGTGGGGCCGGGCAGGGCGGTGCGCCTGATGGCCTTCATCAGCCCACCGCCGGCCCCGGCCAGTCCCGGCGCCTACGACTTCGCCCGCGACGAATACTTCCAGAGCATCGGCGGCGTCGGCTTCTCCCGCGCCCTGCCCGAAATGATCAGCCTGGCCAAACCGCCGTTGGGACTGCGCATGGAGATGGCGGTGAACGCCACGCGCTGGGCGCTGGGGCGGCGGATCGCGGCGGACATGGACCCCGGCTCGGCGGGGTTGGGGGTGGCCATGATCACCGGCTACCAGGCCTGGCTGTCGGAAGACGCCCAGACCACCCTGCGCAATTCGGGCCTGGCGCACATCATCTCGATCAGCGGCGTGCACATGGCCATCGTCGGCGGTTTCACCTTCCTGCTGGCGCGGCTGCTGATCGCGCTCTGGCCCTGGCTGGCCCTGCGCGTGCCGGGCAAAAAGGTCGCCGCCTTCGTGGGCCTGACGGCCATCGTCGTCTATCTGGTGGTCTCTGGCGCCCCGCCCCCAGCCCAGCGGTCGGCCATCACCGCCATACTGGTGTTCGGCGCCATCCTCGTCGACCGGCGGGCGATCAGCCTGCACGTCCTGGCGGTGGCGGCCCTGGTGATCCTGGTCATGCAGCCCGAGGCGATCATCCAGCCGGGTTTCCAGATGTCCTTCGCCGCCACCACGGCCCTGGTGGCCCTGGCCGAGATCTGGCCGCGGCCGACCCGTCCGATCAACACCCCTTGGCCGATCCGGCTGGTTCAGAACGCGGGGGCCTGGCTGGCCATCAGCCTGGGGGTCAGCTTCGTGGCCGGGGTCGCCACCGGTCCCTTCGCCATGCAGGACTTCAACCGCGTCGCCGCCTACGGCCTCGGCGCCAACCTGGTCACCGAGCCCCTGGCCACCTTCGTCATCATGCCGGCCCTGGCGTTGGGCGCCCTGCTGGACACGGTGCATCTGGGTGGCCCGTTCCTGGCCTTCGCCGGATGGGGGATCAATCTGCTGTACACGGTCTCGAACTGGTTCTCGGGCCTGCCCTATGCGGTCTGGACCGTCCCCAGCGCGCCGGACATCGCCTTGCCGATCGCCTTCCTGGGGCTGTTGTTCGTCTGCCTGTGGCGGGGGCCGCTGCGCTGGATCGGCTTGCCCTTCGCCCTGGCCGTGACCCTCTGGCCCAGGCCAGCGCCGCCCCAGGTCTGGATCTCCGCCGACGCCGGGGCCGCGGCGGTGCAGGATGGCCAAACCGCCTGGCTGGCGCGGCCGAAGGTCAAACTTTTCGCCGCCGACATGTGGTCGCGGCGGCGCGGCTTTGTCCTGGAGGACGACGTGACGCCCCGCGCCCGACCCTTCGACTGCGACCGGCGCATCTGCGGCGCCCCGACCCAGAGCGGCCAGAAACTGGTGCTCTGGTGGATCCGCCGCACCCCGGAGGGCGAGGAGCTGGAAGAGCTCTGCCGAGGCGCCGACGTCGTCGTTATCCGCGCCACCGGCGTCGTGCCGTCAGCCGCCTGCGCCGGCAAGGTCATGCTTACCGGCGAGGCGTTCGCCAAGGGTGGGTCGGCTGAACTCTACCGCGAGGGCCGGGTCTGGCGCGTGGTCTGGTCCCAGGACGTGCGCGGGCGCCGTCCCTGGTCCATTAGTGGTAACGACGGATGAGGCCCACCAGCTTGCCCTGCACAGCCACCTGGTCAGGTCCGAAGATACGGGTCTCGTAGGCCGGGTTGGCGGCTTCCAGCGCGATAGAAGCGCCCTTCTTCCGCAAACGCTTGAGTGTGGCTTCCTCGCCCATCACCAGGGCCACGACGATCTCGCCGGAGTTGGCGGTGCTGGTCTTGCGAATGACCACGTAGTCGCCGTCCAGAATGCCGGCATGGATCATGGAATCGCCCTGCACCTCCAACACATAGTGCTCGCCGGCGCCCAGGATGCTTTCCGGCACCGCGATCCGGTCGCGTTCGTGCTGGATCGCCTCGATGGGCGTGCCGGCGGCGATCTTGCCGAGGATCGACAGTTCGCGGGTGTCGTTGGCGGGACCGGCCGCCGCGCCGCCGGTGTTCTCGATCACCGTGGGCCGGAAGGCGCCCCTGCCGCGAGGCGGCGCCGCCGCTGTGGCCTGTTCGGGCAGCTTGGTGACTTCCAGGGCCCTGGCCCGGTGCGGCAGGCGGCGCAGGAAACCCCGTTCTTCCAGGGCCGTGATCAGCCGGTGAATGCCGGACTTGGACGCCAGGTTGAGAGCGTCCTTCATCTCGTCAAAAGAAGGGGAGACCCCGGTCTCCTTGATCCGCTCGTGGATATACATGAGCAGTTCATGCTGTTTGCGCGTGAGCATCGCCGCCTGACCCTCTAAGTCGTAGGAACAAACCAAAAACGTAGGAATGTTCTCTAGGTGTTCTTTCTTAAAGTCAAGTGAACGACAAAGCAACGGTTTTTCAAGGGGATAAGGTGTTCGCCGAACGGCGTTCCAAAGCATTTCAGGTCTGCAATGGAATCAGTTCTCGATCTGATCCAAACGGCTCACCCGCAGAAACGCTCAGCCCAGCAGCGCCCGTGTCGCCGCCTCGACGTCGGCCTGGCGCATCAAACTCTCGCCCACCAGCATGGCGCGGGCGCCGGCGGCTTCCAGCCGGGCGGCGTCGGCGGGGGTGAAGACACCGCTCTCTGTCACCAGCAGGGCGCCATCCGGAACCCGCGAGGCCAGCCGTTCGGTGATCGCCAGGTCAGTGACGAAGGTGCGCAGGTCGCGGTTGTTGACCCCGATCAGCCCGGCTCCGCCGGCGGCGATGAGGGCCGCGGCCCGGTCCAACTCGGCCTCGTTGTGGGTTTCCACCAGGGCGTCCATGCCGTGGCGCGCCGCCTCGGCCATCAACTCAGCGGCCAGGCCGTCGTCCACCATGGCCATGATCACCAGGATCGCGTCGGCCCCCAAGGCGCGGGATTCAGCCACCTGCCACGGGTCCACCAGGAACTCCTTGCGCAGGGCGGGAATGGCCACGGCGTCCCGCGCCGCGGTCAGGAAGGCGTCGGCGCCCTGGAAGCTGGGGCCGTCGGTGAGCACCGACAGACAGGCCGCCCCGCCACCTTCATAGGCGCGAGCCAGCGACGGCGGATCGAAATCGGCGCGGATCAGTCCCTTGGACGGTGAGGCCTTCTTGATCTCGGCGATCAGCGCCAGGCGGCCAGGCGCATGGGCGCGCTCCAGGGCGGCGCGAAAGCCGCGGGGCGGGGAGGCGGCCTTGGCCCGGGCCTCTACCTGAGCCTGGGTCTCGCGCGCGTGCCGCAGCGCGACTTCGTCCCGCTTATAGGCGGCGATGCTGGCCAGGACGTCGCTCATGGCCGGTTGCTCACCTCGACCAGGGTGTCCAGGGCCGTCAGCGCCGCGCCGGAGTCGATGGCGTGGGCGGCCATGTCGACCCCGTCGCGCAGGGTCTCGGCCTTTTCCGCCACCAGGAATGCGGCGGCGGCGTTCAGCAGCACGATGTCGCGATAGGCCCCCATGGCGCCCCCCAGCAGGCCGCGCAGGGCCACGGCGTTCTCCTGGGCGTCGCCGCCCGTCAGATCGCTCAGCGCCGCCCGCGGCAGGTCCACGGCCTCCGGGGTGATGTTGAACAGCCGCACCCCGCCATCAGCGCGCCATTCCGCCACCTTGGTCGTCCCGGTGGTGGTCATCTCGTCCAGTCCCTCGCCATGCACCACCCAGGCCCGCTCGGTTCCCAGGGCGCCCAGCACCCGCGCCAGGGGCTCAACCCAGCGGGAATCATAGACCCCCAGCACCTGGCGCTTGGCGCCGGCGGGGTTGGAGAGGGGGCCTAGCAGATTGAACACGGTGCGGAAGCCCAGTTCCTGGCGCACCGGCATCACATGCCGCAACGCGCCGTGGTGGGCTGGGGCGAACAGGAAGCAGATGCCCGCTTCCCTCAGCGCTTCAAGCTGCCGCTCGGCCGGCGCGGCGATGTTGACCCCCAGCGCGCTCAGCACATCCGACGAGCCGGAGCGCGACGACACCGCCCGCGTGCCGTGCTTGGCCACCTTCAGTCCGCCCCCAGCGGCCACGAAGCCCACGGCGGTTGAGATGTTCAGTGTGTTCTGGCCGTCGCCGCCCGTACCACAGACGTCGATGACCTCGAACGGATGCTCCAGCACCGTGGCGGCCCGGCGCATCGCCCGGGCGCAGGCGGTGATCTCGCCGATCGTCTCGCCCCGCATGCGCATAGCGGTGATGGCCGCCGCGATCTGCGCCGGTGTCGGCTCGCCGCGCAGGCAGGCGGTGAAGAAGGCCTCGGCGTCCGGCTCGGTCAGGGTGGCGCCGTCGGCGAGCTTGGCCAGCAGCGGCTTGAAGGCGTCGGACATGACCGGCGGGCTTTCTAGGCGTCGGCCAGGCGCTCGACGCCGGCCAACTCCATGAAGTTGAGCAGCAGCTTGTGGCCGCCCTCGGTGGCGATGGACTCGGGGTGGAACTGCACGCCGTGCAGGGGCCGCGTCTTGTGCTGAAAGCCCATTACCTCGCCATCCTCGGTCCAGGCGGTGATCTCCAGCACCTCCGGCAGGGTCTCGCGGCGGACGGACAGGCTGTGATAGCGCGTGGCGGTGAACGGGTTGGGCAGGCCCTTGAACACGCCCTTGTCGTTGTGGTGGATCGGGCTGGTCTTGCCGTGCATCAAGGCCTTGGCCCGGATCACCTCGCCGCCCAGGGCCTGGCCGATGGCCTGGTGGCCCAGGCACACCCCCAGGATCGGCATGTCGTCCGGCGCGCCGCCGATCAGCGGCAGGCAGATGCCGGCTTCATTGGGCGTACAGGGGCCGGGGGACAGCAGAATGGCCTCCGGCCGCATGGCCAAGGCGTCCTGAACGGTGATCTTGTCGTTGCGATAGACGCTCGTGTCCGCGCCCAGCTCGTTCAGATAGTGGACGAGATTGTAGGTGAAGCTGTCGTAGTTATCGATGACCAGGATCATTTTGGGTACCGAGGCGCCGCGCGAGGGCCGGTATCTAAGCGTAACGGCGGCCTGCGCCAAGGGACCGCGTTGGCGGCGAGGGCTGCTCGCGCCATGCTGGGCGAATGGAGATGATCGATTCGCCGGTGGACAAGGTCGCGATGGGCAGGGCCCGCGCCCTGCTGCGCGCGCCCCGGCGGCGTGATCAGGGGCTGGCCGCCGTGGCGGCCGCCGCCTTCTTCTCGATCTCGGCCCTGAGCCTGGCGGTGGTGGTAATCATCGTGCCGCCGGTGCTCAGCCCGGCGCATCAGCCCCAGATCCGCTAGCTCTCGACGTAGTACTGTCGCTCGGGGTCATTGGCTGGCTTGGTCTCGCCGGTGAACGGATTGACGGCGATCACTCCGTCAGGGGCATATTGCAGGATGTAGGACCTCCGGGTCTCGCCGGTCAGGTTCGGCCCCGTGCGGTGCGGCGTCAGGGACGAAAACACCACAACATCGCCGGCCTTTGCCGGTACGGCGACCGCGCCATCGGGGCCTTGCAGGCACTCCAGGCCAAGTTTCACTGCCTTGTGGTGCAGGGTGCCCAGCCGATGCAGGCCCGGCGCCACCCACGGGCAGCCGTTGTCCAGCGTCGCGTCTGTCAGGGCCACCCAGCAGGTCAGGTACTGCTGCGGCGTCATGAAGGTGTAGCCATTGTCCTGGTGCCAGGGGAATTCCTCGGGATTGCCCGGCTTCTTGTACACCGCCTGGTCCCAATAGAGCCGCGCGCCAGGCCCCATGATTTCATGGCACAGGTCGCGGAATACCGGATGCCGGCTGAACGCCTTCAGCGCCGCCGAGCGGGCCACCAGATGCACCGTGAAGGTGATGGCGTCGGCCTTGTTGATGAACTGCTGGCCGCCGTGCTTTTCCCGCAGGTCGGCCTCATGGGCCGCTTCCATCGGATCGATGGCCTCGCGCACCGCCTTCAGCTCGTCGGCGGTGAAGGCGTTCTCCAGCAGGAAGTATCCAGCCTCGTCGTATTGCCGCGCCTGCTCTGGCGTCAGCACCCGGTAGGGGCCGCGGGTGGGCTTCCAGTCGAAGTCGGTGTTGAGCTCGTGCCGGCGCATTTCGCCAGGGTTCCATGGGACAGGGTTCCCCGCAACATCCCCATGGTGGCGGCCTCGCGCCACCCCCTCAGACGAACCGCCAGGCCTCCGACGCCGCCTGCCGCAGCGCTCGGGACTTTTGCACCGTCTCTTCGTACTCCGCGTCGGGGTCGCTGTCGGCCACCACGCCGCCGCCCGCCTGGACGTACATCATCCCATCCTTCACCAGGGCGGTGCGCAGGACGATGCAGGTGTCCACCGAACCATCGGCGCCGAAATAGCCCACCGCCCCGGCATAGCCGATGCCGCGCTTTTCGCTCTCCAGCTCGTCAATGATCTCCATGGCCCGCACCTTGGGAGCGCCCGACAGGGTGCCGGCGGGCAGGGCGGCCATCAGCACATCCACCGGGTCCACCCGTTCGGGGGCGTCGCCCTCGACGTTGGACACCAGGTGCATCACGTGGCTGTAGCGCTCGACAAAGAAGCTGTCGGTGACGCGCACATGCGGGCCGCGCTTGCCGGCGGGGCGGGGAGCGTTGAGACCCTCCTGGCCCAGCATGGCGACCCGGCCGACGTCATTGCGGCCCAGATCCAGCAGCATCAGGTGCTCGGCCCGCTCCTTGGGATCATTGCGCAGCTCCTGCTCCAGGGCCGCGTCCTCCTCGGGGGTCACGCCGCGAGGGCGGGTGCCGGCGATGGGGCGGATGGTGATCTTGCCGTCTCGCAGGCGCACCAGGATCTCCGGGCTCGAGCCCACCAGCTGGAACCCGGGGAAGTTCAAATAGAACAGGAACGGAGAGGGGTTGGTTCGCCGCAGCGACCGGTACAGGGCGAAGGGATCGTGCGGGAACGGCGCTCGGAACCGGTGGCTGGGCACCACCTGGAAGACGTCGCCGGCGCGGACGTAGTCCTTGGCCCTCTCCACCAGGGCCCAATAGCCCTCTCGGCTTACCGGCGATGTGAAGGCGTCGGGCAGGGGGGCGGGCCGTACGCCGGGGCCGGGCAGGGTCTTGCCCAGGTCGAAGATTACCGCCTCCAGCCGGGCCGAGGCCTGGTCGTAGGCCGCCTTGGCCGACAGGGCCGAGGGCCTGACCGTGGTGGTCAGGATGATTTCCTGGGCGATGGCGTCGAAGATGGCGACGATCGACGGGCGGGTCATCACCCCGTCCGGCAAATCCAGCGGATCGGGGTTCACGTCCGGCAGGGTCTCGGCTAGGCGGATCATGTCGTAGCCCAGGGCGCCGAACAGGCCCGCGGCCATGGGCGGCAGCCCCTTGGGCAGATCCAGGCGCGAGGCGGCCACCAGGTCGCGCAGGGACTCCAGCGCGCCGTCGGCTTCCGGGGTGAAATCCCCGCGGGCGATAGCGTCGCCCCGGGCGACCTCGGCCTTGTCGCCCCGGCAGCGCCAGACCAGATCGGGTTTCATGGCCACGATGGAATAGCGCCCGCGCCAGGCCCCGCCCTCCACCGACTCGAACAGGAAGGCGTAGGGCCGGCCGTGCGCGATCTTCAGATAGGCCGAGACCGGCGTTTCAAGGTCGTCGACCAGCCGCTTCCAAACCACCTGGGCCTGTCCGTTGGAATAGGCGCTCTCGAAGGCGTCGTAGGTCGGTTCGATCATGGGAGCGGGCGGGTCACGGGATCTCGCTTCACTTAGCCAGCTTTGGCTTGGCCGCCGTGGCGCCCTTGTCGCCGGGCTTGGCGTTCAGCTTGTCGATGGTCGCCTGGTCCAGGTTGATGGCCAGGCGGGCGGCCGTCAGATTCTGGCGCGGCTTGATCGCCGTGTCGGCGGCCGTGCGCAGAGAACCCTCCGCATCGCCCAGATACTGTTGCGACAGCTTGGGACCAATCTGTTGCACCAAGCGCGCCGTCTGGGTGGTGTCGCCGGGACGAATGGCGTCCAGCTTGGCGATGAAGATGCCGGTGGGGCCGCCGGCGGCGAACACTTCACCGGGCTTCACCCCGAAGGCGTTGACCAGGAACTCCCGGCCCAGGGTCGGCATAAATTGCTTGGCCTGGATGCGCTGCAGCCCGACCTGGTGGGTCACGTGGCCGTTCACCTGGGCGGCGGCGGCCTCGACGCTGCCGCCTTTGCGGATGGACGCCATCAGCACATCCGCCTTGGCCTTCAGCGCATTGATCAACGTCTCGCGCATATAGGCCTGGGTCAGCATCGCCCGCTTTTGCTCCAGCGGCGGCAGGGCTGGGGGAATGATCTTGTTGACCGTCAGGGCGAAGGCCTCACCCGGCTCGGGGGTCTCCACGTCGGTGCCCTGGGAACCGGCCGATTCGGCGAAAGCGGCCTTCAGGATCTTGTCGGTGAGCACGGCGTTGGGCTTGCCCTCCATGTCCTGGCCCTGGGCGGTGACCGGGCCGACCACAATTGCCGTGGCGCCGGCCTTCAGGGCCGCGTCAGTGATGGTGGCGCCGGCGTCGCGGGCGTCCTGGAACTTGCCTGACATGTCGCTGGCCTTGTCGCGCGCGGCGCGGCTGCGCAGGTCGGCCTCGATTTGGGCCCGCGCGTTTTCCAGGGTGGCGACCTGTCCCGGGGTGATCTTCTGGATGGCGATCACGCCGATGCCCAGGTCACCCGGAATCACGCTCACTTGACCCTGCTGCAGGGCGAAGGCGGCAAGGCCGATCTTGTGGTCGGCGATCGCCGACAGCGGCTTGTCGGCATAGACGATGGGGGCCGTGCCGATGGACTTGGCCACCGTCGTGGGATCCTCCCCCTTGCCAAGGCGGGCCGCGGCCAAGGCCCCCTGGGCCGCTGACTTCACCGGAATCTGGATGACGAAGCGGGTCTCCGGCTTGGACAGGGAGTCCTTCTTGAAATCGAATTCCTTCTGCACCGCGGCCGGATCGATGACGATCGACGGCTCCAGCGCCTTGGCCGAGAAGCGCACCAGGGTGATCACCCGCGTCTCCGGAATGGTCAGTTCCGTGGCGTGCTCCTTCATGAAGGCCAGCAGTTGCGGATCCGTCGGCGGGCTCGGCAGGGGGACGGCGTGCTGGTCCATGACGAAATAGGTCAGGTCGCGGTTCTCCAGCTCCTCCACCGCGAAAAGGGCCGAATAGAGCTTGGGCGCCTTGAAGCCGTATTCGACGGCGGCGGCGAAATGGCGATGGGCCAGGCCGTCACGGATCAGCCGCAGGGCGTCCGCCGCCGTGAACCCTTGTGAGGCTAGCATCCGATCGAACTGTTCCTGGCTGAACTTGCCCGTCACCGGATCGAACAGGCTAGGCTGCTTCTTGATTTCGTCGTCCACCAGGGCGTTGCCCGGGACGATGCCGACGGTTCGGATCATCTCCAGCTCGGCCTGTTCTCCGGCCAGCTGGTTCAACATCTGCTGGTCCAGGCCGCTCTCGGCCAGGACGCTCACCGGGATTGGCTGGCCCTGTTGCTGGTCGATCTCCTGCTTGCGGCGATCGAAGGCCAGCTTGAACTCGTGCTGCGAGATCGTGTGCGACCCGGCCACCACCACCGCGTTGGCGTCGATGCCGCGGAAGGCGTCGGGGAACCGACCGCCCCCGCCGCCGATGCCGAGGATCAGGAACACCAGCACCAGAACGCCCATCAGGGCGACGGCGATGGGGTTGCGGGCTGTGCTGCGAAGGCTGCCGGTCATCAGGTCTCGAACCAGGGGAACGCGGGCGCGTGGGCGTCCGCTAGGGTCAGTAAAGCGCGTCCGCCACCGCGTCCGCCAGGGGCGGTATAGTGGAGGCTAGAGGCGGGCCGCAAGCGCGCGTCACGCTGGGCCGTGACAGGGGCGTGGCTTTGCTCTAGGCGCCAGGGTCCGGATTTGAACCCGAAAGAGGCCTGCCCGTGACCACCTACCGCCCGATCATCGCCGGAAACTGGAAGATGCATGGCCTTGAGGACGACCTGGCGCAGGTTCGGGCCATGGTCGAGGCTGTCGAGGCGCGACCCCCGGCGGCGCGGGTGGCGATCTGCCCGCCGGCGACCCTGATCCATCGGTTGACGGACCTTGTCGGCGGCACCTTGATCGAGGTGGGCGGCCAGGATTGCCGGGCCGAGGTCCAGGGCGCCTTCACCGGCGACATTGCCGCCGAGATGCTGGCCGAGGCCGGCGCGGCCCTGGTGATCCTCGGCCATTCCGAGCGACGCGCCGGCTATGGCGAGACCAGCGCCCTGGTGGCCGCCAAGGCCCAGGCGGCCCTGCGGGCGGGACTGGAGCCCATCGTCTGCGTCGGCGAGACCCTTGCCGAACGCGAGGCCGGCCGGACCCTCGAAATCATCACCAGCCAGACCGCCGAGTCCCTGCCCGACAGCCTGGGCGGTCATCCCTTCGCGGTGGCCTATGAGCCGGTCTGGGCCATCGGCACCGGCCTGACCCCCACCCTGGCCCAGATCGAAGAAGCCCATGCCGCCATTCGCGCTACCCTCGCCGCTGCCTTCGGCGCGCAGGGCCTGATGATCCCGATCCTCTACGGCGGCTCGGTGAAGCCCGCCAACGCCGTCGAGATACTCAAGGTGGCGAACGTCGGCGGCGCCCTGGTCGGCGGCGCCTCGCTCAAGGCGGCCGATTTCATCCCGATCTTCGAGGCGCTGTAGCTACAGCAGCAATCCGAACAACCGGCAGTCTCGCCGCTCGCCGTCGCGCTGGATGTGGCCGCGCAGATAGCCCTCGACCTCGAAACCCAACTTCTCCAGCAGTTGTTCGGACTTCAGGTTGCCCACGTGGGTGCGGGCCGTGAGGCGGCGCAGGCCCATGGACGCCGCGTGCACCAGCACCGCCCGCATGGCCTCCAGGCCAAAGCCCTGGCCCCAGGCGGCGCGGCCCAACATGAAGCCGATCTCGCCGCGATGATGCCAGCGGTCGATGTCCGACAGGTCGCAGACCCCCAGGAAAACGCCATCTTCGCTTCGGGTGATGGCCCAATAGGTCGCCTTGCCGTCATCCATGCTGCGGATCTGCGAGGTGATGATGACGTCGGTGAGATCGGGGTCGTCTACCGCCGAGATATCCCAATGAGCCATGACGTCCGGATCGCTGAGAATGTCATGCATCGCGCCGCTGTCACCCTCCGCGAGGGGCCTCAGGGTCAGGCGTTGCGTTTCCAGGATCACGGCACTTGGTCCTTGGCATGCGGCCACCTAGCTATGGCGCGTGCGACCCCGTGATGCTAGAGGGGCCGCTTCCCGCGCCGGGCCCAAGTCCGACGAACTGAAAGTCCTTATACTTCATGCTCTACGGCCTTCTGCTCACCCTGAACGCCCTGGTCTGCGCGGCCTTGGTTTTCGTCGTCCTGATGCAACGCTCCGAAGGCGGGGCGCTGGGCTCGGGCGGCGGGCCGACCGGCCTGATCACCACGCGCGGCGCCGGGGACCTGCTGACCCGCACCACCTGGATCCTGTTCGCTCTCTTCCTGAGCCTCAGCATGGCCTTGACCCTAATCGGCGCCCGTGAGCGCTCCAGCCAGGCGATCCTGAACCGGCTCAAGGGCCAGAGCGTCAATCCCGCCGCCTTCGCCACCCCCGCGCCGCTGTCGAACACCCCCAGCGCCCCGGTGGCGCCAGTCGCCCCGGTAGGGTCGCTGAACGCCCCGCCTCAGACCGTCACGGCGCCCGTCGCCAGCGCTCCTATCGCCCGCGCGCCCATCGTCAACGCGCCCATCGTCCACGCGCCTGCGGCCCCCGCCGTGGCTCACCCCGCTACCGTGACTCCGGCCAAGCCCGCTGCCGCCGCCAAGCCGGCTCACGCCGCGAAGGTCGCGGCCAGCCCGGCCGCCCCCGCGCCGATCACCACCATCACCCCGCCGCCACCGCCGCCGACCCCCAAGGCCGACGCCGACACTCCGGCGAAGTCGAGCACGCCATAATGTCGCTGTTCAAACCGCTTCCACGGCGGGACGCCGTTCGCGAATCAGCGCTACGCTGAACGCCCATGGCCCGGTACATTTTCATCACCGGCGGCGTGGTCTCCTCTTTGGGAAAAGGTCTCGCCTCCGCGGCGCTCGGCGCGCTTTTGCAAGCGCGCGGGTACAAGGTCCGGCTTCGTAAGCTGGACCCCTATCTCAACGTCGATCCAGGGACGATGAGCCCCTAGCAGCACGGCGAGGTGTTCGTCACCGACGACGGGGCCGAAACCGACCTCGACCTGGGCCACTACGAGCGCTTCACCGGCGTGTCGGCGACCAGGGCCGACAACATCACCA
>JBBROW010000032.1:0-48391 GCA_038228945.1 Caulobacterales bacterium
GAGATTGCCCGCCAGTCCCATGGCGCGGTGCTTTGCTCGGTGGACGACACGGTGGTGCTTGCAACTGTCGTCGCCAGAAAAGAGGCGAAGCCCGGCCAGGACTTCTTCCCGCTGACCGTGAACTACCAGGAGAAGTTCTACGCCGCGGGCAAGATCCCGGGCTCCTTCCCCCGCCGCGAGGGCGCGCCCTCGCAAAAGGAAACCCTGACCAGCCGCCTGATCGACCGTCCGATCCGGCCGCTGTTCGTCAAGGGCTTCAAGAATGAAGTCCAGGTGGTGACCACGGTCCTCGCCCATGACCTCGAGAACGACCCCGACATCGTCGCCCTGGTGGCCGCCTCGGCCGCCCTGGTGCTGTCCGGCGCGCCCTTCATGGGTCCGATCGGTGGCGCCCGCGTCGGCCTCATCAACGGCGAATACGTCCTGAACCCGACCCTGGAGCAGATGAAGGAGACCCAGATGGATCTCATCGTCGCCAGCACCAGCGACGCGGTGATGATGGTCGAATCCGAAATCCAGGAGCTCAGCGAAGAGCAGGTCCTGGGCGGGGTCATGTTCGCGCACCGGAACATCCAGCCGGTGATCGACGCGATCATCGAACTGGCCGAACACGCCGCCAAGGAGCCCTTCGAATTCGCCGAGGACAACACCGACGCGGTGAAGGCCGACATCAAGAAGCTGATCGGCAAGGACCTTGCCGCGGCCTACAAGATCGTCGCCAAGGGTGCCCGTCAGGACGCCGTGCACGCGGCCAAGGACAAGGCCCTGGCCAAGTTCGCCAAGTCCGAAGCCAACCCCACCGGAACCGACGCGGCCAAGCTGGGCGGCGTGTTCAAGGAACTTGAGGCCGACGTCGTCCGCCGCAACATCCTCGACACCGGCATCCGCATCGACGGCCGCACGGTCGACAAGGTCCGTCAGATCGTTTCGGAAGTGGGCGTGCTGCCCCGGGCCCACGGCTCGGCGCTGTTCACCCGCGGCGAGACCCAGGCCCTGGTGGTCGCCACCCTGGGCACCGGCGACGACGAGCAGATGATCGACGCGCTGGAAGGCAAGTACTACGAGAAGTTCATGCTGCACTACAATTTCCCCCCCTTCTCGGTGGGTGAAACGGGCCGCATGGGCGCGCCGGGCCGCCGTGAAGTCGGCCATGGCAAGCTGGCTTGGCGGGCGATCCGCCCGATGCTGCCGGCGGCGGAAGACTTCCCCTACACCCTGCGTTTGGTCTCCGAGATCACCGAGTCCAACGGCTCGTCCTCGATGGCCTCGGTCTGCGGGTCCTCGCTGGCCCTGATGGACGCCGGCGTGCCCTTGAAGAAGCCCGTCTCGGGCATCGCCATGGGCCTGATCCTGGAATCGGACGGCTTCGCGGTGCTGTCGGACATCCTGGGTGACGAAGACCACCTTGGCGACATGGACTTCAAGGTCGCCGGCACCGCTGACGGCATCACGTCGCTGCAGATGGACATCAAGATCGCCGGCATCACCGAGGAAATTATGCAGAAGGCCCTCGCCCAGGCGAAGGACGGCCGGATCCATATCCTCGGCGAAATGGCCAAGGCCATCGACGGCGCCCGTCCGGACGTCGGCGAGTTCGCCCCCAAGATCGAGACCATGTCGGTCCCGGTGGACAAGATCCGCGAAGTCATCGGCACCGGCGGCAAGGTGATCCGCGAGATCGTCGCCACCACCGGCGCCAAGGTCGACATCGCCGACGACGGCACGGTCAAGGTCTCTGCCAGCGACGGCGCCAAGATCAAGGCCGCCATGGACTGGATCAAGTCCATCGCCTCCGAACCGGAAGTGGGCCAGATCTATGACGGCAAGGTGGTCAAGGTTGTCGACTTCGGCGCCTTCGTGAACTTCTTCGGCGCCAAGGACGGCCTGGTGCACGTCAGCCAGATCGCCAACGAGCGCGTGAACAAGGTCTCCGACGTGCTGCAGGAGGGCCAGATCGTGAAGGTCAAGCTTCTCGGCTTCGACGATCGCGGCAAGACCCGCCTGTCCATGAAGGTCGTCGACCAGCAGACCGGTGAAGACCTCACCTCCAGCCAAGACGCCAAGGAATCCGCCGACGCCTAAATGGCGCCAGCGGCCGACAGGCTGAACGATCAAGGGCGACGGCTGAAAAGCCGCCGCCCTTTTTCTTTGCGATCAGTGGGCGACGGTCTTCGACGCCGGCGTTACGGGAAGGCTCTAGACCAATTCCGGAGCCGCCTCGAACGCCACCGCCGGCGACCGGATCAGCGTCAGCCGCACCTTCAATCCCTCGGGGTCGAACTCCAACCTTGCGGCGCCGTCTCGGCCTCCGACACCGGCGCGCAGCATCCGTGAGCCGAAGCCTTGGCGTTTGGGCGCCTTGACGGGGGGGCCACCGCGCTCGGTCCAGCGAATCTCCACCCGATCGCCCACGATCACCCAGCTGAGGGTCACGGCTCCGCCGGGGACGGAATGGCAGCCGTGCTTGGCGGCGTTGGTGGCCAGTTCATTGAAGATGATGGCCAGGGTCATGGCCCGCTCCGGCAGGATCATCACCGGCGCATCCGGCCCGTCCAGCGTCACGACCCCGGCCGCGCCTTCCAGGGAGCGCGCCATCAACTCGCGCAGGTCGGTGGCGGTCCAGGCGTTGGCGTTCAGCAGGTCGTGGGCTCGGCCAAGGGCGGAAACGCGGGCCTGGAAGGCTTCGCGGAACGCGATGGGATCGGGGCTCCATTGCAGGGTCTGGTTGGCGATGGCCTGGACGGCGGCGAGGTTGTTTTTCACCCGGTGGTTCAGTTCCGCCGTCAGGAAGGCCTGCCGCTCACGGACCACGATCTCCGGGCCGATGTCACGCACCGTGCCGATGGCGCTGACGACCTCGCCCTTGGCATTGAAACTGAGGCGACCGGTGCTCTCGAGCCACCGCACGCCCTGGTCGTTCATGATCCGGTGCTCCACCCGGTAGTAGCCGCCATTTTCTCCGGCCTCCGCCCGGTCCTGCGCCGCCACCACCGCTGGCGCATCCTCGGGGTGCACCATGGCGATGAAGGTCTCGAGGCTGATGTTCTCGCCACTGAGACCGGCGAGGGCGGCGCCACGAGCGTCCCACGACAGCTGGTCGGCGACGGCGTCATATTCCCAGATACCCATGGCGGCCGCGTCCAGCGCCGCCTCTACCCGCGCCTGCTGCCGGGCCGCCTCGATCTCGGCGGTCTTGCGCGCGGTGATATCGGCCGAACAGAAAGCCATGCGGCGGGCGCCGTTCGGCCCGGCCGGGGCGGCGGTGTGGGTGCTCATGTAACGCCGCCGCGCGCCCTTAACCGGCAGCCAGAATTCCTCCCGTTGCACCCCTTTGCGGTGGCAGTGATCCAGGGTGGCCATGCGCAGGGCGATATTGGTCTCGCTGGCGCCCACGTCGCGTCCGGTCTTGCCGACCAGCGCCGCCTGGGTGCTGCCGAAGTGGGCGGCCAGGGGCAGGTTGACGGAGACATAGCGATAGTCGTCGCCATCCTCCTCGACGACCCCCGCCAACAGGCCGCCGGCGTCGAAGAGCGCGTTGAACGTCTCGATGTTCTCCGCCAGCCAGTCGGCAGGGTCAGTGGTCTTGGTCATCCCGTCCCGTCCGGCCGAAAATTCGAAGGCAAAGTACGCTGAATCGATGTTGTCAGCCCCGTCGCCAATCGTCGCATGAATTCAGGTTGAGTCCGCTCGCGCTATAGCGTTTCTCGCCGGCCCACGGATCAGGCCGGGCGCTCGCGAAGAGCGGCCGAGAAAAGACGACAGGTTGACCGCGTGGCCGCCGGCCGTCGACGCTCCGGGGCATGTGCAACAAGTTCGGCTTCGACGCCCCCCTCCACAAACTCGTCGAGATGTTCGAAACCCTCGGCGTCGACTTCGAGACCGCCGGGTTGCCGAACTTCCCAGGCCTGGAGGAGATCAAGCCCACCGACCCCGCCCCCATCGTCCGGCAAGAGGGGCAGGGGAGGGTGCGGCTGGACCTGATGCGCTGGGGCTTTGCGCCGCCGCGGCCCAAGGCCGGGCCGCTGATCAACTTCCGATCCGAAGGCCGAACCTTCGCCACCGGCCGCTGCCTGGTCCCGGCCACACATTTCTTCGAATTCACCGGCGCTAAATACCCCAAGACCCAATGGCGGTTCACCGCCGCCGGCGGGGATATCTTCGCCATCGCCGGCCTATGGCGGCGCGCCGAGGGAGACGCGGGCGAGCGTTTTACTTTGCTGACCATCGACGCTGGCCCGGACGTGGCGCCCTATCACGACCGCCAGATCGTGCCCCTGGCGCCGGAGGGCTGGGTCGCCTGGCTGGATCCCGCCACCGACGCCCAGGCCCTGCTGAAGGCGGGGCCGCCGGGGTCCTTGGCGGTGGCGCAAACTCAGCGGCCCGGGCCTGGCAGCCTGTTCTAGAGAGCGCTCAGCCGCGCTTCCAGAACATCCCCTTGCGGGCCACGCAGCGCGCCGGCAGGTCCTTCTCACCGGCGGCGACATAGCCCAGGCTGGCCATCAGCTCCGCCACCAGCAGCTGGGCCGTGGGGACCGCGGCGGCGTTCAGCCGGTATTCCTCGCCGATCCCGTCGTGCAGCAGGGCGTCGACGCCGACCATGGCGGGCAGGCCGTCCAGGGTGGATTCGATGGCCGCCGACCTGGCCGACGGAGCGCTCACCACCTCGCGCAGCCGCGCCATCAGCGGATCGTCCTGGGCCAGGGGTTCGGGCTCGGCATAGGGCAGGCCCAGCAGTTCGATGGCGCGGGCCAGGTGGTTGCCCTCGGCCGAATGCAGGCCCCTGGCGCGCTTCCAGACCGCGTGCCTTTCGTTCTGGCTGCGCTCGCGGAGCCTAGCCAGAGTCCAACCGCCAATGAATCGTTCTTCGTTCATGGCCCCCGATTAAGGCGCCCCACCCCCTTTGCTCAAGAGGGCGCCTCGTTTGGGGTGAATCGCGGCGGCGACTTGCCGCGTCCGGCGCGCGCCGCTTAGGGTGTGGGCATGGCCACTTTCCAATCGGGCGGTTTCAATCTCGCCTATGACGACATAAGGCCGGCGGAGGCGGAGCAGAGGACCGTGCTTCTTGTGCACGGCTTCGCCACTAGCCGTGCGGAGAACTGGCGGCGGCTGGGCTGGTACAGCGCCCTTGAGCGCAAGGGCTACCGCGCCATCGCCTTCGATCATCGCGGCCATGGCGAGAGCGACAAGCCGCACGACCCGGCCGCCTATTCGCGCGACGCCATGGTGGGCGACATCTTCGCCCTGATGGAACACCTGGACCTGCAGCGCGTGGACCTGATGGGTTATTCCATGGGCGCGCACCTGTCGCTGCGCGCGGCCCTGGACCAGCCGGAGCGGTTTTCCAATGTCATCCTGGGCGGCGTCGGCGGGCGCATGCTGCCGGGTGGCGGGACCCCGCCGAAGCCCGGGGCCATGACGATGGCGCAGGCCATGCAGGCCGCGGACCCCTCCACCATCACCGAACCGATGCTCAAGGGCTTCCGCCAGTTCGCCGAGCAGCAAGGGGAGGACCTGTTGGCCCTGGCCGCGTGCAGCCAGGGGTCCGGCGCGCCGGTGGGGCCGGCCGAACTGTTCGGTCTGCGTCCCCCCGCCCTGATCGTGGCCGGCGCCCATGACGAACTGGCCGGCGACCCCCACGACCTGGCCGACGCCATCCCAGGCGCCAAGGCGGTGGTCCTACCGGGCTGCGACCACTTCAACGCCATCCCCCATGCCCTCTACAAGGCGGCGGTGTTCGACTTTCTCGAGGGCTACGACGAAGACGACTTCCCGCCGTTCGAGTAGGCGCCTCGTCAGGCGAGGTTGTAAGCTCCGCCCTTCTCGATGGACTTGGCGAACGCCGGGCGAGCGTGCAGGCGCTCAACCCAGGCCTTGACGTTGGGCAGGGTCTCCAGCCGGCCGAAGGCGCGGGCCACCTCGCCGGCGAAGCTCAGCTGGACGTCGGCGCCGCTGAACTCGCCCAGCAGGTAGTCCTTGCCCTCCAGGGCTTTATCGATGAATCCCATGTGGCGGTTGATCTCGTCGTTCACCCGCGGCGTCAGGGGCGCGGCGGCGTCGCCAAGGCGCATGATGTAGAGATTGATCATCAACGGCAGCATGGCCGAGCCCTCGGCATAGTGTAGCCACTCCAGATAGGCTTCGTGCTGCCACGATCCGATCGGCGGCGACAGGCGGCCAGCGCCATGCTTGCGCACGATATAGTCCACCACGGCGCCGGACTCGGCGATGACGTGGCCGTCCTCCTCGATCACCGGCGACTTCCCCAGGGGGTGGATGTTCTCCAGCTCCGGCGGCGCCAGGTTGGTGGTGGCGTCGCGCTGGTAGAACTTGATCTCATAGGGCGCGCCCAGTTCTTCCAGCAGCCAGAGGATCCGCTGCGAGCGCGAGTTGTTCAGGTGATGGACGGTGAGCATGGAATTCCTCCGGGGGGGACAGCGGCGGCGTTGTCGCCATTTCCGCGCCGGAGGGGAAGCTTCAATTGCGCGCAACCGAAAAATTGGCGCGGGGCAGGTTGCTCAGACGCGTGGTTTCAGCCCGTCGAACAGCAGTCCGATCTGTTGATCCATGATCATGGTCAGGCGATCGCTGTCGGCGTTTTCGGCCGCGGCGAGCCGATAATTCCAGGCATAAATTCCCAGCAGCAGGTCGATTACCGCGGCGCAGTCGGTGTCGCCGCGTACATCGCCCCGCTCCACCCCGTCCCTTAGCCAGGCCGCGATCAGGTCGCGAAACACCTGGTTGGAGCCGAAGGGGCGAGCGGCGGGATCAACCTCCCAGCGATAGGCCACGGCGATGTGGGCCAGGAACAGCTTCACCCGTCGCATTTCAAAGGCGTACAGCACCGCGAACAGCGACCGGCAGCGATCGGCGGTGGACCCGCGCATCAGGGGGATGACGCGGCCGATTTCCTCGTAGAGGGCCTCCAGCCGATCCTGCATCACCTGGCTGAGGATATCAGCCTTGGAGGTGAAGGTGGTGAAGACGCTGCCGACCGAAACGCCCGCGCGATTGGCGATCGCCCGGACGGTGGCGTCCTCGAATCCGATCTCATTGAACAGGTCGCTGGCGGCGTCGAGCACACGCCGACGGGTCGCCAGTTTCTGCGCCTCGCGTACGCCCAAGAACGCCTAGCCCCTCACTCACCGCGGTCTTGACCTGACCGTCGGTGGAACTTAGCCGGCGCGGACGCCGGCCAGAATAATGCGGATCTGTTCGGCCAGACGCGCGCGCAACTCGCTCAGACCCCAGCCTTCGAACGCGGCGTGGCGGAAGTTCGCGAGATAGCAATCCCACAACATTTGAGAAACGATCGCGACATTCGTGTCCCGCGACAGTTCGCCACGTTCAACTGAGGTGGTGAGGATTTCCCCGACCAGCTCGGTGATCGGACGCCGGTTCAGCCGGCCGCGCACCTGCGCGCCCAGGTCCGGCGACCAGGAGACGCTCATGGTCGCCTGCAGTAGCGGCAGGTCGGCCAGGGTGAAACGGTAGCCCGCGTCGAACATGGAGTTCAGGGCTTCCTCGGCCGAGGCGCCGATGGCTTCGGCGCGCATGGCCTCGAACAGGCTCTCGCGATCGGCGCCGATGATCTCGTTGAACAGGTCGGACTTGTCGGTGAAGCTGGCGAACACCGCGCCGGTGGACATGCCGGCCGCGGCCGCGATGTCACGGATGGTGGCGCCCTCGTAACCCTTCTCGGTGAACAGCGACTTGGCCGAGGCGAGGATCTTCTCGCGGGTGCGTTGCTTGGCCAGGGCCCGCTGGGTGGGTCGGCGGACTTGGGCGATCCCGGCAAGGGAGCGGAGCGGAAGATGGTTCATTGGGCTGCCTCCAGGCGCGCAAGGGCGGCGACGGCCCGAAGTTCGAATTCGCCGCAATATTCTTCAACGACCGACTTCAGAAGGTCGGCATAGCGATTGGCGAGCAGCCGGCTGTCCCGGGCCGCGTCGCGTAGGTCGGCGACGAGCTGGCGCATTTCGGAGAGCGCCGTTTCGTGTTCTATGAGATCGGTTTCCGGCGCGGTTTGCCGGGCGGACGCGTGCATCCTTGGTTCCTTGGTTCAGAGCTCGCTTCACCGGGGCGCGTCCTGGGTGACAGCTTTGATTGAGCGTGTTCAACGAAATCCGTTCCGCGATACGGACGTCATGTGCGTTTACACGCGATTTGCCTGATTTGCACCGTTTGTCGCCGTCGCAGCGCCAAAATGACGCAGATTTGAGCGTCCGGGTTCTGCAGCTTCCGGACGAGTCTCTGAAATTCACCTTCCGCGTTCGTTGAGCGCGCTCACCTAATCTGGACCGTCAAAAACCTGTGCGCATCGGTGGCGGCGGCGCGGGGGAGGGCGTATCTTCAGCCTATGGACGTTCTCAAGATTTTGTTCGTCGTGCTGCTGGTCGGCGTGACGCTGACGCTGGGCGTCGGCATCTTCGCCCTGTTCCGGGGCGGCAGCTTCGGCCGCAGCTATTCCAACAAGCTCATGCGGATGCGGGTGCTGTTGCAGTTCTGCGCCGTGATGGTGCTGGTCGCCATCTGGTGGCTGAGCGGGCACAAGTAGGCGCGGCATGGTCACCTTGAACCGCATCTACACCCGCACCGGCGACGCTGGCTCCACCCGCCTGGCGTCCGGCGCGCCGGTCAGCAAGGCCAGCCCGCGGGTCAGCGCCTACGGCGATGTGGACGAGACCAACGCGGTCTTGGGCATGGCGCGGCTGCACACCAGCGGCGCGGCGCCGTTGGACCCGATCCTGGCGCGGATCCAGAACGATCTCTTTGATCTAGGCGCCGACCTCGCCACGCCGCACCGCGCCGCCGCCGGCGGACCGGAGGCGCTGCGCATCGTCGCCTCCCAGGTGGACCGGCTGGAACGGGAGATCGACGCCCTGAACGCAGAGCTTTCCGACCTCACCTCCTTCGTGCTGCCCGGCGGAACGGCCGCCGCCGCGGCGCTGCATGTGGCGCGGACGGTGTGCCGGCGCGCGGAGCGGGGGGCCGTGGCCCTGGCGGCCGCCGAGACGGTCAATCCCGAGGCCGTGCGTTATCTCAACCGCCTCTCGGACCTGCTGTTCGTCGCCGCCCGCTACGCCAATGACAAAGGCGAGGGCGACGTGCTCTGGACCCCGGGCGCGACTCGCTAGGGCCGCTTGGCCGCCGGGGCGGCGATACTTGCCGAGGGCGCCGGGGCGCCGGGGTTCGCCGGGCCGCGAGCCACGGTGCGGCCGGTGATCCGCCAGATCTCCATCGGCGTCGCGCACTGGCGGTCCTTGGAATCCCACCAGGCCCCGCGCTGGTCACAGTCCTGCCGGGGCCAGACGAAGAAGACGTGATAGACCAGGGCCGCCACGCAGGCGATCAGGAACACGCCCATGAAGGCGAGGGTAGTGCGGTTGATCATCCGGAACATGGGGCGCTTTTCGCAAGCCTTGATGGCCTTGGCTAGCGCCCAGTCCACACCGGCCCGCAGTCTCTGCTCTGTCGCCCGCCGGTCTCGCCAGAGTCGTCCCGCAAGAACTTTGCGCGCGCGGGCCGCTTGCATTGCGCGATGAAGACGTTATTGCCCCTCTCCGCGCCTATTTCGCGCGCGCGGCGCCGGGAGGTCTTCTTCCGATAGGTCGCGGATTTTGTTTCATTCCAGCTCGCCGCGAGCGCCCGCCCAGGCCCGCCGAGCGATCCAGCGAAGGCGGTGAAGCCGATGAAGGTCCTAGTCCCGGTCAAGCGTGTGCTTGACTACAACGTCAAGCCGAGGGTGAAGTCCGACCAGTCGGGCATGGATCTCGCCAATCTCAAGATGGCGATGAACCCCTTCTGCGAGATCGCGGTGGAAGAGGCTGTGCGCATGAGGGAAAAGGGCGTCGCCGAAGAGGTGATCGCCGTTTCCATCGGCCCGCAACAGGCCCAGGAAACCATCCGCACCGCCTTGGCCATGGGCGCCGATCGCGGCATCCTTATCCAGACCGACACCGACGTTGAGCCCCTGGAAGTGGCCAAGCTGCTCAAGGCTGTCATCGAAGCCGAGCAACCGCAGCTGGTGGTCATGGGCAAGCAGGCCATCGACGGCGACAACAACGCCGTGGGCCAGATGCTGTCGGCCCTGCTCGATTGGCCGCAAGCCACCTTCGCCTCCAAGATCGAAGTGTCCGGCGACAAGGTCACCGTCACCCGCGAAGTGGACGGCGGCCTGCAGGTCCTCGAACTCAGCCTGCCGGCGGTGGTCACCGCCGACCTGCGCCTCAACGAGCCGCGCTACGCCTCCCTGCCCAACATCATGAAGGCCAAGAAGAAGACCATCGACGTCAAGACGACGGCCGACTACGGGGTCGACACCGCCGGGCGCTTGAAGGTGCTTAAGGTCAGCGAACCGGCCAAGCGCGTCGCCGGGGTGAAGGTGGAAAACGCCGCCGAACTGGTGAGCAAACTCAAAACCGAAGCGGGGGTGCTCTAATGGCCGTTCTCGTCGTCGCCGATCACGACAATACGTCGCTGAAGGACAATACCAACAAGACCGTCACCGCCGCCCTGGCCATCTCCTCGGACGTCGACGTCCTGGTGGCGGGCCAAGGCGTCGATGGCGTCGCCGCCCAGGCCGCCAAGATCGATGGCGTGCGCAAGGTGCTGGTTGCGCAGAGCGACCAACTGGGTAAGTCCATCGCCGAGGCCGAATCCGCCACGGTCCTGGGCCTGATGGGCGGCTATGACGCCGTCCTGGTGCCGGCCACCTCCGCGGGCAAGAACTTCGCCCCCCGCGTCGCGGCCCTGCTGGACAGCGCCCCGATCTCGGAAATTGTCGAGGTTGTCGACGCCAACACCTTCGTGCGCCCGATCTACGCCGGCAACGCCCTGGAGACGGTGCAGTCTTCCGACGCCAAGAAGGTGATCACCGTCCGCGCCACGGCCTTCAAGGCCGCTGGTGAAGGCGGTTCGGCCGCCATTGAAAAGGTCGAGGCCGGCCCTGGCGCCCCCAAGACCCGCTTTGTCTCCGAAGAGATCGTCAAGTCGACCCGTCCCGAACTGGCGGCGGCGAAGATCGTCGTCTCCGGCGGCCGGGCCATGGGCTCCGCCGAAGAGTTCCAGCGGGTGATCGAGCCCCTGGCCGACAAGCTGGGCGCCGCCGTGGGCGCCTCGCGCGCCGCGGTGGATGCAGGCTACGCCCCCAACGACTACCAGGTCGGCCAGACCGGCAAGGTCGTCGCCCCGCAGCTCTACGTGGCTATCGGTATCTCTGGCGCCATCCAGCACCTGGCGGGGATGAAGGACTCCAAGGTCATCGTGGCTATCAACAAGGACGCCGACGCGCCGATCTTCCAGGTCGCCGACTACGGCCTAGTGGCGGACTACAAGACCGCCGTCCCCGAACTGATGGCAGCCCTGACCGCCGCCGGGAAGTAGGCGGCCGTTCAGGCCCCGCCTCCGCGCTAATCAAGACGGCCCCTTTCCCTGGTGGGAGAGGGGCCGTTTTTGCGTCGTCGTCGAGCAAGCCCGACGCGGGCGTCCCTAAGTCTTCTTCCCAGCCTTGGCCGGCGCGGGGGTGACAGGCGGGGTCGGCGGCGGCGGCGCTGGCGTCGAGGCCGCGGCGGCATCCGACTGAATGATGTGGCCGCTGCCGCTGATGTCGCTGTGCACGATGGCCGGGTGACCCATCAGGTTCACCTCACCCGAGCCGGAGATGTCGATCTCCGCCGAGGCCTTGGGGGCCAACTTCGCCCCGCCGGACCCCGAAATATCCACCCGCGCTTCCTGCGCGACAACCTGGCTCAGGTCAGCGTCGCCATGGCCCGACAGGTTCAGATCGATGGCGCGGGCCTTGCCCTGGGCGTTGGCGCTGGCGTGGCCGTCGATATCGATCTCCAGCCTGTCCTGGTCGTAGTTCTGGATGGTCAGTTGGCTGTCGCCGTCCAGTTCGAAGCGGTTGATGTTGGGGGCGCTCATGACGATCAGCAGGCGAGGTCCGTGGCTCGAGCCGTCGTAGTCCAGGCTGCCGCCCGAGACGCTGAGGTTGTTCACCGCCCCGCTGGGGCCGGTGACGGTGATCTTCGCCGGTCCAGGAGCCTGGGTGTAACGGACATCCGCGGGGGCGTCGATTTCCAGGCTGGTAGCCCCGTCCCAGGTCAGTTCCCGGGTGGTGGTCGGGCCGCCGAAGTCGCCTCGGTGATGCCGGTCATCGTCGACATTCACGTGCCAGCCGTGCGGGAAACTCCAGCCGTGCTGCGCCATGTCGTTGCCGCCAATCGCCGCGGCGATGGACAGGCAGAAGATGCAGACGCCGAAGCCGGCGGCGGTGATGAGGATAAGAACGCGGATCATGGCTTGTCTGTGCCCCAAGGGATTCCGAAGTTGGTTCTGATCAGGCCTGACCGTCGATGGCTGGTTTCAGCAGCCGGTAGTGCAGGCGCCCGTACCAGACGAGACCGTTGACCAGGGCGATGCTGGCCAGGGTCAGAAGGGCGCCGGCCGAGGCGCCCCCCGCCATCAGGCCCACCCCCGCCAGCACCGCCGCCACCGGACCGCCCGGAAAGCCGGAGAACGGCCCCGCCGCGAACACCACACCGCCGCAGACGAAGATGGCGACCACCGCCACGAAGCAGCCGAACAATGTGCCCAGCACGCCCATCAGGATGGGCAGCAGGACCAGCAGGTCGATGGCGCCCAGGCCGAGAACCGCGAACACCGCCGACGCGGCCGCCGAGGGGTTGCGCTGTTCTTCCCAGCGCTTCAGCCCCGCCTCGGCTCGCAGTTCCCGCGCCAGGCGGTCCGGATCGCCGAGGGCCGTGGCGACCTCCGTCTCGCCGCGACCCGCCGCGGCGGCTTCGACGAAGTGAGCATCGTAGTCGGCCACCAGGTCGGCAACGGTCGCCGGCGGCAGGCCCCGAAGACCCGCCCGCAGGCGGGCGATGAACGCGTCGCGCGTCATTGCGCCTCTCCCAGGATGTCGTTGACCGCCTTGGTGAAAGCGCTCCAGGCCGCCTTCTGCGTGATGAAGCTGGCCTTCCCGGCCTGCGTCAGGCGGTAATATTTCCGCGATGGGCCGGCGGGGGATTCGACCAGATAGGTCTCCACCAGCCCGTCGTCCTGCATGCGCCGCATCAGCGGGTAGATGGTGCCCTCGCCCATATCGATCCCCTCGGCCAGATGGCTGGCGATCTCATAGGCATAGCTGTCGGCCCGCGAGAGCAGGGCCAGGACGCAGAGCTCCAGCACCCCCTTCTTCAACTGAACTTGGACGGCTTCCACCATGACGCCTCGCCTTGTTTCGAGCCTTTGTGTCTCACAAGGTAGCTGTTATCGCAAGGTAGCTTGCGATACATGACGGCGAATTAATCCAGGCGTCGGACCGATGTCGGGGCCGGCGTCACGCTGCATCGCAGCAAACACTTGGCGACGGCGCCCTCCCTCGTGTTAGAAAGTCGTCATAAGAACGGGCGCCGCGACGGGGATGCGCCCCAATTCAAACGCCCGAGGCGGACTTTAATGGTGAATATCAAGACGGTCGGCGTGATTGGCGCGGGCCAGATGGGCAGCGGAATTGCGCATGTTTGCGCCTTGGCCGGCTACGATGTGCTTCTCAATGACTTGGCCCCGGAGCGGATCAAGGAAAGCCTCGTCCTCATCGACCACAACCTGACCCGTCAGGTGTCGCGCGGGATCATCAAGGAAGAAGACCGCGTGGGCGCCCTGTCGCGCATCCGCGGCGCCGAGGACCTGGCGCAGATCGGCGCCACGGACCTGGCCATCGAGGCGGCCACCGAGAACGAAGACCTCAAGAAGCAGATATTCCGCGCCCTGGCGCCACACCTCAGCGACAGCATCCTGCTGGCGTCCAACACCTCCTCCATCTCCATCACCCGTCTGGCTTCGGTCACCGACCGGCCGGAACGGTTCATCGGCCTGCACTTCATGAACCCGGTGCCGCTGATGAAGCTGGTGGAGATCATCCGCGGCATCGCCACGGACGCGGCGACCTACGACACCGCCGTCGCGTTCGCCAAGTCGCTGGGCAAGACCACCGCCAACGCCGAGGATTTCCCCGCCTTCATCGTCAACCGCGTGCTGGTGCCGATGATCAACGAGGCGATCTACACCCTGTACGAAGGCGTCGGCACCGTGGACGCCATCGATACCGCCATGAAGCTGGGCGCCAACCACCCCATGGGGCCGCTGGAACTGGGCGACTTCATTGGCCTCGATACGGTGTTGTCCATCATGAACACCCTGCACGAGGGCCTGGCCGACTCCAAATATCGGCCCTGTCCGCTGCTGGTGAAGTATGTCGAGGCTGGCTGGCTGGGCCGCAAGGTCAATCGCGGCTTCTACGACTACCGCGGCGAACATCCCGTTCCGACCCGCTAACGCCCAACCCGTCATTGTTGGGCGTCACACCCCGGGGATGACGCATTGGGGAATGCCGACCTGGGCGATGTCCAACGCCGCGCCAGAGCAGCCTAACTAACGCCCAGTATCTTGACCTTGCCGACTCGTGCGAAAACACCGCAGGGGCGACGGGGTGAAGAGATTCGACTTCGGCGTCCCCACGTGCCGATAATCTTGCACGAATCGCTTTGTTTGGGTCGCCTATGCGCACTCTGATCCTCGCGCTGCTTGCCGGCGCCTATCTCTGCCTGGCCGCCATCGTCTCGCTGGTTCTCTGGCGATACGCGGGCGACGCCGGCGCCGGTGTCGCGGGGGGCATCGCCACCCTGGGGCTCTGCTTCGCCTTTCACGGTATGATCGCCCGCGCCCTGGAAACCGGCGCCCTGCGTACCGAGCTGGAAAGCCTGCGCGACGCCCACCTGATCCTCGCCGCCCAGATCGAGAAGATCGACTCCCGCTTCACCCAGTCCGTTGAAAACGTCCATGATGACGCCCAGCGCCGGTCCGAGGAACTGGAGCACGAGGTGCATCACCTCGAAGACGTGGTCCTGCGCATGGGTCAGCGCCTGGAGGACCAGCTCTCCGTCCAGGTGGCGGCGGCCCAATTCGCCAAGCCGGTGGATACGCCCATGGCGCGGCAGTCCAACGCCCTGCTGGAAACCGTGCGCGAGGCCCTGGCCGCCAACCGCGTCGACCTCTACCTGCAGCCCATCGTCGCCCTGCCGCAGCGCAAGACGGTCTATTACGAAAGCTATTCGCGCCTGCGCGACGAAACCGGCCGGGTGATGATGCCGGCCGAGTACCTCACCGTCGCCGAGCCTGGCGGCTTGGTCACCGCCATCGACAACCTGCTGCTGTTCCGCTGCGTGCAGATCGTGCGGCGTCTGGCCAAGCAGGACCGCAAGGTCGGGATCTTCTGCAACATCTCGCTGGCCAGCCTGGCGGACGAGGATTTCTTCCCGCAGTTCCTGGAGTTCATGACCGCCAATCGCGACCTTGGCGGCGCCCTGTTCTTCGAACTGGGCCAGGCGGCGTTCGACAAGCGCGGCAATGTCGAGGCCCGGCACATGGCCAAGCTGGCGGACCTCGGCTTCCACTTCTCCATCGACAAGGTCTACGACCTGGACCTCGACTTCCAGGACATGACCCGCGCCGACGTGAAGTTCATCAAGATCGGCGCCTCGATGCTGCTCGACGAACTGCACGACACCGAGGACGGCGGCGTGGTGTTCCGCGACATGCCCGACCTGCAGGCCGGCGACTACGCCGCCCTGGCTCGCCGCTACGGCATCGAGATCATGGCGGAAAAGATCGAGGCTGAGCGCCAGGTGGTGGACGTGCTGGACCTCGATATCGCCTTTGGCCAGGGTCACCTGTTCGGCGAGCCGCGAGCCATCCGCGACGCCGTCCTGGCCGAAACCACCCCGCCCCCGGAATTCATCCGCACCAGCCTGCTGCGTCGGGTCGGCTAAAGCTCGCGGCTCTTATTTCGTAGAACAGCAAGCATCGGAATGCGCCGCCTTTGATCGCGGCCCAGGGTGATCTCAAGGATCATTCAGGAGCTTTCCGATGGACACCCCCTTTGCCAGCGACGACACCCGCTGGGACGCGATGCAACGCCGCGACCGGAACGCTGACGGCGCCTTCGTCTTCGCCGTGACCACCACCGGCGTCTATTGCCGCCCGGACTGTTCGGGCCGGCCTCTTCGCCGCAATGTGCAATTCTTCGACACCATCGACGCCGCCCGCGACGCCGGCTTCCGCGCTTGCAAACGCTGCCGCCCCGACGCGGTCCGCGAGACCCTGACCTGGACTACCGGCGCCTGTGACCTGGGCATGGTCCTGGCGGCGTCCTCGGACCGGGGACTGAGCGCGGTGCTGCTGGGTGAGGACGACCAGACCCTGGCGCGTGACCTGGCGGCCCGGTTCCCCAAGGCGCGGCTGGTGCGGGACGACGCCGGCATGGCCCGTATCCTGCGCGCGGTTCGCGCCCGCCTCTCGGATCCCGCCGCGCCCTTCGACCAGCCGTTGGACCCCCGCGGCGGTGACCTGGCCCAGGCGGTCTGGACGGCGCTGCGCGAAATCCCGGTGGGAACCACGGCCAGCTACGGCGACATCGCCCGCGCCATCGGCCGCCCGTCCGCCGCTCGCGCCGTAGCCCAGGCCTGTGCCGCCAACCCCCTGGCGGTGGTGGTCCCTTGCCACCGCGTGGTGCGGTCCGGCGGGGCGCTGGCCGGCTATCGCTGGGGCCTGGAGCGCAAGCGGGCGCTGCTGGCGCTAGAGGCGGTGGCGTGATCACCGTCCCCGCCAGCCTCGACCCCGCCAACCTCGACTGGCCGCGCATCGGCGCCGAGCTGGACGCCCAGGGCTGGGCCGTTACCGAGCCGGTCCTGTCGAGCCACGCCTGCGCCGCCCTCGCCGCCGCCTATGACGACGACACCCTCTACCGCAGCCGGGTGGTCATGGCCCGGCACGGCTTCGGCCGCGGCGAATACCGCTATTTCGCCTATCCCCTGCCGTCGGCGATCGAGGCGCTGCGGCAGGGCCTCTATCCGCCCCTGGCGAAAGTCGCCAACCGCTGGATGGCCGCCCTGGGTGATAGCCGGTCCTTCCCGGGCGACCTCGACACCCTCACCCGCCGCTGCCACGCCGCGGGCCAGTCCCGGCCCACCCCCCTGCTGCTCAAATACGGCTCCGGCGACTTCAACTGCCTGCACCAGGATATCTATGGCGAGGAGGTCTTCCCCCTGCAGGCTGCCTTCCTGCTGGACGAGCCCGGCCGCGACTTCCAGGGCGGCGAGCTCGTCATCGTCGAACAGATTCCCCGCCAGCAGTCGCGGCCCCAGGTCATCCCGCTGCGCCAGGGGGAGGGGGTGATCTTCGCGGTCCGCGAGCGCCCGGCCAACGGCGTTCGCGGCGTCCACCGGCGGATCCTGCGCCATGGCGTCAGCGAGATCCGTTCGGGGTGTCGCCACACCCTGGGGATCATCTTCCACGATGCAGCCTGATCTGGGCAGCCTGATTTGAGCCGCCCGATTTTGGGTCGCCTGATTGACGCGCGGTGGCGACGCCGCTACCCGCGCCGTCACATGACCCAGCTGATCCAAGGCCTTTCCGACCTCGCCGGCCGCTACGACGTCATCCTCAGCGACGTCTGGGGGGTGATCCACAACGGCGTGGAATCCTTCCCCGGTCCCTGCGCCGCCCTGGCCCGTTGGCGCGAGGAGGTCGGGCCGGTGGTGCTGATTACCAACGCCCCGCGCCCCTCCAGTGACGTTATCCCGCAGCTGGACGGCCTAGGGGTGCCCCGCGCCGCGTGGAGCGCCATCGTTACCTCCGGCGACGCCACCCGCGCGGTCCTGGCCGAATACGCTCCCGGCCCCGCCTGGGGCATCGGCCCCGAGCGCCACGGCCCGCTGTACGAAGGCCTGGGCCTGACCTTCGCCCCCCTGGAGGAGGCGCGTCTGATCGCCCTCACCGGGCCGGACGACGATGAAGTGGAAGGGCCGGAGGACTATCGCGAGCGCTTGGCCCAGGCCGCCGCCCGCCGACTGCCGATGATCTGCGCCAACCCCGACATCGTCGTCCAGCGCGGCGACCGCCTGATCTATTGCGGCGGCGCCCTGGCGGCCCTGTACGAGACCCTGGGCGGTTCGGTGCGCATGGCCGGCAAGCCGCACGCCCCAATCTATGCCACCGCCCTGGCCGAGGCGGCGCGTCTGCTGGGCCATCCCGTGGATCGCCGCCGGGTGCTCTGCGTCGGCGACGGCGTGGTCACCGACATCAAGGGGGCCAACCACCAGGATCTGGATGTGCTGTTCATCGCCGCCGGCATTCACGGCGACGCCGCCAAGGGTCCGGACGGGGGTCTGAGCGCGGCTGGGGTGGCCGCCCTGCTGGACGCCGAAACCGTCACCGCCGCCTACGCCATGGCCGACCTGGCGTGGTAGGAGACCCTTACAGGGGAGACGCCGCATGACCGACGACCGCTACGCCCGTTACACGCGGCTGAGCTTCGACCGCCCGCACCCCGCCGTGCTGAGAATCACGATGGACAACGGCAAGATGAACACCGCCGATGCCGCCATGCACGCGGAGTTGGCGGAGATCTGGCGGGACGTGGACGCCGATCCCACCGTCAACGCCGCCATCATCACCGGCGCCGGCAAGGTGTTCTCCGCCGGCGGCGACTTCGGCATGATCGCGACCCTCACCGACAACTTCGAGGACCGGGCCCGCACCTGGAAGGAGGCGCGGGACATCGTCTACAACCTGATCAACTGCAACAAGCCGGTGATCAGCGCCATGCGTGGCGTCGCCGTGGGCGCGGGGCTGGTCTGCGGCCTGCTGGCGGACGTATCCATCGCCACCAAGGACTGCCGGATCATCGACGGCCATACGCGCCTGGGCGTCGCCGCCGGTGACCACGCCGCCATCGTCTGGCCGCTGCTGTGCGGCATGGCCAAGGCCAAGTACTATCTGCTGCTCTGCGACACCCTGCTGGGCGACGAGGCCGAGCGGATCGGCCTGGTTTCCCTGGCTGTGGATGACGCCGATCTGGACGCCAAGGCGGTGGAGCTGGCCGTCCGTCTGGCCGAGGGCGCCCAGAGCGCCATCCGCTGGACCAAATACGCCCTCAACAACTGGCTGCGGCAGATGGGTCCGACCTTCGACGCCTCCTTGGCGCTGGAGTTCCTCGGCTTCACCGGACCGGAGGCGGCCGAGGGCCTGGCCTCCCACCGCGAGCGCCGCGCGCCGGCCTTTCCCCCCGGGGCGCCGATCTAGCCAATCGCGCCCCCGCTAAAATGTTGGAACGGCGAATAATTCCCTTTCCACCGACTCTGGCGCCCTTGTCAGCAAAACCAGTTCCCACCCTTGCGGAAGCCGCACTATGTAGGGCCCTCCTTGAGGTGCGGGGTCGGACAACTTGAACGGACTTTTCCTGGAAGACCTGAGTATCGGCCAGGCCGCCGAGCTGGCCCGCACGGTGACGGGCGCCGATATCGAAGCCTTCGCGGCGGTCACCGGCGACAACAATCCCGTGCACCTGGACGAGGCCTATGCGTCAACCACGCGGTTTGGACAGCGCATCGCCCACGGCATGCTCTCGGCTGGCTATATTTCCGCCGTGCTCGGAACCCAGTTGCCCGGACCAGGCGCGGTCTACCTTTCCCAGGCGTTGCGTTTCCGCCGTCCGGTGATGATCGGCGACACCGTCGTCGCCCGCGCGGAGATCACCGTCATCGACAGCGACCGCGCCCGGATCACCCTGAAGACCACCTGTTCGGTGGCCGGCAAGGTCGTTGCTGACGGGGAGGCCGAGATCATGGTCCCGCGGCGGAACGCTGTGGGGGAGGCCTGACGCCATGGCGTTGAAAGTCCTGCACGGCTGGAAGAACCTTGCCGACGCCGATCGCGGCGCCGCCGTGGCCCATGGCAATTTCGACGGCGTCCACCTTGGCCACCAGCGGGTGATCCAGGCCGCCGCTGCGGCGGCCCGCTCCCTTGAGGCGCCCCTGGGGGTGATCAGCTTCGAACCCCACCCCCGCCTGCACTTCCAGCCCGACGCCCCGCCTTTCCGCCTGATGACCCCGCACCAGCTGGCCCGAGCCCTGGACGGCCTGGGTGTCGACCGCCTCTACCTGCTGCCCTTCGGCTCGGAAATGGCCGCCTTCACCGACCACGACTTCGCTCGTGAGGTGCTGTTCCAGGGCCTGGGCGCGCGGCACGTGGCGGTGGGCTTCGACGTCACCTTCGGCAAGGACCGCACCGGCGATCCGGAGACCATGCGGCGCTACGGCCGCGAATTTGGCTTCAGCGTCTCGGTGGCCGAGGCCGAGGGCGGAGCCGGCCACAAGTTCTCCTCCACCAGCGTGCGCAACGCCCTGCGCGATGGCCGCCCCGGCGAGGCGGCGGCGGTGCTGGGCCGCCCCTTCGCCATCGAGGGCCTGGTCCAGAAGGGCCGCCAATTGGGCCGCCAGCTGGGCTTCCCCACCGCCAACGTGCCCCTCGGCGACTATGTGGCCCCGCGCTTTGGCGTCTACGCCACCCGCACGCGATTGAAGGACGGGCGCGAGCTCAAGGGCGTCGCCAACATCGGCGTCAACCCCACCACCGGCGAGGTCGCCCCCCGCATGGAAGTCTGGATGTTCGACTTCGACGAAGACATCTATGGCGAGCTGATCGAGACCGACCTGATCGAGTTCATCCGCGACGAGGTCACCTTCGTCGACGCCAAGGGCGACTTCGACATCCCTGGCATGGTGGCGGAAGTTCACCGCGACGCCGCCAAGGCCAAGGCGATCCTCTCCCGGCCCTGAGGCGCGCGCCGCCCGTCGTCTACCCTTCGCCTCAACCCTCGGCCGTCCCACGCTCCCCTCGCATGCGGGGCTGGAGGGTAGCCGCCGTCGGCGCGCTCTGCTATTGGGGCGGCCATGCGAACCGTCTGGACGAGCCCGCGAATTAACCGCCCGGCGTGACGCCGCCGGGAGAGATTCCAGCGCGCGCCGGGTGTCCCTAAGAACCCTTTTTCCCGGCCATCGAAGCGCCCGCCGCGGCGCCGGGCCGCCATCCTGCTGGATTGCCAATGTCAGACGACGCCGACCAACCCGCCCGCGACTATCGCGAGACCGTCTTCCTTCCCGATACGCCCTTTCCCATGCGCGGCGGCCTGCCGCAGCTTGAGCCGCGCATCCTGGAGGCCTGGGGCGATCTCTATGGGACCATCCGCGCCCACCGCCAGGCCAAGGGCGCGCCACTCTACGTGCTGCACGACGGGCCTCCCTACGCCAACGGCGCCATCCACATCGGCCACGCTCTCAACAAGCTGCTGAAGGACTTCGTGGTCCGCTCGCGCTTCGCCATGGGCTTCGATGTCGACTACGTGCCCGGCTGGGACTGCCACGGCCTGCCCATCGAGTGGAAGATCGAGGAAGAGTTCCGCGCCAAGGGCCGCCGCAAGGACGAGGTCTCCAAGGCCGAGTTCCGCGCCCGCTGCCGCGAATACGCCGGCGGCTGGATCGCCGAGCAGTCCCGCGAATTCAAGCGTCTGGGCGTGCTGGGCGACTGGGAGCAACGCTACGCCACCATGGACTATTCGTCCGAGGCGGCGATCGTGCGCGAGTTCCACAAGTTCATCAGCTCCAACCAGCTCTACCGCGGCTCCAAGCCGGTGATGTGGAGCCCGGTGGAGCGCACGGCCCTGGCCGACGCCGAGGTCGAGTACCACGACCACGTCAGCCCCACGATCTGGGTGAAGTTCCCAGTGGTGGAAGGCTCCGACGCCGCCGTCGGCGCCAGCGTGGTGATCTGGACCACCACGCCGTGGACCATCCCGGCCAACCGCGCGGTCTCCTACAATCCCGACATCGCCTATGCGGTCTACCGGGTCGAGGCCATGGAAGAGGGCTTGGCGTTCGAGCCCTGGGCCAAGCCGGGCGACCGGCTGATCGTGGCCGAGAAACTGGCGGCCGACGTCTTCGCCGCCGCCAAGATCGCCAAGGCGCTGAAGCTGGAAAGCGTCGACTGCCAGGGCATGGAGCTGGCCCATCCGCTGCGCGAGCTTGGCGAAGGCTACACCTTCTCAGTGCCGATGTTGGCCGGCGACCACGTCACCGACGACGCCGGCACGGGCTTCGTGCACACCGCCCCTGGCCACGGCGCCGACGACTACCAGGTCTGGCTGGCGCACGGCCATCGCGAGATCCCCGAGACCGTCGACGAGGACGGCGCCTACTACCCGCACGTGCCCCTGTTCGCCGGCCTCAAGGTGCTGGAGACCGAAGGCAAGAAGGCCGGCAAGTTCGGCCCCGCCAACGGCGCGGTGATGGACAAGCTGATCGAGGCCGGGACCCTGCTAGCGCGGGGGCGGGTCGAGCACTCCTATCCCCACTCCTGGCGCTCCAAGGCCCCGGTGATCTTCCGCAACACGCCGCAGTGGTTCATCCGCATGGACACGCCCCTGGATGACGCAGTTCACGGCGGCAAGACCCTGCGCGAGACGGCCCTGGCCGCCATCGACGCCACCGCCTTCTATCCGGAAGCCGGCCGCACCCGCATCCGCTCTATGGTCGAGGGGCGCCCCGACTGGCTGATCAGCCGCCAGCGCGCCTGGGGCTCGCCCCTTGCCATGTTCGTGGACAAGACCACCGGCCAGCCTCTGCACGACGCCCAGGTCAATGACCGCATCGCCAACCTGATCGCCGAGGAGGGAGCCGACGCCTGGTTCACCCGCCCCGACCGCGACTTCCTGGGCAACCATGACCCCGATCGCTACGAGAAGGTCGAGGACATCCTGGACGTCTGGTTCGACAGCGACTCCACCCACGCCTTCACCTTGGAGAACCGTGAGCACACCCGCTGGCCCGCCGACCTCTACCTGGAGGGCTCCGACCAGCACCGCGGCTGGTTTCAGTCCTCGCTGCTGCAAAGCTCCGCCACCCGGGGCCGCGCGCCCTACAACGCGGTGATGACCCACGGCATGACCCTGACCGAGGGCGGCGAGAAGATGTCCAAGTCCCTGGGCAACGCCGTCGAGCCCCAGGACGTGACCAAGCAGAGCGGGGCCGAGATCCTGCGCCTGTGGGCCGGGCTGGTGGACTATTCCGAGGACCAGCGGATCGGCAAGACCGTCCTGCAGACCACCATCGACGCCTATCGCAAGCTGCGGAACACCGTCCGCTACCTGCTGGGCGCGCTGGGCGGTTTCGAAGAGACCGAACGACTGGGCCACGACCAGATGCCGCCGCTGGAGCGCTTCATGCTGCACCGGCTCTGGCAGTTGGACGCCCAGGTGCGCGCCGCCTACGACGCATACGACTTCGCTGGGGTGATCCGGCCGGTGGCGGACTTCTGCTCCAACGACCTGTCGGCCCTGTTCTTCGACATCCGCCGTGACGTTCTCTATTGCGACCAACCCGACAGCCTGCGCCGCCGCGCGGCGCGCACGGTGATGGACGCGGTGTTCGAGCGCCTGACCATCTGGCTCTCGCCGATCATCCCGTTCACCACCGAGGAAGCCTGGGGCACGCGGTTCCCCGACGGCGGCTCCAACAGCCTGCGCGTATTCCCGGACACCCCGGACGCCTGGCGGGACGAAGCCGAGGCGGCGCGCTGGGCCAAGGTTGACCAGGTCACCCGAGTGGTCACCGGCGCCCTGGAGATCGAGCGCCGCGAAAAACGTATCGGTTCGGCGCTGGAAGCCGCCCCGCGCGTGCACGTGGCCTATCCTGACCTGCTCGCCGCCTTCGAGGGCCTGGACGCGGCGGAGGTGTTCCGCACCAGCCAGGCGACCCTGGTCGCCGATGACGGTCCCGCCAATGCCTTCCGTCTCGACGACATCACCGGCGTGGCGGTGGAGCCTTTGCAGGCCGACGGGGCCAAATGCGCCAGATCTTGGCGCATCCTGCCGGAGGTGGGATCGGATCCGCGCTATCCGGACCTGTCCTTGCGCGACGCCGACGCCGTGGCCGCCTGGGACGCGGCCCGCGCATGAACACCCCCAAGCAGGAATCGCCGGCCCCTTTCTCTTCCCCCTCTGGGGGAAGTACCCGCGAAGCGGGGGATGGGGGCTCCAGCTTGACGCGGAGGCCCGCACTCCGGCGGAGCCCCCATCGTCTCGGCGCTGCTAGCGCCGATCCACTTCCCCCACCGCTTCGCTCGGGGGAAGAGAACGAACCGCAAGGCTGTTGCGCATGAATATCCGCCGCCCTGCCTGGATCGCCTATGGCCTGGCCCTCGCCGTCATCGTCGTCGACCAGATGGTCAAGAGCTGGGTCCTGAACGGGCTGCAGCTGGGCGATGGGCGCGTCGTGCCGATCTTCGGTCCGCTGCAGTTCAGCCTGGTGCGCAACCAGGGAGTCAGCTTCGGACTGTTCCAGGGCTCGGACGCCGGTCGCTGGCTGCTGACGGCCTTTTCCCTGGTGGTGTCTATCGGCCTGGCCGTCTGGGCATTGCGGCTGGACAAGGCGCTGACGGGCCTGGCGGTGGGTTTCGTCATCGGCGGGGCGCTGGGCAATATGATCGACCGGATCCGCTACGGATCGGTGGTGGACTTCGTGGACCTCAGCCGCACCCACGTCTTTCCCTGGGTGTTCAACGTCGCCGACAGCGCCATTACGGTCGGGGTGATCCTGCTGCTGGCGGACAGCCTGCTGACGCCGAAGAAGGCCGCGGCCTGATGGACATTGCCGGGCTGGCCCTGAATGGGGTATCGACACTGTGCTTAGGCCGGGGCGGCCAATTGGGAGCGGATCACTGATGAGTTTCAACCGCGCTGTTGCGGCAATCCTCCTGATCGGAGCCGGCGGCCTGGCCGGCTGCCAGTCGACTCAGGCGGCGCTCGGTATGACCAAGGTGACGCCCGACGAGTTTCGCGTGGTGACCAAGGCTCCCCTGGTGCTGCCGCCGGACTATTCCCTGCGCCCGCCGGCCCCCGGCGAGCCGCGGCCCCAGGAGCTGCAGCCCGAAAGCGCCGCGCGCACCGCCCTGCTGGGCATGCGCGAGGGCGAGGTGCGCTCCGATGGCGAAAAACTGCTGGTCACCCGCGCTGGGTCCGACCACGCTGACCCGCTGATCCGCTATGTGGTCGACGACGAGTTCGGCGACCTGTCGCACAAGGACAAGAGCTTCGCCGACTTCGTGATGTTCTGGCGCAAGGGCCAACCGACGACGCCGGTGGCCGCGGTGAGAGTCGATTCGGCCGCCAACACGCCCAACAATGTCGACGCCGCGGCCGAGGACGCGCGCATCAAGGCCCTCACCGGCGACAAGCCCGTGATCATCTCGCGGGCGCGCTCGACGAAGATCAAGCTCCCGGGTCTGTAACCGGCGCCCGGGGCGCGCCGCGCTGGCGTTGATCCCGGGATCGGGGCCGCCTCCTGATTGTCCAGGGGCACAGCCAGGGTGCGCACGCATTCGCGCCAATAGGCGGTGGTGTCGGTGAGCATGCCGCTCGCCACGCCCAGCACCTCGCCCAGCAAGGTCAGGTGCGCCGCCTAGCCGTTCATTTCCCGGCTTCGTTCGGTAAACTTGGCGAGCGAGGCCGGACGTTCCCTTAGCGGGGGAAAGGCAGTAGGGGGCGACGTGTGCCCTGGAGTGAGCCCATGACCATCGAAGAGATCCTCGCCCTCTCGCCGGTGATGCCGGTGGTCACCATCGCCGATGCGGCCAAGGCCGTGCCCATGGCTCGCGCCCTGGTGGCTGGTGGTCTGCGCACCATTGAGATCACCCTGCGCACCCCCGCTGCCCTGGCGGCGGTGGCGGCCATCGCGCGGGAGGTGCCCGAGGCCGTGCTGGGGGTGGGAACAGTGCTCTCGGCCAAAGACCTGAAGGACGCCGCCGAGGCCGGCGCGGCCTTCGCCATCTCGCCCGGCTCGACCCTGGCGCTGATGGACGCCGCCCGCCATGGTCCGATCCCCTACCTGCCGGCCATCGCCACCGCGGGCGAGCTGATGGCGGGGCTGGATCGGGGCTTCACCGCGTTCAAATTCTTTCCCGCCGCCTCGGCCGGCGGCGTGAGCGCGCTGAAGGCGTTCGGCGGGCCCTTCCCGGGCGTACGCTTCTGCCCCACGGGCGGGATCAGCCTGGCGACGGCCCCCGAATATCTGGCCCTGCCGAACGTGCTCTGTGTCGGCGGTTCCTGGATCGCGCCAGAGGCCGCCATCGCCGCCGGAGACGTGGCGGCGATCGAGCGGTTGGCCCGGGAAGCCTCGGCGCTGCGCCTCGGCTGAGCCGGCCGCCGCAAGGCGGCCGCTCGCGCTACCTTCGTCTTTCCAAAATTCGTCCCTTGCAATTCGAGCTGTCTAAGATATATCTAACTCATCGATATATCTCGATACGCTCAGAAAGGCGATTATGTTTAGACACCACCACTACCATCACGACCGCGAGGCCCACGGCCCGCGCGACTTCGGCCTGCATGGCCGCGGCTTTGGCCGCCACCGTGGGCACCGGGCAGAACGGATCTTCGAGCAGGGTGACCTGCGCTTTGTGATCCTGCGCCTGGTCGCCGAACAACCTCGCCATGGCTACGAGATCATCAAGGCCATCGAGGAAAAGGTCGGCGGGGCCTACAGCCCCAGCCCGGGCGTGGTCTATCCGACCCTGACCCTGCTGGAAGAACTGGGCTACGTCACCGTCGAGCCCGCGCCCGGCAACAAGCGGCTCTACACCATCACCGATCAGGGCCACGCCACCTTGGCCGAACAGAAGCCGGCCGTCGACGCCATCTTCCGGCGCATGGAAGACGTCCACGCCCGCTTCGACGGGCCTTCGCCCCGCATTGCCCGGGCCATGACCAACCTCGTCCGCGCCATCGGCCTGCGCATGGCCTCCGGACCAGTGTCCGCTGATCAGCTCGACGTCATCGTCGCGGCGATCGACGAAGCGGCCGGCAAGGTCGAAAAGCCCTGAACCGAAGGATAAAGGGCCAGACCGCCCCTTCTAATTCTCCGCCGGACCATTAGGTTGGCGCGCCAATGACGCATCCAAGCGTCAAGGCCGCCGCGCCGCCGGGGAGATCAGCTTCAGTGACCCATACGATTCCGGAGGCCGACCTCGTCGCCGTGCGCCCTGAGGCCGACCTGCCCAACGCCCCATTGTCGAAGGGCGCCCTGAGTTGGTCGCTGTTCGAGGGGGTCCGTGACCCCTATGTGATCCTGATCACCATCTACATCTTCATGCCCTACGTCGCCTCGGCCGTGGTCGGCGACGCCGTGAAGGGCCAGGAGGTGATCTCCCAGTGGAGCCAATATGCCGGCTGGGCGACCATGGCGACAGCGCCGTTCCTGGGCGCCTCCATCGACCAGATGGGGCGGCGCAAGACCTGGCTGGCGCTGACCGTGGCCCTGATGGCGCCGATGATGTTCGCCCTGTGGTGGACCAAGGCCGATCACACCGGCCTGTCGGTGCCCATCACCTTGCTGCTGACCACCTGCATCGGCCTGCTGTTCTCCTACAGCGAGGTTTTGCACAATTCGCTGCTGGTTCGGGCGGCGGGGCTGGGCGGAGCGCACAAGGCCTCCAGCCTGGCCCTGGCGCTGGGCAATTTCTTTGCCCTGCTGGCCTTGGGGTTCACCGCCTGGGCCTTCGCCTTGCCGGGCAAGGTGCACTGGGGCTGGGTGCCCAGCGCACCCTTGTTCGGGCTGGATCCTCTCAAGCACGAACCGGAGCGGATCGTCGGGCCGATGGCGGCGGTGATGCTGGTTGTGGGCACGATCCCCCTGCTGCTGTTCACCCCCGACGCCCAGGCCACCGGCGTCTCCATCGTCAAGGCCTTCAAAGATGGCGCCCGGTCCCTGTGGCGGATGCTGATGACCGTGCGCCAGCAAAGGGACGCCGCCGTCTTCCTGCTGTCGCGGATGTTCTATGTCGACGGCATGACGGCGGTGCTGATCTACGCCGGCCTCTACGCCGTGGGGGTGATGAAGTGGGGCGCCTTGGAGATGCTGCTCTATGGCATCGTTCTGACGGTGCTGGCGGTGATCGGCGGTTTCGCGGCCCGGGGGCTGGATGCGTGGCTGGGTCCAAAGCGCGCCGTGCAGCTGGAAATCTTCATGTCCCTGCTGGGCATTCTCTGCACCTTGGGCATGGCCCCCGACCGCATACTGTACTTCTGGCACTACGACCTGGCGGCCCACGCCCCGCTGTGGAACAGCCCGGTATTCAAAACCCTGCCCGAGCTGGTGTTCATCCTGATCGGCTTTTCCAACGCAGTCTTCATCACCGCCCACTACGCCTCCAGCCGCACCCTGCTGACCCGCCTGACTCCGCCAGACCAGACGGGCGCCTATTTCGGCGCCTACGCGGTCTCGGGGGCGGCGACCTCGTGGCTGGGACCCTTGCTGGTGAATCAGGGCACGAAGATCTTCCACAGCCAGCAGGGCGGCTTCGCCACCATCACCATCCTGCTGGCGATCGGCTTCATCGGCCTGCTGTTCGTGCGCGGCGACGGCAGGGCGGCGCCGGCCTGACGGCGCCGTGCAGGGCCTGCCTCCAGACGACCGCGGCCTGACCCTCGGCGACGGCCTGTTCGAAACCCTGCTGGCGCGGGACGGGCAGTTGGTGGCCTTCGAGGCGCATCTGCGGCGGATGGCCCACGGATGCGGCGTGCTGGGCTTGCCGGAACCAGACGCGGTCTTGGCGTTGCAACTCTGCCTGGACGCCCTGGCCGACGCCGGCCTGGGGGCAGGGCGGGCCGCCGTGCGGCTGACCCTCACGGCCGGCTCAGGCGGTCGTGGCCTGAATCGGCCAGCAACGCCGGCCCCTCGACTGTTCGCCACCGCCGCGCCTTCGCCTCGGCCAACCACGCCGGCCGGGCTGATCATCGCCCGGGCGCGGCGCAACGAGGGCTCGCCCGCCTCGCGGCTGAAAAGCCTTTCCTATCTCGACAATGTCCTGGCGCGGGCCGAGGCCGCCGCCGCCGGGGCTGACGAGGCGGTGATGCTCAACACACGCGGCCAGGTGGCCTGCGCCGGGGCGGCTAACCTGTTCTGGCTGTCTCAGGGTCGGCTCTGCACGCCGGCTCTGCAGTGCGGCGTCCTGGACGGGATCGTGCGCCGCCAGGTCCTGACCGCGATGCTGGCGACCGGCCAGCGCGCTGAGGAGGTCGCGGTCGGCGCGGAGGCCCTGGCCAGCGTTCAGGCGATGGTGCTGACCAACAGCCTGATCGGGGTCAGGGCGGTGTCGTCGCTGGAGGGTCGCGCCCTGGACTCCACCGACCTGGCGCAACGCCTGGGCAAGCTGGCGGCGACGCTGATCTGACTTGATCAGCAGTCCGAGCAAACCACCGTGTCGGAGAGCCGCGGCCGCAGGTAATAGATGCTGTTAAGCGGCACCGCGCCCTTGAGGATGTAGCCGATCGGCGAGGTGTAGGAATACTGCACCTCCGACATGATCACGCTCTGGTTGGCCGAGATCACCGACGCCGGGATGGTGTTGATGGTGGAGTTCTTCACCAGGGGCGTCAGGCCGCTGCCCTCGCTCCAGGCGACGGTCTTCTTGTTGCTGGCGTCGGCGACGACGCTGGACACCCGCATCTTCAGGGTCGCGGTCGGAAACGGCGAGATGATCGTCTGACCCACCGTCCAAAGATCGGTGAAGTTCGCCGCCTGCACCGAGGTGCCCTGAGCCACGAGATCGCCCATGCTGGACGCCGCGTGCGCCGCGCGCCGTTGCGCCAGCATGGCCTGAGTCAGTTCGGCGACGCCGAAATACATGGTGATCAGCACCGGGCCGATGAAGGCGAATTCGATCGCCGCCAAGCCCGCCGTGTCGCGAAGGAATCGCTTCAACATCCTCAGGGGGCTCCGCAGTTGCCGCTCGATCCCCAGTTCTCGTTCCGGAAGGCCGAGGCGAAGGTGATCAGTTTTTGATTGTTGCCCAGGTCGGGCAAGCCGGGGGTAAAGGTCGGCGCCACCAGGGTGTAGGGATAGTAGACCCGCACCAGCACGATGCTGCAGTTGGTTCCGGAGTTGAACTGTAGCTTTGTCTGGTCGACGGCGCCGTTGGTCACCGGCGGGGTGTTGGTAATCGACCCGAAGTTGCCGAAGGTTCGGACATCGACGCTGAGATTGCTGGTGCAGTCGGATGTCGAGAGCCAGGACATGTTAGCGCAGACCAAGGATTTAAAGCCCGCGGCGGTGTTGGTGCCGGCGTTCTGCAACTCGCCCGTACGGATCTCCCGAGCTGCCGTGACCGTCGCCCCCTCGATAGTAGTCGAGGCCATGAACAGCAATCCCAGTTGCAGGATGCCGAACAGCAGCATGAAAAAGGGCAGCGCGATCAGCGCGAATTCCACGGCCGTCGCGCCGCGCTCGGCCCGGGCGAAATGTCGCCAGACCTTTCCGGTCAAGGAATTCCTGTCGAAAATCACGCTCCTGCGCCTTTCCAGCACATCCCACCGGACGGCAATCTAGCGCAGTGTGCCTAACCGACGTTTAAGGCGCGGAATTTTGACCCGAATTCTGTACCGCGGTCCGCCCGCGGCCGGGATATTCGTTGTACGGGCCGACCCAGTTGTCATAGACGCCGTTGCTCCGCTCGCCCGGCATCGGCGTGCGCTCGCACTTGGCGTTGCAGGCGTAGTTGTAGACGTCCGGGCCACGGTAGATCGAGACGCGGCCTTGATCGGCGGAGCCGACCACCAGCTGTCGGCTGATCACCGCTCGGCCGTTGGCGTCGGTGACCAGGATGTTGGTGACCCCGTAGGACTTGCCGGTCACCAGCAGGTGGTGCGGGTCCAGCACGGCGACGTCGGCGATCATTGGGTTGCCGACGATCACGTCCTTGACCGTGTGGGAGACCGTGACCCGCTGCGCCTCGTCGATATTGACCGACAGGGGGGCGGCAAGCGCCGCCACGGGGAGCGTCAACGGGCTCAGCACGACGATGGACAGCAGGACGGCAAGGCGGCGCATGGCGGGGAATCTCAAAAAATGTCGATGACCTAAGGCTGGGCCGGAATGGTCAACAAAGCTTGAACATCCCTCGCGCGCGTACACGCGTATCGATTCAAGCTTCTTGGCCCCTGTCGGGTCCGAAATTCGCTATGGTTAATCAAAAATAATAGTAAATATAAGTAAACCATAGAAAAAATTCTGACAATACTTCGATGTTTACTGGCCATTAAGCGCCCTGGGGCAAAGTGTGCTCGTGTTCGGGGGCAAGCAGGTCGATCAACGACTTGATCCCTCAAAAGCCTGCTTGCGCATCAAGGAGATCAAGCAATGTCCAAGTTCGTCACGCGTTTCATGAAGGATGAGTCTGGCGCCACGGCCATCGAGTACGGCCTGATCGTCGCTCTGATCGCGGTTGTGATCATCACTGCCGTGACCACGGTCGGCACCAAGTTGAACACGAGCTTCACCACGGTCGGCACCTCGATCCGCTAGTCGCTAGCTTCAGACGACATTACGGAAAGGCCGCGGCGAAAGCCGCGGCCTTTTTCGTGCGTTTACGGTTAATTAGATTTCACCAAGAAGTTTCACGTCCGTTTAAGACCGAGGTGCAATATATACAGGTATCGAGCGGGGGCGCTCCGTGGAGGCCGTGCCCTTTTGCTCGCCTTTCTGGAGCACACGCATGTCGAATCTCTTCAAACGGTTTCTGCGGGACGAATCTGGCGCCACCGCTATTGAGTACGGCCTGATCGTCGCCCTGATCGCCGTGGTGATTATCACCGCTGTTACGACCGTCGGGACAAATCTGAACAGCAGCTTCACGACCGTCGGGACTTCCATCCGCTAAATGTTTCCGGCCCTGGCTGGCTTTGACGCTGATTTGTCAAAGACCTTTCGGGACCCCATTGCCCAAGGCCGCGGTGATCGCCGCGGCCTTTCCATTGGGCTCATGCCGGCGGTGATCGGCGCGATCGAAACCATTGGTTCACCTGGTTGGGGCCAATCTGCGCGTCAACTTCTCCGGTATGGATACAGCCATGGCGCTCGACACCGCCCGTCCCCTGCTGATCGGGATCTTCGCCATCCTGGTTGTGGTCGCCGCGGTGCGGGACCTGACGACCTTCACCATCCCAAACTGGATCTCCGTGGCCCTCGCGGTCGCTTTCGTGCCCGCCGCCGTCGTGGTCGGCGTGCCGTTGTCCAGCATGGGCTGGTCGGCCCTGGTGGGCCTGGTCATGCTGGTGCTGGGCATCGTCATGTTCGCCATGCGCTGGATCGGCGGCGGCGACGCCAAGCTGATGGCGGCGGCGTCCCTCTGGCTGGGTGTCCAGGGGCTAGCCCCCTTCATGCTCTATACTGGGCTGGCTGGCGGCGCCCTGGCGCTGACGCTGCTGGCCGTTCGCTCGAGCTGGCTGCGACCGTTCGCCGCCGTTGGCCCTTCCTGGGTCGACCGCCTGGCGACCCCGGGAGGCGCTACCCCCTATGGCGTGGCCATCGCCGTCGGCGCCCTGGCGGCCTTTCCCACCGGCATACTGCTGGGTGGTCCCCATGCCGGCTTCTAAAGGCGCCGACCATTTAGGCCCACGTTAACCATGGGCCGGGCACTCTCGCCGGGCGCCAGAAGGGTTGCGAGCCGAATCAACAATGGGCGGCGCCGGAATCGTGGCGACGCCTTCTCAGCAATCCGACGTGCGGGGGCCGCGCGAGACCGATGAACCCAGTTCGAATAGCGATCTTGATCGTCGCCGCCATCGCGGCCGTCATGGTCGCGCTGCTGCTGCGCAACATGAGCTCAAAGCCAACGGCGCCCAGCGCCGTGGCTGCCACCGCGCAGCCGAAGATGACCACCCGCGTGTTGGTCGCTGGCCATGACCTCGCCGTGGGCGCGCGCCTGACCGATCAAGACATGGTCTGGCAGCCCTGGCCGGCCGAGACGGTCAACGCCGCCTACATCACCGACGGCGTGCAGAGCACCCCCAAGCCGGTCGGCGCCGCCGGCACGGTGAAGGACGTGCAAACCGCGGCCAAGGACGCCATCAGCAGCGGCGGCCCGGCGATGCAGGCCCTGGTTGGCTCTGTCGTCCGCTCCGAACTTTCCAAGGGCGAGCCCATCGTCGCCGGCAAGATCGTCCGCGCCGGCGACGGCGGCTTCCTTTCCGTGGTGCTCAAGCCCGGCATGCGCGCCGTGGCCGTGCCGGTGAACGCCGAAGCCGGCGTGGGCGGCTTTGTCCAGCCGGGCGACCGGGTGGACGTCATGCAGTCGTTCCCCGACGCCAACCACCACGGCGCCGGCACCGCCTATATCAACGAGATCGTGGTCTCCAACGTCCGCGTGCTGGCGGTGGACCAGAGCACGGATCCGCCCAAGAACGGCCACTCCACGATCGCGGCGACCCTGACCATAGAGGTGCCGGCCGAGGCCGCGCCCCTGATCACCGAAGCCAAGGCCCGAGGCAATATCATGCTGGCCCTGCGCTCCTACGCCGACACGGCCGGTCTGGCCGGCCATCCCCCTATCGCTGGCTCCGGCTCGGCTATCCGCCTCATCCGGGGCGGCCAGATGAACCAAGTGACGGTGTCGCGATGAGAAGCCTTCTGAAATCCACGGCCCTGGCCGTCGCCGCGCTGATCGCGGCCACGGCGCCGGCCGCCGCGGCGATGGCGGCTTCTACCGCAACCGCGACCGCGTCTGCATCCAGCGCCTATGCCCCCGCCACCGTGCGGGTCGATCTCACCGCCGGCGCCACGTCGCAATCGCTGGCCATTCCGGCCGGTAAGTCGGCCCTGATCGATCGGCCCGTCGACGCCCGCGACGTCCTGGTGACGCGCCCGGGGGTGGCGGATGTGCTGTTGCGCACGCCGCGCCGCATCTCCGTCCTGGGCATGAAGGAAGGCACCACCGACGCGATCTTCTTCGACGCCGCCGGTCGCCGGATTCTGTCGCTGGATATCCGCGTGGATATCGATGGCGCCGTGGTCAGCGAGATGATCAACCGGGTCGTACCGGGCGCCCGGGTCCACGTCGAAGGCATGAACGGCAGCCTCGTGCTCAGCGGCGTGGTCACCAACGCATCCGACGCCGACAAGGCGGTTCAACTGGCCCGGGCCGCAGTCGACAAGCCCGATCTGGTCATCAACATGCTCACCATCGCCGGCAAGGACCAGGTGATGCTCAAGGTGCGCATCGTCGAGATGCAGCGCCAGGTGATCAAACAGCTAGGCTTCAATCTGGCGGCCCTGGAAGGCCAGGCGGGCATTGCGCAGTTCCTGCTCAACCACGCGCCCACCTATGGGGTGAACGGCGCCCTGCTGGGCGGCCTCACCGGCGGCTATAATCTCGACACCACCAAGCAGCCGGAGTTGCAGGTCCCCTGTTCCGGCGGCCAGGCGGGCACGTGCTCCCAGATCGTTCACGGTCCCGGCAGCGGCTTCGCCAACTGGCAGACCGCCACCACCCAGACCACCTCGGGTAGCCCCGGCCTCAACCAGGCCAACGCCACCATCCAGGCCTTCGAGCGGGTAGGCCTGGTCCGCACCCTGGCCGAGCCGAACCTGACCGCCATTTCCGGCGAGTCGGCCAAGTTCCTGGCCGGCGGCGAGTTCCCGGTGCCCACCGGCCAGGACAACACCGGCAAGGTGTCCATCGAGTTCAAACCCTTCGGCGTCGGGCTCGGCTTCACCCCAGTGGTGCTCTCCGGCGGCCGAATCTCGTTGAAGGTCTCCACCGAGGTTTCCGAACTGTCGAACGAGGGGTCGTTCTCGCTGACCAGTGGTACGGGCGCGCCCGTCCTGGTGGTTCCCTCCCTGACCGTGCGCCGCGCCGAAACCACCGTCGAACTGCCTTCGGGCGGGTCGATGATGATCGCCGGCCTGTTGCTGGATAAGACCAAGGAAGACCTCGATTCAGTGCCGGGCATGATGAACATGCCGGTCCTGGGCGCCCTGTTCCGCTCGCGCGATTACCAGGCCGGCCAGACAGAACTGGTGGTCATGATCACGCCCTATCTCGTGAACCCGGCCAGCCCGCAGGACCTGCAGACCCCGGTCGATGGCCTCCAGATGGCCAACGACATCGACACGGTCCTGCTGGGTCGCATCAACAAGGCCAACAAGCGCGCCCCCGAGGCGACCGCCGGGCGGACCTATCAGGGTCCCTATGGCTACGTGGTCGAATGAGAAGGACCCAGATGATGATCCGCACTTCGCTCATCCTTCTCGCCAGCCTGGCGCTCAGCGCCTGCGCAACCGACGACGATGTTGTCAACAAACCGGCGCCGGCCACGGCCCTGACCCCCACGGAACGCTTCGCCATCGAGGTGCGCGAGCATCCCGAGGAGCTGCGCCTGGCGCCCCGCGCCCAGGGCCTCTCGCCCAACCAGGTCACGGCGCTGGGCATCTTCGTCGAACATTGGACCGGCGTGCAGGGCGGTGACGTCCTGCTCAAGTCGCCGTCCAACGGCGCCGATCCCCAGGCCGTCTATCGCACCACCGTGGACGCCCGCGACTATCTGCTGGCCCACGGCATGAACCCGGACCGGGTCAAGATCGTCGGCTACGACGCCGCCGGCGACCACCAGGCGCCGGTCGTGGTCGGCTATGCCGCCTTTGTCGCCAAGGGTCCGCAGTGTGGCCGGGACTGGGAAAACCTGACCGCCACCAAGGACAACCGCGAATACAACAACTTCGGTTGCGCGATCACCGCCAATATCGCCGCCGAAATCGCCAACCCCGCCGATCTGTTGTCGCCGCGGCATATGGATCCCGCCGACGCGGCTCGTCGTCAGACCGTGCTGGATCATTACCGCAAGGGCGAGACGACCTCGAGCGCGAAGGACGATCAAGCTAACGGCGCCGTCTCCACGGCTGTTCACTAAGGCCCGTTTCATGCAGCCCAAATCAGCCGAATCCGACCCCTTTGACCTGGAATTCGAGGCCGACGACGAGTTCGCCGCCCCGACCAACAGCGATGACGACTGGCGCGAGACGCCCGTCGACCACCCCAGCGACGGCGTTCATCCAGACCCGTTCGTCGGCCTGAGCCCCGGCCCGGCCGTGGGTGGTCTCAGTGGTCTCAGTGGCCTGGACGACGAAGCCTGGCGCGACGAAGACCTGACGGTCCCCACCGCCACGCCCCACCCCGATCCGTTCGCGGGCCTCTCGCCGCCGCCCGCCGAGCCGGCCACCGATCCCTTCGCCGACCTGCCGCCCCCCCAGCATCGCGCCCGGGTTGAAACGGAGGAGGAGTCCACCGTTCCGGACACCGCCCCTCAGGTCGGCCAGGTGGCGACCCATGATTTCGCCCCACACGTGCCGCATGCGCTGGGCGAGCCGGTGGTGCCGCGCATCACCATTCATGCCTTCTGCGAAGCGCCCGAGACCGGCGACATGATCCGCGGCGCCGCCGGCGATCGCCGCATGGAGCGCGCTTCCACCGTGGTGCGCACCGGCGGCCTGACCGCCGCGGCCGAATACTACCAGACCCAGCCGACGCCCTCCCTGGTGATCGTCGAGAGCAGCGATCCGGCCCCCCGGATGCTCAGCCTCCTCGACCGCCTGGCCGAGGTCTGCGATCCGGGCACCAAGGTGGTGGTCATCGGCCAGGCCAATGACATCGCCCTCTATCGCGAGCTCATCCGTCGCGGGGTCAGCGAATATCTGGTGCCGCCGTTGCGGACCCTGCAACTGATCGCCGCGGTGACCACCCTCTACGCCGACCCGTCCGCCCCCTTCATCGGCCGTCAGATCGCCTTCTGCTCGGCCAAGGGTGGGGCCGGCGCCTCCACCTTGTCGCATAACATCGCGCACGAGATTTCCGAGCGCATGCACGCCGGCACGGTGATCGTCGACCTGGACCTGGCCTTCGGCACCGCGGGCCTCAACTTCAACCACGATCCGCTGCAGGGCATCCTCGATGCCCTGTCGCAACCCGATCGCCTGGACCCGGTGCTGATGGACCGGATGATGGTCAAGCACACCGACCATCTCAGCCTGTTCGCTGCCCCGGCCACCCTGGACCAGGACTATGCCATCGACCCGGAGATCTTCGAGGAGGTCATCCAGAAGATCCGCGCCGCCGCGCCCTATGTGATCCTCGACCTGCCGCACGCCTGGACGGTGTGGAAGCGCCGCATGCTGCTCACCGCCGACGATCTGGTCATTGTCGCCGAGCCGGACCTGGCCAGCCTGCGCAACGCCAAGAACATCATCGACCTGGTCAAGGCGGCGCGTCCCAACGACACCCAGCCTAAGGTCGTGCTGAACAAGGTCGGCGTGCCCGGCCGTCCCGAGATCCCGCTGAAGGACTTCGGCGACGCCCTGGGCATTCAGCCGGTCATGGCCATCGGCTTCGACGCCAAGGCCTTCGGCCAGGCGGCCAACAACGGCCAGATGATCATGGAAGTCGCCGCCAAGACCAAGACCGGCGAGTCCATCGACCAGCTCACTCGCCTTCTGCTCAACCAGCGTGAGGCCACGGCGTCTCCAGTCGCCAAGACCTCGGTTCTCTCGTCCTTGTTCAAACGGAAGTAGGTCCTAGTGTTCGGTAAGCGCGGACCAGACACACCTTCGACGCGGCAGGCGCCGCCTCCGGCCGCGGCCGGAGGCGCCTCCATCGCCACGCGTCCGCAGCGCATTGAGCCGACAGCCGCCCCGGCCCCCGGCGCCCCCGCGCCCGCGCCGAGCAAGCCCGCGCCCAAGGCCACGGCGGGTTTCGAACAGATGAGCGCCGCTCAGGGCGCGGCGCCGGCGGCCACGGAGATCGTCCGCGAGCAGAGCGACTACTACCACGCCACCAAGACCACGATCTTCAACGCCCTGCTTAACACCATCGACCTGGCCCAGTTGGCGCAGCTGGACTCCAAGTCGGCGGCCGAGGAAATCCGCGACATCGTCGCTGAGCTGGTGGCGATCAAGAATGTCACCATGTCGGTGGCCGAGCAGGACATGCTGGTCCAGGACATCATCAATGATGTCCTCGGCTACGGCCCCCTGGAACCGCTGCTGGCCCGCGACGACATCGCCGACATCATGGTCAACGGCGCCAACCGGGTGTTCATCGAAGTCGACGGCAAGGTCCAGCTGACCAACGTCCGCTTCCGCGACAACGGCCAGCTGATGAACATCTGCCAGCGCATCGTCAGCCAGGTCGGCCGGCGGGTCGACGAAAGCTCCCCCATCTGTGACGCCCGCCTGCCCGACGGCAGCCGCGTCAACGTCATCTCCGCGCCCCTGGCGCTGGACGGCCCGACCCTGACCATCCGGAAATTCCGGAAGGACAAGCTGACCATGAAGAACCTAGTCGAGTATTCCTCGATCAGCCCGGAAGGCGCGCGCGTCCTTGGCGTCATCGGCGCCTCACGCTGCAACATCGTCATCTCCGGCGGTACGGGCTCTGGCAAGACTACCCTGCTCAATACCCTCACCGCCTTCATCGACCCCACCGAGCGGGTGATCACCTGCGAGGACGCCGCCGAACTGCAGCTGCAGCAGCCGCACGTGGTGCGCCTCGAGACGCGCCCCCCCAATCTTGAGGGAACCGGCGCGATCACCATGCGCGACCTGGTCAAGAACTGCCTGCGGATGCGCCCCGAACGGATCATCGTCGGCGAAGTCCGCGGACCTGAAGCCTTCGACCTGCTGCAGGCCATGAACACCGGCCACGACGGCTCCATGGGCACCCTGCACGCCAACTCCCCGCGTGAAGCCATCAGCCGGATGGAATCGATGATCACCATGGGCGGCTACGGCCTGCCTTCGAAGACCATCCGCGAGATGATCGTCGGTTCGGTGGACGTGATTATCCAGGCCGCCCGCCTTCGCGACGGCTCGCGCCGCATCACCCACGTCACCGAGGTCGTCGGCCTGGAAGGCGACGTCATCGTCACCCAGGATCTGTTCGTCTACGAGATCACCGGCGAGGACGAGCACGGTCGTGTGCTGGGCCGTCACCGCTCCACCGGCATCGCCCGGCCCCGCTTCTGGGACCGCGCCCGCTATTACGGCCTTGAGCGAGAGCTCGCCGAGGCCCTGGACGCGGCGGAGTAGGGCGCATGCTGATCATCATCGGCGCCTTGTTGGGGTTCATCGCCGTGGTCGGGGTGGGTTTCGCCTTCGCCGGCGTCCAGCCTAGCCAGGCCAAGACCAACAAGCGCGTCCAGGCCATCGCCGGCGCCGTCACCACCCGGGAAGGTCGCGCCCGCGCCGCCCGAAACGCCGCCAACACCCCCGAAGCCCGCCGAAAGCAGATCGTCAAAAGCCTCAAGGACCAGGACCGGCAGGCCAAGAAGGCCCAGCTGACCTTGGCCAACAAGCTGCAGCAGGCGGGCCTGAGCATCACCCCGCCGATCTACTACGCCGCCTGCGGGGTCGTTGGCGTGGTGGTGATGCTGGCGGTGGTCTTCCTGCGCCAGCCGATCTGGGCCGCGCCGATCCTGGGCGCCGCCATGGGCGTGGGCCTGCCGCTGTGGACGGTGGGGTTCCTGGCCAAGGCCCGCATTAAGAAATTCACCGAGGCCTTCTCTGACGCCATGGACATCATCGTCCGCGGCATCAAGTCGGGCCTGCCGGTGCACGACTGCCTGAAGATCATCGGCCGTGAAACGCCCGAGCCCCTGGCCGGCGAATTCCGCCGCCTGATGGAGGCCATCGGCATGGGGGTCACCTTCGACCAGGCGCTGGAGAAGATGTACGCCCGCACGCCGACCGCGGAGCTGCGTTTCTTCGCCATCGTCATGAACGTGCAGCAGAAGACCGGCGGCAACCTGGCCGAGGCCCTGGGCAACCTGTCGGCGGTGCTGCGCGCCCGCAAGCTGATGCGTGAGAAGATCAAGGCGCTGTCGTCCGAAGCCACCGCCTCGGCCTTCATCATCGGCTGCCTGCCGCCCGGCGTGGTGACGATGATCTCCATCACCCAGCCCCACTATATGTACCCGATGTTCCACGATCACCGCGGCCAGCTGATGCTCCTGGGCGGCATCTCCTGGATGTCCTTCGGCATCTGGGTCATGCGCCGCATGATCAACTTCAAGTTCTGAGGCGCGGTCATGGATCAGGATCTCGCCGCAACCCTCACCAACCCCGACAACCTGTTCATGGCCTTCACGGCCGTGATCACCTTCGCCACCATCGTCACCCTGGCCATGCCCTACTTCAATCGGGGCGGGCTCGAAGCGCGGCTGAAGTCGGTGGCCAACCGGCGCGAGGAGCTGCGGCGCAAGTCGCGTGAGGCCCTGGCCAGCAACAAGGCCACCTCCTCCTCGCTGCGTCAGACCGACGAAGGCGTCTACAAGAACATCGTCGAGCGGTTGCAGCTCACGCGGCTGCTGGAAGACACCAATGTGCAGGAAAAGCTGGCCCAGGCCGGCCTGCGCGGCCCCAGCGCCATCACGCGGTTCTATTTCTTCCGCTTCGTCATGCCCTTCGTCCTGGGCGCGACGGCGACGATCTACCTGTTCCTGATCAACGGCTTCCACCTGCCGTTGCTGCAGAAGCTCACCGCCTGCATGGCCTTCGTGGTGATCGGCTACTACGCCCCCAACCTCTACATCTCCAACATCTCTCAGAAGCGCCGGGATTCCATCGTCGCCGCCTTTCCCGACGCCCTGGACCTGCTGCTGATCTGCGTCGAATCCGGCATGTCCATCGAGATGGCGATCCAGAAGGTTGGCCAGGAAGTCGGCGGCAGCTCCATCGAGCTGGCCGAGGAACTGACCCTGCTGACCGCGGAACTGTCCTACCTGCCCGAGCGCCGCATGGCCTATGAAGGCCTGGCTAAGCGCACCAACCACCCCGGCATCAAGTCCGTGGTCACCGCCATGATCCAGGCGGAGCGCTACGGCACGCCGCTGGGCGGTGCCCTGCGGGTGATGGCCAAGGAAAACCGTGACCTGCGTCTGGCCTCGGCGGAGAAAAAGGCCGCCGCCCTGCCGGCCAAGCTCACCGTGCCGATGATCCTGTTCTTCCTGCCGGTGCTGTTCACCGTCATCCTGGGTCCCGCGATCATCCGCATCCAGGACCAGTTGGCGCACCACTAGAGCCTATTCTAGCTACCCGCGTCCCTCAGCCGGCGCCGCCTGCCGCCCAGCGCTTCGGGCCGGTTCAGCTCCTTCCTGTAGGCATCGCGCCGCTCGTGGATCGAGGCGATGACCAGGCCCATGGGAATGCCGATATCCACCAGGGTTGCTTCGGACAGCTGCAATGACGCCTCGACGGTCTCGGGCACCGCGTCGGTGGCGCCCAGGTCGTACAGCCGTCGGGCGTGGCGGGCGTCGCGGGCCCGCACGACGATGGTCAGGTCTGGGCGCAGCCCCCGGGCGGCGGCGGTCACCGCCTCCGCGGTTTCCGGCGCGTCCATGGTGCAGACCAGCGCCCTGGCCTGCATCAGCCCCAGGCGGCTCAACAGATCCGGGCGGCTGGCGTCGCCGAAGAATACCTCACCGCCCTCCCGCCGCGCCGCTTCCACCAGCCGCGTGTCACGCTCCACGGCCAGCCAGGCGATCTGGTGGGCGTCCAGCATCTCCGCCACCAGCCGCCCCACCCGGCCATAGCCCACCACCAGCACCCGCGCCTCGCCGTCCTGCGGCGGCGGCGGCAGCTCCGGCGCCGCGTGGCGAACCGCGCCCAGCCGCGCGCCCAGGGCGGTCAGGAAGGGGGAGGCGAACATGGTCAGGCCCGCCGCCACCAGCATCGCCTCGCCCAGGGCCGGCGCGACGATGTGCTGCTTCAGCGCCTGGTTCAGGATCACGAAGGCGAATTCGCCCCCCGCCGCCAGGGCCAGGCCGGTCTCCAAAGCGGCACGGGTCTTCAGGCCGAACAGCCGCGCCAGGCCGCTCACCGCCACCCCCTTCAGGGCCACCAGCCCCACCGCCGCCCCCAGCACCAGCATCGGCTCCCGCGCCAGCAGCGACAGGTCCAGACCGATCCCCACCGACAGGAAGAACAGCCCCAGCAGCAGGCCCTTGAACGGTTCGATCAGCACCTCGACCTCGTGCCGAAACTCTGTCTCTGCCAGCAGCAGGCCGGCGATGAAGGCGCCAAGCGCCATGGACAGGCCGCTGATCGCCGACACCAGTCCAGCGCCGATGATCACCAGCAGGCAGGCGGCCATGAACAGCTCGCTGCTCTTGGCCCGCGCCACCGACTTCAGCAGCGGCCGCAGCAGCAGACGCCCCGCCGCCACCAGCACCGCCAGGCCGATCACCGCGGGGGCGAACGCGGCCAACAGGCGCAGCGGGTCCGTCGCGGCCCCGCCGCTAGCCAGGGTCAGGGTGATCAGGATCGGCGCCACCGCCAGGTCCTGGAACAACAACACCGCGAACACCGCCCGCCCGCCCTCGCCGTGCTGGCGGCGATGCTCCACCAGGGCCGGCATCACCAGGGCGGTGGACGACAGGGCCAGGGCCGCGCCGACAGTCAGGGCCGCCGGCCATGGCGCGCCCAGGGCCACGGCCGCCGCCGCGCCCAGCGCCAGGCAGGTCGCCACCTGCGCTCCGCCCAGGCCGAACACCAGCCGCCGCATCAACCGCAGCCGCTCCCAGGATAGCTCCAGCCCGATCATGAACAGCAGGAACACCACCCCCAGCTCGGCGATCTCACTGATCTCCGCGGGCCGCGAGACCGTCAGATAGTTCAGCCACGGCGCCGCGTCGGTCAGCGCGCCCAGGCCATGCGGTCCCAGCGCCACCCCGGCCAGCATGAACCCCAGGATCGGGCTCAACTTCAGCCGCTTGAACAGCGGTACGACCACCCCGGCGGTGGCCAGGAACAGCACGACATCCTTGTAGTTCTCGGTGGGGACGGGGCCGGCCATGGCCCACTATGGCGGCAAGGCGCGGACGGGCGATAGCCCGGCGGGTCGCATTTGACTTCCCCAGGAGCAGCCGAGCTACGGTCCAAGAAAACTTACTGGGAGCGAAGCTGTCATGACCGTCTGGACCTATGCCAACCTCTGGGAATCCGTGGCCGCCGCCGTGCCGGAGCGTCCCGCCCAGATCCGTGGGCAGACGGTGGTCAGCTGGGGCGACTTCGATCGCCGCGCCAACGGCCTGGCCCGCCACCTGCTGGACAGCGGCCTGACGCATCAGTCCAAGGTCGCCGCCTACCTCTATAACGGCCCCGAATACCTCGAGACCTATTTCGCCGCCTTCAAGGCCGGGCTGGCCCCGGTGAACACCAACTACCGCTATGTCGCCGAAGAGCTGACCTATCTGTTCGACAACGCCGACGCCGAGGCGGTGGTGTTCCACGCCTCCTTCGCCCCCACCGTGGAACAGATCCGCGGCCGCCTGCCGGGGGTGAAGACCTGGATCGCGGTGGCGGAGCCCGGCCATCGCGTCCCGGCCTTCGCCGCCGACTACGACGCCATCGTCGGCAAGGGCGTCGCCGGCGCCGCGGGGCGGGTCGAAGCGCCCTGGGGCCGTTCGGGCGATGACCTGCTGATCCTCTACACCGGTGGCACCACGGGCATGCCCAAGGGGGTGATGTGGCGCCAGGAGGACCTGTTCTTCGTTCTGGGGGCCGGGGGCAATGTGCTGATGGGCGTTCCCCCGTTGACCTCCACCGAGGAAGCCGGCGAGCGCGCCAAGCTGGCCGACCCGGGGGTCACCATCGCCGCCGCGCCGCTGATGCACGGCACCGCCCAGTTCACCTCCATGGGCTCTCTCACCGCCGGCGGCACGGTGGCCAGCCTGCCCTCCACCCGCTTCACCGCCGTGGAGTTCTGGAACGAGGCCGAGCGCCTGAAGGCCGCCGGCGCGGCCATCGTCGGCATGGCCTTCGCCGCCCCGATGCTGGAGGAGCTGGACGCCAACCCCGGCCGCTGGGACCTGTCGAACCTGCGCCGTCTGGGGTCCTCCGGCACCGTCTGGAGCATGGAGAACAAGCAGGGCCTGCTGAAGCATCTGCCCGACTGCGCCATCTTCGACAGCCTGGGCTCGTCCGAGGCGGTGGGCCTGGGCGCCTCGTCATCCGCCGCCGGCGCCACCGCCGAAACCGCCAAGTTCATGGTCGGTCCCAACAGCGCCGTCTTCACCGAGGAGGGTCGCCGGGTGGAGCCGGGCTCGGGCGAGCGGGGCCTTGTCTGCGTCTCCGGCTTCCTGCCAACGGGCTATTACAAGGATCCGGAAAAGTCGGCCCGCACCTTCCGCACCTTCGAGGGCAAGCGCTGGTCCGTCCCCGGTGACTTCGCCACGGTCGAGGCCGACGGCTCCCTGAAGCTGCTGGGCCGTGGCTCACAGGTGATCAACACCGGCGGCGAGAAGGTCTTCCCCGAAGAGGTGGAGGAGGCGATCAAGAAATATCCCGGCGTGCGCGACGCGGCCGTGGTCGGGGTGCCGGACGCCCGCTTTGGCGAACGTATCTGCGCGGTGGTGGAGGTCGAGGGCGAGGCGCCCAGCTTGCAACTGCTGTCGGAACACGTCCGCCAGCACCTGGCCGCCTACAAGGAGCCGCGTGAACTGGTCCTGGCCCCGATCACCCGCGCCGCCAACGGCAAGCTCGACTACAAGGCGGTCCGCGCCCAGGCCCTGGAGGCGCTGAACATCCCGGCGTGAGGCCGGGCGGGGTCACTTCGCATGAACAATTTGTAAGGCGCTGGCAGGCCGGTTCTTGTTGCAATGTGCCGTCGCCTTGCAAACCCTTGCCGAGAACCCTGCCAAACCATGAGAAATCTCCTCCTCAGCGCCGCCGTCGTGGCGCTTGTCGCCGGCGCCGGCTTCACCGCCACCGCCGCTGACGACGCCGCCAATGTGGCCGCCCCCATGCGCAGCGGCGCCTGGGGCTTCGACCTGGCCGGACGCGACACCAGCGTCGCCCCGGGGACGGACTTCTACCGGTACGCCAACGGGACCTATCTGAAGACCCTGGTGATCCCGGCCGACCGCACCCGCTACGGCGCCTTCGACGCCCTGGCCGCCCTGTCCGAACAGCGCACCCGAGTGGTCATGGAAACTGCCGCGGCCAACACCAAGGCCACTGGCGACCAGGCCAAGGTCGGCGCCTTCTACCGCGCCTTCATGGACGAGGCCCGGGCCGAGGCCCTTGGCGCCACGCCGCTGGCCCATGACTTGGCCGCGATCAAGGCCGCCACCACCCGCGCGGCCCTCGCCCGCCTGATGGGCGCGTCCAACACCAACTTCGCCAACAGCCCCTTCGCGGTGAGCATCGGCACGGACGCCAGGGACCCCAAGCACTACGCGGTCCTAATCTCCCAGGCGGGCCTGGGTCTGCCCGACCGCGACTACTATCTTCAGGCCAGTTTCGCCGACCAGAAGGCCAAGTACGAGGCCTATGTCGCCCAGATGCTGACCCTCGCCGGCTGGCCGCATCCCCAGGACGCCGCCAAGGCCGTGGTCGCCATGGAGACCCAGATCGCCCAGGCCAGCTGGTCCAAGACTGAACAGCGCGACCCGGTGAAGACCTACAACGCCATGAGCCCGGCTGAACTGGCCAAGGCCGCGCCGGGCTTCCCCTGGGCCGCCTTCATGGCCGGCGCCGAACTGGGCAGCGCCAAGCGGGTGGTGGTGGGGGAAAAGTCCGCCTTCCCCAAGATCGCCAAGATCTTCGCCGACACCCCGATCGCCACCCTGCAGGCCTATGAGGCCTTCAACCTGGCCGACAACGCCGCGCCCTATCTGTCGAAGAGCTTCGTCGACGCCAACTTCCAGTTCCGCGCCAAGGTCATGGGCGGCCAGTTGGAGCAGAAGCCTCGCTGGAAGCGCGCCGCCGCCACCCTTGACGGCGACATCGGCGAGGCGGTCGGCCAGCTCTACGTCGCCGCCTACTTCCCGCCGGAGGCCAAGGCCAAGATGCAGGCGCTGGTGGGCGATCTGCGCGCCGCCCTGCGCGCCCGGATCGAACGGGTGGCGTGGATGAGCCCCCAGACCCGCGCCCGCGCCCTCGACAAGCTGTCCAAGTTCGGCGTCAAGATCGCCTATCCGGACAAGTGGCGCGACTACAGCGCCCTGCGCATCGACGCCGCCGACCTCTATGGCGACGTGCGCCGCTCGGCCCAGTTCGACTGGGACCGTCAGGTCAAGCGCCTGTACGGCCCGGTGGACAAGGCCGAGTGGGGCATGACGCCCCAGACCGTCAACGCCTACTACTCCCCCACCGAGAACGAGATCGTCTTCCCGGCGGCGATCCTGCAGCCGCCGTTCTTCGATCCCACCGCCGACATGGCGGTGAACTACGGCGCCATCGGCGGCGTCATCGGCCACGAGATGACCCACGGCTTCGACGACGAGGGACGGCAATACGCCGGCGACGGCAGCCTCACCGACTGGTGGACCGCCGACGACGCCGCCAAGTTCCAGGTCCAGGCCGATCGCCTGGGCGCCCAGTACTCGGCGTTCGAGCCGCTGAAGGGCGCGCACGTCAACGGCCAGCTGACCATGGGCGAGAACATCGCCGACCTGGGCGGGGTGCTGCTGGGACTGGACGCCTATCATATGTCGCTGAAGGGCCAGCCGGCCCCGGTGCTGGACGGGCTGACCGGCGACCAGCGGGTGTTCCTCGGCTGGGCCCAGGTCTGGCGCGGCGCCTCGCGCGACGAGACCCTCAAGCGCCAGCTGGTCAGCGACCCCCACTCGCCGCCGCACGAACGGGTCGTCGGCCCGATGCGCAACGTCGACGCCTGGTACGACGCCTGGGGCGTGAAGCCTGGCGATCCGGACTACATCCCGCCGGAACAGCGCGTCCGCATCTGGTAGGTCCAGGCCGGGTCTGGGCCGTATAGGTCGAAAGCGCCGCCGTCTCCAGCGAGACGGCGGCGTTGTCGTATCTCCAGGGCGCGTCTAGCGGGTGCACAAGCGGCCTCGTCTGTGGTTCTGTGCCGCCGACCCAGCGTGGCTGTGCCCCACGCCAAGACCAAGACAACGCCAAAAGGAAACGCCGCCATGATGAAGCTCTATTCCGGGGACCTCAGCCCCTATTCCGCCCGCGTGCGGATGCAGATCTACGCCAAGGGCCTCACCGACATCGCCATCGAGCGTCCGTCCACCTTCGGCACGCCGAAGTTCCGCGAGGACTTCCCCATCGGCCGCATCCCGGTGCTCGACATCGACGGCGACATGATGCCGGAATCCGAGGTGATCTCGGAATATCTGGAGGAGGTCTATCCCCAGCCCACCCTGCTGGGCGCCACCCCGCGTGAGAGCGCCCACATCCGCACCCTGGCCCGCATCGGCGACATCTACATCATGAACAACATGTTCATGCTCTCGCCCCAGACCCGGGCCAAGACCCGCAACGAGGGGGTCGTCGAGCTGCTCGGCGGCCAGGTGGTGCGCAATATCAAGGCCCTGGGCCGCATGGTCGGCGCTGACGGCTTCGCCTGCTGCGGCCGCCTGACCCTGGCCGACTGCGCCCTGGTCCCGGCCATGTTCCTGGTGGAGAACGTCCTGTCCCAGACCGGTATCGACAACCCCATCCCCGGCAACCCCGCCGTCGCCGCCTACTGGGCCGCCATCCAGCAGAACGAACACGCCGCCCGCATCCTGGTCGAACTTCACCGCGGCCTGGAAGAGCGGCGTGAACTGATCCGTTCCGGCGCCTTCGAAAAGATGATGGCGGCGTCGAAGGCGGCGATGGAGGCTGCGGAGCAGGCCTAGGGGTAGGGAAAGGGAAAGGCGGGGAGGCCCGGCCGATGGCGTTGTTCGTCTTGAGCGTGGTCGGCAGCGACCGTCCCGGCCTCACCCAGGCCCTGGCCGCTGCGGTGCTCTCCGCCGGCGGCAACTGGCTTGAGAGCCATCTCAGCCGGCTGGGCGGCCTCTACGTCGGATCGGTGCTCGTGGCGCTTGAGGCTGACGCCGTCGAGGCCTTGCGGTCGGCCGTGCGCGCGGTGGACGCCCACGGCCTGGAGGTGCGGATCGCCCCCGCCGTCGAGGCTCCCGACCCTGCCGACCTTAACCTGGACGGTGAAACACTGCACTTCAGCCTGGTCGGCCAGGACCGGCCGGGGATCGTCAACCAGGTCACCTCCGTGCTCAGCGGCCTTGGCGCCAACATCGAGACCTTCCAGACCGGCATCACCGCCGAACCCCACTCCGGCGCTCCGCTGTTCAACCTCCAGGCCCGCCTTCGCCTTCCCCCGGCGCTGAGCGTGGGCCAGGTCCAGGCGGCGCTGGAAGCGATCTCGGCAGAGATCATGGTCGATATCTCGCTGACGCCGGCGGGGTAGGGGCATCTGCTAGTGCGCTCCTCCGATCAGCGGACGTTCCGAACTTCCGCCATCGGTGGAAAGCGGGCGTGGCCAGGTAGGCTGGGCCGGACGCGTTCACCGTTACAATGCCCTCAGCTCGGCGGGGACCGGCTAGCGAAGCGGGCTGTTGACGTCACTGCTGGCCGTGATCGGGCGGCTTGTGTAATTACAAATCCATAATTATATGGAAGCCATGACCAGCGTCCGATTTGAATGGGACGAGGCTAAGAACCTCTCAAATCAGCGCAAGCATGACGGTGTGAGCTTCGAGGAAGCCCGGCAGGTATTTCAGGATCCGCTGCACGTCTCCGTGCAGGATCGCATCGAGGGCGGCGAACAGCGGTGGCAAACCGTTGGGGCGGTCCAGGGCGTCGTGATCCTACTGGTGGCGCACACGGTCACAGAGGAAGACGCCGACGGCGGATCGGTTGAGGTCACC
>JBBROW010000033.1:0-47069 GCA_038228945.1 Caulobacterales bacterium
GCGCTTCTGACCGATGGCGACGTAGATACAGTAGAGCTTGGCGCTCTCGTCCGTGCCGGCGTTGATCGCCTTCTGGTTCAGGATGGCGTCGATGGCCACGGCGGTCTTGCCGGTCTGGCGGTCGCCGATGATCAGTTCGCGCTGGCCGCGCCCGATGGGGATCAGGGTATCGATGGCCTTCAGGCCCGTCTGCACCGGCTCGTGCACCGACTTGCGCGGGATGATGCCGGGCGCCTTGACGTCCACGCGGCGGCGCTCGGCCTCGACGATCGGGCCCTTGCCGTCGATGGGCTCGCCCAGCGGGTTGACCACGCGGCCGAGCAGGCCCTTGCCCACCGGCACGTCGACGATTTCGCCCAGACGACGCACTTCATCGCCCTCGGCGATGGCGGCGTCGGCGCCGAAGATCACGATCCCGACGTTGTCGCGCTCGAGGTTCAGGGCCATGCCCTTTACCCCGGCCTTGGGGAACTCGACCATTTCACCGGCCTGGACGCTGTCGAGGCCGAAGACGCGGGCGATACCGTCGCCGACGCTCAGCACCGTGCCGACGTCGGAAACATCAGCTTCAACGCCGAAGTTGGCGATCTGGGATTTCAGGATGGCCGAAATCTCGGCGGCGCGGATGTCCATGATTTTCTTACGCTCTCTTCAGGGCGAACTTGAGGGAATCGAGCTTCGACTTGAGCGAAGCATCGTAAAGGCGCGAGCCCACGCGAACCTTGACGCCGCCGAGGATGGCGGGGTCGACGCGGGTCTCGATCTCGGGATCCTTGCCCAGGCTGGCGCGCAGGGCGGCGGCAAGGCCGCTGGATTGGGCGGCGGTCATCGGCACGGCCGTGACCACCTCGGCGGAGACCACGCCGCGATACGCCGCGGACTGGCCCTGGAACGCTGTAATAATGACAGGCAGCGCCGAAGCGCGGTGATTGGCGCAGAGCAGGCCGATGAACTTGCGCGTCGTCGCGGTAAAGCCGGCGGCCTGCGCGATCGCCAGCAGCCCCTTGGCCTTGTCGTCGGCCGCGAAGGCCGGCGACCTGATCAGGTTGCGAAGGTCGGCGCTATCGGCGCTCATCGCCTTGATGGATTTCAGATCGGCTTCGACCGCCGACAGTTCATTGTTTTCTAGGGCGAGGTCGAACAGGGCCTTCGCGTAACGCGCGCCCACATCCGTCGCCTTGGAATCGTCAGCCACTTTTATCCGCCCGATGTAACCACAGCGCCGGCTAGGGGCATCGCCCAAATCCGGCATAAAGGCTTGACTGCGCTTGAGAAAGCACCTGGATTGACGGGGCTGCGTTGAGCCCCCTCGCCCGAAGCCGCGCGCCTGATACCATGCGATCCCCGGTGCCGCAACCAAGGGCGCCGGCCCTTATGCCGAACGGTGTTGCGCCGGTTGCGCCGCCGAAGGACGCCGACGAGCGGACATGAAAAAGGGCGGCCCTCGCGGCGCCGCCCTGGATCACCCGACGTCAGCCTATGATTAGTGGCCGACCGCCGTATTGCACTTTCCCAGCTCGTCCGCCGAGAGCTTGTGGCGGTCGTCGCCGAAGGAAACGATCTTCCCGACCTTCTTCGCCAATTCCTTGCAGGACGGGACGGAGAAGGACTCTTCTGGAGCGCCGCCGGAGCCGCAGGTGGAGGCCACACAGCTCCACATCGCGTGCGCCGCCATGAACTTCATGGCCGACGGCACGGGCGCCTCAAGCTTCACAAGATAGTTGGTGTCGGCGAAGGCGGAGCCCGCCGAACCGAGGAACAGGGCGGCGCAAACCGCCGCGGTGCGAAATTTCATGGAAAACCCTCCGGCAAAAACAGGGACTTGGGAGACCAGCTTGGATCGCGTCAGCATTTCGTGCCGGGAAGTCTGCCGCCGGTATCCCTCCGGAAGCTCCCGCCTTGAAACTAAGCACTGATTAGATATCACTGATAATATGGGTAGCGAAGCGAGTTTTTCTAGTGGCGTCCTTAGGTCTGTCAATTCTCTTAGCGATCAAAGTGCGCGCGGATGTTGGCTTCCGCACGGTTATGGATGGAGCGTTCCTCGATCATCTCGGCGGCGCGGATGAAGCGGCCGGTGCGGTCGCGCAGCCGGGCGTCGCCTTCCGGCGGCATCCAGAAGGGCCGGGACGGCGCCTCCTCCAGGAACAGGGTGAGCAGGGCCGCGAACAGGGCCGCGCCCGCGCAGGCCGAGACGACAATCAGATAGCCGGTTAACGGCGATTCCATGAACCGAACCACGTCGCCGCCCCAGTTGGGGGAATCGTCCTTGCCTCCCGACAAGGCGGCCAGGAACAGCGGGCCGGCGCGGCTCGCGGCGGCCAGGCCAGCGGCGAACGCGACGGCCAAGAGTCTTGGCCGAAGAAAGGCGCCCAGCGCCGCGCCGCCGAGGGCAAGGCAGATCATCAGGATCATTGCCGGCGATCGTATCGATGTTTTGGCGAGAAACGGTTAACCCGGTTGCGACGCAAGGACGCGGGGCGCCAAATCAGCGCGCCTGAAGACAGGGAGGACCAGGGAATGCCAGACGTTCCAGGACATGCGGTCGGCTCGATCGACCCCAGCCGGGCTCAGTTCGACGCCTTCAAGGCCTTGCCCCGCGATACGCCGATCCAGATGCTGAACCTGATCCGGCTGAAACCCTGGGCCAACTATCCCGAGGGCCACCCCGATCACGGCAAGACGATCACCGGGTTGGAGGCCTACCGCGCCTATGGCCGCACCAGCGCCGAGGTCTTCGCCCGCGTTGGCGGCCGCCAGGTCTGGGCCGGACGGCCGCAGACGGTGTTGACCGGACCGGCCGACGAGCATTGGGACCTGGCCTTCATCGCCGAGTATCCTGGCGCCGGCGCCTTCCTGGCCATGGTCACCGACCCGGACTACCGCGAACACGTCAAGCACCGCGCCGCCGGCGTGGCCGACAGCCGCCTGATCCGCCTGGAGCCGATTACGCCAGGCAAAGGGTTCGGAGAATAGGGTTGGCCCCTAACCCACCGCGTCCAGGCGGCTGATCACCTTCTTCTGTGCCCAGTGGCTGGAGATGTTTTTGCGGAAGTGGCCGGGGCGATCGGGCAGGGCGTCGGTTTCCAGCCACAGACGCTTGAGGTGGCGGACCTTGCCGGCGGCGCGGTCGTCCTCATACGGCTCGCGGCCGTGCAGGACATGGTAGTTGTTGATGAACTGCATGTCGCCGGGCTGGAAATCCATGGTCACGCTGTAGGCGCCGCCTTCGGCCGCATCATGCATCCAGGCCAGGGCCTCGATGGCCTTGGGGGTCAGGCGCGGGGCGTCGGCGTGGCGCTGCGAGGCGTGGATATAGGCGGCGATCAGGCGGATGAAGAGCCGCCCGCCATGGCTGGTGAACACCGGCAGTTCGTACCAGCCGCGCTTGCCGGGCGCCTGTTCGCCGCGCATGTCGTAGGGCTGGGGCTTGTAGAGCTCGGCCGCCAGGTCCGGCCGCTCGCGCACCAGGGCGTTGTGCAGGGCCACGGAGTTGCACACCGCCGAGCGGCCGCCGGAAACCCCGGTCTGCAGGCAGAGCAGGCCCACCAGGTCGGACCCGTCGCAATGAAAGTCCAGGCCGATCTGGCCCAGCTCATTGCCCCGCGCGGTGGGATCGTCCGGCAGCTTGCCCTGGTCGGTGACGTCGCCCAGCACGTGGCCATAGTGGTTTTGCGGCCAGGGCCGACCCAGGTGCGCGCCCAGGCCCCAATAGGCCAGGCACATGTCGTCGTTGGAATAGCGATCCCTCGGCAGGCCGCGGATCAGCGCGAAGCCCCGCCCGTCCATCAGTTCCGCCTCGATGGCCTTCAGCCGCGGACCGAGGGTCGGCAGGGGGAAGTCGTCCTTGCCGATGTCCAGCATCTCCGCTGAAACGTCGCGGGCGAAGACGATGGCGTCGTCGATCTCGGCGATCTCGGCGGCGGAGAGGATCTGGGTCCAGGCGGCGGGATCGGCGACGTCTTCGGCTCGCCACTCGCAGGCGGTTTCCAGGACGTGCGGGGTCATGGCGAGTCTCCTTCTTTTCTAACGCCTGGCTATTCGGCCGCCTGGGCGACGGGGGCGGCCTGGGCGCCGCGCAGCAGGCGTCCGGGCAGGGCGTCGGTGGGCTCGCCGTCGCGATAGGTAACCTGGCCGGCGACGATGGTGGCGGTGTAGCCGCTGGCCCGCTGGATCAGCCGCCGCCCGCCGGCGGGCAGGTCATAGGCCACCTGCGGCGCGTGCAGGGTCAGCTTGTCGTAGTCGATGACGTTGAGATCGGCGCGGAAGCCCGGCGCAACCAGGCCGCGGTCGTAGAGGCCGACGGTGCGGGCGGTGTCCTGGGTCTGCATGCGGATCACCAGTTCCAGGGGCAGTTTCGGCCCGCGCGTGCGGTCCCGCGTCCAGTGGGTGAGCATGGTGGTGGGGAAGGAACCGTCGCAGATCATGCCGACGTGGGCGCCACCGTCGGACAGGCCCGGCACCGTGTCGCGGTGGCTGAGCATGAAGTGGGCCGGGTCAAGGTTGCCCTCGGCATAGTTCAGGAAGGGCACATAGAGCATGGCCTTGCCGCCGCCGCCCAGCATGTGGTCCAGAGCCACGACCTCCGGCCGCACCCCCAGCGCCGACGCGCGGGCGGCGACAGTTGAGTCCGGCGTCGGCTCATAGTCCGGCAGGCCGCTCATCAAATGCATGCGGGCCCAGGCCGAGCCCATGCCCCGCACGCCGTCTTCCGGCGGACTGGCCAGCAGGCGTTGGCGGAAGTCGGGATCGGAAAGGCGCGCCACCTTGCCCTCCAGGGGCAGGCCGGCGATCTCTTTATACACCGGGTAGTGGGTGAACGGATTGACCGTCAGCTCCAGGCCCAGCAGCACGCCCACCGGCCGCGCCGCCACCTGGGCCTTGATCGACAGGCCCGCGTCCACCGCGTCGCTGACCGCGTTCAACAGCGTTTTGTAAGACTGTGGCTGCAGCGGGCTCTGCACCAGGGAGAAGGACAGCGGCCGGCCAGAGGCCTCGACGATCCGGCGCAGCATGGCGAATTCCGCCTCCGGATCGGCGAAATCGGAGACCACCTGCAGTGTCCCCTTGCCGGCGGCGGCCAGGCCCATGGCGATGCCGGTCAGCTCGTCCTCGCCGGCGGTGAGGGTCGGGGTCGGTTGGCCGTCGCTGGTGCGGTGGTTCAGGGTGCGGGAGGTGGAGAACCCCAACGCCCCCGCCTCCGCCGCCCGCTGGGCGATGGCGGCCATGGCGGCGATGTCGGCCGGGGTGGCCGGTTCGCGGTTGGCCCCGCGCTCGCCCATGACGAACACCCGCAGGGCGGCGTGCGGCAACTGGCTGCCGATGTCGACGTCGAAGCGGCGGGACTGCAGGCTGTCCAGGTACTCGGGATAGGACTTCCAGTTCCACGGCAGGCCCTGGGTCAGCACCGGGAAGGGGATGTCCTCCACCCCCTCCATCAATCGCACCAGGCGGTCGTGGTCCTCGCCGTGGCACGGCGCGAAGCCGACCCCGCAATTGCCCATGACCACGGTGGTGACCCCGTGCCAGGACGAGGGCTGCATCCGCTGGTCCCAGGTGGCCTGGCCGTCATAGTGGGTGTGGATGTCGACGAAGCCGGGGGTGACGATCTTGCCGCGGGCGTCGATCTCCTCGGCGCCTCGGCCGGTGACCACGCCAACGGCGGCGATGACGCCGTCCTTGATGGCCACGTCGGCGTCCCTCGCCGGGCCGCCGGAGCCGTCGTAGACCCGGCCGCCGCGGATCACGAGATCATAGGCGCGCTCCATGGCGGCCCCCCTGCTTTGTTGGTCGTATCTGGGCTTATCGTTGTTCAGGAAAACCTGAACCCCGCGCCGGGCAGCGTCAAGCGCGGCGATGCCGCCGATTCCCGGCGGGGCCAACTCACCCTAAGGTCCGGGGGGCAATGAGTCGGCCGCCCCACACCTTCTATGAGTTCTTCGCCGGCGGCGGCATGGCCAGGCTTGGCCTGGGCGCGGGGTGGGAGTGCCTGTTCGCCAACGACTTCGACCCGGTGAAGACCCGCACCTATCGCGCCAACTTCGGCGAGGCCGACATTTTAGAGGGCGACGTCTGGGCGCTGAGCCCCGCCGACCTGCCCGGCCGCGCCGACCTGGCCTGGGCCTCCAGCCCCTGCCAGGACTTCAGCCTGGCCGGCGGCCGGGCGGGGCTACAGGGCGGACGCTCCTCCGCCTTCTTCGGATTCTGGCGGCTGATCGAGGGGCTCAACCTCGCGGATCGAGCCCCGCGTATTGTTGTGATTGAGAACGTCGTCGGCCTGCTCTCCTCGCGCGGCGGGGCGGATTTCACCGCCCTATGCCAGGCCCTGGGCGACCAGGGCTATGCCTTCGGGGCCATCGAGGCCGACGCGGCCAGCTTCCTGCCGCAGTCGCGCCGCCGCATCCTGGTAATCGCCTGCCGCGAGCCGCCCACCCACCTGCCGCGCGGCCGCGAGGCCCGGCCGATGCTGGCGCCGGCTTTCGATCGCCTGCCCGCCGCTCTGAAGTCGCTGTGGATCGGTTGGCCGCAGCTGGGCGGCGCCCGCCGCAACACCGACCTGGCCGCCCTGCTGGAGCCGGACGATCAGGTCCGCTGGCACACCGCGGCGGCCACCGCCCACATCCTCGGGCTGCTGGACGACCGCAACCGGGCCAAGGTCGACGCCGCCCGCGAGTCCACGCAGCGTCAAGTCGGGGCCGTCTACCGCCGCACCCGAGCCGGCCGGCAGCGGGCGGAGGTGCGGTTCGACGGCCTTGCGGGCTGCCTGCGCACGCCGCGAGGCGGCTCCTCTCGCCAGACCCTGCTGGTAGTGCAAGCGGGGGAGGTGCGCTCGCGCCTGATCAGCCCGCGGGAAGCCGCCCGCCTGATGGGCCTGCCGGAGACCTATGCCCTGCCGGACAAGACCACCGCCGCCCTGATGGTGGCCGGCGACGGGGTGGCGGTGCCGGTGGTGCGCTGGCTGGCCCAGAGCGTGCTTGAACCCCTGCTGGCGCCTGGTCCCAGCGTGTTGGCGGCGGAATAAGCCGGCTTCCAAAATTCCCACGCGGGCCTAAGGTTGCGGCGCATCGGCCCTGCTCAACCTGACGAGACGCCTCCCATGGACTCCGCCGCCAAAGACTATGACGCCGCCCGCCACCAGCGCGGCGGCCGGGGCAAGATTTACGACTCCATCATCGACACCATCGGCGACACCCCGCTGGTCCGCTTGCCGCGCCTGACCGCCCTGCTCAAGCCCAAGGGGATCGTCCTGGCCAAGCTGGAGTTCTTCAACCCAATCGGCTCGGTGAAGGACCGCATCGGCGTGGCCATGATCGAGGCCCTGGAGTCCAAGGGCCTTATCCAGGAAGGCTCCACCATCGTCGAGCCCACCAGCGGCAATACCGGCATCGCCCTGGCCTTCGTGGCGGCGGCCAAGGGCATGAAGCTGATCCTGGTGATGCCCGAGAGCATGTCCATCGAGCGGCGCAAGATGCTGGTGCTGCTGGGCGCCAAGCTGGAGCTGACCCCCGCCGAGCGCGGCATGGCCGGCGCCGTGGCCCGCGCGCGGGAGCTGGTCGACGAGATCCCCGGCGCGGTGATGCCGCAGCAGTTCGAGAACCCGGCCAACCCGCTGATCCACCGCGTCTCCACCGCCGAGGAGATCTGGAACGACACCGCCGGGGCGGTTGACGTGGTGGTGTCCGGCGTCGGCACCGGCGGCACCATCACCGGCGTCGGCCAGGTGCTGAAGGCCCGCAAGCCGTCGGTGAAGATGATCGCCGTGGAGCCCACCGCCTCGCCGGTGCTGTCCGGCGGAATACCGGGGCCGCACAAGATCCAGGGCATCGGCGCCGGCTTCGTGCCCGCCATCCTGGACCGCGGAGTGATGGACGAGATCATCCAGGTCTCCAACGAGGACTCCCTGGAGATGGCCCGCCAGGTCGGCCGGGTGGAGGGCGTGCCGGTGGGCATCTCTTCCGGCGCCGCGCTCACCGCCGCCTTCGACGTGGCCGCGCGGCCGGAGATGGCCGGCAAGACCATCGTCGCCATCATCCCCAGCTTCGCCGAGCGCTATCTGTCCACGGCCCTGTTCGAGGGGCTGTGATCGCGTCCTGCCGTGACTGACGTCTATGGCCCGGAGAAGCGCTCGGCGGTGATGCGCCGGGTCAAGAGCGTCAACACCGCGCCGGAGCTGACGGTTCGCCGCCTGCTGACGTCGCTGGGCGCCCGCTATCGCCTGCACCGCGCCGACCTGCCAGGAAAACCGGACATCGTCATGCCTGGACGCGGACTGGCGATCTTCGTCCATGGCTGCTTCTGGCACGGCCATGACTGCGCCAGGGGCGCGCGGGTTCCCAAGGCCAACCGCGACTACTGGCTGGCCAAGGTGGGGCGCAACCGCGCGCGCGACATCGCCAGCCGCGCGACCCTGGAAGCGGCCGGCTGGCGGGTGGAGACGGTGTGGGAATGCGAGCTGAAGGATGCGGCGGGGCTGAGGGACCGGGCGGCGGAGTGGCTGGCGCCTGATCCGCTCATCCCGACGGTCGGGACCCAGGCATAATTCGCCGCGCCCCGGATGTTGGGCGAGGGTGTGTTGGGGCGAGGGTCTTTGCCTGGGCGCCAACCTGCGTCGGGATAAGCGGTAGTGCCGGCGGGGGACCGCCGCTGTCGACCGCCCAGACGCCAGAGGTTCCCATGACGCCGGAGGTTCCCATCAGGGAGGCCCGTCGGCCCAAGGCTCTTGGCGCGGGCGGGCGGGGGTCCAGCACGGCGATGGTCCAGGTTTCGTCTTCCCAGAGGGCCGGATCAAAGACGAGGCCGAGGCCGCGGCAGATGGCGTCCATCGACTGGCTCTCCGGCTGGCGCACCAAGGCGGTGAGGTCGGAGATCGGGTCTTTCAAGTCATCGAACAACCGCTCAGTCCGGTCCGGCCGCGCGTCGTTGCGATCCGCCAGGCGTTCGGCGGTTTCCGGCGCGTCGTCGAGGGGTTCGGGGGCTTCGACAGGTTCGAGGGGTTCGGCGGCCCGGAGCCGCGCGGCGCGGTGCGCCTCGGCCATGAGCATTTGCGACAGGCCGCCGGCTTCGATCAGTTCGTGCATCGCCAGGGCCTGGCGCACGGCCCGCGAAATCCGCGTATAGGCCAGCGCAGCAGCGGCGGGGTCCAAAACGCTCCCGGGCGCCTGGGCTTGGTCCAGGGTCGCGCGCGCAAGCCCCAGCCCCAGCTCGGCCAGCGCTTCGAGCATGGCGAACTTCCAGGCGGACCGCTCCGGAGCGGAGCCGGCCGCATCAACGGGTTTGCGTGGTGCGGTAGAGAACATAACAGGAACAGACTGGAATTCGCAAGCGAAGTCAAGAGGCCCCAAGGCCGGGTAGTGTCTCAGTTTGAAATCGGTAGGACACTGGCGTAAGTAAGGGGGTCTTAGCCGGGCCGGGAGAAAAGACCCGGCGAGGCGATCAGCTGGGGCGCTGTAAAAGGCTCAGCCGGGTTTCTCCCGCCCGCCCAGCACCAATTGAGCCAAGCGCTTCTTGTAGGTTGGCTCTTTCTTCACCCGAGCAAGGGGATCTTTTTCCCAACGAGTTCGAGCCGCTTTAGACGCTATTCGAGACCGCTCGTCCGCCGTGAGTTTGCGCGCACGGGCCACGGCCCCCTTTGTCGCAGCCTTGCTCCGCGTCTCATTATCGACGCCACCATCCTCAACCTCACCCGTGGCGATCCTAGCGACCATGATAGCCGCTCCGATCGCGTCGCCAGGCCGCTTCTGTCCTTGGGGGCCTTTAGGCATCGGGCTTCCTAAAATAGAGGAAGACGCGGACGGCTATCACGCACGCCAAAATAATGAGGACGCCGCCTAGAGCGAAATCACGCGCGAACCAAATGCGCCCGAATCCCGCGATGAGGGCTCCAAAGGCGGCGAGGATCGTAGAGCGGTCAGCCTTCCAGATCATTGGCCTGTGTTAGCGGCTCTCTGAGGGCCGCGCCACGACTGTCAACGGGGCTGGATTTCAAACTGAGACACTACCTGGCCCCGAAGCGGTCGGCGGTGACCATGGAGGGTCCTGTAATGACGTCGCAAGACTACGCTGGCTTCACCCAGCCGCTGCCCCACCCCGGTGAAATCCTGCGGGAAGACTACATGGCGCCCGTGGGCATCACGGCGGGCGCCCTGGCCAAGGCCATGGGCCTGAAGGATCGGACCCGTATCGAGCGCCTGGTGCGCGAAGCGCAGCCGGTGACGCCCGACACCGCTCTTCGCCTCGGCAAGGTCTTCAACACTTCGCCGCAGTTCTGGATGAACCTTCAGACGCAGCACGACCTGTCGACCGTGGCGATCCGCGAACGTGATGCATTGTCGCAAATCCGGGCGCTGGCGTTAGGCTGACATAACACACGGGCGCCGGATCGGTGGCGGTGCGATCAATCGCCACTTTCCCGGCCGATGCCGTGAGCTCTACCGAAAAAAATCAATATCGCCATATATTTAGATCATGTCGGGCGCTTCAGCCGGTTGCCACTTGAAGCTGTCAGACCCTAGGTCGCATCGGCCTTCAACCCGTCCCTCCCAACCCGCCATCCTCGGTCAGTGCCGAGGACCCATACGCGATGTGGAGATGGTCGCGCAGCGCAGCGGAGCGGCGCAGGGCGGTAGGAAGAGTCTGTCCACGAACCACACGAACACGGCGCCAGTCGCGGGAAAGGTGGAGACCCTATGCGAATGCGCTTCGCGCCTCTTGTTCGTGTGGTTCGTGTGGTTCGTGGACAAAAAGCTTTGCGGACACCGGGGCTCGGCTCGCCCTCCGGGACGAGCCGCTCGTTCTCACCAGATCATGGGTCCTCGGCACTGACGGGCGAGGATGACGGGGCGGGTGTGATGGCGCTGAAGGTCGGTCGCCCCTAGGTCTTGAAGAACGCCAGCAGGTCCGCGTTGATGATGTCGGCGTGGGTCGTGGGCATGCCGTGCGGGAAGTCCTTGTAGGTCTTCAGCGTGCCGTTCTTCAGCAGCTTGGCGGAAAGCGGGCCGGAGTCCGCGTAGGGGACGATCTGGTCGTCCTCGCTGTGCATCACCAGCACCGGGACGGTGATCTTCTTGAGGTCCTCGGTATGGTCGGTCTCGGAGAAGACCTTGATGCAGTCGTAGTGGGCCTTGGTCCCGCCCATCATCCCCTGACGCCACCAGTTGTCGATGATGCCTTGGGAGACCTTCGCGCCCGGCCGGTTGAAACCGTAGAACGGGCCCTCGGGGACATCGCGGTAGAACTGGGCGCGGTTGGCCATGCCCTTTCGGAAACCATCGAAGACCTCTATCGGCAGACCGCCGGGGTTGGATGTGGTCTTCAACATCAAGGGTGGAATGGCGCTGATGATCGCGGCCTTGGCGACCCGGCCGCCACCGCCGTAGACGGCGACATAGCGGACGACTTCGCCCCCGCCCGTGGAGTGGCCCACGTGGATGGCGTTCTTCAGGTCCAGATGCCGGACCAGGGCGTCGCTGTCGGCCGCGTAGGTGTCCATGTCGTTGCCCAGATCGGTCTGGGTCGACCGACCGTGGCCGCGCCGGTCGTAGGCGATGACCCGGTAGCCCTGGGCTTCGAAGAACAGCATCTGGCTGTCCCAGTCGTCGGCGCTCAGTGGCCAGCCGTGATGGAAGACGATCGGCTGGCCGGCGCCCCAATCCTTGTAGAAGATTTCCGTGCCGTCCGGGGTGGTGAAAGTGCTGCTGGCCATCGGTGTGTTTCCCGGCCTGGAGGTTGAAGACGCTGCGGCGGCGGCGGCCTTGCCGGTCCTTGCCCGCTAGAGTCTTTCCGGTTCAAGTGGAATCCCTTGAACCGGACAAAAAGGCTCTATCGTCTTACATTTAGGGCATGACGGGCGCGTCAATCGGCATCCACTTGAAGCTGTCATGCTCTAAGGCCGCTCTTTTTTGATCCGCGCGGCGGCGTCGCTACGGCCCCAGCCCGAGCGCCTGGTTGAGCGCCGCGTCACCCTTGGCCCTGGCCATGCTCCGCGCGTTCTCGCCCGCGTGGTTCTTGCGGTCCAGGCTGGCGCCGTGGCGGCGCAGGAGGGCCGCGGCGGCGGGGTGGTTGGCTTGGATGCTGTTCATCAGGGCGGTGGCGCCGTTGGTGTCCGGGGTGTCGACGGGGGCGCCCTTGTCCAGCAAGGCGGCGATCTCGGCGGTCCGGCCGGCGGCGGCGGCGGCGCGTAGCCTGGCGGCCTGATCGTACATCAGGCTATCCGTAATGGGGCCATCCGACCGGAGACCGCCGGAGGCCACGGCCTTGTCGGACGCGGCGGCGGCGGGGGGCGAAGCCAAGGCCGCGCCGACCGCCCGCCGCGCGGTGGGGCGCGCCCAGCCTCGCCCATCGGCGGCCTCGTCACGCGCGGCCGACGACGCGTTCCGCTCGGCCGCAACCACGGTGTCTTGGGGCGGTGTCGGGGGCGGAGCGGGCGCGGCGCCCGCCTGGGCGGGGAAGGCCTGGGGCGCCGGCTCGGCAGCTGGAGCGGGCAGCGTAACGGGGCGCGGGACGGCCGGCGGGGGGGGCGGCGCGATTGCGGGGCTGCCGGGACGCGCGGCGGCGGCAACCGGCTGCGCGGCCGGGGGGGCGAAGGCCAACGTCGGGGGCGGAGGCCGCTTCAGAGGCGCGGGCGAGCCTGGGGGGGCCACGGTCCCGGTCTCCACGGCCAGAGTCGCCGGAGCCGCCGGAGCCGCCGGGGTCGGCGGCCCGGCGGGCGGGTTGGGCGGAATAGGCTGGGGCGGAATAGGCTGGGGCGAAATAGGCTGGGGCGGAGTCGGCTGGAAGATCTGGCTGGCCACGAAGACGCTGAGGCCCGCGACGCCGGCCGCCGCCAGCCAACCTCCGCGGCGCCAGGCCGGTCGCTGGAGCAGGCGCGAGGACTTGGCCGACGCCGCCGCGTCCTGACCGGCCACGGCGGCGAGCACCCGCGCGCGCCGCGCCGCGCGCGCCATATCCTCCAGATCCGCATCGTCCAGATTTTTGGGCGGCGTGTCGGTTTGGGCCAGCACCGCTTCGGCCTGGAGATAGGCCTTGTCGATCGGATCGGGGGCGGCGTCGTGGTCAGACATGGGCCGTCCTTTCACTGGCGAGGGCCTGTCGCAAGGTGGCGCGGGCGTAGCGTAGCCGGCTTTTGGCGGTTTCGACGCCGACACCGGTGGCCTGGGCGATCTCGTCCAGCGACAGGCCGGCGTGGGCAAACATGACAAAGGCGCAGCGCTGTTCCAGGGGCAGGGCCTCCACCGCGCTGACCAGCCGCAGGGCCAGTTCGCGCGATTCCACCTGCTGCAGGGGCGTCGGGCCTGGGTCCGGGACCTGGATCGCGGCATCGTCCGAGACGGAGGTCAGGAAGGCGACTTTTTGCCGGCGAAAGTGATCCCATACCTTGTGGCGGGCGATGGTGAACAGCCAGGCCGGGAAGCTGGCCCTGGCCGGATCGAAGGCGGCGGCGCTGCGCGAGATGGCCATCCAGGTTTCCTGGTGCAGATCCTCGGCGGCGTCGGCGTGGGCGCCGCCGAGGGTGCGGCGGATGAACTGGAAGCAGGGTCGGTCGTAGCGGTCGTAGAGTCGCGCGAAGGCGTGTGCGTCGCCGCCGATGTGGGCGCGCAGCAGGTCGGCGTCGTCCGCTTGGTCCAGCTCCATCCAGGAGCAGTCTAGACTCCGCTGGCGCGGTCGCACACCCAGCTAAGGTTCCCTCAGATAGTCGACCTCCGGATAGCTGGGCGGCGGATCGGGGACGTAACCCGCCCCGTCGGGAGACTGGGGGAACGGCCGGGGCCGGCGCGGGGGATAGGGCGCGGTGGGGATGACCCCGGCGGCGGCCAGGCGGGCGTAGGTGTCGTATTCGATCTGGCGGGTGAACTGGGGATAGGGGCTCGCCCGCTCGAACGGCATGATGGTGATCGCTGACCATTCCCGCGCGCCGTGGGCCGTGCCCAGCTTTTCGTCGCGCCGCAAGGCTGGGGCGGCGCGGACCATCCGGCCCTGGTTTTCGGCCAGGGGCGCGGTGGGGCCGCCGCGCTGGGCCGGCGGCGCGATGGACGAAGACGATGGTGGCTGCGGCGCCGGGGCGAAGCCGCGCGGGGCGGGCATGGCCTTTTGCGGATGGGAAGGCGGCGGAGAGCGGCGCAGGCCCGGGGGTTCAGAAGACGAGCGGTCGGCGTCTTCAGTCGAGTCCCTGGCGCCATAGGTCGCTTGCGGTTCGGGGGGCGGCTCTGGAACCCGTTCATCGAAGACCGCCATGCCGATGACGCCGACGTCCCCGGGCCGGCCGGTGCGGGCGGCGTAGGATTCCGGCAGGGGGGCGAAGGTGAAGGCGGCGACCTCGGTGTCGGACTTGCGCCAGCCGCTGACGTCGTAGGACTCGTAGGCCTTGAAGATATAGCCCCTCTGGCCGTAGCCGGCCGTCTCGCCGCTGAGGATGTTGACCCCGTCCACCGACAGGACCACCAGCACGCGGCCCTCGGTGTGGTTGCTGACGCGCAGGGCATAGCGCGCGCCCGGCCGGCCGGCGACGAACAGCCGGCCGTGATGGCGCCACAGGCGCAGCACCTGGCCGGTATTGCGATCCACCACCTGCAGGTCCACCGGGTCGGCCTGGGCGCGGGGGGCGCCGGCCAGGCCGATCATGGCGATCGCCGAGGCCAGGGCCGTCATAAGAACCGTCCGGCGCCTGAAGGACGTTTTCGTCGTATCCGTGACCGTCATGGGGGTCTCCTCGAGCCTGTTCATGAGGGACTACGCGGCGGGCGGGCGAACGGGGTTAGGGGGCGGCGCGTTTTATCGGCGCGGATGGCCGACGGTGTGGCGGGCGCGCCGCTATCAAAGGGCTTCCTTAACCGAAACGGCCTTGCATGGGCCGGCATCGCCTTAGAGACTCCGCCATGGCCGCCGCCGCCCGCAAGACAGCCCCGCCCTCCCCCGCCGCCTCGACGGCAACCGGGGACTTCATTGAACGTGGCTATCACGTGTTTCCCAACGGGGTGGACCGGGCCGCCGCCGATCGGCTGCTGGCCCGGCTGAAGGCCGACCGCGCCTGGGATTCCAGCCTGTTCCTGAGCGAGGCGGCGTTCGACGCCGACCCGCAATACACCGGCGTCAATCCCAAGCCCGGCCGCAACCTGCTGGAGGGGCTGGACGATGACCTGGCCTTCGTGGAGCGCGATCCGGGGATTGTCGCCGCCCTGACCCAGGTGCTGGGCGAGGGCTATGAGCTGATGAACCGCAAGGTGGTGTGCGGCGTGCCGGCCAGGGCCGTGCCGGCCTGGCTGAAGGCGCGGATCACCGACAATCCAGTCAACAACCTGGGCGCCTATGTGCAGCCGCGGTTCCGGGACGTGACCTATTTCTACGGCATCGACTTTCACCAGGACCTGATCGACTTCAAGGATCGGGACGCCGATTTCATCACCCTGTACGTCTATATCCACCCGGTGACGGCGCACGACGCGCCGCTGTTCCTGCTGGAAAACAGCCACCGGCTGGGGGCCACGGTGTTTCCCCACGCCCTGGAGCGGAACGCCGACGGCTGGCTCTACCGCGACCGCGAGGGCGGCGAAGTGCAGACCACCCAGAAGCTGCTGGTGGGCGACACCGGCTATGTCGCCATGTGGCACGCCTGCACCCTGCACGGCACCCAGCCGGACGCGGCGGACAACGAGCGGCTGTCCCTGCGCTATCTGTTCGCCAAGGCCCCGGCGGCCGGATCTTCAGAAACGGCGGCGGCCGGGATCGACGCGGTCAACGCCAGCCTGCGGGGGCCTGTGCGGCTGTCATCGACGCGGCAGGACCTGGACGCGCGAGGGGCCGCCCGGATCAAGACGAACAGCGTGAACAACGCTTGAGGCGGCGGCGGACTTGGCCCCTATGCGGGTTCGACCACCACCTGTGTCTTCACTGAATTGGCCAGGAAACATTCCTCGTGCGCGGTGTGGTGCAGGCCGGCCAGTTGCTCGGGGGTCGGCGGCGCGCCGCTGAACGCCACCGCCGGGCGCAGGACCACGCGGGTCATCACCAGCTTTCCCTCCGGCCCCTTGTCCAGCGTCCCCTCCGCCTCGTCGCGATAGCTGGTCACCGCGAAGCCGGCGCGGGCGGCGACGTCCAGGAACCAGAGCATGTGGCACTGGCTGAGCGCGGCGGTGAAGGCCGCCTCCGGGTCCATGGCGTCGGCCCGCGACCAGGGCGCGCGGACGATGTGCGGCGAAGCGGAGCCGGGGATCACGGTCCCGCCTTCCAGGGTGACGGTGTGCTCGCGGCTGTAGCGGTGCTTGACGAAATCCTCGCCGGCGAAGGTCCAGTCGACGGTGGTGCGATAGGTGCTCATGGGTTGGTCTCCGCCCGCGTCCCTAAAAAGCCTCCGCCGGCAGGGCCATCATGCTCTCCGAGCCGGTCTTCATCTTGGCCAGGTGGGCGCCGGCGCCCGGCAGCAGGCGCTCGATGAAGTAGCGGCCGACGATCAGCTTGTTGGCGTAGAAGGGATCGGTATCGCCAGCCGCGATCTTGGCCAGGGAGACCTTGGCCATCAGGGCCCACATATAGGCCAGACCGGCCAGGCCGAAGAGATGCATGTAGTCGGTGGACGCGGCGCCGGCGTTGTCCGGGTTGGCCAGGCCGTTCTGCATCAGCCAGAAGGTGCCGTCCTGCAGCTGGGCCTTCACCGCGGCCAGGGCGTCGATGAACGGTTTCAAGGGCCCCTCGTCCGGGTTGGCGTCGACGAAGGCGTCAAGCTCGGCGAAGAAGCTCATCACCGCGCGGCCGCCGTTGGCCGCCAGCTTGCGGCCCACCAGGTCCAGGGCCTGGACGCCGTTGGTGCCCTCGTAGATGAGGGCGATGCGGCAATCGCGCAGGTACTGGCTGGCCGGGAAGTGCTCGGTGAAGCCGGAGCCGCCGTGGATCTGCATGGCGTCGGAGCAGATGTTGAAGCCGCGGTCGGTGAGGTAGCCCTTCAGCACCGGGGTCATCAGGCCCATGTAGTCCTGGGCCTTCTGGCGCACCGCCTCGTCCGGGTCGGCGTGGGCCAGGTCGCCGTGCAGGGCGGTCCAGAACAGGAAGGCGCGGCCGCCCTCCAGCACCGCGCGGCTGTCCATCAGCATGCGGCGCACATCGGGGTGGACCAGGATCGGGTCGGCGGGGCCGTCGGGGTTCTTTGGCCCGGTGAGCGAGCGGCCCTGCAGACGGTCCTTGGCGAAGGCGGCGGCGGCCTGGTAGGCGGCCTCGCCCTGGGCCAGGCCCTGCATGCCGACGCCCAGGCGCGCCTCGTTCATCATCACGAACATCAGGTTCAGGCCGCGGTTCTCCTCGCCCACCAGCCAGCCCACCGACTCGTCGTGCATCATCACGCAGGTGGCGTTGCCGTGGATGCCCATCTTCTCTTCGAGGCCGGCGCAGGCGACGGTGTTGCGCGCGCCAGGCGTGCCGTCCGCCTTGGGAATGAACTTGGGCACTATGAACAGGCTGATGCCGCGGGTGCCCGCCGGCGCACCTTCGATGCGGGCCAGGACCAGGTGGACGATGTTTTCGGTGAGGTCATGCTCGCCGCCGCTGATCCAGATCTTTTGGCCGCTGATCCGGTAGGACCCGTCGCCCTGGGGAACCGCCTTGGTGCGCAACAGGCCCAGGTCGGTGCCGCAGTGAGGCTCGGTGAGGTTCATGGTGCCGCCCCACTGGCCGGACGCCAGCTTGGGCAGATAGAGGGCCTTCTGCTCGGCAGAGCCGCCCACCAGGATCGCCGAATAGGCGCCGTGGGTCAGGCCCGGGTACATGGAAAAGGCCATGTTGGCCGAGGAACTCATCTCGCTGAAGGCCAGGTTGACCACATAGGGCAGGCCCTGGCCGCCGAATTCCGGTTCCGCCCCCAGGGCTGGCCAACCGCCTTCCACCAGGGCCTTGTAGGCCGCCTTGAAGCCAGCGGGGGTGGTGACGGTGTTGTCGGCGGACCAGTGGCAGCCCTGCTTGTCGCCCACAGCGTTCAGGGGGGCCAGCACCTCGCCGGTAAACCTGGCCGCCTCGTCCAGAATCTGTTCGACCACGTCCATGGAGGCGTCGGCGAAACCGGGCAGGTTCGCGTGCTTCTCGATCTCCAGGACGTCGCGCAGCAGGAACAGATGCTCGCGAACGGGAGGCGTGTAGGTCATGGGCGTCCTCGGACAGGCGGGTTGTGGGGCCGGTTTGTCCCTATCCTAGAGCGTCGGGGGCGGTCTTGTCTCATCGGCGCTTTGAGGGGCGCGAGGACGCAGCGCCAGCCCTAGATTTCGGTCTTGGTGACCTTGCCCTTGGGACCGCGGCGGTCGGCGGGGCCGGACCATTCCGTGCCAAGATAGGCGGAACGGGCGCTGTCCAGGACCGGTGTGCCGCCCTTCAGGCCGCGACGCTGGCCGGTCTGGCCCATTAGTTGGGCGGCGTAGGCGGCCGCGGCGGTGCGGGTGGGCTCTGGCGGGGGCGGTTCGCCCACGTTCCCCACCGGCACGGGCAGGTTGCTGACCTCGTCGGCCTCGTGCTCGGAGTCGGTCCCTCGCGCCTGGCGGTGGGCGCGGCGGGCGGCGTCGGCGCGGCGAATGGGATCGATGGGTCCGGGCATGTCTGCCCCTATCTAGGGTCGGGATCGTTAAGATCGCGTGGTCTGCGGGCTTCGTCCAGCCAGGCGCGCAGGGCGGTGAGGAACGGCAGGGCGGCCTCGAACGCCGCCTCGGGGAAGGCGGCTCGCAGGTTGTCCATGGCCGGCTTCAGCCCCATCAGGCAGGCATGGTGGCGCCGCGCGCCCGCCTCCGTCAGGGTGACCTGCTTGCGGCGACCGTCGGCGGGGTCGACCACCACCTTGACCAGGCCCTGATCCTCCAGGCGCTGCAGGGTGTTGGTCATGGCCCCCTTGGTGATCTGGAAGGCGGCGGCCAGTTCCGCCGGACTCTGCATCCCGCCGCGGGCGGCGAACAGGTTCAGCACCCCAAAGCCGGCCGCCGAGAGCCCGTCGGGCAGGGCGCGCTCCACCCTTTGGCGGGCCAGTTGCTCGATCAGGCCCACCTCTGTGAAGAAGCGGACATCCGGGCGGTCTTTCAGCGGTCGGCTCATACGCACTCCGGCCTTGATGGCGGCAACTAACCCTCAAGCTTCGCCCAGGGTCTCCAGCATTCCCTTACGCGCCAGGGCGTCGGCGCGTTCATTGTGTTCGTGGCCGGCGTGGCCCTTGATCCAGCGCCAGTCGACCTCGTGGCGCAGGCGCGCCTCGTCCAGCCGCCGCCACAGGTCCTCGTTTTTCACCGCGCCCTTGGACTGGGTTTTCCAGCCGCGGGCCTTCCAGCGGGGCAGCCACTCGGCGATGCCGTTGCGGACATATTGGCTGTCGGTGTGCAGCTCGATCTTGCAGGGCTTTTTCAGCATCTCCAGGGCCTGGATCGCCGCCATCATCTCCATGCGGTTGTTGGTGGTGGCCAGGTCGCCGCCGCAGATTTCCTTGCTCTTGCCGCCGGAGAACAGGATCGCCCCCCAGCCGCCGGGGCCTGGGTTTCCGCGACAGGCGCCGTCCGTGTAGATGATCACCTGCGGGGTCAAACAAGGGCTCCAAACAGGGACAGGCCGTCGGCAGAGCGCGCCGCCTCGCGGTGCACCGCCAGCTTGCGCTCGTACTCCAGCGGGTCATGCGGCTTGACCAGGGCGCCGGCGGGGGTGGCGCCCCAGTCGTGCAGCCGGGTGAGGAAGAAACGCATGGCCGCGCCCCGCGCCAGCACCGGCATGGCGGCCTTCTCGGCGTCGGAGAGGGGGCGGCGGCGCTGGTAGCCGTCCACCAGCGCGCGGGCGCTGGTGACGTTGAAGCTGCCATCAACCTCGAAGCACCAGGCGTTCAGGGCCACGGCGATGTCGTAGGCCAGGATGTCGTCGGCGGCGAAGTAGAAGTCGATGGCGCCGGCGAACCGCGCCTCGCGGAAGAAGACGTTGTCCGGGAAGAAATCGGCGTGGATCAGGCCGGTGGGCAGGTTGGCCGGCCACGCGCCGGCCAGTTCCGCCAGGTCGGCGGCGATCACCTTGGCCAGGCCCGGCTTCAGGGCCTCAGCGGCGTCGCGGCTGGGTTCAAACAGCGGCGCCCAGGACGCCTGGCCCAGATCATTGAAACGGCGGCCGGGGTAGCCCTGGCTGGCCTGGTGCAGCCAGGCCAGGCCTTCGCCGGCCTCGCGGCAGTGGGCGACGCGGGGGCGCCGCACCGAAAGGCCCGGCAGGAAGCTCACCAGGGCCGCGGGCTTGCCCCGCACCGACTTGAGGGTCTGGCCGGCGCGGTCGGCGATAGGGGTGGCGCTGGGAAAACCGTGCGCGGCCAGCCATTGCAGCAGGTCGAGGAAGAACGGCAGCTCCTCCGCCAGCACCCCGCGCTCATAGACGGTCAGGAAATAGCGGCCCTTCTCGGTTTCCAGCAGGAAGTTGGAATTCTGGATCCCTTCGGCGATGCCCTTGAAGGCCACGGGTTCGCCCACGTCGAAGTCGGCGAGGAACGTCTCCAGTTCGGAGTCGCTGATGTCGGTGTAGACGGCCATGGCTGTTGATCCGCGAGGGGGCGGGGCACGTCAAGGCGCCGACGGCCCATCGGCGCCAAATTGCTTGCCCAAGAAGCCTTTCAGAGGCTCAGGCGACCGCGCGGGGCAGTTTGAAGGTCACCGTCTCGGCGGTGCCGGAAACCTCGGTGATGGTAACCTCGAAGCGTTGCGACAGGGCGCTGATCACTTCCTGCACCAGCAGTTCGGGGGCTGAGGCGCCGGCGGTGAGGCCGACCACGCCCACGCCCTTGAACCAGGACCAGTCGATGCCGCTGGCGTCGTCGATCAGGCGCGCGTCACGGGCGCCGGCCTTCAGGCCGACCTCGACCAGGCGAACGGAGTTGGAGGAGTTGCGGGCGCCCACCACCAGCAGCAGGTCGCAGTCGGCGGCCAGGCGCTTCACCGATTCCTGGCGGTTGGTGGTGGCGTAGCAGATGTCTTCCTTGTGCGGCGCGCTGATCTCCGGGAACCGGCGCCGCAGGGCCTCCACCAGGTCGGCGGTGTCTTCCACCGACAAGGTGGTCTGGGTGACGAAGGCCAGGTTGGCGGCGTTGACCGGCTCGAAGGTCTCGGCATCCTCGATGGTCTCGATCAGCCGCACGGCGCCGGGGGGAAGCTGGCCCATGGTGCCCACCACCTCGGGGTGGCCGGCGTGGCCGATGAGCACGATCTCGCGGCCGTCGTCGAAGTGACGGGCGGCCTCCACGTGCACCTTGGAGACCAGGGGGCAGGTGGCGTCGAGGTACAGCATCTCGCGCTTTTCAGCCTCGGCCGGCACCGTCTTGGGCACGCCGTGGGCGGAGAACACCACCGGGCGGTCGTCCGGGCACTCGTCAAGCTCCTCGACGAACACTGCGCCGATGGCCCGCAGCCGTTCCACCACATGGCGGTTGTGAACGATCTCGTGGCGCACATAGACCGGGGCGCCGTATTTGGCGATTGCCCGCTCCACGATCTGGATAGCGCGGTCGACCCCGGCGCAGAAGCCCCGCGGCGCGGCCAGGAGAATGTTCAGATGCGGTTTCATGGCGGGCAAACTAGGGCTTTGGCGGCCCAAGAGCTAGAGCCGTTCCCCGCTTCCGCGTGCGACCCATGGGCATGGCGTCCGGCGCATTTGACTGGAAGCCGGCCGACGGCGACGGATCGACTGGATTTCTTCCCGCTTGGAGCGCTTCGTTGCGGCGCCGTGGATATGCCTTTATCAGGGCGATAACCGAGCAGCCGGACCCTCCGGCGCCCGCACAGTCTGGAATTCCCATGCGCCGCCTGACCTTTCTCGCGCTCGTCGCCATTTCCGGCCTGATGGCCTGGCCGGTCCCCCAGACCCATGCCCAGAGCCGGGGCCACGGACAGGGCGGCCAAGGCCAAGGCCAGGACGAAGAAGATGACGCCAAGAAGCGCAAGCGCGATTCGGAGTGGGGCGGCACCGGCGCCACCCTGCCGCAGCTGCGCAACGCAGGCCCCTGTCCCTATGTGAAGGTGCTGTACGACGCGGCGCGCTATGTGGAGCTGAAGGACAACAAGGAGGCCTCGGGCGCCGTCGGCTACACCGGCGAGATCCAGGGCCTGTCGGCTGGCTGCAGCTACAAGGCCGATCAGCCGATCAGCGTGCAGATGCAGGTGCTGTTTTCGCTGGGCAAGGGTCCGCAGGCGCATGAGCAGCACAAGACCTATCGCTATTGGGTGGCTGTGACCGACCGGAACCAGGGCGTGCTGGCCAAGGAATATTTCGACCTGCCAGTGACCTTCCCGGCGGGCCAGGACCGGGTGAACGTCACCGAGAACCTGGGCGGGGTGACGATTCCGCGCAGCGACGTCAAGGTCAGCGGGGCCAATTTCGAAGTGCTGATCGGCTTTGACGTGACGCCGGAAATGGCGGCGTTCAACCGAGAAGGCAAGCGCTTCAAGCCCAACACGGGCGTGACCACCGCCGCACAATGAGCGACCTCAGATCGGTACTCAGCGAAGCGGCGGGCGCCGCCTTCGCCAGCCTTGGCCTGTCCGCCGACCACGGACGGGTCACCGCCTCCGACCGCCCCGACCTGGCGGATTTCCAGTGCAACGGCGCCCTGGCGGCGGCCAAGGCGGAGAAGCGCAATCCGCGCGAGATCGCCATGGCGGTGGTCGAGGCGCTGAAGACCCATCCGGACCTGGCCTCCGTCGAGATCGCCGGGCCGGGCTTCATCAACATGCGGGTGAACGACCACGCCCTGTCGGTGCGGTCCAACGCCATCGCCGGCGACGCCCGCGCCGGGGCCTCGGCCGTGGCGACGCCGCGCCGGGTGCTGGTGGACTATGCCGGGCCGAACGTGGCCAAGGAGATGCACGTCGGCCACCTGCGCGCCTCGATCATCGGCGAGTCGATCAAGCGGCTGTACCGGTTCCGCGGCGACGAGGTGCTGGGCGACGCCCACTTTGGCGATTGGGGCCTGCAGATGGGCCTGCTGATCATTGCCGTCGGCGACGAGAACCCGGACATCGCGCGGATGCAGGAGACCCTGAAGGCCCGGCCGGACGACTGGACCGACGCCAAGGCCGAGGCCCTGAGCGCCACGATGTTCTCACGCATCGGCCTGGACGACCTGGACCGGCTGTATCCCATGGCCTCGGCCCGCAATAAGACCGACCCTGAGTACCGCGACCGCGCCCGCAAGGCGACGGCGGAGCTGCAGGCCGGCCGGTTCGGCTATCGCCTTCTGTGGAAGCACTTCGCCGACGTCACCCGGGTGGCGCTGGAACGGGACTTCCACGCCCTAGACGTCGACTTCGACCTGTGGCGCGGCGAAAGCGACGTCAACGACCTGATCGAGCCGATGGTGGCCGAGCTTAAGGAAAAGGGCCTGCTGGTCGATGACCAGGGGGCCAAGATCGTGCGCGTGGCGCGGGACGGCGAGACCACCAAGAAGAAGCTGAAGGACGGCACGGTGGTCGTGGCCCCCTGGCCGGACCCCCTGCTGGTGGTGTCCTCCGAAGGCTCGGCCATGTACGGCACCACCGACCTGGCCACGATCCTCGACCGGCGCAATTTCTTCGATCCAGAACTGGTGCTCTATGCCGTGGACCAGCGGCAAGCAGATCACTTCCTGACCGTCTTCCGCGCCGCCGACCTGGCCGGCTATGCGGTCCCCGGGGTGCTGGAGCATATCGGCTTTGGCACCATGAACGGCCCGGACGGCAAGCCGTTCAAGACCCGCGAGGGCGGGGTGCTGAAGCTGCGCGACCTGATCGGCATGATCACCAGCAAGGCGCGGGACCGTATGCACGAGCAGAAACTCGGTGTGGAACTCGACGCCGAGAGCTTCGCGGAAACCTCACGCCGGGTGGCGGTGGCGGCGCTGAAGTTCGCCGATCTCAGCAACTATCGCGGCACCTCCTACATCTTCGACCTGGATCGGTTCTCCAGCTTCGAGGGCAAGACCGGGCCGTACCTGCTGTACCAGGCGGTGCGGGCCAAGTCGGTGTTGCGGCGCGCGGCGGAAGAGGGTGCGGCGCACGGCCCGATCCTGATCGGAGAGCCGGCCGAACGCGAACTGGCCCTGCTGCTGGACGCCTTCGATCACGCCCTGTTGGAGGCCTATGACCGCAAGGCGCCCAATTTCATTGCCGAGCACGCCTTCCGCCTGGCCCAGGGGTTCTCGCGCTTCTACGCCGCCTGCCAGATCATGAGCGCCAACAGCGGTGACGTGCGCGCCTCGCGCCTGGCCCTGGTCGCCGCCAGTCTCAAGCAGCTGGAGTTGGCGCTGGACCTGCTGGGCGTCTCCACCCCCGAGCGGATGTAGCCAAGGGACAGGCGGCGCGCCTATCCTGCGGGCGTTGATATCGGGAGGGCGCATGCGGACGATCGTGGGCTTTGGACTTAGGGGCTTTGCATTGGGGGGCTTGGGGCTGTCGCTACTGGCGGCGAGCCCGGCGGTCGCGGCGGGCAACTATCTGTGCCGCGCCGAGGTGCACGGCCCGATCAGCGGCATGGTGGTCACCCAGGTCGTGGACGCCTCGGGCAAGGGCAAGGACGCCCACCTGCGCTGGTTCGCGCCGCACCCGGCCAGCAAGCCCTATCCGGCCCTGATGATCGACTACCTGGTGCCCGACACCAGCAAGCTGGCCCTGGGGACGGTGACCCAGGTGACCGCCACCATGGCCATGGTGATGAATGTCCTGCCCACCGCCAAGAGCGCGGACCTGGCCCTGACCTTCGCCGACGGCAAGACGGTGCGGATCCCGTGGCAGCTCTATGGGATCGAGCGCGGCCCGCCGCCCGCCGCCGGGGCGCCCCTGCACCTGGACGTCTCCGGCTCGGCGACGCTGATGTCTGGCAAGACCGCCGACGCGGCCAAGGACGCCGACGTGGCCAAGGGCATAGCGGCGGGTGGGGCCGTACGGGTCTGGGTGCAGGGGGACGACAGCTCGATCCTGGCCGACACCACCCTGGACCTCAGCCCCAGCGCCGAACGCCAGGTGGAGATGCAGGATGTGCTGGGCCGGCTTCGGCGAGACGCCACCGATCCGGACCTGTCCTGCAAGCCGCAGTAGCGGCTTCAAGTTCTGGGTCGTCGCGTAGCGCCAGTGGAGCGGCGCTGGGCGGTAGAAAGAGTCTGTCCACGAACCACACGAACACGGTGTTTCCCGTGGGGAGAACCGTGTCAGGACCGGACGCGCGCTGCGCGCCTCTTGTTCGTGTGGTTCGTGAGGTTCGTGGAAAAAAATCTTGGCGGACGCCCGAGGATGACGGGGACGAGGGGTACGGACCCTCGATGGGCGTCAGGTCATGGCGTAGCGGTCGATGGCGGCCAGGTGGTCGCGCACGGCCTCGGCGTCCAGGAAGGACCCCGTGAAGCTGTTCTTGGCCAGGGTGATGAGGTTGGCGCGGCTGAGGCCGGCGGCGCTGGCGACCGCCTGGTAGTTGGCGTTGAGATAGCCGCCGAAATAGGCCGGGTCGTCGGAATTGATTGTCGCCCGCAAGCCCTTGGCCAGCATGGCGGGCAGGGGATGGGCGGCCATGTTGTCCACCACGCAAAGCTTCAGGTTCGACAGGGGGCAGACGGTCAGGGTCATGCCCTCCGCCGCCAGGCGCGCCACCAGGGCGGCGTCCTCCAAGGCGCGGTTGCCGTGATCGATGCGGTCGACGTGGAGGATGTCCAGGGCCTCCCAGACATAGGTTGGCGGGCCTTCTTCGCCGGCGTGGGCGACGCGTTTCAGGCCCCGTTCGCCGGCGGCCCGGAAGACCTGGGCGAACTTGGATGGCGGATGGCCAAGTTCCGAGGAGTCCAGGCCGACGCCGGCGATGCGGTCCAGAAACGGTTCGGCGGCCTTCAGCGTGGCCAGGGCGGCGTCCTCGTCCAGGTGCCGCAGGAAGCAGAGGATCAGCTTGCTGGAAACCCCCAGGGCGCCCCGCGCCTCGGCCATGGCGGCCAGCAGACCGTTGGCGGCCACCGCGAAGGGAAGGCCGCGCTCTGTGTGGGTCTGGGGATCGAAGAACAGTTCCGCATGGCAGCCGTTGTCGGCCCTCAGGCGCCGGAAATAGGCCATGCCGAGGTCGAAGAAGTCCTCCTCGGTGAGCAGCACCTTGGCCCCCTCGTAGTAGATGTCGAGGAAGTCCTGCAGGCGGGTGAATCGGTAGGCGTCGCGGATCGCCTCGACGCTGTCGAAGGGCAGGGCGAGGTGGTTGCGGCGGGCCAGATCGAACATCAACTCCGGCTCGAGGCTGCCCTCGATGTGGATGTGCAGCTCGGCCTTGGGCAGGCCGCCGATGAAGCCGTCCAGTTGAGATTGGGGATCAGACATCGGGCAATCCGCCCATTCATGCTGCGCCGCGTCAAGCCGACGCTTGACTCCAAAGGGGGCCTCGCCCAGGTTCCGCGCGGCTCTCGCGGGAGAGGCCGAGTCTTTGCACTCGGCGCCGAAGGCGCAACCGCCCCGGAAACGCTCAGGCAAAAGGACCGCGAAGCCGAATGAACGCTGGAAAGAGCCTGGTTCCTCTCGGGGGATAAGGGCTCGCCGAAGGAGCAAGGGTTGTCGCCTTCCCACTCGCGGGAATGAGCCGATCCGGAATCTCTCAGGCGCAAGGGACAGCGGGGGCGCAACAGCGGCGGAGCTTTCGCCGCGTCTTGCGTTCGCCAGCGGAGCCCCCTTGTCCGACGAAGCCCTTTTGACCACCCCCTTGACCGACGCCCACATCGCGCTGGGCGGCCGCATGGTGCCGTTCGGCGGCTATTCCATGCCGGTGCATTATCCCGAGGGGATCCTGAAGGAGCACCTGTGGACCCGCGAGAACGCCGGCGCCTTTGACGTTTCGCACATGGGCCCCTCGTTCCTGGAGCTGACGGGAAAGTCCGGCGACGGCGAGGCCGACCACCGGGCCATCGCCGCCATCGCCGAGACCCTGGTCTGCGGTGACATCCGCGGGCTGAAGCCCGGGCAACTGCGCTACACCCTGTTGCTGAACAAGACCGGCGGGGTGATCGACGACCTGATGATCGGCCGGCCGTTGCAGCCCGGCCGCCAGGGCATGCTGTATGTGATCGTCAACGCCGGGACCAAGGACGGCGACTTCGCCCTGATCGAGGCCGCCGCCGGAACGGCCGCCAAACTGATCCGCGCCGACGACCGCGCCCTGATCGCCGTGCAGGGTCCCAAGGCCGCCGAGGTGGTTGGCGGCATCCTGCCGCAGGCACTGGAGCTGGGCTTCATGCAGTTCCGCCGCATCGACCTGGACGGGGCGGGCCTGGTGGTCTCCCGCTCCGGCTACACCGGCGAGGACGGTTTCGAGATTCTGGTTCCGGCGGCCGGCGCCGCCGCCTTCTGGGACCGGCTGCTGGCCGACGAGCGGGTCAAGCCCGTGGGCCTGGGGGCCCGCGATTCCCTGCGCCTGGAGGCGGGCCTGCCGCTGTATGGCCATGACCTGGACGAGACCACCTCCCCCGCCGAGGCCAGCCTGGCCTTCGCGGTGTCCAAGCGGCGGCTGCGCGACCAGGACTTCCCCGGCGCCGCGCGGGTGGCCCGTGAACTGGGCGGAAAGATCGAACGCCGGCGCATCGGCCTGAAGGTGCTGGGCGGCCCGCCCGCCCGGGAGGGCGCACAGATCGCCAACGCCACCGGCGAGGTGGTCGGCGAGGTCACCAGCGGCGGCTTCGGCCCCTCGGTCGGCGGCCCCATCGCCATGGGCTATGTGCCCCCCGCCTATGCCGAGGTGGGGACCGAGATGAAAGTCATCGTCCGGGGCAAGCCTGGCGAGGCCGTGGTGGTGGCCATGCCCTTCGCCCCCCATCGTTATTTCCGCAAAGCCCAAGCCTAGGAGCTCGACCCACAATGCGTTTCACCAAGGATCATGAGTGGGTCGAGGTCGTCGGCGACATCGCCACCGTCGGCATCACCAGCTATGCCGCCCAGCAGTTGGGCGACGTGGTGTTCGTCGACCTGCCGTCGGCGGGCAAGGCCGTGAAAGCCGGCGAGGAGCTGGCGGTGGTGGAGAGCGTCAAGGCCGCCTCCGACGTCTATGCCCCCGTCTCCGGCGAGGTGGTCGAGGCCAATAGCGAAGTCGCCGAGACCCCCGAGACGGTCAACGCCATGCCGGAAAGCAGCGGCTGGTTCGTGAAGCTGAAGCTGTCCGATCCCGCCGAGGTGGAGGCCCTGATGGACCGCACCGCCTACGAAGCCTTCCTCTCGACCCTCTAGGTTCCAAGGTCACCCTGCCATGCGCTACCTGCCCCTGACCACCGACGACCGCGCCCAGATGCTGGGCGTGATCGGCGCCGCCGGCATCGACGACCTGTTCGTCGACGTGCCCGCCGCCGCGCGCCTGAACGGGCCGGTGGACCTGCCGGCCTTCGCCAGCGAGCTTGCCGTGGAACGCAGCCTGTCGGCCTTGGCGGCGAAGAACCGGCCGGCGGGGGCGGGGCCGTTCTTCTGCGGCGCGGGGGCCTATCGCCACCATGTGCCGGCCAGCGTCGACCACATCATCCAGCGCTCGGAATTCCTGACCAGCTACACCCCCTACCAGCCTGAGATCGCGCAGGGGACGCTGCAGGTGCTGTTCGAGTTCCAGAGCCAGGTGGCGGCCCTCACCGGTCTGCCGGTGGCCAACGCCTCGATGTACGACGGCTCCACCGCCTGCGCCGAGGCGGTGCTGATGGCTCACCGGGTGACCAAGCGGCGCAAAGCGGTGCTGTCCGGCGGCCTGCACCCGCACTATGCCGAGACGGCCTGGACCCTGGCCCACTCCGCCGGTGTCGCCACAACCCGCCTGCCGGCGGCCGTGAACAACGAGGCGGCGGTGATCGAGGCCATCGACGCCGACACCGCCTGCGTGGTGGTGCAGACCCCCAATGTATTTGGCCAGGTCACCGATGTGACGGCGATCGCGGAGGCGGCCCATGCGGCCGGGGCCTTGCTGATCGTGGTCACCACCGAGACGGTGTCCTACGGCTTGCTGAAGACCCCCGGCGAGATGGGGGCGGACATCGCCGTGGCCGAGGGCCAGTCGATCGGCAACGGGCTGAACTTCGGCGGCCCTTATGTCGGCCTGTTCGCCTGCCGTGAGAGCCTGCTGCGCCAGATCCCCGGCCGCCTATGCGGCGAGACGGTGGACGCGCAGGGCCGGCGCGGCTTCGTGCTGACCCTGTCCACCCGCGAACAGCACATCCGCCGCGACAAGGCGACGTCGAACATCTGCACCAACTCAGGCCTCTGCGCCCTGGCCTTCACCATCCACATGTCGCTGCTGGGCGGGACAGGGTTGAAACGGCTGGCGCAGGTGAACCATGCCAAGGCGCGCAAGCTGAAGGCGGCCCTGGCGGCCGTGCCGGGGGTAGAGGTGCTGACCGGCGCCTTCTTCAACGAGTTCGCCGTGCGGCTGCCCAAGGACGCCGCCGCGGTGGTGGAACGGTTGGCGGCCAAGGACATCCTGGCCGGCGTGCCCTATTCGCGCCTGGCCCCCAAGGCCGGCTTCGACGACGTGCTGCTGGTCTGCGCCACCGAGACCACCCTGGACGAAGACATCACCGCCCTGGCCGGCGCCCTGAAGGCGGAGATCAGCCAATGACCATGCAGACCGTGGGCCGCCCCACCCGCCCGGAAATCCCCGCCGACGCCGCCAACGACGCGCCCGCGCCCAGCGACGCCGCCAGGGGGCTGGCGCAATACGAACCCCTGATCTTCGAACTGGGCGGCTGGGACAAGACCGGCGTCGACTTCGCGCCCCAGGACCTGGCCGAGGCGGCGGACCTGTCCGACCTGGCCGGCCTGATCCGCGCCGAACCCCTGGCCCTGCCCGGCCTGTCGGAGCCGGAAACACTGCGCCACTATGTGCGCCTGAGCCAGAAGAACCACGCCATCGACCTGGCGCTCTATCCGCTGGGCTCATGCACCATGAAGCACAACCCGCGCCTGAACGAGAAGATGGCGCGGCTGGCCGGGTTCATCGACATCCACCCCCTGCAACCGGTCTCCACCGTCCAGGGCGCCCTGGAGCTGATGGACCAGCTGGCGCACTGGCTGAAGACCCTGACCGGCATGCCCGCCGTGGCCCTGTCGCCCAAGGCCGGCGCCCATGGCGAGCTGTGCGGCCTGCTGGCTATCCGCGCGGCGCACGAGGCGCGGGGCGATGGCCGCAAGACCGTGCTGGTCCCCACCTCCGCCCACGGCACCAACCCCGCCACGGCGGCGCAGGCCGGCTATGCGGTGCGCGAGATCGCCCAGACCGCCGACGGCCGGGTCGACCTGTCGGACCTGGCAGCCAAGCTGGGACCCGACGTGGCGGCGGTGATGGTGACCAATCCCAACACCTGCGGCCTGTTCGAGCGCGAGGTGATGGAGATCGCCCGCCTGACCCACGAGGCCGGCGCCTACTTCTATTGTGACGGGGCCAACTTCAACGCCATCGTCGGGCGGGTGCGGCCGGGCGACCTGGGCGTCGACGCCATGCACATCAACCTGCACAAGACCTTTTCCACCCCGCATGGCGGCGGTGGTCCGGGCGCCGGGCCGGTGGTGCTGAGCGCGGCCCTGGCGCCCTTTGCCCCCAAGCCCTGGGTCGTGGCGGCCGGCGACGGCTTCGCCCTGATCGAGGAGGCGCGGGACGAGGCGGCGGGCGCGCTGGGCCGGCTGTGCGCCTTCCACGGCCAGATGGGTATGTATGTCCGCGCCCTGACCTACATGATGAGCCATGGGTCCGACGGCCTGCGCCAGGTGGCCGAGGACGCGGTGCTGAACGCCAACTACATCAAGGCGCGACTGTCGGTGGCGATGACCACGCCGTTCCCGGACGGGCCGTGCATGCACGAGGCGCTGTTCGACGACGCCTGGCTGGAGGGCACCGGGGTCACCACCCTGGACTTCGCCAAGGCGATGATCGACGTCGGTTTCCATCCCATGACCATGTACTTCCCCCTGGTGGTGCACGGCGCGATGCTGATCGAGCCCACCGAGACGGAGTCCAAGGCCGAGCTGGACCGCTTCTGCGACGCCTTGCTGACGCTGGCGGCGGCGGCGAAGGCCGGCGACGCCGAGCGGTTCAGGGGCGCGCCCTTCCACGCCCCCCTGCGCCGGCTGGACGAGACCCTGGCGGCCAGGAAGCCGCGCCTGCGGTGGACGGCCGAAGGCTGAGGCGCCTGCGAGCAGGGCGCGGGCGGGCGAATCGGTTTGCAGCCTTCAGGCGCGTCGGAGGACCGCCGCCGTGAGCCTCAACCTTGGCGCCAGGCTGGCTTTTGGACCCAAGTCTGTCGCCTAGCCGTCACAATGAAGCCACCACCTGCGGCGCAAAAACCACAGCGGTGACCAATCATGCGGGAGTCCGAGAATCTTCGCCTCGGGCGCCTATGGATTAAGGAAACCGGGTCCATATGGGATGTAGGCGTACGGGTCTTCCGCCCGGGCGCCATCCCAAAAGTCTTGGTCATGTCGCTGGTCACCCTTCGCACGCCCGCCTTCGTTCGCGCCGCCGCAGCCCCCCAGCTGTGGCGCAAGGTGCTGCGCGCGGTGACGATCGTGGCCGGTTCGATCCTGATGGCGGTCGGCTTCGTCGGCGCCCTGCTGCCCGGTCACCTGGGCGTGCCGGTGCTGGTGGTGGGGCTGGTGATGGTGCTGCGTTCGTCGCACCAGGCGCGCCGACAGTTCATCGGCCTGCAGCGGCGTCACCCCAAGATCGTCTTCCCGATCCGCCGGCTGCTGCGCCGCGAACCGGAGGTGTTCCCCGTAGCCTGGCAACAGGTCCTGCGGATGGAACGGATGATCCCCCGCCGCTGGCGGGCGGCCCGGGCGCTGCGGCGGCGGTTTTTCCCCAAGCGCCGGGCGGCGGTGTAAGCGCTTCAGACGATCGAGCCTGCCCAGTTCTCCCATCGCGCAGGCGAGGGCGAGGCGCGCCGGAGGGGAGTATCCCGTCGGCCGCGCGACACGGCGCTCCCCCTCACGCCGTGAGGGGAAGATCAATCCTACTGGAAGCGGGCGGCTAGGCCGGCCAGGCCCTGGTCGATCAGGGGGTCGGTCTTGGCGGTAGCGATACGGGCGGCCAGCACCGTCTCGGCGGCCTGGGCGGCCATGTCGGCGGCGGCGGCCTTCACCTCGGCCGCGGCCTGGGCCTCGGCGCTGGCGATCTTGCGTTCGGCCAGGACCCGCCGGCGCTGGATGTCTTCTTCCAGCTTCACCTTGGCCTCGGCCAGCAGCCGCGCGGCGTCTTCCTTGGCGGCGACCAACAGGGCGGCCGACGTCTTTTCGGCGGCCTCGCGCTGGACCTTGATGTCGGCCAGCAGGCGCTGAGCCTCCTCGCGAAGCTGGTTGGCCTCGTCGAGCTGGGCCTGGATCTTCTGGCCCCGGGCGTCGAGGATGCCGGCGATGGCGCTGGGCACCTTGGCGTAGACCATCAGGCCGGCGAAGGCGACGAACGCCACCCCGACCCAGAATTCGGCGTCCCCGATGAGCTCTTTGACAAAGTCCATGGGGGCTCCTTAAGCGTTCTTGGCCAAGGCGGCCTCGACTTCGCCGGGCGCCGGCCCCTGGCCGGTTAGCTTGGCGACGATGGCGCCGGCGGCGTCGAGCGCGATGGCGCGGACATTGCCCATGGCCTCGTCACGCGCGGCGCGGATGCGAACCTCCGCCGCCTCGGTGGTCTGGGCCAGCTTGGCTTCCTCCGCCGAAAGGCTGGCGGAGATGTCGGCCTTGGCTTCCGCCCGGGCGTCGGCCGCGAGCTTCTGCGCCTGGCCCCGCGCCTGGGCGGTCTGAGCCGCCGCGGCCTGGGCCTGGACGTCGGCCTCGGCCTTCAAGCGGCGGGCGTCGGCGATATCGCCTTCGATCTTGGCGTCCCGCGCGGCGATGGTCCCGCCGATGCGCGGCACGAAGACCGAACGCATCAGAAGGAACACGACCAGGAAGATCGCCAGGAACCAGACGATCTGGCCGGGCCACCATTGCGGGTCGAACTGGGGCAGACCGCCGGCCTGGGCCGGGACGGTCGTGCCCTCTTGCGTGGGACTAGCCATGATCTTTCAGCGCCTGGTCCGTCTTAGGCGTAGCGCAGCAGCAGGGCGACCACGAGGGCAAAGATGCCCATCGACTCAGTCAGGGCCATGCCGAGGAACAGCCAGATGCGCTCCTGGCCGGCGGCCGACGGATTGCGGATGGCGGCTTGCAGATAGTTGCCGAACAGGATGCCGAGGCCGGCGCCCGCGCCGATCATGCCCATGGTGGCAAGGCCGGCGCCGATCAGCTTGGCGGATGCGGGGTCCATAGTGTCTTCCTCTTGAGAAATAGCTGGATTGGGTTGGACTAGTGGCCGTGACCGAGGTTCACGACCTCGTTCAGGTAAACGGTCGCCAGGGCGGCGAAGACGAAGGCCTGCAGGCCGGCGACGACGAGTTCGAGGCCGGTAAGGGCGATGACCATGGCCAGGGACAGGCCTGAGCCCAGGTAACCCAGGCTGGCCAGGCCGCCGGCGGCCGCGAAGGCGCCCAGGGCCACGACGAAGCTGGCGAAGATGTTCATGACCACGTGGCCGCCCAGCATGTTGCCGAACAGACGCATGGCCAGGGTGAGCGGGCGGACGAAGAAGGAGATCATCTCGATCGGCACCATGACCACGACCATGGCCAGGGGCATGCCCGAGGGCACGAACAGCTTGTACATGCCGACGCCGTTCTTGGCGAAGCCAATGACGATGACGCTGACGAAGGTCAGCACCGCCAGGGTGGCGGTAACCGCCAGCTGGGCGGTGGGGGTGAAGGTCCAGTCCTGGCCGACCACGTGGCCGAAGGACAGCACCACGCCCATCAGGTTCATGGTCAGAACCAGCATGAAGATGGTGAAGATGAACGGGATGTAGGGCTTGCCGCCGTGGCCGATGATCGGCGTCACCAGGGTGCCGTCTATAAGGTCGAACAGGCTTTCGCCCACCGCCTGCATGCGGCCGGGCACGATGGCGCCCTTGGCCGAGGCCCCGAGGATCGCCGTGATGATCGCCGCGGCGATAAGCATCATCAGCACCGAATTGGTGATGGAGAGGTCCAGCGACATGCCCCCGACGTGCACCGCCGGGATGTTCACGATCTTTTCGATCATGAACTGTTTCATCGGCTCGATAGCCATAAGACCTCTCACTCGTCCTCTTCGTCGTCCGGCGCGGAAGGCGCCGGGCCGGACTCCTGAGAAGCCCGACTACTCATGGCCAGCGCCGTCCGAACGACGACGAAGACCGACAGCCCCGAGCCGATCAGCAAGCCGCCGATCACGCCCCAGGGGCCGGTATGCGCGACCCGGTCAAGAAGCCACCCCAGGCCCAGACCCCCCAGCACACCGCCGAGCATTTCGCCCAACATGCGGTAGCCGTCGCCCGTGGACGCCATCGGCCCCTGAACGGGGGCCTTCGGCGCACGACTGGCCTCGAACGTATCGAGACGTTTGTCCAGGCGCCGAAGCGCCCGCTCACTCGATTCGTCCGGCTTGGGCATGGACTTGGAAGGTCTTCTTAAGGCGACCCCGGCGTCCCGCCGTGGCCCGGCCAGGTCGCGGCGGAACCTATAGACGCTGGCGGCGAGCGTCAAGACTGGGCAAAAACAAGGGAACCTGTTGATTCTGAATAGCTATTTCCACCTCAGGCGACAGTGGTTGGCGAGTGGGTGTTTCAGGTCGCACACACGACGCGGGGGAAGCGGCCCCGCGATCCTACTGCGCCGCCAGGGCTTCGGCCTGGCGCAGGTCCACCGAGACCAGTTGCGACACGCCGCGCTCCGACATGGTGACGCCGAACAGGCGGTCCATGCGGCTCATGGTCAGGGGGTTGTGGGTGATGGTGATAAAGCGGGTGGGGGCCCGCGCCCGCATCTCGTTGAGCATGTTGCAGAAGCGTTCGACATTGGCGTCGTCGAGCGGCGCGTCGACCTCGTCCAGCACGCAGATCGGAGCGGGGTTGGCCAGGAAGACGGCGAAGATCAGGGCCGCGGCGGTAAGGGCCTGCTCGCCGCCGCTCATCAGGCTCATCACCGCCATGCGCTTGCCGGGCGGGCAGGCGTAGATTTCCAGCCCGGCTTCCAGCGGATCCTCGGACTCCACCAGGCGCAGCTCGGCCTGGCCGCCTTCGAACAGGGTGGTGAACAGGGTGCGGAAGTGGCCGTCGATAACCTCGAAGGCGGCCAGCAGCCGTTCACGGCCCTCGGCGTTGAGCTCGTCGATGCCCTGGCGCAGCTTGCCCAGGGCGCCGGTGAGGTCGCTGCGTTCGGACTTCATGGTCTGCAGGCGGGCGCCCAGCTCGTTGGCCTCTTCCTCGGCGCGCAGGTTCACCGGACCGATCAGGTCGCGCTCGCGCTCCAGCCCGGCCAGGTGGGTTTCGATGCCGCCGGTCTCGGACGGCACGGCGATGGCCTCCTCGGCCAGCTTGCGGCCCAGGGCCTCGGGCAGGAGTTGGGTGGCCTCGGTGAGGGTGGCGGCGTATTCGGTCAGGCGCTCGCGGGCCGCTTCAAGGCGGGCGGTGAGGGTGGCGCGGGCTTCGCGGGTGTCGGCGGCGCGGGCGTCGGCGGCGCGGGCGGCGCGGTCAGCCTCGGCCCGGCCGGTCTCGGCGGCGGCCAGGGCGTCGGCGGAGCGGGCGCGGCGAGCCTCGGCCACGGCCAGTTCGTCCATCAGCTTTTCTCGGCGGGCCTCCACCGTCCCGGGGGCGTCCTTGGCGGCAAGCAGGGCGGCGTCGGCCTTTTCACGATCTTTTTCCAATACCGCCTGACGCCGCACGGCGGACTCGGCGCGGCCGGCCCAGTCGGCGCGGTCGCGGCGCAGGACTTCCTGGCGGCGCTGGCGGGCGTCCTGTTCGCGGGTCTCCAGGTCGACGGCGGCGCGGGCGGCGGCGGCGGCCTCGCGGGCCTGAGTGGACGCCTCGCGGGCGGCGGCGAGTTGGGCGGCCAGGGTCTCATCGCGCTGGATCCCGGCCGAGGCGGTCTCGGCGGCGGTGACGGCGGCGTGGGCCTCGGCCTCCTCCTCGGCGAAGCGGGCGATGGTCTCGTCCAGGGACTGGGCGCGGGCGTCGCGGCGGGCGCCCTCGCGCTGCAGCCGCTCGGCGGCCTCGCGCAGGCCCGACAGCTTGAACTCCGCCGCCTTGGGGCCGCCGCGCAGGTCTCGCACCTGGGTCTCGGCGGCGGTGAAGCGGACCATGGCCTCGGCGTGGGCGGTCTTGGACCCGGCCGCGTCCGGCTTGACCCGTTCGATCTCGGCCTCGATCTCGGCCAGGCGGGTCTTTTGTTCCAGGCGGATCTGGGCCGGCTTGGGCGCCTCGGCGCGGGCGGTGAAGCCATCCCAGCGCCAGAGGTCGCCCTCCTTGGACACCAGGCGCGCGCCGGGGGTCAGGTGGGCCTGCAGCCGCCCGCCGTCGGCGCGGGCCACCAGGGCGGTGAAGGCCAGGCGCGCGGCCAGCTCCGGCGGCGCCTTGATCAGGGGGGCCAGGGGCTCGGCGCCCTGGGGCCAGGTGGGGGCTTTCGCCTCACCGCCGGCCCAGTGCGAAGGCGCGCGCTTGTCCAGGGCCGCGTCGACATCGTCGCCAAGGGCCGCGGCCAAGGCGGCCTCATAGCCGCGCTTGGGGGTAATGGCGTCCAGGGCCGGCTTGTAGGGGGTTTTGCCCTTTGGCGCGGTAAGCTGGGCCAGGCCGCGGGCCTCGGTGATCAGGCGGCCCAGGCGATCCTCGGCGGCGCGGGCGGCCAGGCGCGCCTCGCCCTCGGCGGCATGGGCGGCGGCGCGTTCGGTGTCGGCGGCGTCCAGGGCTTCGCGGGCGGCGGCCAATTCGGCCTCGGCGGCGGCGATCTCAGCCAGGACCGTGGCCAGGCGGGGGTCGCCGGCGGGACCGAGGGCCTCGCGCTCGGATTTGGCCTGGGCCAGGGCGCGGACGGTGCGGGCCAGGCGAAGCTGGGTCTCTTCCAGGCGAGCCTGGGCGGCACGGCCCTCGGCTTCGGCGGCGGCGGCCTGGGCGGCCAGGGCTTCGACGGCGCCCTGGGCGTCGGCGCGGGTGGCCTCGGCGGCCTGGGCGGCGGCCTGGAGTTCGGGCAGGCGCGAGGGGGCGGCCGCGATCTCGGTCTCGACCTCGGTGATTTCAATATCCAGGCGGGCCAGGGCGCGGCCAGCGTCCTCGACGATCTGGGCCTCGCGGGCGGCGTCGGCGCCGATGCGGGCCAGGTCGGCGGTCAGGCGCTGGACCTCCGCGGCCACGGTTTCCAGCTCGCGGTCCAGCCGATCCTTCTCTATGGCCAGGCGGTGCAGGACGGCCGCGGCGGTGGTTTCCTCCTCGCGCAGGGGCTTGATGGCGGCCTCGGCGGTGAGGGCGGCGGCGCTGGCGGCGGCGGCTTCGCGGGCGGCGGTCTCGGCCTGGCCGGCGGCGTCAGCGCCCTCGGCCTGGACCTTCTGCAGGGCGGCGCGGGCCTCGGACCAGCGGGCGAACAGCATAGCGCTCTGCAGGGCGCGGATCTCGGCCGACAGGCGCTTGTACTTGTCGGCCTGGCGGGCCTCGCGGCGCAGGCGGCCGAGATTGGATTCCAGCTCGCGGGTGATGTCGTCCAGCCGGGCCAGGTTGGTGTCCGCGGCCCGCACCCGCAGCTCGGCTTCGTGGCGACGGCTGTGCAGGCCCGAAACCCCGGCCGCCTCTTCCAGGATGCGGCGGCGGTTCTGGGGCTTGGCGGCGATCAGCTCGGAGATCTGGCCCTGCCGCACCAGGGCGGGGGAGTTGGCTCCGGTGGAGGCGTCGGCGAACAGCAGCTGCACGTCGCGGGCCCGCACCTCACGGCCGTTGACCCGGTAGGTGGAGCCGGCGCCGCGGTCGATGCGGCGGACCACCTCCAGCACCGGGTGGGCGTTGAACTCCGCCGGGGCGCGGTGGTCGGCGTTGTCGATGGTGAGGGTGACCTCGGCGTGGTTGCGCGAGGGGCGGCCGCCGCTGCCGGCGAAGATCACGTCGTCCATGCCATCGGCCCGCATGGCCTTGGCGGAGTTGGCGCCCATGACCCAGCGCAGGCTTTCCAGCAGGTTGGACTTACCGCAGCCGTTCGGCCCCACGATGCCCGTCAGGCCGGGTTCGATCCGAAAATCCGTGGGATCGACGAAGGACTTGAAGCCCGAAAGGCGCAGCCTCTGGAAGTGCACGGCGCGGTCGCGTCCTCCCTATTTGCGGCGGGCCTGGGCGACGGCGGCGCCCAGGGACTCGAGAGTGGTTTCACCGTCCAGCTTCTTGCCGTTGACGATGAAGGTGGGGGTGCCGGTGACGCCGTCTTCCTCGGCCCGCTTTTCGCGCGCCTGCAGGGCGGCCAGCCTGGCCGGGTCCTTGAGGCAGGCGCTGAACTGGTCCTCGGTGAGGCCGGCGTCCTTGGCGATGCGCAGCAGCGGGGCATAGGCGTCGCCGGCCTGTTCGATCCCGGCCTGGGCGCGGTAGACCCCGTCCACCACCTGGAAATACTTGGCCGGGCCGGCGCAACGGGCGGTCAGGAAGCCGGCCGCCGCCAGGGTCGGATTGCCGGTGAGCATCTCACGATAGACGAACCGCACCTTGCCGGTGTCGATGTAGGCGGTCTTGAACCCTGGAAAGACCTCGCTGGCCCAGACGGCGCAGTGGGGGCAGCCGACGGAGGCGTATTCCACCACCGTCACCTTGGCCTTGGGACTGCCCAGGACCATGTCGTCGCGCGCCGCCGGCTTGGCCGGCGCGGCCAGGACGGCGCCGCCCGTGGCGACGGCCAACACGGCCATCGCCACGCCGCGCACAGGGATCATGGCCCGGAACATCACGAGGCGGGCTTGGCCGGGGCCGCTTCGGCGGCGGTGATGGCGGTGTCCAGGTCGGTGATGGACAGCTCACCCTTGTCATAGACCTTGCCGTTGATGACGAAGGTGGGGGTGGCGTTGATCTTGTCGTCCTTCACATAGCGGTCCCACCGCGACTGCAGGGCGAGCAGGGACTTGTCGTCCGAGACACAGGCCGAGAACTGCGCTTCGCTGAGCCCCGCCGACTGGGCGATGCGCAGCAAGATCGGCCGCGGCTGATCCACCGTCTCGGGGTTGGGCATGGCGGCGAACACCGCGTCCACCACCTGGAAGTATTTGTCCTTGCCCACGCAGCGCGCCATCAGGAACCCGGCGGCGGCGGTGCTGGAGGCGCCGGTGAGGGCCTCGCGGAAGACGTAGTGGACGCGGCCGGTGTCGATATATTTGGTCTTGAACTGCGGATAGACCTCATTGTTCCAGGTGGCGCAGTGGGGGCAGCCCAGGGAGGCGTATTCGATCACGGTGACCTTGGCCGTCGGCGAGCCGAGGCTCATGTCGTCGGTGGCGGCCGCGTTTGTCGCGGCCTTCTGGCACGCGGCCAGGGTCAGGCACAGCGCGAGGCCGGTGATGAAGGTGGCGATGGCGCGCATACGGAAGGTTCCCTTTCAGGCGGTGAGGGGCGATTAGAGCGCGATTCCCCAGAACCCCGAAGGGGTGGGTGCGCGAAGCGGGCTTAGTGACGCATCAACGGTAACGGTTTCAAGGTCTGCGGCTTTCCCGGCGCAGGATCTCGCGGCCGAGCCGGGTCAGGGCGGATTTCAGCGGCCCATCCTGGAAACCCGAAAGGCCCTCGGCCAGATCCCGCTCGGCGGCGGCGTCCAGGGGCGGCAGGGCGCGGCGGCGCTGGGCGGCGGCGTTGGGGGCCTCGGGCCGGGCATGGCCGCGCAGGGGGCCTTGCACAATACGCAGCTTGCCCACCGCCCCGGCGCCCAGGAACAGGTTCACCCGCGCCATGATGTCCTCGGCCTGGTGTTGCACCAGGGCGGCGCTGGGGCCTTCGACGCGGACCTCCAGGGTGGCGGGCCCGCCGGTGCGCGGCTTGACCAGCTTGCTGGGTTCGGTGCGGCGGGCCAGGGCCGCGCCAACGATCTCGGTCCAGCGCGCCTTCATCCCATCGGCGCCCTGGCCGAATTTCTGGTCGAGGGCGCGGATCAGCGGGGCCAGGGTGCGACCCGCCGCCGGCGGTGGCCGACCCACCGGGCGCGAGCGTTTGCGCGCCAGGATTCTGACGGCCTCTTCAGCGGTAGGCAGGTCCCGAGCCATGCGGTCTATATAGAGCCACTCATGACCCTAGTCGCCAATTTAGACGCCGACAAAGACACCAACGGCGCCGTCGCGATCCGCGCCCGCCTGCTGGCCTGGTATGACCTCCACGCGCGTGACCTGCCCTGGCGGGTCAGGCCCATGGCGCACGCCGCCGGCGTCAGGGCCGACCCCTACCGCGTCTGGCTGTCCGAGGTGATGCTGCAACAGACCACCGTGCCGCACGCCACGCCCTACTTCCTGGCCTTCACCCGGCGTTGGCCGACGGTGGGCGACCTGGCGCGGGAGGAGGACGGCGCGGTGATGGCCGCCTGGGCGGGGCTTGGCTACTACGCCCGCGCCCGCAACCTGCTGGCCTGCGCCCGGGCGGTGGCGAGCCGGCACAACGGGACATTCCCGGACACCGAAGAGGGTCTGCGCGCCCTGCCAGGGGTGGGCGCCTATACCGCCGCCGCCGTGGCCGCCATCGCCTTTGACCAAGCCGCCAATGTGGTGGACGGCAATGTCGAGCGGGTGATGGCGCGGCTGTTCGCGGTGGAAGAGCCTTTGCCCGACGCCAAGCCGGCGCTGAAGGCTCTGGCGGAGCGGTTTGTGAGTCCGCACCGACCCGGCGACTGGGCGCAGGCCCTGATGGACCTGGGCGCCACGGTCTGCCGGCCCAAGGCGCCGCTATGCCTGGTGTGTCCCTTGGCCGCTGACTGCCAGGCCCTGGCCGCCGGCCATCCGGAGACCTGGCCCCGCAAGCGTCGCAAGGCCGACCGGCCCCGCCGCTTCGGCATCGCCTATGTGATCCGGCGCGGTGGCGAGGTGGCCCTGGTGCGTCGGCCGCCCAAGGGCCTGCTGGGCGGCATGCTGGCCCTGCCCACCAGCGATTGGTCCGCCGCGCCGCCGGCGCCGTTAGGCGGCGACTGGCGGGACCTGGGCGAAATCGACCACACCTTCACCCACTTCGCCCTGACGCTGCGGGTGTTGGAAACGGAGGGCGAGGCGCCGGAGGCTGATATCGAGTGGCTGCCTATCGCCGAGGCCGAGGCGGCCATGCCGTCGGTGTTCGCCAAGGCCCTGCGCCAGAGCTTCGGCGGGAATGGGCGTCTCCTCTAACCCCCGCGTTGACTCGACTCCGCCTAGGCAACCATCTCCGCCCGGACCTTGGCTCGCAGCACATCGATGGGGGCCAGGCCCTTGTCGGTGCGGATGTGCCAGTAGGTCCAGCCGTTGCAGGCCGGCTGCGACTGCACCATGGCCCCGACCTTGTGGATCGAACCGGTGAGCTCGCCCACCGCCAGGCTGCCGTCGGCGCGGACCCTGGCCGAGAGTTTGCCCTTGGGGCAGTAGACGGTGTCACCGGCGTGCAGAAGCCCGGCCTCGACGATCTGGCCGAAGGGCACGCGCGGCTCCGACCGCTTCGAGCCGGTGACTTCCAGGTCGGCCGCGGTGGCCGGAACCACCTTGGCGATCCGCGTCTCGGCCAGGGCGGCGTAGCGCGGCTCGCGCTCGATGCCGATGAACTGGCGACCCAGGCGCTTGGCCACGGCGCCGGTGGTGCCTGAGCCGAAGAAGGGATCCAGGATCAGGTCCCCCGGCCGGGTCGACGCCAGGATCAGCCGCGACAGCAGGGCCTCGGGCTTTTGGGTGGGATGGCCCTTGGCGCCGAACTCGTCCTTGATCCGCTCCTCTCCAGTGGCCAGGGGGAAGGTCCAGTCCGAGCGCATCTGGACGTCGTCATTGGCCATCTTCATGGCGTCGTAGTTGAAGGTGTAGCGCCGCCCGCCCTTGCCCTTGGAGGCCCAGATCAGGGTCTCGTGGGCGTTGGTGAACCGCGTGCCCTTGAAATTCGGCATCGGATTGGTCTTGCGCCAGATGACGTCGTTGAGGATCCAAAAGCCCAGGTCCTGCAGCGTGCAGCCGACGCGGAAGATATTGTGGTAGCTGCCGATCACCCATAGGGCGCCGTCGTCCTTCAGCACCCGCTGGCATTGCTTGAGCCAGGCGCGGGTGAAGCGGTCGTAGTCCTCGAAGGAGGCGAAACGGTCCCAGTCGTCGTCCACCGCGTCGACCTTGGAGTTGTCGGGCCGCAGCAACTCGCCGCCGAGCTGGAGATTGTACGGCGGATCGGCGAACACCAGGTCCACGGATCGGTCGGGCATCCGCGACAGGGTCTCGATACAGTCGCCGATGATGATGCTGTTCGGCTTGAAGTCCATGCGCGTAACGCCCTTGAGGATGACTCCCGAGAGTCACCTCCACGTGGTGAAGAGCGCGTTAGGGAACGTGGTGAACGAGAGGTTAAGCTGCGCCGCATGGCGCCGATCAAACCGGAACTGAACCCAGAACTGGCCCCCGAATTGAACCCGGAGCTTGCGGCGGTGTTCGCGCCATGGCTGGCGCGCTGGGGGTTGCGGAGGGACGGCGCCCCGATTGTCACCCCCTCGTCCAAGCTGCTGCCGGTGCGGCGGGGCGGTCAGGCGGCGATGTTGAAGGCGGCCATGCATGCGGAGGAAATCGCCGGCCACGCCCTGATGGGCTGGTGGGACGGCCAGGGGGCGGCGCGCCTGCTGGAGGCCGAGGCTGACGCGGTGCTGCTGGAGCGCGTGGTGGGCGCGCGGTCGCTGGAGAGCATGGCGCGGAACGGACAGGACGACGAGGCGATGCAGGTTCTGTGTGGCGCGGCCGCGGCGCTGCACACGCCCCGACAGATGGCGGCGCCCCAGACGCTGGTTCCCCTGAGGCGATGGTTCCGGGCCCTGCCGGCGACGGCGGAGAAGCGCGGCGGCGTCTTCGCCAAGGCCATGGCGACCGCGCGGATGCTGCTGGCCGATCCGCGGGAGATCCGGCCCCTGCACGGCGACATCCACCACGGCAACATCCTCGACGGCGGGGAGCGGGGCTGGCTGGCCATCGATCCCAAGGGGCTGCTGGGCGAGCGGGGCTACGACTACGCCAACATGATCTGCAATCCAGGGGTCGAGCCCTCGATGGACCAGGATCGGATCTCGCGGCGGGTGGCGATCGTCGCCGAGGCCTCGGGGCTGGGCCGCACGCGCCTGCTGCAATGGCTGCTGGCCTATTGCGGCCTGTCAGCGTCCTGGACCCTGGACGGCGACTGGCAGGGCGACGCCAGACCGGCCGTGCGGATCGCGGAGATGGCGGCGGGTTGGCTGGAAGCCAGCTAACCCAGCCACTCCACCCAGGCGGCGTGCGGGTGACAGCGGCCCAGCAGCCGCTCCTCCCCTGTCGGCCAGAGGGTCAGGCGGATGTCCATCAGGGACAGGTTGTCTGGCGGCGGTTCCATGCGCAGCCAGGCGAAGGGCGCGGTGGGCGTCGCCTGTGCGCCCAGGCGCTGGATGGCCTGCATCAGCGCCGCCTGGCTTTGCGGCGGCATGTACTGCCAGAACACCGAGTGGAAGAGCACGGTGGCGGCGCCCTCCCGGGGGACAGCGCGACGTTCCGGCCAGGTGACGGCGTCGTGGGCCTCGACGATAATCTCCGCGGCGAGCACCGCCGCCACCGCGGCGTCCAAACGGGCCAGGCGCTCCAGCTGGTCGGCCCAGATGTAGGCCTTCAGGCGGCGGCGGGCGAGCGGATCGGCAAGATCGAAGGGCGCGCGGTCGCAAGCGCCGCGTTCGATGACCTTGACCTTGGCCTGGATGGGCGGGGGACCGCCGCGCCAATCGGTGTCCAGCCTGACGCCGGACCCTGTGTCGCCCCAGGTTCCGGCGGCGCCGAGGTCATAGTGATAGCGGTCCCAGAGCTGGTTCAGGCCGGCGCTGGCGGCGAGCTCGAAGCTCCGGATCGGCAGGCCCGTCGCCTGCGCCACGGTGAGGAAGCCCGGCAGCAGGGCCACGGACCGGCGCGTCTCATTGGTCTGGGGCTCGTGGCCCATGAACAGGGCCACCCGCGCCGCCTGGCTCTGCAGCAGACCCGCCGCCACGCCCCAGGCCGCCGCGGCGTCGCCGGCGAAGGCGGCCGAGGGATAGAGGGCGGTAAGGGACGGGGCGTCGCCGCTGAGGGCCATGTCGTGCAGGGCGCCCAGCAGGCGCAAAGGGACCGCCTCGGCGATCTGGGCGCGGACATCACGCCCCGCCCAGGGAGCCAGCAGCGCCCGGGTCACGCCGCCCCGGGCGAGGTCGTCGGCCGCCGCCAGCAGAATGTCGCCGGAAAAGGCCGAGCCCAAGGCGTGGCAGGCCTGGGCCTGGAAGCGGATCGCGCGCTCGGAGGGGGTGTCGTGGCTCATGGGCGAAGATCAGCCCGGCCGGCGTCCGACGGCAATCTTGATTGCGCCGATCAATCCGCCGGCGCCCCCTTAGGCAAGGACGGTGGACGTCCCAGCCAGCAAGGCCCGCAACGGCGCCCACGTCGAACGGTGCGCGGCGCAGGGTCCCAGCGCGCGCAGCGCCCGCGCATGCGCCGGCACTCCATAGCCCTTGTGATCGGCGAAGCCGTACCCTGGATGAACACCATCAAGCTCTACCATGACACGATCCCGCGCCGTCTTGGCCAGGATCGAGGCGGCGGCGATCGAAGCGCTCAAACCGTCGCCGCCGATCACCGTCCGCACTGGGCACGGCAGGTCGAAGGCGTAGTTGCCGTCCACCAGGGCGAACACCGGCGTCAGGCTCATGGCCGCCACCGCCCGGCGCATGGCCAGGCCCGTGGCCCGCAGAATGTTAAGCTCGCAGATCTCCTCCACCGTGGCGAAACCGACCCCGAAGGCCACGGCGCGGGAACGGATCTCCAGCTCCAGTTCATCCCGCTGGCGGGCGTTGAGCTTCTTGGAATCATCCAGACCGGCGATCCGGGCGCGGGGCCGCAGCACCACCGCGGCGGCGCTGACGGGACCAGCCCAAGGCCCCCGACCGGCCTCGTCGACGCCGCACACGGGGGCCGGACAGGCCTTCTCCAGGCGCATGTGTGGCATCAGTCGCCCCCGGCGGGCCCGGCGGGCTTGGCCATCCTGGCCACATCCGCGTGGCGGAAGCAGGTGGTGACATGGTCGTTGACCATGCCCACGGCCTGCATGAAGGCGTAGACGATCACCGGGCCGCAGAATTTGAACCCCTTGGCTTTCAAAGCCTTGGCCATCTCCACGGCGAGCGGCGTCTGGGCCGGCACCTGGCCGATATGGTCCCAGCGGTTCTGGATCGGCTTGCCGCCGGTGAAGGCCCAGAGGAACGCGGCGAAATCCTCGCCCCGATCGCGCATGTCCAGATAGACCCGCGCGCCGGAGATGGCGGCGTCGATCTTGGCCCGGGAGCGGATGATCCCGGCGTCCTGCAGCAGCCTGACGCGATCGTGTTCGTCAAAGGTGGCGACGATCTGTGGGTCGAAATTGGCGAAGGCGGCGCGGAAGTTGTCGCGTTTCTTCAGGATGGTGATCCACGACAGGCCAGCCTGGAATCCATCCAGCACCAGCTTTTCCCAGAGCGCGCGGGGGTCGTACTCGGGCACGCCCCACTCCTCGTCGTGATAGCCGACATAGATCGGGTCCTTGGGATTGGCCCAGGAACAGCGATGGCCCGCGGCCTGGTACAGTTTAACACCCATGGCGCCTCGAAATGCCGCGGCTTTGGCGACGTTCTGTTAACCATGGTTACGCGAAAATTTGTTACGTACGAATCCGCATACCGCTGGTCTGTCGCTGGCGCCTGTACCGAATTGTGAACCATTGCCAGCTTCGCATGTCTGAGGGTGTTGACGCCAGAGAGCCGCGACAGTCGGCCGAACCTCGCGACTCTCGTGAACAAATTCGCCTCCGCCTTTCTGACGACCCGCTGGGCCTTCCCCCGGCGCTTTGAACTGCTTGGCCCCTGCGCCTACCTTTTGATCGAGCCGCGTGGCGGCGAGTTGGACCACAGCCAACTTCGCGACATGGCCGCCGACCTTCAGGTGCGCCTGTTCGGCACCGGCGGCGACGGCGACGTCACCCTGGTGGCCTTCGAGGGCGTCGCCGCCGAGGTGGCCCGCTTCGCCGCCCTGCTGCCGGAGGAGATTGATCGCATTCTGGCCGGTGAGAGCCACCAGCCAACGTTCTGCGGCCGGCTGGCCCGGATCACCGCCGGCGGTATCGTCGCGGTGCCGTTCGCGGAGGTTATCGCGCCGGTGGCGGTGACGCCGGTTCCCCCGACTTCGCCACCCGCGCCGCCGCCTCGGTCGGCGCCGGAAGCCCCCCGGCCAAAAATGGTCGATCCGGTGTTCTATGGCGTCTATTTCACGCCCAAGGAGATTTTCGTCGGCAGTGCGGTGATGGCCCGCGACGACCAGTTCAACCTGCAAGAGGGCCTGCGTCCCACCAATGCCCAGGCCGCGCACGACTACGATCAGCGGGCCACGGGCGCGGTGGTGCGGGCGCTGGAGGTTCTCTCCCCCCGCAGCGGCACGCTGTTCACACCGATCTGCTACGCCTCGATCATCCACAGGCCGGAACGCGAGCGCTACACCCAGTTCCTGTCCGCCTTGCCCGAGATCCGTCGCTCCCAACTCGCCGCCAGCGTCTACGACGTGCCGCGTCAGCCGTCTTACAGCGTCATGCCGATGATGCGAGACTTCCTGCGCACATACTTCGGCACCATCGACCTGCAAATCACCGATCCGGATTTTGCCGTTGAGAACCTGACCCCCGGGCTGGCCAACAGCGTCACCTTCGTGCTGCCGGATGGCGACGCCAAAGTTCGGGCGGTCGCCATCCGGCGGTTCAGCGCCCACCGTGACGCCTACAGGGCGCGCAAGATCTGGTCGGCGGTCACCAATGTGCGCACCCAGGCGGAGCTGGAGCTGTGCTTCTCCAGCGGGATTCCGTTCGTCACCGGCCGCGCGGTCAGTAACGCCCTGGACCGGCCGCCCAGCCAACCCCACTACGCCGCCGGTCAATTGCCGCTCCGGGCGGCGTAGAGCCTTTAGGGCCTAGTGGATTGATTCCAACGTTTGGTGCCCACGGCTGGCGGCGGCGATGATTTTGTCTGGATCGGCGGTCCAGACGAAGGGTTTGGGCTGCTGGTTGTGGTCGGCGACGAAGCGGTTGATGGCGGCCTGGAGGTCGAC
>JBBROW010000034.1:0-46918 GCA_038228945.1 Caulobacterales bacterium
GACATCCGGTCGATGCGGTCCGGCGGGCAGACGGTGTCGGTGTTGATCGCCTCGTTCATGCAGACGTGGATGGTGTTGCGGCGTTCTTTCACCCGGTCCTGGCGTTCGGCGGCCAGGGCGGCGCGCTCGTCTTTCAGCTTCAGCTCGCGGACCAGGGAGCCGTCGGCCAGCCGCGCTTCGAGGGCAATGTTGCGTCGGACGGTGCGGTTGACCCGCTCCAGGCGGGCGGCGGCGGCCTCGGCGGCGCGTTTGTCGTCCTCACTGCTGGCCGGTTGCATGCGCTCGGCGTGCTGGGTCTCGGCATATTCCATGTCCATCTCGATCAGCCGGCCGATCTGGCGCAGGCGTCGCTGCGTCAGGGCCAGGATCGGGTCGGATGGGGCTGGAGGATCACAGGGGGGTGAGGGAGTGGAAGAGAACATACCAGGAACTACACAGTAGATTCGCACGTCCGCCAAGCGATAATTCCACCGCGCTATCCACTCAAACCCGTCATCCTCGGCCGTCAGTGCGGAGGATCCATACGCGCTGTGGGGGTTGTCGCGGAGCGGTAGCGGAGCGGCGCAGGGCGGTAGGAAGAGTCTGTCCACGAACCTCACGAACCACACGAACACAGCGCCAGGCGCGGAAGGGCGGAACCCCTATGCGAGCGCGCTTCGCGCCTCTTGTTCGTGTGGTTCGTGAGGTTCGTGGACAAAACAGTCTTTGCGGACGCCCGCCCTCGGCTCGCCCTTCGGTACGAGCCGCTCGAAGCCTCGAGATCATGGGTCCTCGGCACTGACGGCCGAGGATGACGGGTGGGGGTGGGGCGGTGGGGGCGGTGGGGGGGCCCAGACGTCCCGCCTGCCAGCGGTCGGGATTGTCCGCACCGTAGCCATTCCCGGGTCGTCGGGATGGAGCTACGGTGGGCGGATACAGCCGACCACAAGGCTGGTCCGCGAGGGAACGAGACATGAGCCAGGGCATCCAGGGACCTATCACGGGCGGCCAGCACGGATGGGCGTTCAACCGGCCGCTCATCGACCTGGCCGCGAAGGGCTACGTCGAGGAAGAGTTCTTCCTGACCGGAGAGGCGACAACCTATGCCCTGGAGCCGGGATCGGAGATGAGCCGCGACGGCAAGTGGCGCGGCCAGCCGAAGGGCAAGGTTCCCTTCAAGACCCGCTTCCTGGTCTATCGCCCCGCCGATCCGGCGGCGTTCAACGGCACGGTGGTGGTGTGCTGGAACAACGTCACCGCCGGCTACGAGCTGTTCTTCGGCGAGGGGCCGGAGGTGCTGGAGGGCGGCTATGCCTACGTCTGCGCCACCGTGCAGCGGGTGGGCGTGCACGGTTTCGCGGAGACCCCCCAGGGGCTGGTCGCCTGGGACGGCGACCGGTACGGCGAGCTCAGCATCCCCACCGACGACGCCTCCTATGACATCTTTTCCCAGGTCGCCCAGGCGGTTGGGCCGAGCCGCGACCGTACAGTGGACCCGCTGGGCGGGCTGGCCGTGAAAAAGGTTATCGGCCTGGGCGCCTCACAGTCGGCGGGGCGGCTGGCGACCTACATCAACGCCGTCCATCCGCTGGCGCCGGACCAAGGCGGCCACGCCTTCGACGCCTACATGCTGCAGATCTATTTCGGCAGCGGCACGCCGGTCGAGGCCAGCGATCGGCCGGTCAACCCCACGGCGGCCAACGTGCGCCTGCCGCGCGGCCAGAGCCTGATCCGCGAGGACCTCGACGTCCCGGCGATGATCGTCAACACCGAGTTGGAGGCGATCGCCTGCCTTAGCGTTCGCCAGCCGGACACCGAGCGCTTTCGCACCTGGGAGGCGGCGGCCCTGACCCACGTCTCCCACCAGGCCCAGTTGACCCGCAATGCGAAATACCAACGCGACTTCGGCGTCGTCCCGCCGGCGCCATCGGACCAGATGAACCGCATCTATCTGCAGCCGTTCTATGACGCGGCGCTGCACCACCTGAACCGCTGGGTGAACGGCGGCGCGCCGCCCCCCAGCCAGCCAATGATTGACTTCACCCCGGGCGGCGAGGTGGTCCGCGACCGCCACGGCATCGCCACCGGCGGCGTCCGATTGCCCCAGGCCGACGCCCCGGTGGCCATGAACAGTTCCACGCCGGTCAACGACGACTTCGCCGGCCGCCTACGTGGATCAAACAAGCCCTTCGATGCCACCGAACTGGACGCCCTTTATGGCGACGAAGCCGGCTATCTGGCCCGCTTTCAACAGGCGGCCGCCACGGCGGTGAGCGCGGGGGTGATGATGCCTCGCGACGTCGAACCCGCCCTGGCGGAGGCGGCCCGCGAATACCGGCGAGCCCGTCAGGTGCAGACGCGGAACCCCGCAACGGCCGCCGGCTGACCGTTCTCCTGCGTGCGGTGTTGAAGCCGACCTACAACAAACCGGCACGGCCTGGCTCAGGACTGATGCAGCCGCATGGGTTTGCTGTTCTCGGCGGCGATCACACCCTTGGCTCGCAAGTCGAGCTGCAGGCCCATGACCCACCATCCGGCCTTGAACCCCCCGGGAAACCGGTCGCCAGGAACCAAGGGTCGGACGGCCTCCTTAAGGGCCGCGATGGTCATGCCGGGAGCCGTCAAGGGCAGCACTTTGATAATCGCCTCGCGGACGGCCCAATACTTGTCCGCGTCGACATTTACCACCCGCCCGGGAATGTTGACGTTCTGCATGGCTATCTTCTCGGGGGCGGCCATCACCAAGCGACCTTCGGCCGGCGAAACCCCATCGCCGCCCAGGCGGCCAGCAGTTTGATCAAGAAACGGGGCGGCATCGAAGCGTAGGTGGGCATGTCGTTCGGCAGGGCCGGACCTTCAGGTCTGTCCTTGGTCATGATGCGTATCCGCGGATACGCCGCGGTTCCAGGCAGGCGATCCCGGAAAATCGTCAGCCAGTGGCCGGAAGTGAAGTCCAGGAACATCGGCGAACCGCAGCAGCCCGCCACCACGCGGCGCGTGGGGGATTCTGGCTTGAGGCGATATTCCTTCAGGTGGTGAGCGCCCTGCGCGATCTTCACCCGATCCTTCCGATAAAGGCAGTAGTCGACGCCGCCATCCGCATTGACGGTCCTTGGGGCGCCCAGGTCCCGTTCGAACCCGTGGCCGGCGGTTCGGCAGCTCTCGCAAAAGCAGATCACGCTTTGGATCGGATCACCGGTCAGCTCGATGGTCGTCTCACCACATTGGCAGACCGCCGCCTTGGGCTGAGGCTCGTGCGGCATTGGCTTTCTCCAAGGTCCGTAATAGAACTGGACCGTCCAGTACCATGAGTCAACCGGGAGGGGCGGATGGAACGATCCACGGCTGTCGCGGCCAGCGATAGCGACGCCGGCGAGCGCCCTGGACGGACCGAGCGGAAGCGCCGGGCTATCCTGCATGAGGCGGAGGCGCTGTTTCTCGAACGCGGCTTCGTCGGCGCCAGCGTGGAGGAGGTGGCTGCTCGCGCCGGTGTATCGAAGCAGACGGTCTATAAGCAGTTCGAGAGCAAGGCCGCGCTCTTCGTCGCCGTGGTGCGGGCCATGACGAACCAAGGGTCGGATCGGGTCCAAGCCGAAATGCGCGACCCGGAGACAGAGGCTGACGTCTTCGACGCCCTCATGGGTCATGGTGAGCGGCTGCTCAGCATCGCCCTGGCGCCAAGGCTGCTGCGGCTGCGCCGCCTGGTCATCTCGGAGACGGATCGCTTCCCGGAGCTGGGACGGGCGCTCTACGAGGGCGGACCTGGGCGAGCCATCGCCGGTCTTGCCGAGGCGCTGCGGCGCTGGGCCGATCGCGGGCTGCTGGTGCTGGACGAACCGACGATCGCGGCCACGCAGTTCAACTGGCTTGTGATGGGCGATCCGATCAACCGCGCGATGTTCTTCGGTTCAGTGCATCTTTCGGCGGCTGAACAGCAGCGGCACCTGACGCAAAGCGTGCGCGTCCTGCTTGCCGCATATGGGCGCCCACCCGCGACCGGCTGAAAGCATGGAGCCTTGGTTGACGGAAATTGGGGACACACACCAATTTCCGGCCGCTGCTACCGCAGCCAGATCGGGGTGACGTAGACCGCCACCACGAAGGTCAGGGCCGCCACCAGGACGCCGAGGAGGAAGGCGAAGGCCGGTGAGACCGGCTGGGTCGCCTCGGCCGGGGGCGTTGCGGCGGCCGGTTCGGCGGGCGCCGCCGCGCCTTCGCGTTCGGCCGCGCGGGCCAGGGCGCCGACCACCGCGCGGGCGTCGTTGAGCAGGCCGCGGACGCGGACGGCGGGGGACAGTTCGCGGGCGATCCAGCGGCGCACCACCGGGTCGGCGGCGGCCCAGATATCGCTGCCGGGGTCGATGCGGCGGGCAACGCCCTCCACCGTGACCATGGTCTTCTGCAGCAGCACCAGCTCGGGGCGCAGGCGCATGTCGAACAGGGCGGTGATCTCGAAGAGTTGGGCCAGGAGGCGGCTCATGGAGACGTCCGCCGCCTTGCGCCCGAACACCGGCTCGCCCACCGCGCGCAGGGCCTGGGCGAAGGCGGCGCGGTCGTGGTGGGCGGGCACGTAGCCGGCCTCGAAATGCACCGCCGCCACGCGGGCGTAGTCACGTTGCAGGAAGCCCCAGAGGATCTCGGCCAGGTAGCGCCGCTCGCCGGGGCCGAGGCGCCCGACGATGCCGAAGTCCACGGCCGTGACCTCTGCCGGGGCGGCAACGAACAAATTGCCCTCGTGCTGGTCGGCGTGGAAGACTCCGTGGTCCAGGGCCTGGGCCAGGAAGGCGCGGATGATGTTGTCGCCAAGGCGCCGGCGGTCGATGCCGGTCTGGGTCAGGCTGGCCGGGTCCGACAGGGGCATGCCCTGGGCCCACTCCAGGGTCAGCACCCGCCGCGCCACCCCGTCCCAGATCACGCCGGGAACGGCCATGTAGTTGTCCACGGCCATGGCGGCGCGCAGCTCGTCGGCGCCGGCGGCCTCGAACCGCAGGTCCAGTTCCAGCTCCAGGGCGCGGCCGACGGTGGCGGCGAAGGCGGTGGGCTCCAGCCGCTTGGCCGGGCGCGCCCAGGCCTCCGCCAGATGGGCGGCCAGCTTCATGGCCTCAACGTCGGAGGCCACCCGCGCCTCGACCCCGGGGCGCAGCACCTTGACCGCCACCTTGCGGCCGTCGGCCAGGTGGGCGGGGTGGGCCTGGGCCAGGGAGGCGGCGGCCACCGGCTCGCCAAAGTCGCTGAACAGGCTTTCCAGAGGCTTGCCCAGGGCCAGGACGATCTCGGCGCGGGCCGCCTGTGTGGCGAAGGGCGGCAGCTGGTCCTTGAGGTGCGAGAGGTCCTGGGCGAAGGGGGCGCCGAAGATGTCCGCCCGGGTAGACAGGAACTGGCCCAGCTTGATGGAGACCGGCCCCAGCCGCTCCAGGGCCCGCGCCAGGCGCTGGCCCGGGCGGCCCTTGCGGGACTCGCCGCCGGCGAACAGGCGCAGGAAACCGGCCAGGGCGCGCGGGCCGGGCGGCAGGACGGGGTCGATCTCGCGCGGCAGCAGGGCGTCGGCGCGGATCAGCGTCCAGCCCACATCGATCAGCCGAAGATAGGCGGAGACCCGGGCCATGCGCTCAGAGCGCCCAGCCCTGGTGCAGGGCCGCCACGCCGCCGGAGAAGTTGGTCACCGAGACGCGGCCAAAGCCGGCGTCGCGCATCATCGACGCCAGGGTTTCCTGGTCGGGGAAGCGGCGGATGCTCTCCACCAGATACTGGTAGGACGCCCGGTCCTTGGCCACCAGCTGGCCGATGGCGGGGATGACCTTGAAGGAATAGGCGTCATAGACCTTGCCCAGGGCCTCGGTGACCGGGCGGGAAAATTCCAGGCACAGGTAGCGGCCGCCGGGCTTGAGCACGCGGCGGGCTTCAGCCAGGGTGCGGGCGATATCGGTGACGTTGCGCAGGCCAAAGGAGATGCAATAGGCGTCGGCCACCGCGTCCGGCAGGGGCAGGTTCTGGGCGTCGCCAACCGCCCAGGCGATCTCCGGCGCGCCACCGCGCAGCAGGCCGGCGCCCACCATCTCGGCATTGTAGTCGATCACCGCGATGGCGGCGTCGGCGCCGCCGCGGCGGGCCTTGGCGGCGCGGGCCATGCGGGCGAAGCGGTGGGCCATGTCGCCGGTGCCGCCGGCGCAGTCGACGATCAGTTCGCCCGGCTGGGGGTTCATGCGGGCCGCCGCGGCGTCCTTCCAGAGCCGGTGCACGCCGCCGCTCATCAGGTCGTTCATCAGGTCGTAGCGGCGGGCCACGCGGTCGAACACGCCGCGCACCAGGCGCGGCTTCTCGCGCGGGTCGACGTCCTTGTAGCCGAAGGTGGCGGAGGTCTCGCTCATGGGCTCGTCATAGGCGTTGCGAGGCGGCAACGCCAGTCGGGGCGCGGGTCCCATCTCGTTCGGTGGGCGACGGGGACGGCCGTGGCGCCGGCTGGAAAGTTCGGCTAGGCATGCGTCATGCCCGAGCTTCCCGAGGTCGAGACCGTCCGGCGCGGACTTGAACCCACCCTGGCCGGGGCGCGGCTGTCGCGGGTGGTGGCCAACCGCCCGGACCTGCGCTTTGCCCTGCCGGAGGGCTTCGTCCAGCGGCTGACCGGGGCGACAATCCTGAGGCTGGATCGCCGCGCCAAATATCTGCTGGCGCCCCTGGACCGCGGCGTGACCCTGACCATGCATCTGGGGATGACCGGGCGGTTCGAGATCGAGGGGCCAAAAGGCGGGCCAGAAAGCCAGGATGCGGCTCGAAAGCAGAAGCCGGGGAACTTCGCCCTGGCGGCGCCGGCGGACCCGAAACATGCCCATGTGATCTTCGAGACCGAGGCCGGGGCGCGTGTGACCTATTTCGATCCCCGGCGCTTCGGCTACATGGACCTGATCGACAGCGACACGCTGCACGCCAGTCCCTGGTTCGCCGGCATGGGGCCCGAGCCCCTGGGCGACGGCTTCAGCGCCGCCCACCTGGCCGCCGCCTTCAAGGATCGCAAACAGGGGCCAAAGACCCTGCTGCTGGATCAGCGCACCGTCGCGGGCCTGGGCAATATCTATGTCTGCGAGGCCCTGTGGCGGGCGGGGATATCCCCTACCAAGCCGGCGGGCGGCATCGGAAAGGCCAAGATCGAGGCCCTGACGACCGCGATCCGCGAGGTGCTGGCCGAGGCCATCGAGGCGGGGGGCTCGACCCTGCGCGACTATGCCGGGGTCGACGGGGCCTTGGGCTATTTCCAGCACAGCTTCCAGGCCTATGGCCGCGAGCACCAGCCGTGCCTGCGCCCCGGCTGCCAGGGGGTGATCGCCCGCATCGTGCAGGGCGGGCGCTCGACCTTCTATTGCCCGGTGCACCAGAGATGAGACGAACCCGTCTGACCCTCTTCACGGCGCTGGCCTGTCTTGGCGCCTGTCTCACGGCCGGGGCGGCGGCGGCCAAGCCGCCGGTGTGGGTGATCCGCGACAAGGACTCCACCATCGTCCTGTTCGGTTCGGTGCATGTGCTGCCCGCCGGGCTGGACTGGGCCCCGCCGGCGCTGACCGACGCCCTGGCCAAGGCCGACGACCTGTGGTTCGAGATCCCGATCACCCCGGAGACCCAGGAACAGGCGTCGATCCTGGCCCAGGCCCTGGGTCCGTTCCCGGCCAGCGACAACCTGTCGAACCACCTGGACCCGGCCCAGGGGCAGAGACTGCGACGGGTGGCCGATAAGCTCAGCCTGTCGACCCTGGCGCTGGACCGGATGCGGCCCTGGCTGGCCGAGGTGACCATCTCCATCGCCATGGACGCGCGCATGGGGGCCAGCGCCACCGACGGGGTGGAGGCCAGGATCGAGGCCCTGGCGCCGCCCACCGCCCACCGCCGGGCGTTCGAGACCGCAGCCCAGCAGATCGGCTTCCTGGCCGGTTCGCCGATGGAGACCCAGGTCGCCTCGCTGGACGAGACCCTGAACGAGATCGAAGACCGGCCGGAGACCTATGACAAGGTGGTCCAGGACTGGCAGGCGGGCGACGTGGCGGCGCTGAAGATCGACGCCCTGGACCCGCTGCTGGCGGCCGCGCCGGTGCTCTACCAACGCCTGATCGTCGAGCGAAACGCCCGCTGGGTGCGGACGATCCAGCGGCGTCTGGCGGGGCATGGGGTGACCGTCATGGTGGTGGGCGCCGGGCACCTGATCGGACCGGACGGGGTGCCCACCATGCTGCGCGCCAGGGGCGTGACGGTGGAGGGGCCGTGAAAGCGTCTTTTGCCGCCCGGGGCGCATTGACCAGGGCCAGGCATTCCCGTATATCCGCGCCTCCGTTTTAAAGGGGCGCGGCCGCCGATGGCCCGCGTCCGCTATCCGAGGTTCAAGAACTCCATGGCCAATAACCCCGGCGCCAAGAAGGCGATCCGCAAGATCGCGCGCCGCACCGAGGTCAACAAGGCCCGCCGCTCGCGCGTGCGCACCTACGTCCGCAAGTTCGAAGAGGCCCTGGCCGCCGGCGACGCCGGCCTGGCCAAGACCGCCTTCGTGGTCGCCCAGTCCGAACTGATGCGCGCCGTCGGCAAGGGCGTCGTGCATAAGAACACCGGATCGCGCAAAGTCTCGCGCCTCGCCGCGCAGCTAAAGAAGCTCTCCGTCGCCTAATTTCTAGGCGTCACGCAGCTAACTCTTTGGAACTATTATACTTTGGCCCTGATGGCGCTTGCCTTCAGGGCCTTTTCGCGTTTGGCCAACTGCGACGCATGCCACCTTTTGTAGAGCTCAAAAAAAGTGATCGGATGACTTTCCCTTGACCGTGTTGGGGCGGGCGAACTGTCAATCGAAATATCGCTGAAGGCGGCGGAGAATCCACGTTGACGACCCCCGCCGCGAGACTAGTCTGCGCCTCCTCAGGGCTTTCGATCTTGTACGGACGAAACCAACGGCGGGGCGCCTGCGCTCGCCGGCAGAGAAAGTGCGTGCGTGCATTGCGGTCATGGGACGCGGGGGCGTGCTTGACCGGCCTCCTCGGTCGGGGCGGGGAGGATGAGACTATGGGGATTGGGGCAATGGTCAATAAGGGGATCGCGAGCATGGCGTCTTTGACGCCCGCAGTGGCGGTTTGGGGCAAGGCTAGTCAGGCGCTGAAAAGCGAACTCGGCGACGACACCTTCGGATCTTGGCTGGCCCAGGCGGCCCTGCGCACCATGCCCGATGGCGGCCTGTGCCTAGTAACGCCCACCGGCATCGCCCGGGACTGGATCCGCCGTTATGCGTGGCGCCGCATCGGCGAACTGTGGGCCGCCAATGACCCCGACGGGCGGCAGCTGTGCCTGAAGTCGCGCCTGGAATTCGAGGCCGAAGGCGGCGAAGCCCCCACCGGCGTTCCCGCCGGCAGCGCCGGGCGCGTGCTGGAGATCGAGGCTATCGATCCCATTTCCACCGATGCCCCGGCCCTCAGTGGCAGCGGCGCGGCCGCCATCGGCGGCGCCCCCGGCGTCTCCAGGGCCTCGCGCACCGGCGGCCTGCAGGATCGCTTCACCTTCGACACCTTCGTGCCCGGCCCCGCCAATGAGTTCGCCCATGCGGTGGCCAAGCGCGTGGCCTCCTGGGCGGACGGACACTTCAACCCCGTGCTGTTCCACGGCCCCTATGGCTTTGGCAAAACCCACCTGCTGAGCGCCCTGGCCTGGGAGGCCATGCGCGCCGCGCCCGACCGCAAGGTGGTGTACCTGACGGCCGAACGGTTCTTGTCCAGCTTCGTGCGCTCCCTGATGGAGCGGACGTCCGCGGCCTTCAAGGAAGAGCTGCGCTCCGCCGACCTGCTGTTGATCGACGATGTGCACTTCATCGGCGGCAAGCAGAGCACCCAGGAAGAGCTGTTCCATACCCTGGCGGCGCTGATGGAAGACGGCCGCCGGGTGGTGTTCTCCGCCGACCGGCCGCCCACCGCCCTGACCGAGATCGACGCGCGCCTGCGCTCGCACCTGTCGGCGGGCCTGGTCTGCGGCATCGAGCCAGCGGACCGGACCCTGCGGCTGGGCATTCTGGAGCGCAAGCTTCAGGTCCTCTGCCGCCAGCAAGGCTTCGCCGCCACCCTGCGTCCCGAGGTGCTGCAATTCCTCGCCGACCGCTTCACCGACAGCGTCCGCGAGCTGGAAGGCGCCCTGAACACCCTGGTGGTGCGCGCCGGCGCCGGCGTGGCCGCCCTGACGCTGGACGAGACCCAGAGCCTGCTGCGGCCGCACCTGCGCGGCGGGGCCGAGCGGCGGGTCACCGTTGACGACATCCAGAAGGCAACCTCGGAACACTTTGGTCTGAAGCAGGCGGACTTGATCTCCGAGCGGCGCACCCGTTCGGTGGCCCGGCCCCGGCAGGCGGCCATGTGGCTGGCCAAGCAGCTCACCACCCGCTCCCTGCCCGACATCGGCCGGCGCTTCGGCGGCCGCGATCACACCACGGTGCTGCACGCCGTGCGGCGCATCGAGGAGCTGCGCGCCGCCGATCCCCAGCTGGCGCGGGACCTGGAAACCCTGATGCGGCGGTTGCGGGGCTAGAGCCTTCCCGGTTCAAGTGGAATCACTTGAACCGGATAAAAAGGCTCTATCTTCTTCCGCTTAGAGCATGACAGGCGCTTCGACCGGTATCCACTTGAAGCTGTCATGCCCTAGGGTTTCACCCCTCACCCCTACCCACCTTGCCTAGTAAGGCACGTCCGAGCGGGCCGGCGGGGCTTCGTCGGTGGAGGGCTTGACCGGGGCCGGGGGTTTTTCGCTGGAGGAGGTCAGGATGTCGTCGATGTCCTGACCCTGTTTATTGGCCTTGGCCTGGACCTGCTGGGCGGCGGCGGCCTGGGAGGCGGCTTCCTTGGCCTTGTCGGCGTCAGTCTGGTCGTCCTTCTTGGCGGCCTCGGTGGTGGCGGCCACCGGCGCGGTCACCGGCGGCGGCAGGACGACAATGGGCTTGGCCTCGTCGGTGGAGCCGTCGGCCGCTAGCAGAGCGCTGGCGCCCACCGCGCCCGGCTGGCCGTCCCGCATCCCCGCCTTGAACCCCAGGCCCACGGCGCCCAGCCCCAGGAGCAGCAGGATGACGCCCGCGCCATAGGCCACCGCCCGGGGCGGTGAAGAGACAGGGCCGCTGTTCGTCCACTCGGAAGCCATTGAACGCCTCGTGAAACCAGTCCGCCCATTCTAGAGCAAGACCGCGTCAAGTGGATACCGCCTGAAGCGCCGATCACACTCCAAAAGCGTGAAAGTAGAGCCTGCTGTCCGGTCAGTAGCGATAGCGGGGCGGCGGATCGCCCGAGGGGTCGACGTCGGAGGGATAACGGGGCGGGGGATCACGGGGCGGGGGATCACGGGGCGGGGCCGCACGCGGCTCGCTTTGGCCGGGACTGGCGGCGCCGTCCCGCGTATCCGGATAGCGCGGCCCCGCATCATAATAGGAGCCGCCTCGGCGACGCCCGCCCGCCTGGTCGTCGCGGGGCGGCGGATCGCGGGACGGATCGTCATAGCCGAGCCCGCGGTCTGGGGCGGTCGGGTCGGAGGGGTCATCAGCGCCGCGACCCGGGTCGGGGGCGTCGGCGTCCGGGGCGTAGGGGTTGTAGCCCGGAGGCTCGTCGGTGGGGGTCCCGCCCATGTCGCCCCCAGCCGGTTCGTCCACATAGGGGCCGCCGCCCTCGCCCGGCGGGCCAAGCTGGGCCGGCGGTTCGGGAGCCTTGGAGAACCAGGCGAAATCGGAGGGCGGCACGTCTTTCAGCGCCACGGTCATGAACCGCTTCCAGATGGCGGCGGGGATCTCGCCGCCGGTGACCTTGGCCATGGAGCGATTGTCGTCATTGCCGACCCAGACCCCGGCCAGCATGTCCGGGGTGAAGCCGATGAACCAGGCGTCGCGCCAGTTCTGGCTAGTGCCGGTCTTGCCGGCCTCGGGGCGGCCAAGGTTGGCGCCCGTGCCGGTGCCGGAGGTGATCACCCCCTCCATCATCTGCACCATCCGCGTGGCGAAAAGCGAGTCGTAGACCGGGATCGGGGCCGAAGGGGTCTTGGCGTAGAGGATGTCGCCGCGGGTCGAGCGCACCTCCTCGATCAGATAGGGCGTGGTCTTGCCGCCGCCGGTCTGGAACACCTGATAGCCGCCGGCCATCTGTAACAGGGTCACCTCATAAGCCCCCAGGGCGATGGAGAGGCCGGGGTGGGGGGGGATGTCGGAGACGCCGCAGCGGCGGGCGAACTCGCCGACCACCTCGGGCCCGACTTCCTGCGCCAGACGGACCGAGACGGTGTTGATCGAGCGGGCCAGGGCCGAGCGGACGGTGACCGCGCCGGCGTAGTGGCCGCCATAGTTCTCCGGCGTCCAGCCCTTCACCGCGATGGGGGCGTCCTGGCGGATGTCATTGGGGCCGACCCCGTGCTCCACCGCCGCGCCATAGACGAAGGGCTTGAAGGACGAGCCCGGCTGGCGATGCGCCTGGGTGACGCGGTTGAAGGCGCTCTTGTCATGGTCCAGCCCCCCGACCATGACCCGGATCGCCCCGTCCGGCGCCAGGGCCACCAGGGCGCCTTGCGACACGCGCCGGCCCTTGCCCAGGGTCTCGACGCCGTAGCGCACGGCTTCCAGCCCCGCCGCCTGCAGCTTCGGATCGATGGTCAGGCGCACCACCAGGTCCGGAGAGCCGCCGCCGCTGAGCGGGCCGGCCTCGGCCGCCGCCTGGTCGAGGATGTAGCTGTACTCCCCCTCCCCCGCGCGCGGCGGCGCCAGCGCCGGCGGCGTGGCCAGGGCCTGCTGCTCCTGGGCCGCGGTGATCCAGCCCTCGTCGCGCATCACGCCGAGGATCTTGCGCGCCCGGGCCATGGCGCCGGCCATGTCGTTGGTCAGGGCCAGGCGCGAGGGGGCGTTGGGCACCGCCGCCAGCAGGGCCGCCTCGGTGAGGGTGAGCTGGCTGGCCGGATGGCCGAAATAGGTCTGGGAGGCGGCGTCCAGGCCATAGGCGCCGGCGCCGAAGAAGGTGCGGTTGAGGTAGAGCTCCAGGACCTGGTCCTTGCCCAGCATGTCCTCCAGCCGCCCGGCCAGGACCGCTTCCTGGATCTTCCGCTTGAGGGTGTGCTCGGCCTTCAGGAACAGGGTGCGAGCCAGCTGCTGGGTCAGGGTCGAGGCGCCCTCGGCGGCGCGGCGCTCCTTGAGGTCGCGCTGGGCGGCGCGGGCGATGGCGTAGAGGTCCACGGCGCCGTGCTGGTAGAAGCGCCGGTCCTCCGCCGCCAGGAAGGCCTTGGGCGCATAGGCCGGCAGATTGGCCAGGGTGACCCTCTGGCCGTACTTGGCTCCGCGGGTGGCGATCAGCCCGCCATCATGGTCCACGAAGGTCATGCCGGGCGACCTCCGGATCGCCCACAGGGCCTGCTGATCCGGGATTTGCGGTATGTCGGTGAGGGCCGCCTGCTCGAACCAGGCGAAGCCCAGCCCGCCCAGGCCCGCCACCACCAGGCCCACGACCGCCAGGACGGCCAGCCAGCCCGGGACGCGAGGACGGCGAGGAGGCCCCCCGCCACCGCCGCCTCGGCCCTTGGACTGGGGCGGCGGCGGGGGAGGCGGCGCTGGGCGGGACGGACCGTCGCGCCGGCCAAAGCGGGCGCCAGGAGCCGGTTCCAGGGGTCGGGCGGCGGCGACAGGCGTCTTTGGCATCAACACAAACCGGGGGTGAGGCCCAATTCTGATACCGGGCGAGGCGAGACGACACTATGGGCGCCTGCCGCCGTCGGCAATCCGGCGGATGCGCGCAGCACCGGCGCGCCCGACCCTGGCCGGCTCGACGGGAAGGCAAAGCCTTGCTAGCCTTGGACCTTGGGGATGGTTGCGGGGTGCGTCGGATGCGGCCTTGGCCAGTCCTGGCTCTGGGTCTGATCGCTATGGCCGGATGCCTTCAGGCTCCGGACCGCGCTGGCCATGACGTGGCGACGCGGACGGCGGCGATCGCCGGGGGATTCGGCGGCTCGGCGCCCATGCAGGGCGCCTTGCGCGGCGACATCTATTTCCTGCCCCCCGGCGCCGATCATCTGCCGGACTTCAGGACCCTGAAGTCTGTCGGCGCCGTCTTCGTGCGCGAATTGAACGTGCCCGACCAGGACTGGCGAGCGGGCTTTCCCGGCGTCACCAGCCGCAACGAATGGTTCGCCCTGGATTATAAGGGGTCGATCGTGGCCCGCGCGCCCGGGCGATACAGCTTCACCCTGGCCAGCGACGAGGGTTCGCGCCTGATCATCGACGGCAAGGTGCTGATCGACAATGACGGGGTCCACGGCGCGGTGACGGGGACGGGCCATGTGGACCTTGGCCGCGGCCGCCACAGCCTTGAGGCGCAGTATTTCCAAGGCCCACGTGAGCGGCTGGCGCTGCAACTGCGCTGCAAGGGGCCGACCGGCGCCGAGGCGATCTTCCCCGGCTGCGGCCTGGCGGTGAGCACGCCGGGCCTGTGGCGGCTGTGGGCGTGGTGGGTGGCGGCCCTGGCCGCCCTGGGCGCCGCGGTGATCTGGATGACCCGCCGCCGATTGGCGCTTGAGGCCGGCGCGGAAATCTGACGCCATCCCGCCCGGCCGCCAACGGCAGATGCCAACCGGAGATGAACAGCCTGGTCTGCTGGCGTTCAGGCGGAGGGCCGCAATCTGCCAAACATGGAACGCCCTCCCTCCCTCGGGGATTGGGGGGCCAGGAGTACATGCATGTCCCCACCTTCCCCGCGACTGTCCACCGGCGCCTCGGCCCTGGTCCTCACTGGACTGATGCTGGTGGCCCTGCCCCTGGCGGGGTGCCAGAAGGGCGCGGCCACCGCGACCTCCGCCGCGGCCGCCATGGAGCCGCCGGCCCTGCCGCTGACCACCGGGGTCGAAACCCCCTTCGTCGCCGCGCCGGGCGCCAGCGCCCTGCCCCCCGCGCCCCGCGCCCGAGTGGCCCGCCTGTCCGATCACCGGCAGTCCTACGCCTATCTGGACCAAGCCTATGGCATGTCCGACGCCCTGGCCAACGCGCCGCCGGACTACGGCTTTGACTACAATGGCGTGCGCCCCTGGGTGTGGCGCAGCGCCGACCGTTCGTACCGCGTCGCCGAGCCGGTGCGGGGGGGATATCGCTATTACTACTATCGCCCCGGGGCGGACGCCCCGTACCTGGTCCAGGATCCGGAGTACGCCTACGGCTATGATGGTGACGGGCTGGCAGTGGTCTATGGCCAGGGCGGCCGCCTCCTGCCGCCGGACCAATATGACCAGCGGGCCGATGACGCCGGCCGCTACCTGGCTCGCGCCAGGGCTCTGTACCTGGCCTCGCTCAATGGCCAGCGTCATTCCGTGGTCGCCGCCAACTGGGCCGCGCGGCGCGACCAGATCCGGGCGCAGCAATCGCAATGGGCCGCCGACCAGGCCCGCGAGTCCGAATGGCGCGACTACCACGACCAGCACCAAGCGCAGGAAGAGGCCTATTGGCGTCAGGAGCACGCCCAGCGCCAGGTCGCCGACGAGCGCTTCAACGCCTGGCGTCAGACCCGCTTCGAAGGACCGCCGCCGCCGCCCGCGTGGCAGACCCAGGGCAATGACCGGCAGGGTCAACTGCAGCAGGGTGGCGGCTATCGGGGCGGCGCCTATCCGGGCGGCTATGCCAACGGCGGGCTGCAACCTTTCCCGCCGGGCCAGGGTCCTGGACCGGACCAGCAGAACCGTGATCGCGGCCTGCAGCAGCAGGCTCAAGCCCAGGCCCAGGCCCAAGCACAAGCCCAAGCTCAGGCCCAAGCTCAGGCCCAAGCTCAGGCCCAAGCTCAGGCCCAAGCTCAAGGTCGTCTGGCCCAGGCCAACGCCAACGCCGCCCAGCTCGCGATGCAGCAGGCCGAACGGGCCCGTCTCCAGGCCCAGGCGCAATCCCAGGCCAACGCTAACGCGGCCCATTTGGCGGCGCAGCAGGCCGAGCGCGCCAGGCTGCAGATCGACGCTCAGCATCGCGCTCAGGCGCAGCAGGCCCAGCAACAGGTTCAGTTGCAAGCCCGCAATCAGGCTCAGGCCCAGGCCAGTGCGGCCAGGCTAGCCGCCCACCAGGCGGAACAGGCCAAGCTGGCGACCGACGCACAGCACCGCGCCGACGCTGTCCAGGCCAGGCAGCAGGCGCAGCAGCAGGCCGTGGCCGCCCATGTCGCTCAGGCCGAGGCGGCGCGGCAGGAAAATATGAAGGCCCGCGCCCAGTTGCAGCAGGCCGCCGAAGCCCGCCAGGCCCAGCGCCTGCAGGCCGAGGCCGCGCAGGCAGCCAAGCTAGACGCCGCCCACGCCGCGCACGCCCAGGCCCAGATTCAAGCTCAGGCCGCCCGCCAGGCGCAGGTTCAGGCCCATGCGGCGGCGGTCCACGCCCAACCGGCGGCCGCCCAGGTCAAGCCGCCCAAGCCCGCCGCGCCCAAGGACGGGAACCCTGACCCGCGCAAGGACCACCGCGGCGACCAGGGGGACAACAACCCCAACCGCTAAAGCATGACGACCTCCACCCGCCCACCCCATCCTCGGGCGCAAGTCCCGAGGATGGGGTGGGCGGGGGTGTTGTTGACGCCGCGCGCTCGACTTGTTCCAGCGGACGGAAACGCTCGCCTCGGCCGCCAGGCCATGATCATCATTGCTCTTGAGAGGACACTCATGTCCCGCGGGAGGCAGTCATGGCCAACATCAACCGGCAGATCGTCCTGGATCGTCTGCCGCAGGGCGACAAGCTGGCGGCCGACCACTTCCGCCTGACGCAGGGGCCGGTCCCGGCTCCCGGCGAGGGGGAGGCGCTGCTGCGCACCCGCTACATCTCCCTGGACGCCGCCAACCGGGCGTGGATGCAGGGCGCCACCTATCGCTCCGCCCTCAAGGCCGGCGACGTGATGGCGGGCGGCGCCCTGGCGGAGGTGGTGGAGTCCCGGGACGCCAGCCTGAAGCCCGGCGACCTGGTGTTCGCCGACACCGGCTGGCAGGACTATGCGGTGCTGCCGGCCAAGCACCTGACCTCCACCCCGGCCATGGCGCCGATGACCCACCTGCTCAGCGTCTATGGCGTGGCCGGGCTGACGGCCTATTTCGGCTTGCTCAAGTGTGGACGGCCCAAGGCGGGCGAGACGGTGGTGGTGTCCGCGGCGGCCGGGTCGGTGGGCTCGCTGGTGGGCCAGATCGCCAAGATCAAGGGTTGCAGGGTGGTCGGGATCGCCGGCGGGGAGGCCAAGGGCGCCTTGCTGGTCAAGGACTACGGCTTCGACGCGGTGGTCGACTACAAGGCCGGCGACACCCGCCGCGCCCTGCGCGCCGCCTGCCCGGACGGCATCGACGTCTATTTCGACAATGTCGGCGGCGACGTCTTCGAGGCCGCCCTGTTCAACATGGCCAACCATGGCCGCATCGCCTGCTGCGGCGCGGTCTCACAGTATGACGGCGCCGCCCCGCCGCACGGCCCACGCGGCATCCCCGGCCTGATCGTCACCCGGCGGCTGGCGGTGACCGGCTTTGTGGTGATGGACTTCTATGACGAACGCGACGCGGCCCTGGCGGAGCTGAAGTCCTGGGTGGACTCCGGCAAGCTGAAGGTTCCCGAGGACGTCATCGACGGCCTGGAACAACTGCCCGCCGCCCTGATCGGGCTGCTGGCCGGGGAGAACGTGGGCAAGCGGATGGTGAAGGTCGACTAGCGCCAGTTAACCGGGGCCGGGGGCGCCGCCGGCAGGGCGAAGCTGGCCGGTTCGTCCACCGTGCGGCGGAAGAAGCCGGCGACCATGGCCATCAGCATTGGCCGCAGCTCCGGATGGCTGGCGAAGCCGTGCGGCAGGCCGGCGAAGATGTGGGCGTCCACCTTGCCCCCCGCGGCGCGCAGGGCGTCGCCGAACACTTTGGTGGCGCTGACCGGCACCACCTTGTCGGCATCGCCATGCAGCAGCATCACCGGCGGGAAGTCCGGGCCAACATGGGTGATCGGGCTGGCCAGGGCGGCGACTTCGTCCGAAATGTCCGAGCCCTGCAGCGCCCCGGCGGAAGTACCGCCGGAGGGACGCGGGCCGTCGCGGTAGAGCAGTACCGGCGGATAGATGGCCACCACGGCGGCGGCATGGGCGCCGACGCTACGGTCGGCGTCCGGCGGGTCCAGCCGTGCGTCGTCCGCCGTGCCCGCCGCCAGCAGCACCAGGTGCGCCCCGGCGGAATGACCCTGCAGCACGATCTTCTCCGCATCGAAGCCCAGTCGGTCGGCTTGGCCGCGCACCCAGCGGATCGCCCGCTTCACATCGTGGATCTGGGCCGGCCAGATCGCCTCAGGCGTCAGGCGATACTCGGGGACGAAGACGGTGAAGCCATCCCGCGCCAGGGCCTTGGCGTGCTCGGCCAGCATGGCCTTGTTTCCCTGCACCCAGCCGCCGCCGTGGACCAGGATCGCCGCCGTGCCGCGCCGCTCGCCGCCCGGTTCGTAGAGGTCCAGCTTCAGCAGCCGCTGCACCCCTTCGCCTGCATTGGCGTCGCCATAGATCACGTCGTTGGTCACGTTCACGTCGGCCATGCCGTCCTCCCTGGAATTGCCCGTGTCGCGTCGTCCCGCGTTGTCGCCTCGCGCCGGGCGGCCTGGCATCTTCTTGGCATTGCCAGCGGGCCACAAGCGCCCACTGGACTGCCGCCCGAGGGTGACCGGAGGGCGGGTTTTATGAATCTCGATTTATAAACGCCTGCATGGCCGGGACGGCGGCGCGGTCCTGGATCATGAACAGGTGGCCGCCCTCGAACATCGCCAGCTCGGCGCCGGGGATGCGGGTGGCCATGCGTTGCTGGGTTTCCGGCAGGGCGATGCCATCGTACTTGCCGCCGGCGACCAGCACCGGGCAGTGGATATCCGGCAAACGGTCCCAGGTGTCGTGCGCCGCCCGGGCCTCGAGCTGGCGTCGCGCGCCCACGGCGTGGCCGGGTTCGTCGGCATAGGGGTCGGCCGCGCCCAGCGCCACCAGCTGCTCGTAAAACTCCGCGTGCCCGGCCGCCCAGGCCGCGTCGCGGCGGGTGTCGGAGATCGGCATCATGTGGCGGGACCGGGTCTCGCGGTCCATGTGATCGATCTCGTGGAAGGGAAACGACGCCCCGCCGGCGCCGCCAGGCGAGGTGCAGGCCAGCACCAGGCGGCGCACCTTGGCCGGATGCCGCAGCACCAGCTCCTGGGCCACCATGCCGCCGAAGGAGACCCCGACCACATTGGCCTGGTCCCAGCCGATATGATCCATCAGCGCCGCCGCGTCGTCGGCATAGCCGGCCATGGAATAGGGCTGGTCGGGCTTGGACGTCTGACCCAGGCCCCGCTGGTCGTAGGCCAGCAGGTCGAAGGCCTTGGCCAGGGGTCCGTCGAAGATGTTGGGCTTGTTCCTCAGGTCACCGCCGGTGCCGGAGATGAACAGCAGCGGCGGCCCCTCGCCCCCAGACCCCTGGCGCTCGTAGTAGATCTCGATATCGCCGACGGTCTCTTTGGGCATCGCGCCTGCACCCTCACTTTACAATGGCGACCAGTCTGGCGATCGGGCGCGCTGGCGCAACCCGCTTCAGCTGGCCTTGCAGGACTCGCCGCCGGGATGGCGCGCGCAACTGACCACGCGCACGAAGGCGCCGACCACCGCGTCCCAGGTGTCGATGTTGTTCTCCACCGCCTCGGTGCTGAAGCCGTGCTCCGCGTCCAGATCCATCTCGACGTAGGGATCGTTGACGTCGTCGAGATAGGCGCGGCCGAAGCGGTTGTTGCGGTTCCAGCTGTTGATGTCGGCCAGTTTCATGCCGCCGTCGACGTGGAAACCCACCGTGAACTGCAGGCTTGAGCAGCGCGGGCCCTTGTTGCAGCCGTAGAAGTAGATGTCGAAGCTGACGCCCTGGGCGCCGCTATGGATCTTGGGATCGCCCCCCTGATCCTTGCCAATCTCGGCCTTGTAGCCCTTGGCCTGCAGCGACGCCGCCACCTCCTGGGCCGTGACGCCGCCATCGGCCAGGGGGGTGGCGTGGGCCACGCCGCCCAGGCTGGCCCCCAGACCGACGAGGATGGCGGCCACTAACGCAAGGCGGGTAGGGGCGAGACGGGTGGAACGGGTCATGATTGGCGCTTTGGAAACAGGGTCCGCCAGCTAACCCCACCGGCGCGCGGTGACATACTGACAAAGGCTGTAAGGCTTGGCGGGGGCCGCTATGGCCGTGGTTTGCGGTTGTTGCCAAGGCTGGGCAGGGACCTGGGCAGGGAAAACACCATGGCGAAGGTTCCCGGGGCGCGGCCGGCGTTGTGCACGATCAGCACATAGCGGGCGCTTTCCCCGACGTGGACGGCGCAGGCATTGGCCACGCCCTGGCAGAGCGGCACGTTCCCCGGCGCCAGCAGGGACATTTCGCCGACACCGTCGCCATAGGCGTCGGACTCCAGATGCACCATCAGGTCGCCGGCGGTGATCAGGAAAACCTGGAGCCGCGTCTCCCCGGGCCGCACGTCGAAGGTAACGGTGGTCGGCGCCTGGAGCTGCTTCATCGTCTCGTTCTTGCCGCCAGCCACCGCCGCGGCCGCGCCGTGGCGAGGAGTCCCCAGCGGCAGGGACTGGGATGTCGCCGGGCCGGCCTGGCCATGGCCGGCGACCTTGTCCGGCCCCCCCGATTTCGCCGCCGAGGGGCTGGCGAAAGCAGGCGAGCCGAGCAGAACCGCCATTACGGCGGCGCCGGCGGCGACCCACGCTCTGCATCCCCACCAGGCGGACAAACCAGACAATCCTTCGTGTCACTCGGCCCTTTGCATCATTGGGCCCTTCGCGTCGTCGGGCGGCTTGCCATCCCCCCAGCGCTCCCGCAATCTAAGCTATGACGGCCGCGCGGCGATACCGTCAAACCCCTGGTCAGCCCGCATCCGGAGCCCCTTTTGCGCATCCTCCTGCTCGAGGACGATCCCGACGCCGCCGCCCGGGTCCTTAGCGCCCTGGAAGCCTTGCCCGGGGCGGAGACCCATCACGTCACCCGCGGGGAGGAGGCGCTGCGGCGCGCCGCCAGCGAGAGCTTCGACGTGCTTATCCTGGATCGCATGGTCGAGGGCATGGACGGCCTGCAGGCGCTGGAGCGGCTGCGCGCCCTGGACATCCGCACGCCGGCCCTGGTGCTGTCCAACCTGGGCGCGACACGCAACCGCATTGAGGGGCTGGACGCCGGCGCCGACGACTACTTGGCCAAGCCCTTCGACGCCGAGGAGCTGGTGGCCCGCCTGCGCGCATTGACCCGCCGCGCCGCCGCCGAGGCCAACCCCGACGCCTTGGTGCTGGGGGCGCTGGACCTGCGCCTGAAGGCGCGCACGGTGCACTGGCGCGGCCGTCACGTGGAGATCTCGCCCAAGGAGTTCGAGATCCTGAAGTTCCTGGCCGAGAACCACGATGTGGTGGTCTCCCGCGAGATGATCTGGAACGCGGCCTGGCCGGAATATCGCATCCCGCCCCAGATCAACGTCATCGACGTCAATCTCTCCCGCCTGCGCGGCAAGCTGGAAGCGGCGGCGGGCCGGCCCCTGGTGGAGACGGTGAGGAAGCAGGGCTTTGTCCTCCGCTCAGATCTCGTCGGCTGATCCGCCTCTGGCGGCCGTGCGGCGCTCCGGCGGCTCAGCCGTCTGGCGGCTGACGGCGGCCTTCGCGGCGCCCCTGATCCTGGGCGCGGCGCTGTTGGTGGCGGGGGCCTACGGGGTGATGGTCCAGGCCGACGTGGCGGCCATGAAGCCGGCCATCCTTACCGACGCCCAGATCCTGGAAGGGCGCATCCTCGATTCCGAGAAGAACCCGCTGGCGGCTGTCCCCACGACCGGGCCGGCGACCGGGCCAGGCCAGGCCGTCGGGCCGGGCGGCGGCTATGACGGCCCCGCGACGATCACCCAGAATATGCTCAGCGGCCGTCTTTCGCGGCAGGACGCGGACCGCAAGCTGGGCCTGCCGGTGGTCACCTTCTATCTCTACGCCTTCGGCGACCAGGTGCTGGACGGCGACAAGGGCTTCGCGGTTCCCTCGCCCGTGCGGTGCCCCTGGTGGTCGCTGTCGGAGCTGGGGCAATGCTTCGGCGCCGGGCGGCCGTCGCCGGACGTGGCCTGGTATGCCATCGCCGCCCCCGACTCCGGCGCCGGCCAGGGTGGGGGCCAGGGTGGGGGTCGGTGGGGCCTGGCCCGGCGCATCGATGTCAGCCCACAGAAGGACGGCGCCCACGGCTATGTCTATGTCGGCCGCCGGTTCGCCATGGCGGAGGTGGAGCGCGACCTGCTGCGCATCGCCGCCGGCGTGCTGGGCGTGGCGGTGGTGGCGGCGGTGGGACTGGGGTTGCTGGTCAGCCGCCAGATGCTGCGCCGGGTCGAGGCGGTGAACGCGGTCTGCGACCGGGTCCGCCAGGGGGATTTCGCCGCCCGCGCCGAGGGCGACCAGGACAATGACGAGTTCGGCGCCCTGTCGCGGCACGTCAACACCATGCTCGAACAGATCAACAGCCTGGTGCTGGGCCTGCGGGACGTTTCCAACCGCATCGCCCACGATCTGCGCACCCCCATCGCCCGGTTGAAGACCGATCTTGAACGCGCCGCCGCCGCCCCGACCCTGGAGGCCGCCCAGGCCGGCGCCGAAGCCGCGGCCGCCGAGACCGAGTCAATCCTCGCCACCTTCCAGGCCCTGCTCGATATCGCCGAGGCCGAGGCCGGGGCCGACGGCGGCCTGCAGCCCATGCGCCTGGACCGGGCCGCCCAGGACGCCATCGACCTGTACGACGCCGTCGCCGAGGAGGCCGGTGTCACCCTGGTGGCGGAGATCGAGCCCGCCCCACTGCTGGGTGAGCCGTCGCTGGTGGTGCGGCTGGCCGCCAACCTGGTGGACAACGCCATCAAGTTCTCGCCGCGGGGCGGCCAGGTGCGCGTCCGCACGGCGCGGCGGGACGGCAATGTCGTCCTGTCGGTGAGCGACCAGGGGCCAGGAATTCCAGCCGCCGAGCGCGAGATCGTCCTGCGCCGCTTCGTCCGCGGCGACGCCACCCGCGCCGCGCCGGGCCATGGTCTGGGCCTGGCCCTGGTGGCCGCCATAGCCAAGCGCCACGGCGCCAGGATCCGCATGGACGACACCGACCCGCTGCCTGGCCTGACCATCAGCGTGACCTTCAAGGGGTTCTGAACACCGCCCCTTTCACCGCGGCCGGCATGAATTTCGAAACCTTACGGCTGGTGTAAGTATCTGACGGCCTTTGTCAGAAACTGTCAGTCTCTGTAAGTACAACCCCGCCTAACAACTTCGTAGTTTCCTTCTTGTCAGCGCAACGGATCGGCCGAAGCGCAGAAATTAAAGAGAAGGACTTCAGATCATGTCTTCCAACCTCCTCCGCGGTTTCGCCGTCGCCATCGCCGCCATCGCCGTCGCCACGGCCTCCAGCGCCGCCGCCGCCAACCGCCACGTGCTGGTGGTCAACGAAACCAACCACACCCTGACCAACCTCTACGCCTCCAGCGTCAACGACAGCCGCTTCCACGGCGACTGGCTGGGCCGCAGCGTGATCCACCCCGGCGAATCCCTGGTGGTCAACTTCGACGACGGCGGCGGCGCCTGCATGATGGACGTCAAGGGCGTGTTCAGCGACGAGACCACCGTCACCGACCGCTACAACGTCTGCGTCGGCGCGGAGTTGACCTTCACGGGCAACTAACCAACGCCTCTCCCCTCGCTGACGAGGGCCGTCGCGCCAAGGCGCGGCGGCCTTTGGCGTTTTGGGGGCATATCGACCGTCACCCCATCCCTCTCCACCGCACCCCCTCATCCTCGGCCGTCGGCGCCGAGAATCCATACGCGCTGCAGGGGGTTGTCGCGCAGCGGCAGCGGAGCGGCGCAGGGCGGTAAGAAGAATTTGTCCACGAACCTCACGAACCACACGAACACAGCGCCAGGCGCGGGAAGGGCGGCGCCCCCAATGCAAGCGCGCTTCGCGCCTCTTGTTCGTGTGGTTTGTGAGGTTCGTGGACAAAGAATCTTGGCGGACGCCCGCGCCCAGCCCGCCCTTCGGCACGAGCCGCTCGATTCCAAGAGATCATGGGTCCTCGGCACTGACGGCCGAGGATGACCGCGGGGGGGGGGGCAGCGGTGGAACTGAAGGTCGATTGCCCCAAGGTCAGGCTGCTCAGGCCGGCGCCTTGGCGTCGAAGCTTTCGGCCGAGGCCAGGTCCCAGTTGCGGCCGTAGAAGTTGCCGTCCTGGGCGCCGTTGAGCAGGTCGCCTGGCCGCAGGAAGGTGTGGATCTCCGAGAAGGGCCGGATCTCCGTGGCGCTGACACGCCGCGCCAAGTGGTGCGCCGCCAGCTCGCTGGGATGTTGCAAGCCAGCCGCGGCCAGCATGTCGGCCAAGGCCCGAAGGGTGTTCTGGTGGAAGGAGGCGACCCGGTCGGATTTTTCGGGCACCGCCAGCGCCCGTTGCCGCAGGGGGTCCTGGGTGGCGACGCCGGTGGGACAGCGGTTGGTGTTGCAGGCCAGGGACTGCACGCAGCCCAGGGCGAACATGAACCCCCGCGCCGCATTGGCCCAATCGGCGCCGATGGCCAGGACGCTGGCGATGTCATAGGCGCTGACCACCCGGCCCGCCGCGCCGATGCGGATGTGCTGGCGCAGGCCGGCGCCGACCAGGGTGTTGTGCACGAACAGCAGGCCCTCGCGCATCGGGGCGCCCATGTGGTCGGAGAATTCCACCGGGGCGGCGCCGGTGCCGCCCTCGGCTCCGTCCACGACGATGAAGTCCGGGCGGATGCCGGTCTCCAGCATGGCCTTGACGATGCCCATCAGCTCCCACGGGTGACCGAGGCACAGCTTGAACCCCACCGGCTTGCCGCCCGACAGCGTTCGTAGCTGGGCGATGAACTCCATCATCTGGCGCGGGGTGGAAAAGGCGCTGTGCCGGGACGGGGAGATGCAGTCGTGGCCCATAGGCACGCCGCGGGTTTCAGCGATTTCCCTGGAAACCTTGGCCGCCGGCAGGATGCCGCCGTGGCCAGGCTTGGCCCCCTGGCTGAGCTTGATCTCGATCAGCTTGACCTGGTCGGTGGTGGCCTGGGCGGCGAACTTCTGCGGATCGAACCGGCCCAGATCGTCGCGGCAGCCGAAATAGCCGCTGGCGATCTCCCAGCAGATGTCGCCACCGCCGGCCCGGTGATAGGAGCTGATACTGCCCTCGCCGGTGTCATGATAAAAGCCGCCCCTGCGCGCGCCCTCGTTGAGGGCGTGGATGGCGTTGGCGCTGAGCGAGCCGAAGCTCATGGCCGAGATGTTGAACACCGAGGCGGAATAGGGCTTGGCGCATTGGTCGCCGCCGATGGTGATACGGAAGCTCGCCGGGTCCGACGCCGCCACCGGGCAGGTGGAGTGGCCGATGAACTCGTAGCCCTGACGGTAGACGTCCATCAGGGTGCCGAAGGGGTGCTCGCCGGACTCGCCTTTCGACCGCGCATAGACCAGGGAACGCTGGCTGCGCGAGAACGGCGCGGCCTCCTGATCGGCCTCGATCAGGTACTGGCGGATCTCCGGCCGGATCATCTCTACCATCCAGCGGATGTGGCCGATGATGGGATAGTTCCTCTGGATCGAATGCTCCGGCTGGGTGAGGTCATGCAGGCCCAGGATCGTCAGCAGGCCGCCGATCACCGCCAGCGGCCAGCCGTGTTCCGGATCAGCCAGCCCTAGCAGGCCTATCCCCACCACCATGGCCAGGACGCAGAGCAGGAATGCCGTGTACCGGCTTGGCCGCAAACCCATGCCCTGATCCTCCCAGATCGCCTTCGCGCTTAACCCGGTTTTCCCGGTCGGGCCAACCGAAAACACCGGGACGGGGCGGGACGGGGCGGGAGCAAACGGCGGAGGACGTTGCGATAATTCGCCCGGCGCCCAGGGCCTGAGCCACATCATTCCACTTAACCGTGTTCGCTCAACGAGCGCTGGCGCTCGGGGCCGGCCATGGCTAAGCAGAACAGGTTCAAGACACGGAGACCCCCCGCCCGTGACCGCGCCGCGTCTGAAATTCGCGCCGTCCCCCGCCCCCGAGCCGGATGAGACCGATGGCCGGCGCCGCCGATCCCAGGACAGCCGCGCCCGCATTGTCGCGGCCATGCTGGAACTGGTGCACGCCGGTGACGTCTCCCCCGGCGCCGAGCAGGTGGCCGCCCGGGCCGGTGTCGGCCTGCGCACGGTCTTCCGTCATTTCAACGACATGGACAGCCTCTATAGCGAGATGGCCCAGGTCATCGAGGCCGAGGTCCGCTCTGTGATCGACGCGCCGTTCACCGGGGCGACCTGGGGCGAACGGGTGGGCGAGCTGGTCAACCGGCGCGCCGCGGTGTTCGAGAAGATCGCTCCGTTCAAGCGCGCCTCCGACATCCATCGCCACCAGTCCCACTTCCTGCAGGCGGCGCACGAGCGGATGATCTCGATCTCCCGCGAGATCCTCAAGCGCGAGCTGCCCACGGAGCTGGCCCGCGACCAATTCACCGTCGAAAGCCTCGACCTGCTGCTCAGCTTCGAAGCCTGGTCCCGCCTGCGCCGCGACCAGGCCCTGGCCCCCCGCCGGGCGCGGGAAATCCTGGAACAGGCCGTTCGCAAGCTGATCGGCTAGATCGTAGCGAGGGGAGAGGCGGGCAGGCCCCCCAGCTAAGAGTTATTGTCCACGAACCTCACGAACCACACGAACAAGAGGCGCGAAGCGCGCGCCCAAACAGTCACACAGCTCTCTCCGATGGAAACACTGTGTTCGTGTGGTTCGTGAGGTTCGTGGACAGAATCTTCCTACCCGCCCTGCGCTGCTCCGCTGCCGCTACGCGACCCGACCCGACCCGACAGACGCGTGCGCATGGCTCCTCGGCACTGACGGCCGAGGATGACGGGGCTGGGGGGAAGCGTTGGAGGTCTGCCGGCCCTAGATCACGCCGGCTTTGGACTGGATCAGCCCAAAGCCAAGAACCATGACGATTCTGAACTTTGAGAGCGGGTTGCGGGCGGAAAGCCGGTATCCACCTTTCCTCAACCCGCTCTGGCGCCTGAGGAGGCCGTCGTTCCGTGAAACCGTTCCGCCCGCCGGCGCTGAGCCTGCCCAGGCCCGCCTGGATCGCCGGCCTGATCCTGCTGGCCGGGGCGGCGCTGTCGCTGGTGGTGAACTGGCCCGGGCACCTGTCCTACGACTCTGTGGTCCAGCTCGAACAGGGGCGTAGCGGCCTCTACAACGCCTGGCATCCGCCGGTGATGGCCTGGCTGCTGGGTCTGTCCGACGCGGTCTCTCCCGGTGCGGCCCTGTTCGTGGTGTTCGACGGCCTGCTGATCTTCGGGTCCCTGGTCAGCCTGGCGCTGATGGCCGGACGCGGGGCCTGGGCGGCGCCGATCGCAGCGCTGATCCTGGCGGCCCTGCCCCAGGTCCTGATCTATCCCGGCATCGTCTGGAAGGATGTGCTGTTCGCCGGCTCGGCCCTGGCCGGCTTCACCTGCCTGGCCTGGGCCGCCCAGCTCTGGCGCCGAACGCCCCTGCGCTGGATCGCCATCGGCAAGGCGGCGGTGCTGCTGTCCCTGGCCGCCCTGGCCCGGCAGAACGGGGTGGTGATCCTGCCCGTCGCCGCCGTCGCCCTGGGCTGGATCGTCGCCCGCCAGGGCCAGAGCCCGATGTGGAGGCGCGGCCTGGCGCACGCCGCCCTCTTCGCCGCCGCCACCGCCTTGCTCACCCTCGGCGCCGGCGCCGCCCTGAAGACCCGCACCGACGGCCATCCTGAGCGGGTCCACCAGTTCGAGGACCTGCGGATCTATGAGATCGTCGCCGCCCGGGATGACGATCCGCATCGCGCCTTCCCCATCCTGGCGGCCAAGGCCCCGGCGCTGAACGCCTTCCTGACCGGTCCCGGCGCGCGCCTCTACACCCCCCAGCGCATCGACCCCCTGGTCCAGACCCCGGACGTTCAGCTGCACGAGGATCGCGACGCCCCCTTCGTCCAGGCGCAATGGAACGCCATCTTCCTGAGCGACCCCCTGCTCTATCTGAAGGTCCGCGCCCGGCTGTTCGGCTGGGTGTTGCTGACCCCGGACGTAAAGGCCTGCGTGCCGGTGGCCATCGGCGTCAACGGGCCGCCCGACCTGCTGGCCAAGCTGAAGATCGACAGCCGCTATTCGGACATGGACGACGCCCTGCTGGCCTACGCCTCGGCCTTCTTCGCCACGCCGGTTTTTTCCCACCTGTTGTTCGCCGCCGTGGCCGTCGTCCTGCTGATCGGCCTGCTGATCCGCCGCCGGCCGCCGGACATCGCCATGGCCGGCCTGCTGGCCGCGGCCCTTACCTTCACCGCCACCTTCTTCGCGATCACCATCGCCTGCGACTACCGCTACCTCTACTTCCTGGACCTCTCGGCCCTGGCGGGGGGGCTGTATGCGGCGGGGTCGGTGGCGTGGGGGCGAAAGGTCTAGGGCGGGACGCTGAAGGCAGCGGGCGTCTGAATTAGGGGGCAAGTGGCGGTGCTGTCAGACCAAAGTCGACTTGTCTCCGTCAGGCCAACCATCCGCCGCAGCAGGTCTTCCAACTCGAGACCTCACACTCTCCGTTCCTATCAAGTCCCCACGAGCTCTGCGCGTTGATCCATCGCGTTACGTTGATGTGATTACGCCACGTCGTCCTGACGCGCCAAGGTCGTGAAACCCGGAACTCACCAAGGCTCGCCTGCGGGACGGATCTCGTGTTCGAAGGTCCACGCGTCATTCGACTGTTGGTGCAGGGCCCAGTAGGCCTCGGCCACCGCCGCCGGTCGCATCAAGACACGATCAGGGACTGACCTGCCGGCCGCCGCCTCGCGGATGCGTTCGCGCACCCAGGCGGTGTCGACGCCGGAGTCGATCACCAAGTGCGCCACATGAATACCTTGCGGACCGAGTTCCCGGGCCGCGGCCTGAGCCAGGGCCCTTAGACCGAACTTGGCGCTGGCGAAGGCGGCGAACCCGGAGCCACCGCGAAGGCCGGCGGTCGCGCCGGTGAAGAAGATCGAGCCGGCGCCACGCGGCAGCATGTACCTGGCCGCTTCGCGACCGCTCAGGAACCCCGCGAAGCAGGCCATTTCCCAGACCTTCCGGAAGACGCGCGAGGTGGTCTCCACAAGTGGAAAATGGACATTCGCGCCGATGTTAAAGACCGACACCTCAATCGGCGCGGCCCGCTCAGCCTCCTCAAAGAAGGCAATCACCTGGTCCTCATCGCGCGCGTCAAGACCACGGGCGACGACGCGGCCGCCGGCAGCCTCGATCTCGGCCTTCAGCGGCTCAAGCTTCTCCGCCTGACGTCGGCCGACGAAGACGATGTAGCCTTCCGCAGCGAACTTCTTGGCGATCTCGGCGCCGATGAAATCGCCGGCTCCCACCACCACCACGGTTGCGTTCCGAGGCGTGGTCGTCGTTGCCGAAGCTTTTGAGTCGGACATGGGAACCCTCTGAGTTCGACGCCGCGAACACGCGCCTCTATTGCGCTCTTGGCTCCGTCGTGAAGCCGGAAAGCTGCACCTATCTGAGTTCTTTTTTGACACCCGTCAAGAGGTCAGAATGGTGCTGTTAGTCCAACGGCAGATCGTCTCCACTTGGATGCCGTGAGCCCAAGCCTAGATGGCTCTTACGCCATGACCGCGCCCCTCAGCCAGGGCGGCTGAGCGTCATTCGATGTTCCAGAGACCTGAAAGCGCCTCAGCTGGCATTGGGGTCCCCCATACGGTCTCCTGCCCGTGACGCCTCCCGAAGCGTGCGGTATTCACCGACGGCGGCCAGGCTCATACGGGGCATGTTCGCGTAAATCGCTTCGAATTGACCGGCGGAAATTTTATAGACCTCGTGCCAAATACCGACATTGCCATTGTAGCCTGTCCTCTGGAAGAAAGCCTTCATCGCTGGTCTATGCTCAAGATTTTTGTCTCGGGCCCAGTCCATCAAGGCTTCAAACGACTTCCAATGTTGTATCATGAAGAAGACACGGCGGTCGTCCACTGACCGCACCAAGTGCGAGTTGAGGAGTGGCCGTCCAGGCAACTTCAACGCGTACTTGGTCATAGACTTCGCAGCCCGCATAACCGGCAACCACTCGTTGATGCGCCAGAGCTTGTTAATTCGAAAACCGATGAACACGACAATGAAGTCCTCAGGGTAGTTGGCGGTATAGCGACCCGCTTTGACATCCATCGGGGGTATCCCTTTCAAGTTGAGTCGCCGAATGAATCGCGTGACGCCGAACACGAACTCGGCCGTATCGTCTCGGTGACCTCATATCTTCCAACTGCATGCCCTAGGCCACTGAGCGGGCATCGACCGAACGATGCGTCATCGAGGAATTCATGTCGCTCCCCTAACGAACCACTCGATGTCTGAGGTCAGTTCTATAATCCTACTGAGATTTCGTCCAAGCGCAAGCGTACAATGTAAATTTATGATGCCGACCGCCTTGGGATCGAACCTTCCGGCAGGCTGAACGCCACCATTGGCGCGGCATTGGTTTGGCGCGCGAGCCGGAGAATGCAGTGGCCCCCGCAGGCCCAAGACCGGCCAGCCAGCCACGGCATCAGGAGGTTGTTCACTCCACGCCGCCCCCTCGCTGGACCCAACGCTGAACTGGAACTCGCGCCGCTAAGCCTGCAGCTCTGATCCGCTGCTCAAGCCGCCCGGGTCAGCGCGATGTACCGCTCGAGGTGGTGATCGACGTCGCCGAGGACATGGTCGAGCATGATCAGCCGCTTGGCGTAGTGCGACAGCGGGAGCTCCCAGGTCATGCCGATGCCGCCGTGCATCTGGATCGCCTCTTCGGCAACGAGCGCGCCGACGCGGCCCAGGGTGTATTTCGCCGCCGAAAGGGCTTTCTCTCGCGCGAGCCGGGGCTGGTCCATGGCCGCAACGGCGTTGGCGAGGGCGGAGCGGGCCTGCTCGATCTCGATCAGCAGCGTGGCCATCCGGTGCTGCAAGGCCTGGAAGCTGCCGATCGGCTGACCGAACTGGGTCCGCGTGCGCAGGTAGTCGGCGGTCATGTCCTTGACGACATCCAGCGCGCCGACCCCGTCGGCACAGAGCGCGAGAATGCCCAGGCCCGCGGCCTTTTCGATGAGGTCGAATGCGCCGCCCTCCGGCCCCCGCAACTGTTTGGCGCCAACCGCCACGTCCTACAGCGAGACCTCAGCGCTCCGCGCGCCGTCGACGCCCACATAGCCGCGCACAGAGACCTGGACCCGCACATGGCGAAGCTGTTGGGCTGACCCTCAACGAGGGTCCGAGTAGATCATCGAAGGCGAGACGCCATCAGGCGTTCAAGACCGCCTTCACGAAATCGGCGCAGCGTTCGCCGATCATGATGGTGGGGGCGTTGGTGTTTCCCGAAGCCAGGCGAGGCATCACGCTGGCGTCGGCGACCCAGAGCCCCTGCAGTCCGCGCAGGCGCAGGGTTGGGTCCACGACGCTGTCACTGTCGCCGCCCATGCGACAGGTCCCGGCTGGATGATAGACGGTGTCAGCCCGGTTCCGGATCAGACTGTCGAGGGCGTCGTCGTCATCGATATCGATCGGATGCCGATTCCTGGGTTGATAGCCGGCGAGAGGCGCCGCAGCGACGATCTTATGCATCAACCGCACACCGGCGCGCAGGGTCGCTATGTCTCGGGGATCATCGAGGAGGTTCGGATCGATCAGGGGCGCAGCCGCAGCATCTGAAGACTGCAGCCGGACAGTGCCGCGGCTCTCCGGGCGGAGCACGCAAGCATGGCAGGAAAAGCCGTGGCCGGGCACTCGGGTTCGTCCGTGGTCTTCGAGTTGCGCCGGGAAGAAATGGAACTGGATATCCGGCGCAGGCAGATCGGGGGATGACCGCCAGAAGCCGCCGGCTTCGGAATAGGGCGTGGTCATCATGCCGGTGCGCCGCAGCCGGTGCTCGATCAGCCCCATGAACATCCGCCCCAGGCCAGCCAGGCTGTCGCCGAGAAGCGCCGTCGACTGGGTCTCCCAACAGGCAACGTAGTCCGGGTGGTCGTGCAGGCCTTCGCCGACGGCCGGGCGGTCTAGCCGCACGGCGATCCCTTGCTCAGCAAGGTGCCGGCCGGGCCCGATGCCTGACAGCATCAGCAGCTGGGGGCTTCCGAACACACCAGCCGAGAGCACGACTCCGCCGCGGGCGCGCAGAACCTCCCGGTCGCCGCCCCGGCGAACGACAACGCCCGTGGCGCGCCCCGCCTCGACCATGATCCGCTCCACCAGCCCGCCTGTGCGAATCGCGAGGTTGGGCCGTGGGGCAAGATAGGCGCGCGCCGCCGACCATCGCTCCCCCTTGCGTTGGGTGACTTGATAAAGACCGAAACCGTCCTGCTGCGGGCCATTGAAATCCGGGTTGGCGGGAAGTTGCAGGCTCGCCGCACTTTCAAGGAAAGCGAGGCTGCCGGGGTTCGGCCAGCGCTGGTCCTCGACGGAAAGCGGTCCATCGTCCCCATGCAAGTCATCGGCGCCGCGAGTATTGCCCTCGGACTTCAGAAAGTATGGCAGGACGTCAGCGAAGCTCCAGCCGGCGCACCCCGCCTCGGCCCACTGGTCATAGTCCGAGGGTGTCCCGCGAATGTAGACCATGGCGTTGATTGCGCTGGATCCGCCAAGACCTCGACCCCGCGGCTGGTATCCGCGTCGTCCGTTCAAGCCAGGCTGCGGAACTGTTTCGAAGCGCCACTTCGAGGCCTCTGGGATGAAGGGCATCAAGCCCGGCGTTCGGACGAAGACGTTGTGATTGTCGCCGCCGGCCTCGACCAGGCAAATGCTGCGGTGTCCATCTTCGGCAAGCCGTCCGGCGACAGCGCAGCCGGCGCTACCGGCGCCGATCACAATAATGTCGAACTCGTCCATGCCGCCCTCCCCTGGACCCGACGCTGGGTTCAAACCCCCGCCGCTCGTCGTTCCGAACCGACGCTCAGGCCGCCCGGGACAGCGCGATGTAGCGCTCGAGGTGGTGGTCGACGTCGCCGAGGACATGGTCGAGCATGATCAGCCGCTTGGCGTAGTGGGACAGGGCAAGCTCCCAGGTCATCCCGATGCCGCCGTGCATCTGGATCGCCTCCTCGGCGACCAGCGCGCTGACCCGACCCAGCGTGTATTTCGCCGCCGACAGGGCTCTCTCGCGCTCAAGCCGGGGCTCATCCATCACTGCGACGGCGTTGGTCAGCGCGGAACGGGCCTGCTCGATCTCGATCAGCATGGTGGCCATGCGATGCTGCAAGGCCTGGAAACTGCCGATCGGCTGGCCGAACTGCGTGCGCGTGCGCAGGTAGTCGGCGGTCATATCCTTGACCACGTCCAGCGCCCCGACCCCGTCGGCGCAGAGAGCGAGGATTCCCAGGCCCGTCACCTTCTCGATAAGCTCGAAGGCCTTCCCCTCGGTCCCCAACAACTGGCCGACGGCAACCGCCACGTCCTGGAAGGATACCTCGGCGCTTCGCGCGCCATCCACCCCCACATAGCCCCGCACGGAAAGCCCCGGCTCATCGGAGGGAACCAGGAAGAGCGAGAGACCGTCCGCATCCGTCAGCGCGCCCGACGTGCGGGCCGAGACAATGAAAGAGTCCGCGGCCTCGCCGTAGGACACCACCGCCTTGGCGCCGGAGATGCGCCACCCATCGCCCGCTCGCGAGGCGGCGGTCGCGACATGGCTGAGATCGTACCTGCTGGTCGGCTCCTGGTGGGCGAAGGCGACCACCGCCTGACCGGCGATGATCTGGTTCAGCAGGACCTGGTCAGCCTCGCCGCCCGCTTCGGCCAGGATGCGGCCGGCCAACAGGCTCGCCAGGAACGGTGCGGAGACGGCGGCCTGGCCAAGGGTCTCGAAGACGACGGCGATATCCCGCGGCGTGCCGCCGTAGCCGCCAACCTCCGGGTCGAACAGGGCGCCCGGGACGCCGAGGTCGGCGAATTGCCGCCAGATCTCGACGCTGTATCCCGGCGCGCTGTCGACGAGCTTGGCGCGTAGGTGCAGCGGATAGCGCTCGGCGATGAAGCGGCGCAGCGAATCCGACAGCATCTGCTGGTCGGCGGTAGGCTTGAAGTCCATGGCTGGTGATCCGCTCAGAGCTTGAGGATGGCTTTGCTGATGATGTTGCGCTGTACCTCGTTGGAGCCGCCGTAGATCGTGAGCTTACGGCTGTTGAGGTAGCTCGGCGTCACGCCGGGCGCGTAGGCCGGGCCGACCGGCGCGACGTTTGCCCCAGGCTTGAGGGCGTCCGGCTGGAAGGGCAGCGCATAGGGACCAAGCGCCCTGCGCATCAGGCTCACGATCTCCTGACGGACCTCGGTGCCCTTGACTTTCAGCATCGAGCTTTCCGGGCCAGGGGCGCCCCCGGCGGCGGCGGCGGCCACAACGCGCATGGTCGTCGTCCTCAGATTTTCCAGCTCGATTTCGACCTTGGCCACCCGCGCGGCGAAATAGGGATCCTCCCCCAGCGGGCGGCCGCCCTTCATCTCGGTGCGGCCGATTTCCTTCAACAGTGCGAGCGACGCCGACGAGGCGCCCACCATCGCCATGGTCGTGCGCTCATAGGTCAGCAGATACTTGGCGTAGGTCCAGCCCTGGTTCTCCTCTCCGACGAGATTGCTGACCGGGGCCCGCGCATCGGTGAAGAACACCTCATTGACCTCGTGGTCGCCATCCAGGGTGATGATCGGCCGGACTTCGACGCCCGGCTGATCCATGTCGACCAGGACGAAGGAGATCCCCTCTTGCCGCTTGCCGGTGTTCGCTGTGCGCACCAGGCAAAAGATCATGTTCGCGTTCTGGCCGTAGCTGGTCCAGGTCTTCTGACCGTTGATGACATACTCGTCGCCGTCCCGGACCGCCGTGGTCTTGACGGCGGCCAGATCGGATCCCGCACCTGGCTCGGAATAGCCCTGGCACCACCAGTCGCTGCCGTTCAGCATCCGCGGCAGCCAATGGCGCTTCTGGTCTTCGTTTCCGAATTTTATGAGCACGGGGGCCAGCATGTGGAGGCCAAAGGCGATCGTGCGGGGCGCATGGGCGAGCGAAGACTCGTAGTCCCAGATGAAGCGCTGGGTGACCGACCACCCCTGGCCGCCGTGTTCGACCGGCCAATGCGGGGCCAGCCAGCCACGCGCATTGAGGATGGCCTGCCAGCGTTCCGTCTCGGCCTTGCTGAGATGCATTTCGAGCCTGACCCGCGCGGCCAGGTCCGTGGGCAGGTTCTCGACGAGGAACTGGCGGACTTCCTGACGGAAGGCCTCGTCTTCAGCGCTGAATGTGAGGTCCACGTTCCTGCTCCCACCGATCGTCTTTGATTTCGCGATGGGCTGGACTTAGCACTATAGGTTTGAAATTAGTACCCACTTTGACGCACGATGTGCGCCGCCCGTTCGGGTCAATTCCATGCGGTACGAAGCCGGTCACAAGGCGCGAACAAGGACTCGTCTCACCCATGAGGCAGCGCAGTCAATTCGGAGTCATGGAGTCGGCGGCACGTCTATTGATGGCGTAGTGGCTGCGGCAGGCCTGACGCGAGGCGCCTTCTATGCGCACTTCAGATCTCGCGACGAAATGATCACGGCTGGGGTCGCCGAGATGGTCAGTCAAAGCCGGATCATCCCACCCGACGGGACCGCTGCAGTTGACCCGGACGCCGCACTTGCCGCCTATATAGACCTCTATCTCTCCGCATCGCATAGGGATTCGCTGTCGGCGTCCTGTGCCGTTCCTCTCCTCGCCTCCGAGGCCACCAGGCTGCCGCCTGCGGCTCGGACCCAGCTCGTTCGCGGCGCCGCGCGCCTGAGCGCTATGCTTGCCATCCAGATGGACCGGCTGGGATTTGGTGATCCGCAAAGTGAGGCGAATTCGGTGCTGGCGGAATTGATCGGCGCCATGGCGCTGGCCCGGGCGGACCAGGATCTCGCCCGCTCTGACACATGGCTCGCCCATTCCCGGCAGTCCGTGCGGCGTCGGCTTGGCTTAGGGAAAACTCCGTCCACCGCGGCAACGACACCCGACGCTTGATCAACAGCGGCGGGTCTGTCAGTGCTATTTTCACACCATATGAAATTGTCGCACCTTGCGACCTGCGCCTAGGTAAGGAATGTCGAGATGAAGGTCCGGTTCTTTTTCGACTTCGGAAGTCCGAACGCCTATCTTTGCCACCGGGTGATCCCGGAAATCGAAGCCCGAACAGGTGCTCAATTCGTCTACGAGCCCGTCCTACTGGGCGGCATTTTCAAACTCACCGGCAATCAATCCCCGATGATGGCTTTCGCGAACATCAAGAACAAGCCCGCCTATGAGCGGCTGGAAACCGAGCGCTTCCTGAAGAAGCATGGGATTTCGGATTTCGGTCCGAACCCCCATTTCCCCGTCAACACGCTGCAGCTGATGCGGGGGGCGGTGGCGGCGCAGCAAGCCGGGGTGTTCGAGGCGTTCGTGGATCAGATCTACGGCGACATGTGGGTTCGCGGCCGGAAGATGGACGATCCGGAGGTCTACGCCGCTTCTCTGGTCGAGGCTGGGCTGCCGAAGGATGAAATCCTCCAGCTGGCTCAGACCGATGCCGTGAAGGGAAAACTCATGGAGAACACCCAGGCGGCGGTGGATGCCGGCGCTTTTGGCAGTCCTTCTTTCCTGGTGGGTGAGGCGCTGTTCTTCGGAAAGGACCGCCTGCGGGAGGTCGAGGAAGAGATCCTCGCCGCCAGGGCGCAGCAGCCCGCCTGACCACTTCGGGCGCGGTCAGATCTCCAGGCCAGGCCAGCCGGCGCTGACCCTATAGAACGACCACCCGCCCAGTCGGCGCGGCCGCGTACAGATCCTCGATCAGATCAGCCTGGCTGGCCAGGACCGCGCGCTGATTGACGTAGCCCTTGTCCGTGACCTCCCCGGCCGCCAGTGACGGCGGCGCCGTAAGCACGGCGAAGGCCGCGATCTTCCGCGTGCCGCCGGGGTTGTTGGCGTTGTAGGCCCGCAGCTCCTGGCCGATTCGTATCGCGAGCGCCGCCTCGGAAACCCTCCCCGCTCCGCCACTCCGCTGGATCTGGCTCCGCGCCGCGGCGGTCGCCCAGACCAGGAGTCGGATGTCGTTCCGATCATGGCCGGCGATCACGGCATCCGCGAGCGTCGGCGCGGCGGCCAGCACCGTGCCGCGCAGCTCACCCGTGAGGACCCAAGAGCCGTTGGAGAGCTTGAAATTCTCGCTCAGGCGCCCGGCGAACCGCAGGCCCTGGCGGGGGTCTTGCGGATCCACGAATTTGACCGCGTCTCCGACCTTGTAGAAGCCCTCCTCGTCGAAGGCGGCCTCGGTGAGGTCTGGCCGACCCAGATAGCCCGTCATGACATTGGGGCCGCGGGCTCGGACCTCGTAGCGATCACCGGCCGGTACAAGCTTCACCTCGACGCCGGGATGAGGCAGTCCGATCTCCCCGCGGCCTTCGCAGGCCCAGTGGGTGCTGCAGATGCCCGGCGCGGTCTCGGTGGTGCCATATCCCGAAGTGACGGCGACGGATTGGCCCCGCGTCTGGACTGACAGCGCCTGGAGCCGTTCCCAGGTGTCCCGCGGAAGCGCTGCGCCCGCATAGAGCAGGCGCTTGACGCGTTTGAAGAAGCTGGTCCGCAGCGCCTCGTCCTGCTCCATCGCCTCGACCAGCATCTGGAAGCCAGCGGGGACGTTCTGCACAAACGTGGTTGGGATCTCCGTCAGGTTCCGAATGGTCCGACCGATGAGCTCAGGCGTCGGACGCCCATCGTCGATGTAAAGCGTTCCACCGGAGCGCAGCGTGCCGTGCAGCGTGTTGTTGCCCCCCATGGTGTGATGCCAGGGCATCCAGTCGACCATCACCGGCGGCTCGTCCATGGCCGCGAGCAGACTGGCGCTATGGATGGCGTTACAGAGCATCCGCTGGGTCTGGGGCACGCCCTTGGGCGTCCCGGTCGACCCTGAGGTGAAGAGGATCTTGGCGACATCATCGTAGGTCGCCTGCGCGAAAGCGGCGTCGATACCGGCGCCGGGGGCGACCGCCTCGAGCGCGGCGAAGCTCGTCGCCGTCGGATCCGCCTCGACGCTCACCCATTCGGCGTTCGCCAGAAAGGGAACTGTCCGCACGCGTTGCAAGGCCTGGGCGGACTGGGCGAAGACCATCGCTGGCTTGAGGACGTCCGCGATCTCCGACAGGCGCGCGATTCCTTCGCGAAGCAGGCTGTAGGCCGGCGAAATCGGCGCGACGGGCACGCGAGCGAGCATCCCAGCGAAGGTGATCAGGGCATGTTCGATCGAGTTGCCGCTGAGGACGGCGATAGGCTGGTCCTGGCCCATGCCCCGGTCCACCAGAGCCTGTCCGATCCGTCGAACGCGGTCCCAGGCCTCCCGGTACGACAAGCGCTGCCATTCGCCCGTCGCGTCACGTTCGGCGAGGAATATCTGATCCGGCGTCTCCCGAGCCCAGCGGCTGAGATAGGCGCACAGATGCCGCTCGCACTCGCCCAAGACGATTGGCGAACGGAGGATCAGGCAGCCGTCGGCGCGGTAGCTGATGTCAACCGATTGTGGGGCAAAACCCAGGTCGATGACCGGATTGGCGTCCAGGGTCTCGCTCATTTTTCCTCACCTCGTCGTTGTTCATGCTCCACGGGCCGGAGACGTTCAGCCTTCAGCCTGGCGCGCGCTCGCCCACCAACCACACGGATCGCGTCGACGAATAACGGGTCATTGGTGAGTGCTTTTTTCCTACTCGTCAAGCGCGCCCTTCGCGCGTACACTCGGCCGAAGACCAGACAGGAGCGGCCGTCAGCAAGCCTTAGCGAGTTTGAAAAACACGCGCGCGATTACGCTGGGCGATCGAGGCCCGCACGGGAGAATGGCGGTACCCGATGGGCCGGGGCTGCCCCGGTAGGCCTCAAACCAAGGATGGGTCCTTGAAGTACTATCTATGCAAATACATCCCGCCACGCGCGGACTTCGTGGCGACTATGACCGCCGATGAGCTCGGCTGGATGAAGCAGCACGGCGCGTTCCTCGACGGCCTTCTCGATAAGGGCATGGTCGTCGCGCACGGCCCCGTCATCGATCCGACCGGCGGCTACGGCGTATCCCTCTATCAAATCGAGGACGACCAGGACATCGAGGCGATCACGTCGCAGGACCCTATCGTGAAGAATGGCGCCGGCCACTATGAGCACTATGCGATGCGTCAGCTGAAGGCGCGGGCCTGACGCCGACTGCCGTCAGGCGGCGGTAGCCGGCTTGGCTTTGAGGCTAGCCTTGGGCTTGGCTGCGGCACCGCCTTTCGATCCGCCCCGCCGAACGCCCGGGGAGAGTTCCATGGGCAGGTGCTCCGGGTGGCGGGCCCCCGGGCCGGGCGAAATGTGAACCTGTCGCGGATCGAGCGGCTCCTGGCACTCCGAACAGACCATCACCGGGTCGAACTGGTGGTTGCAGGTGGCGTGGTGGTGCAGGATCGGCCTGCCCTTCTTGCCGGCCATATGCACGTCGCCCCAGTGAACAATCGACATGATCACCGGATAGAGGTCGAGCCCTTTGGGGGTGAGCCTATACTCGTACCGCGTCGGATTTCTCTGGTAGGCCACCTTGGTCAGGACGAAGGCGTCCACCAGGATCTTCAAGCGATCCGCCAGGATGGGCCGGCCAATCCCAAGCCGCGCCTGAAAATCATCAAACCGCCGCACCCGCATGAAGCAATCCCGCAGAATCAGGATCGTCCAACGGTCGCCGATCACCGACAGGCTGCGGGCCACCGAACAGGCCTGGTCCTCAAGCTCACTCCACTGCAAGACCAAAACCTTCCATGCCAGGACCATCAGCGCGAGACATACGCTCGGGTGAATGCCGAATCCGAACCCATATAGCATATCAAGTGTCGTCTTCCAGTCCAGGGCAGCGCTGGACATGGCGATCCCGCCCCTGTCCCGATCTTATCGTGCGGGTTTTACCCCAGGAAGACCGGCCTCAGACGAAGATTGCCACAGTCTGACGCATGGCGACCACGGGGTCGCCCTGGTCGTTCCAGATCATCATCTTCTGGGCGGAATAGCCCTCGCGCGTGACCTGGGCCACGTTCTCGACCAGCCACCACCCGGACGCGCTCGAAGGTTCTTCGGTCAGAACATCAACTGTCCAGGTCATGGTGCTGATCGGCGCCGGCTCGGGCGGGAACATCACCATGGCGGCGGGCGGCAAGGCGTCGGCGAGGGCGACAAGTCCGGCCATGCTGGCGTTCGCAGCGACGTCGCGGTGCCGGAGCCAGACGAGCATGGCCGCATCTCCGCCAGGCGTGCGGGGTCGCGCGCCGCCGGCGATCCGGGAGTCGAAATGGCTCTGGAATGACGGACGCGTAGAAGTCTCAAAGAAGGCAGGACAGTCGTCCCAGCCCTGGACAGGGGGCGCGGGGATGTCGACGCGCTCAAGGCTCGAGGCGCGGCTTGCGCCAAAGCAGAGCAGGCCGCGCACCGCGAGGCCCGCCTCCCCGATCACATCGACGCCGATAAAGGTCGTCGACTTGCCCTGGCGAAGCACCATGGGCTCGATGCGAAGCCGTCCCGTGGCAGGGCCGACGAAGCCAAACTGAGCTGAGCGAAGCGGCGGTAGGTTGGGTGAACTCCGCGTAGCCGCCTGATGGCAGAGGGCCCCCGACAGGCCGCCATAGGCCGTCCGGCCCTGAAGCCAATCCTGCGACAGTTCGACAGAATAGGCGTGGCCTTCCGGGTCAAGCGAAGCCAGCAGAGTTGTGAATGGGGTGGACATGGAGTGTCAGTTCTTCGGCGGCCGTGTGGGCGCATCAATGGTGAAGGAGTTGAAAGCTTTCATTTCGGCCGTCATTTTTTAGCGCCATGGTGCGCTGCGCTGGCGGCGCCCTGCGGCCGCTGGATCTCGAAGACGTTTTCCGGCGTCACCTGCACATAGTCGTTCAGGCCGCCGGCGCGCATGATCGGATAGGCCTCGGCGGTCTGGTAGACGCCGTCTTTGAGCAGCAGCTTGTCGATATAGACCGCCACCACCTCGCCTAGCACCAGCCAGGCGTCGACATCATCGCCGCCCTGGTTTCGGAACCGGACGATGTCGGTGACCTTGCACTCCATCGCCGCCCGGCTTTCACCGACCCGGGGGACGTTGACGACCCGCCCCGGGACCGCCGTGAGCCCGGCCAGAGGGAACTCATCAATGCCGTGCGCGACGGGCGCCGAGGTCTGGTTCATTCGGTCGCCGAGCTCGCGGGTCACCAGGTTCCAGACGAACTCGCCGGTCTCCGAGGCGTTTTGCACGCTGTCCTTCCAGGCGATCGACGAGAAGCCGATGATCGGCGGCTCGTAGTTGAAGGCGTTGAAGAAGCTGTAGGGCGCGAGGTTCACTTGGCCCTGCGCATCGCGCGACGAGATCCAGCCAATCGGCCGCGGGGCGACCAGGGCGTTGAGCGGATTGTAGGCCAGGCCATGGCCCTTGGACGGCTCGTAATAGTGGAAATTGGTCATTTGAGTGGAGCTCCCTGGCCGGACAGGCCCGCCGTTGCGTTGGAGGAAAGCGATGGAGCACCTTTGGCGGCCAGTCGGCGGGCGCGGTGCAGCCGGTAAGCCTTGACGTTCTCATCCCACATGTAGGCCACGAACGCCCGGAAGACGCCGCGCCTAAGGTTGGGCTTCAAGCCCTTGGCTAGCCGAAAGATTTCAAGGCAGTACCAGCCCTGCTGCCCGATCACATTGATGGCCTTGAGCAGAAAGACCTTGCTCGTCGGACCGAACAGGCCCGGCCCCCAGCGCATGGTGCGCTCATAGGCCGGTAGCTCGCGGCGATCGCCCGCCAGCAACCGCTTCGGGGCGTCCGGGTCGGTGATCAAGGGACGTCCCAGGCCGATCACATCGATCGCGTCGTGGCGTAGCGCCTCTTCCATGCCTTCCCGGGTGCGGAAGCCTCCCGTGACCATCAGCGGCATCATCGCAACCTTGCGAACCGCGGACGCATATTCGAGGAAGTAGGCCTCACGCTGGCGCGTGGTTTCCCGCTGCGGGAGCGGAAGCGCCGTGGCCTCCTCGCCTACGTGCCCGACGAGGCGAGGCTGCTCGTAGGAGCCACCCGAGATTTCCAGAAGGTCCAGGCTGGCGTCATTCAGCCATGTCACGACTTGCACAAAATCCTCGTTGCTGAACCCGCCTTTCTGGAAGTCCGAAGAGTTGAGCTTCAGCGCCACCGGGAAATCAGCGCCCACCGCCGCGCGCGTCGCCTTGATCACAGCCAACAGGAAGCGAGCGCGGTTTTCCAGGCTGCCGCCCCAGGCGTCGGTGCGTCGGTTGGTGTTCGGCGAAAGAAACGAACTCAGCAGATAGCCATGAGCCCCATGGATCTGCACGCCCGTGAACCCCGCCTCGCGCGCTGTGCGGGCGACCTGCCCAAATCGTTGTATGAAATCGAGAATCTCGTCCTCGCGCACCGCGCGCGGCATGCGATAATTGCCCGCCATCTTGAGCTGGACTTCGGAGGGCGCGAGGGGCTCGCTCGCAACGTACCGCGGCGATTGTCGCCCCGCATGACTGATCTGCATCCACAGATGATTGCCATTGACGGTGCCGGCCTTGGCCCAGGCCTTCAGGCGCGCCATGGCGTCAGCATCCACCGGGGCCGGGTCGATGGCCACATTGCCGGGGCGCTCCAGCACCCGCCGATCGATCATGACATTGCCGGTCAACAACAGGCCGGCGCCGCCCTCGGACCAGGCCCGATACAGGCGCGCATGGCCGTCCGTCGCGCGCAGACCGGCATCGGCCAGGCCCTCGGTCATCGCCGCCTTGGCGATTCGGTTGGGCAGTGTCGCGCCACATGGCAGGCGAAGCGGCTGAGCGAGGGGATTGTCGATGGTCATGGCGCCTCTCGGCTGAATTTGGACGTGGGAAGGGTTCGCTGGGCGACCCCGGGCCCGGCAAGGGGATCGCTCATCGTGGCCAGATGTCCGCGAGCGAGTTGCTTCCGGCCGCAATCGTTTGGACACCGACAACGCGCCACCCTTGCGCGCCGCGGGTGATCTCGAAGTGGACGGCCCACCGCTGTATTTCGCTCTCGTCGGCGCGGCGGCGGGACCAGATGACCTCGACCGCCGCTCCGACGGTGTTGTAGACGAACACCCGGCGGTCCGGGACGACGGTGTGGGTGTAGCCCTCCGCCCGAAGCGGTTCCTGGTTGACGGCCAAGAACCCCAAGACGGCTTCCGCATCGGGCAGCCAGAACGCTTCCCCGAGCGCCGTGACGCTCATGGGTGCGCCCCAATATTCGAGTATGAACTCGGGTCCCTCGCCCGAGGCGCCGGAACTCGCCGCCACCCAGCGCTTGAGGTAGTCCTCGAAGAACCACGCCATGACCTCGTCGCGTGTCGCGGCGAGGTCGTCGATCGTCTCGACCCGGTCAGGCGTCGCCAGCCGTGCAAGCAGATTTTCGGTGGTCATGCTGGTTCTCGGTTGGAGGCGGTCGCCGTCTGACGCAGCGGCGCGAGGAAGGTGCGCAACAAGGCCGAGATGGCAGTCGAGTCTCCGCGGGGCGCGAGATGCGCGCCGGCGACCAATTCATAGCGCGCCGAGGGGATGGCGGCCGCCACGCTCTCGCCAAGCGCCGGCGGAAAGACCGTGTCGTAGGACCCGGCGATAACCATCGTGGGCGCGGATATCTTGTGGAGGTCGCCGGTCATATCCTCCCGTTCGACCAGCACGGACTGCGCCGCGCGCGCCAACGCGGCCTTGTCCAGGCGGTTCACCTCGGCGGTCAGGCGCCTCGCAAAGGCGGGATCTGCGGCTATTGCACGGGAGCCCAGAAGCGTCGGCACGACCAGGCGCCCACGTCCGCCGGGAACGCCCAGTCGGATCAAGCGCACCGACAGCTTGTCGCGAAACAACTCCAACCCGGATGAAGGCGAAGACGTCGTGTTGCTGAGAACCAGCGCAAGGACCCGGTCTGGCGCGGCAATCCCCGTCTTCATCGCGACGAAGCTGCCCCATGACACGCCGAGGAAAACGGCCCTCTCAACACCTTCGGCGTCGAGAATCTGCAGGGCTGCGTCGCTGCACTGCGCGATCGAAAAGGTTGCCGGAGGCGGCGGACTGGCGCCGTGGCCGGGCGGATCGATCACGATCGTGCGGAAGCCAAGCGCATGCAATGTCGCAAGCTGCGGCCCCCAACTGGCGTGACCGCTGGTGAACAGGCTTGGCCAGAGCACGGCCGTTGGCATGTCCCGATCATGCTGGGAGACATGGTAGGCGATGCGCCCAACCGTCGTTTCGACAGTTTTCACCACTCCGCTCATCAGCGCTGGACCCCAGCCGAGCTGACAAGGTGGCGCTCGAACCAATCGCGCGCCATCGTGCTCGAGTGCTCGTAGCCGTCGAAATAGATCCCGTAGTGGTCGATGCCCGGGATGACCTCGTAATGCGAAATCTGGCCCGACCTGCCCTTGAGGATCTCGTAGGCGCGCCCGGCGTTGTCCGCGATGGCGAACATCTCCTCATTGCCGGCGTCCATCATCAGGGTCGGAACGCTGAGGCGGTCGAGCTGGCCCAAAGGATCGTAATTCGTCCACTTGGCGAGGTTGCCCGAGCCGGCAAGGCCGGGGATCACGTGGAAGCCCTCCGTAACGGGGTCGCATTCGCCCCGTGCCATGTCGATGGCCCGGCGCTTGGCGTACGCCAGGATCGGGCCAGCCAGCGGGGCGACACTGGCAACCTGCACGCTGAGCGCGCGTATCCGGGCGTCGTTGGCGGCGCAGTGCATCGCAATGCCGCCACCGAAGCTGGTGCCCCAGGCGCCGATCCGTGATCCGTCGACCCCGGGTTCGCCCTCGATGTAGTCGATGGCGGCCAGATAGTTCTGCAGCCAGTCGGCGGGATCGACGAGATCACGTAGGGCCTGGGGCTCAGGCCCGGACCCCGACCACAGGCGCGGGCCGGACCCGAACCAGGTCGCCTGGGTGAAGGTGAGCGCGATCATGCCCGAGGCGGCGAACAGCGCAGCGTGCCGCTCGCAGGTGAGCTTGCTGCCCCCCCAGCCATGGCAAAGCACAACACCCGGAGCGGGCGTGGTGCGCACCTTGGGTCGGTAGATGTCGGCGTCCAGCGCGACCCCATTGCTCCAGATCGTCACTTTCTCACGCTCGACGCTGTCGGGCATCTCAAGCGGCGGATACTTCGGTTCAGCCAAGGCCATGGTTGATTTCTCCCTGAGCGCGGCTATTTGCCTTCGAAATCCAGGACCGGGCGCTCGACGTCCCGCCGGATGGCATCCTGCGCCGAGGCGATCCCACGGCGCGCGTCCTCCGTGTTCATCACCCGCTCGGTGATCTCCGGGATCAGCTGGTCGGCGGCGGCGATTCCGCCGGTCGACCAGGCGTGAAGCATCTGTTTGTGGCCGGCGTGCGCCCGGGTGGGGCCCTTCGCCAGGCGCGCGACCCAGGCGCCGGCGGCCGCAGCGAGATCGGCATCGGGAACGACTTCGGTGATGACGCCCGCCTCCAGCATCTCCCGGGCCGGCACGCGTTCGGAGGTCAACGCCCAGCGCATCGCGCGGGCTTTGCCGGCGCGCTCAGCGACCCGTTGCACGCCGCCCAGGAAGGTGATGACCGCGAGCGACTGCTCGGTGTGGCAGAACTGGGCGCTCTCGGCGGCGACGATGACGTCGGCGCGCAGCGCGAACTCAAATCCGCCACCCATGCATTTGCCCTGGACGGCCGCGACGACCGGCACCGGCAGCTGCTCGAAGGCGTTGAAGAGCTGAATGCCGCCGGAGATGTTCTTCGCCATCTGCTCGGGCGTGATGTCGAGCCAGGTCATGAAGTCGCCACCCCAACAGAAATCGGGCCCCTCGCCGCGCAACAGGACCACCCGAATGGCCGGGTCCGTGCTGATCCGCTGAATAGCTGCGCTGAAGCTCCCCATGAGCTCCAGGCCCAGGCGGTTCTGCGGTGGATTGTTGAGCGTCAGTGTGGCGACGCCGGCGTCGTCGACGGTGAACCCAAGCGTGGCCATGACAATCTTCTCCCGAAGCCTCATTTAATGGAACACTTCAGTTCCTTTATTGGTTATGAATGTGTGACGTTCCTCTGTCAAGACGCCTGCGCTATCCCGTGCAGGAGGAATTCAGATCAGGCGGGCAAATTGACGGAAGCCGATTCAGTGCAAGTCATGCGACGAAAGGTCAGTCCGGGGCGCCCGCCCAAGGCGCAGGAGGAAGCGCGCCGCGCGCACGTCCTGTCGGTCGCGACCGCGGAGTTCATCGCTCATGGGTTCGCCAACGCCAATGTGGCGCGCATAGCTCAAACGGCGGGGGTCTCGAACAAAACCATCTACGCCCGCTACCCAACCAAGGCGGCGCTGCTCCTGGCCGTCGTCGCCGAGATCGCCTCGACATCACCGCGCATGCTGGTGGCGGACATGGCCGCCAATGACGGCGGTCCCGAACAGGTGCTCCTGGCCTTCGCCCTGCGCATCACCAGGGGCTGGACCTCTCCCGAGGAAGTCGGCCTCTATCGCTTGATCCTCGCGGAGGCGCATCGCTTCCCCGTCCTGGCCGAGATCCTCAACCAACAGATGGAGCATCTGCGTAGCCCGCTGGTGGATTACCTTCGCGACCAGATCGACCGCGGCGTGTTCGCAATCCCCGATCTGGACGCCGCGGTGCGCCACTTCGGGCTTCTAGTCTATGGCGAGGCCAGGGAGCGCGCCGTGCTTGGCGAGACGCAGTCGCCCGAAGGCATCGCCGCGATCGTGCGGCGCGGCGTCCGGCTCTTTGTCACTGGCTACGCCAAGTAGGCGCCTCTGCTCAGGCTAGTGGATTGATCGGGACATAAGAGTCCGAGTTTGGATTCCCCCCGGCGTGATGTCGTGCGAGTCTGCGGGATGCGTACTGGCGTCACCGTCTATCTGATCCCGACCGATCGCGAGCGCCTGCGGGTGATCGTCGATGAC
>JBBROW010000035.1:0-39008 GCA_038228945.1 Caulobacterales bacterium
AGGGCTGCGTTTGATGGCCATGGTATTGTCTTCAAGAGACCGCGTTTGTCAGCGTCGATTGACAACCCCGAAGGGTCATCGCCAGGACGCCGCCGCCTGCGTTTCTCTTTCCAAATCAACGATGTCAAAGACCCGACCGGCTTGCCGGCCCCACCGTTTAGCGCCCGGTGGCGGCGAGGAGCGGCGTATCTAGTCGCCCCGTTTTTCTCTGTCAACCGCCTTGCGAACCTTTTTGAGGAAGCCTCAATCAGAGCGCAAAGAACACCTCAGGGCCGCCGGGGCTGACCCCAAAAGTTCCGAAGCGAGTCGTTTGAAGGAGCGGAACCTAGTCGAAGCGGTTCTGAATTGCAAGGACCAAATGGCCTTGGTTCGGATCGCTTCAGGGGGCCGCCCCTGGCTCGTTGCGACGGTTTGAAGCGGTCCCGAACCCTTGGCCGGTAAGCCTTGGTTCCGAGTGCTTCAGGGCGTCGCCCCGAGCGAGGCGCGGTATCTATCGATGGGTTGGGGGGGGCGCAACCCTTGTCCTGAGGAATCTTGATGGTTTTTGGACAATCGCTGTTCGCTTTGCGGGCGCCGATGGCCGCCACGCCTTGCGCAGCCCCGTTTTCGGCCGATAGTGGCATCATGACCCATGCGGAAGAGCCGCTGTTCGGCGGGCTTGAGAACGGGCGTGTCTTCCGGGTGGGCGACACCGTGCGCCGCCCGGCCGGCGTCTGGACGCCGACGATTCACGCCCTGCTGCGCCATCTTGAGTCCAAGGCCTTCCCCTCTCCTCGCCCCCTGGGCCTGGATGAAAAAGGACGCGAGGTGCTGAGCTACTTGCCGGGACGCGTTTCCCTGTGGCCCTGGCCCGCGGCCTTGCTGGCTGAGTCGGGCCCGGCCCAGGTGGGCGCGCTGTTGAATGCCTACCACGCCGCCGTCGCCGACTTCGTTCCCCCCACCCCCAGCCTGTGGCGGCACGGACCGCAGGACCTGGCGCCTGGCCAGATCGTGCTGCACGGCGATTTTGGTCCTTACAACCTGATCTGGACCGGCGAATCGGGGGCGAGCAGGCTCAGTGGTGTGATCGACTTCGAATTGGCCCGCCCCGGCTATCCCTTGGAAGACGCCGCCTTCGCCGCCATCCGCGTCGCCCACCTTCGCCCAGACGCGACCGCCGCCAAGGTTGGCTTCGTGGCCGTTCCGGATCGGCGGACGCGTTTGGCCGCCTTCGCACGGGGGTACGGCTGCGCCGTCGGCGATCTGCTGGCGCAAATCCGGTCCACGCAGGAAGACGAATTGCGGCGCATAGCCCTCTGGGGCGGTGAAGGGCGCGAGCCCTGGGCGACCTTCTTGCGCCGGGGCCTGGCCGAGGAGGTCCAGGCGGAACTGGCCTGGATGCAGGACAACCTGGATGGCCTCGCTGAAGCTTGACCAAGCTTGCATCCCCGCTCACGCGCCCCATAAAGGATCGCTGAGGAGACATCGATCAGCATGCTGTCCAGCAAGGCGCGCTATGCCTTGCGCGCCCTCGTGGAACTGGCGCGCGAACCCGAAGCCCAGGTCACCGCCGGTGAGCTGGCCCTGCGCGCCGACGCGCCGCGCAAGTTCCTCGAGGCGATCCTGCTGGAACTGGCGCGGAGGCGCATCGTCGTCAGCCGGCGCGGCAAGTTCGGCGGCTACACCCTCGCGCGCGCGCCCGAAAGCATTAGCTTCGCCGAGGTGATCCGGGTGCTCGACGGCCCCCTGGCCCTGGCCCCCTGCGTCTCGCGCCTATCTTTCCGCAAGTGCGACGACTGCCCGGATCTGGCGACCTGCTCGATTCGCGAGGCTCTATTGCGCGCGCGGGACGCGACCGCCCGGGTGTTGGAGGGCTACAGCTTGGCTGAAGCGGTGACGGGACACGGCGCCGAACTGTTTCACGACAGCCCATCGCAATAGGGCGCGGGACCCGCCCTTCCCCTACCCTGCCGCTATATAGGCCTTCAGCCCGTCCGCTTCGGCCACCGCCTCGGCGATCTTGGTCTTCACCAGGTCGCCGATAGACACGATGCCCATCAAGCGCTGGTTCTTGCATACCGGCAGGTGGCGGATACGCCGGTCCGTCATCCGGCTCATCAGCGAATCCACCGTCTCGGAGGGTTCGGCGAAGACCACGTCGCGGGTCATGCAGACGGAGACAGGCTTGGTCAGCGCCGAGGCGCCCTCCATGGCGACGATACTGACGATGTCGCGCTCGGAGACAATGCCCACCACACTATGATCGGGATCCACCACCACCATGGCGCCCACCCGGCGGCTGTGCAGCAGAGCGGCGACTGCGGAGACGGATTCGCCCGGCGCGACGGTGAACACCAGGTCGCCCTTTTCCTTCAAGATCTGGGACACAAGCACTGTCGTTGTCCTCCCTCGTTCCCCTGAAGACCGAAGTTCCGCCGAATGTTTCCGGATATCAAGGCGCTAATGCGTGATCGGTCGCGCGGGTCCCGGCCAGCCGGGTAAAGAGTCCGATCAGCAGGAGGCCGGCGAGGTAGCCAGCGATGTGCGCCTGCCAGGCCACGGGCGCGCCGCCTGCCCCGGGTGTAAGGCCGGTCAGGCCGAAAACCGCGTTGATGACAAACCAGCCGACGGTCATGCTCAGCACCGTCCGACCAAACAGGGGACCGAGCCTGCCGCCCCCCTGGATGATCCGCGTCGCCGCCCCAACCAGGCCCGACGCGGCGCCGGAACACCCGACCACGGCCCAGTCCGATCGTCCCGCCACAGGAATGTAGCCGAGGGCGGCCAACACCCCGCAAACCAGAAAGAACAGCAGGAAGACGGTGGCGCCGCGGAGCCCGATGCCCATCAGCCGCGCCACCGGCGCCCCGAACGCCAGGGTCGCTGCGATGTTGAAGGCCAGGTGCAACCAACTGGCGTGCACGAACTGGTAGGTGAGCAGGCCGATCCAGCGCCCCTTCGCCACATCCTGGGCGGTGAACGCCAAAAGGTCGGGCTGAATATGCACGACCACCCTGATCGCATGCAGCCCCACCAGCACGGCGACCAGCGCCACCACCGGCCACGGAGCGTTGAAGAACGGCTCCCTGATCCGCCCAGGCGCGCCATCCGGCCGCCAATCGTCGTTCACGCGCTGATCCAAACCGACCCTGCCTTAACCAAATCAAGAGACCTTTGCCGATAAATCGAGCGGAAATCATGTTGTGACGCGGCAATTGTTTGTCTTTGCCGCGTCAACTCAGCCGTGCGGAGCCCTGGGGCAAGTATGCTTAAAATCACGAAGACCGCCTTCTGTGGCTTCGTGCTTGGCGTCCTTGGCGCCAGCGCGGTCCAGGCCCAGAACATGAACACGAATTCGGCCAGCTTCAATGCCGGCTATGGCCGCACGGCGGGCCAGGAGAATCGTGCGGTCGCCGTCGGCATGCGCGACGCAAACGGCAACCTGGTCATCGTCGACGGCCTGATCCTGCATGGCGAAGACCAATCCACCTTCAGCGCCTCCGGCGCGGCCACCGGCGCCGTGGACACCTTCGCGGGCGTGGGCGCCACCGGCTCCTCCACCGCCATCGGCAACAACCTGCAGGTCATCACGCAGGGCAACTACAACACCGTCATCGTCAATTCAGTCCAAACCAACACGGGGAACGTCAGCGCGGCGACGCACTGAACGGAGACGCAGAGATGTTCTTGAACGCCTTTCTGGCCGGCAAACCGACGCGTGTCGTCGTCATGCTCACCGCCGCCGCGAGCATACTGAGCGCATGCGCCAGTCCCGTGGCCGGATCCAACGGGCTCTACGCCCAGCCCACCGGCAACGCGCCGGTGACCGCAAACCCGACGCCGTATTCGGCGGCCCTGGTCTGCCTCGCGGAGTACGCGCGCAAGAACAACGTCAATGCGCCGCGCATCGCCATCGGCCGCATCGCCGACTATACTGGCAAGGACGAAGCTGACGGGTCAGGCCGCAAAATCACCCAGGGCGCGTCCCTGATGGCGATGAGCGCCTTCGCCAAGGCGGGTACGCCCTTGGTGGAGCGCTTCGACACCTCGGTCTCCGAGTTGGAACTGAAGTACGCCAATAACAAGCTGATCTCCGACAACCCGGGGACCCAGGCGGACATGCCGGCGGAATATCGCCGCATCATGGCCGGCCAGGTGCCCGGCTCCGACTTCTATGTCGCCGGCGGCATCACCGAACTGAACTTCAACATCCGCTCCTCCGGCCTCGACGCCGGCGCCGGCGGCCTTGGGACCAGAGACCTGAAGGGCGGCATCAGCGGCCGGGTGTTCATCATGAACATCGGCCTGGACCTACGCCTGATCAACACCCGCACGCTGGAGGTGGTGGACGTCATCTCCTACCAGAAGCAGATCGTGGCTCACGAAGTCAGCGCCAACCTGTTCAAGATCTCGGGCAACACCGCCTTCGATCTGTCGGCCGGCGACGGCGCCTTGGAGCCCCTTCAGCTCGGCGTCCGCTCGGTGATCGAGCGGGCGACGGTGGAAATGGTCGCCAATCTCTACGGCATGCCCGGGCCGCAAGCCTGCATGACCGACGACCCCTTCGGTCACGCTGTGACCACCGGGGCCACGGGCGCCTTCGTGCCCGCCTACAACAACCTGGAAACGAACAATGCAGCGACCCGCCAAGACCCTGCGCGCTGGAATGATGGCCGCGATCCCGCTGTGGCTCCTGTGCGCCGGGGCCGCTACTAGCCAGAGCACGGTCAGCAACAATCAGGTCCAGCTGGGAGACATCTTTGCCTCCCAGACCCTGGATGTTGTCACCAACTCCAGCGACACCACGGCGGTCACCACCGCCACGGGCAACACCCTGACCGGTTCGGTGGTCACCGGCGGCGTCAATATCCAATCGACCCAGTCCACCGCCGGTAAGGTGCAGGCTCAGACGACCGTGACGGTGGCCACTGACGCCGGCCCCTCGCTGACATCGACCACCGCGGCCACCGGCAACACCGGCGATGCGGGCGTCAGGGGCGGCGGGACGCTCAGCGGTTCGTTCACCCAGACCACCTCCGGCGGTCCGATTACCGGCCAGAGTGACATCGTCGGCGCCGACGCCCAGACGGTGGACGCCGCGCAGGCGACCCAGGCCATCGGCAACAGCCAGGGCTTTGGCGCCACCAACTCGGTGGTCAACGCCACGGTCAGCCAGACCAACGACGTCACCACCACCTCCACCGCCCAGACGGTCTATGGCTATGTCGCCGACCAGGGCAGCTTCTCCAGCGCCGCTGTGGGCAACAACGTCACCTCCGTCGGCGTCGGCAACTCCACCCAGACCCTCGGCGTCACCCAGAGCCAGACCGGCGCCATCGTCCAAGGCGCTCAGTTCACCAACCTGGGCAACAGCCAGGACACCAACACCAGCGCCACCGCGACGGCCAACAACTTCAACGGCTCCAACGAACAAGGCGCCTTTACCGTCGGTGTGGACCAAAGCAACGACGCCTATGTGCGCGCCCAGGGCGTGGAGACCTCCTACCAGTTCGGCGGCGCCACGGTATCGGCCTACGGCGTCGGCAACTCCACCTTCGCCGGCGACTTCGGCTCCAGCATCGCCCTCACCAACACCCAGGTAAACGGCGTGGGCGGCACGGAATCCGTGGCCAGCTTCACCGGCAACAATGGCTACGACGCCTTCGTCTCCTCCACCGCCATGGGCAACGCCGTCACCGGCTACGCCTGCTCGCAATGCGGCGGTGTGATGAGCGTACACAACAGCCAGACCAACAATGGCGACGCCTCCGCCACCGCGTCCACCTCGATCACCGGCAGCGCTCGCGCGGTGCGCGGCACGGCCACCGCGGTAGGCAACAACGCCAGCTTCTACGTTTCCCAACCCGGCAACTGACGGCCGGACTCTCCGCCTATTTGAATCCCGTATCGCCGCCACGCTCATCCGTGGCGGCGGCGCTACTTCAGCCACGTCGCCGGAATTGGATTGTGGCGCCGTGAAACGGCGACCGGCCTTGAAGAGGCCGCAAGCAAAGATCATGGTCCGCCGCCGCCGTGAGCGGGTCCGTCAGATAGAGACATGCACCTATGGTTCGACTCTCCCGCGCGACGACTGCCCTTGTCGTCGCCCTAGGGATCGCTGGCGTCGGCCTGTCCAGCGCCAGCGCCTTCGGCCTTCCCAAGCTCGGCAAACCGCCCACGGCGGCGCCTGTCGAGGCCCCCCTGCGGCTCAAGACCGGCGAGTGGCCCCAGGCTCATTCGGACCTTGCCCCCGACCCCGCCATCCGCTTCGGCGCCCTGCCCAACGGCATGCGCTATGCGATCATGAGGAACGCCACGCCCCCCGGCCAGGCCTCCCTGCGCCTGCATATCGACGCCGGCTCGATGATGGAGGCGGACAATCAGCAAGGCCTGGCTCACTTCCTGGAGCACATGGCCTTCCGCGGCTCCAAAAGCGTGCCCGACGGGGAGATGATCAAGATCCTTGAGCGTCACGGCCTGGCCTTCGGCGCCGACACCAACGCCCAGACCGCCTTCGACGACACAGTCTACAAGCTGGACCTGCCCAAGACCGACGACGACACGGTGGACACCTCTTTGATGCTGCTGCGCGAAGTGGCCGGCAACCTGACCCTTGAACAGGCCCACATCAACGAGGAGCGCGGCGTCGTGCTTTCCGAGGAGCGCCTGCGCGACACGCCCTTCTACCGCATCTTCAAGGACCGCCTGGGCTTCTTCCTGGCCGGCCAGCGCCCGCCGCAACGCCTGCCGATCGGCAAGGTCGAGGTGATACAAAACGCCCAGCGCGCCCAGATCGCCGACTTCTACAGCCAATACTATCGCCCCGAACGAGCCACCTTGGTGGCGGTCGGCGACTTCGACGTCGACGCCATGGAAGCCAGGATCAAGGCCAAGTTCTCCGACTGGAAGGGCGAAGGCCCGGCTGGGGCCGACCCGGACCTGGGCCAGGTGACCAAACGCGCGCTGCAGACGCGCCTGTCTGTGGAAGCCGGGGCGCCGACCACCATCCAGATGGCCTGGATGACGCCTCCCGACCTCGGTCCCGATGACTCGGTCCAACGCAAGCGCGAACTGATCGAGCGCCTGGGCTTCTCGGTGTTGAACCGGCGGCTGGGCACCCTGGCCCGCGGCGACAACCCGCCGTTCATCAGCGCCGTGGGCTTCCGCGCCGACCAGTTCCGCGCCGCCCGCATCTCGATCCTGTCTGTGACGGCGCAGGACAACGGCTGGCAAGCCGCCATGGCCGTCGCCGATCAGGAACAGCGCCGCGCGGTGAAGTTCGGTGTGCGTCCCGACGAGCTGGCGCGCGAGATCGCCGAATATGAAGCCTCCCTGAAACAGGCCGTCGCCGAGACATCCACCCGCGTCACCCCCCGCCTGGCCGACGAAATCGAGTCCACCACCGGTCAACGCGACGTCCAGACCAGCCCAGCCGATGACCTGGCCTTCTTCGACGCCGTGGTGAAGACCCTCACCGCTGATCAGGTTTCCGCGGCGCTCAAGGGGGCGTTCGACGGCAACGGCCCCCTGATCTCGGTCTCTTCCCCCACCGCCCTCGATGGCGGCGTGGGCGCCATCCAGACCGCCTACAATACCGCCCACGCCAAGGACGTCACCGCCCCCGTGGCCGAGGCGGCGATGACCTGGCCCTATGCGGACTTCGGCTCCCCCGGCAAGGTCGCCGAGCAGCGCGAGGTCGGCGACCTCGACACCGTCTTCGTGCGTTTCGAGAACGGCGTGCGGTTGACCATCAAACCCACCAAGTTCCGCGACGACCAGGTGCTGGTGAAGGTGCGGGTCGGTTCAGGCCTGAAGGGTTTGTCGCCAAGTCGCCAGAGCCTGTCCTGGGCTGGCTACGCCTTCATCGAGGGCGGACTGAAAAAGATCAGCGCCAATGACGCCGAGCGCGTGCTGGCCTCCAACGTCTACGGCGCCGACTACCGCATTGAGGACGACGCCAATGTGCTGACCGGCGCCACCCGCCGCGACGACCTGGAGACCCAGATGCAGGTCCTGGCCGCCTATGTCTCCGAACCGGGCTGGCGGCCGGAAGCCCTGCAGCGGATGAAGACCTACACCGCCACCCTGCTGGACCAGTACGGCGCCACCGACTCCGGCGTCCTGGGGCGTGACCTGCCGGGCCTCATGCACGCCGGCGATCGGCGCTGGACCTTCCCCAGCCGCGAAGACATCAGCGCCACCGACCTGGAGGCCCTGAAGGCCCAGATGGCCTCGGTCACCACCGGACCCATCGAGGTGGTGGTGGTGGGCGACGTGACGGTGGACAAGACCATCGCCGCGGTGGCCGCGACCTTCGGCGCCCTGCCCCCCCGCCCGGCCCAGGCCGCCGCCGATCCGGCCACCACCGTCAGCTTCCCGGCTCCAAACACCCAGCCGGTGATGCTCACCCACCACGGCCGCGCCGACCAGGCCCTGGGCTACGCCGCCTGGCGGACCAACGACTTCTTCGCCGATCCGCAAGCCGCGCGGAACGTCTCGATCCTGGGCGAGGTGATGCAGCTGCAGCTGCTCAAGACCTTCCGCGAGGACCAGGGCGTCACCTATTCGCCCCAGGTCGGCTATAGTTCCAGCATGACCTGGAAGGGTTGGGGCTATCTCAGCGCCAGCGTCGAGGTGCCGCCGGCCAAGCTGGCCTCGTTCTTCGTCGACGTGAACAAGATCGCCGCCGACCTGCGCGACCACGATGTCACCCCCGACGTTCTCGAACGGGCCAAGAAACCCCGCATCGAAGAGGCTGAAAAGGCGCGCGAGACCAATGGCTATTGGTTGAGCGCCCTGTCCGGCGCCCAGGGCGACCCCCGCCGCCTGGACGCCATCCGCTCCGAGCTGCCCGGCATGGAGCGGGTCACCGCCGACGACGTCCGCAAGGCCGCCCAGCAATACCTGCGTGACGACGCCCAGTGGAAGCTGGAGGTCACGCCGGCGGGTTCCTGAGGCGGATAGCGCCCCTCACGCGCCCATTGCCCGCAAATCCCATTTGGGGTTTGCTCCGGGGCTTGCGGGGCCTCCGCCTGCATGAGCTGTGGCGTCGATGAAGCTGTTCCTCCTTACCCTCGTCGCCGGCGCCATCGGGGCGGGCCAGCACAATCTGCAGGCCGCCCGCGCCGCCGAGCAGCATGGCCAGTACGAGACCGCCTTGCCCCTGATCGAATCGGCCCTCGCCTCCGGTGATCTTGGGCCGGCCGATCGCGCGGATGCTCTGACCCTGCGGGCCCAAGCCGAGATGGCGCTAGGCAAGCCCGATGTCGCCCTGGCCGACTACGGCCGCGCCATCGCCGCTGATCCGAGCCGGCCCGAAGCCCTGATCGCCCGCGGCGTGTTCTACGATCAGAGCGGCCAGTTCGACCTGTCTCTCGCCGATCTGGACGCCGCCATCGCCCTGGCCCCCCAGAACGAGTTCGCCCACTTCGACCGCGCGGTGGCGCTCAGCCACAAGGCGCGCTTCGACGACGCGGTGGTGGAGTTCAGCAAGGCCGTGGCCATCGATCCCGACGACGCCGACGCTCGCCTGCAGCGCGGCATCGCCCTTGTGCTGAACAACAAGCTCGACTTCGCCATCGCCGACTTCAGCCAGGCCATCGCCCTGGCGCCGGACAGCCCCGAAGCCTGGTATCAGCGCGGCTACGCCCACCGTCTCAAGGGCGAATACAAGCAGGCGATTTCCGACCAGGATCACGCGATCAAGCTTAAACCCGACTATGGCGACGCCCTGTTGGAGCGCGGCATGGCCAAGCTGCGCCTGGATCGCTACGATGACGCCCTGCCCGACTATGACGCGGCCGTGCGCTTGGCGCCCAAGGACCCCGGACCCTATGCCGAACGCGGCCTGCTTTATGCGGCCAAGGGCGACACCGCCGCCGCCATCGCCAACTACGACGCCGCGCTAAAGCTGAAGCCGCGGGACGCCGGCACACTACAGCTCCGCGGCCGCGCCCACGCCCAGGCCAAGGCCTACGCCGCTGCCCTGGCCGACTTCGACGCCGCCGCCAAGGTCGACGCCACGGACGCCTACACCCCGTTTTATCAAGGCGAGGCCCTGATCGCCCAGGGCGATCAGGCCGGCGCCATCGCCGCCTTCGACACGGCGCTGAAGATCGACCCCCGTTTCCACGACGCCTTGATCGACCGGGCCCAGGCCCAGGGCGAACTTGGCCACTACGGCCTGGCCCTGGCGGACTTCGCCGCCGCCATCAAGCTGGCGCCCAAGGACGACGAAACCTATGTCAATCGCGGCCTGCTCTACGATGCCAAGGGTGACCGGGCGGCAGCCGCGGCCGACTACACCACGGCGATCCAGCTCAACCCCAAGGGCGCGGTGGCCTGGCTGAACCGGGCCGTCGCCCGGGCGGGCCAGGGCAAGCTGGACCAGGCCCTGGCCGACTATGACCAGGCCATCCGCCTGGCGCCGAACGACAGCCTTTCCCACCGTGATCGCGCTCTTGCCCGCGCCGCCAAGGGCGACAGCAAGGGGGCAATGGAGGATCTGGCCGAAGCCATCCGGCTCAGCCCCAACGCCGCCGTCAGCTACGTCAACCGCGGTGGCCTGCGCCTGGCGGCGGGCGACTTGGACGGCGCTGTCGGCGACTTCTCGGCGGCCCTGGTCCTGGGACCGGACGACGCCGACACCTGGGTCGACCGCGGCATCGCCTACCAGCGCAAGGGCGACTGGACCCGGTCGATCGCCGACTTTGACCAGGCTGTCGCCAAGCGGGACGCTTTCGCCACAGCCTATCTGCGCCGCGCCTGGTCGAAGCGCGAACTGCGCCAGCCGGCCGAGGCGATCGCCGACTACGACGCCGCCCTGCGCGCCGATCCCAAGCTAACGGAGGCGCTGACCGGCCGGGGCGAGACGCGGCTGGAGACCGGCGACGCCATCGCCGCCCTGGCCGACTTCAACGCCGCCATCGCCCTCGAGGCCAAGGATACCCAGGCCTTCGTCGGCCGCGGCCAAGCCTATGCGCGGCTGGATCAGCCGGGCAAGGCCGTGGCGGACCTCTCGACGGCCCTGACCCTGTCGCCGGACTACGCCTACGGCTACGCCATGCGCGGCAGCCTGTATCGCGAGCGTGGCGACTACGCCCGCGCAGTCGCCGACTATGATCGAGCCGTGACGCTGAGGCCGCGGGAGGCGCAGTACCGCGTCTGGCGCGGCCTGGCCCAGTCCTACAAGGGCGACCAGCGCGCCGCGCTGAGCGACTTTGATGCCGCCATCAAGCTGCGCGACGACAACGCCGAGGCCTATGCGGACCGCGCCTCGGTGCAATTGGGACAGGGGGCGTTCGATGCGGCCCTGTCGGATTACGCCCTGGCCCTGAAGCTCAACCCCACGGATGCCAGCAGCTATTTTGGCCGCGGCGCGACCTATTTCGTCATGGGCGCCTATGACAAGGCCGGACGGGATTTCGACCGCTCGCTGCAGCTGGATCCCAGCCAGTCCTATGCGGTGCTCTGGCGCCGGCTGGCGGGCGTGCGCGGCGGCCAGGGACCCGCGGTGGATGCGGCGCCGGAAGCTCTGGCCCATCAGGCCGACGCCGTAAACCTGTCCGCCTGGCCCGGCCCGATGATCAGCTTCTACCTGGGCAAGATTCCCGAGACGGAGGCAGTGGGCGCCGCCGCCACCGCCCAGGCCAGGGACGCGCGCAGCGAAACCTGCGAAGCCAGCTTCTACCTGGGCGAGGACCGCCTGACCAAGGGCCGGCGCGACGAGGCCCGCCCCCTGCTGCAAGCCGCCGTAAAATCCTGCCCCAGCGCCTTCTTCGAGGCCGCGGCGGCGCGGGCCGAACTGAAGCGTCTGGCGAAATAGGGGCCAGAATGAAGGAAGGGGCGTTCCCCCCCCGGAAACGCCCCTTCCAAAGCGATCAGCCCGAAGGCGTTCGCTAACTCATGGCCAAGCTCAGTAAGCGACCCCGCCCACGCCACCGTCAAGGCTCATGCCCATCGCGGCCGACGAGGAGGTGCTTTCCTCACGGTAGGCCGTGTAGCGCTCCGTATACATGATGGTGAGGATCTTGATCCCCGCGCCGAAGCGACGCAGCAGCGAACGCTCGTTGCAGTCACGGGCCGGTTTCTGCGGACGGCAGACCAGGCTCGCGCCACCGTGACCGCCATTGGCCCCCGCCGCGCCGCCGCCGGCCATGCCAGGCACGTGATACAGGGCCTCGCCCTTCTGGCAGCTGATCGTCTGGCCGCCTTCGAAAGAGACCTTCTCGCGCCATTCGGCGACAGTGATCTGCATGTGCGCCCCGGCGATGCAGCGATAGAGCTCGCCATCGTAGGCATCGTCGATATCGCGGTCGGGCATGACCTGGGACGCCGGGTGCGGCACTTCCTTGTCGTCGAAACAGAAGGCCTGGATCACAACCTTCTTGTACATTGAGCGTGTGGCTTCGTACGCGGCGCGGCGCATGCCACCCTCGACGTTGAGGCCCTGGATCGCGCCAGTGGCCCCGGGGGCGATGTAAGATCCGCCTCCCCCTCCGCCACCATAGAAGACCGTTGCCCCTGCCCTTGCTCCGGCCACCGCGGAGGCCTGGGCGTTGACGTTCACCTGCACCGAGGGGGCGACGAAGACGTTGACGCCGGGGATGTTGATATTGTGGCCCGGCACGCAGCACGGCTGGTTAAACACCGGCGGGCTGGGCGGGGTGCAGCAAGGCGGCGGCGTGCAGTTGCACCCCGGCGGCGGCGTTGGCGGCGCGCAACAATTGCCCGCGAAGGCCGTGGACGGCGCGGTCGCAGCCAACAGCCACATGGCCGCGCCTACGATGATCGCCAGCAGGGTCGTCTTGCCGGACATGGAACGGCTCCCTCGAATTCACCAAAGCCCACCGCGCGACGCCCGGGAATGTCCCGTTTTGGAGCATCGCACGACTGGCCCGAGCCTTCCCTGCAACCCCCGTGCGGCCGCTATGGGCCGAGGGCGTGGGACGACGTCGATGTTCCATTCCAACACAGAACTGTTGATAGACTATTGGCGTAGCAGGCGTGGCGACGAGGTTTTGCCGGCTCGCAGCGATATTGATCCGTCTGATTTCGCCCATCTTCTGCCCCAGACCTTCATCATTGGGCGGCAAGGGCCTGGCGTTTACCCCATTCGACTGGCCGGCGAGTTCGTCGTTGACCTGCACCGCCGCGGTTTGCGCGGCGACAACATTCTCAATCTCTGGTCTCGACTGCACCGGGTGGAGCTGCAGAGCGCCCTGGAAGGCGTGCTGCGCGATCCCACGCCCCTGGTTGTCAGCGCCGAGGCGCGCACCGACGACGGCCTAGGCCCGCGCTTCGAGATTCTGTTCGCCCCCCTGTCCAGCGCCACTGGCCATGCCGACCGCCTGATCGGCCTCTATCAGCCGACCTCCGCCATCCACACCCTGCGAGGCCGCACGGTGCGCGAACTGCTGATCCGGGCGGTGGGCGGGGCAGACCTTCGCGCCACGCCCCGCCTGCGCCTGGCTGCGCTGGACGGCCGGCGGATCGCCTAACCCCGTCTACTCCGCCGGAACAGCCGCTAGCGCGCTGGCAGTCTCCAGAGCCGCCAGGGATGCCGGATCCAGCTTCACCTCGGCCGCCTTCATCAATTCCTGGACCTGAACCACACTGGTGGCGCTGGCGATCGGGGCTGTGACCTTGGTCATCAGCCAGGCCAGGGCCACCTGGGCGGGCGACGCCGAGACCTTGGCCCCGACCTCATCCAGCGCGGCCAGGATTCGCATGCCCCGCTCGTCCATGTATTTCTTCACCCCGCGCCCGCGCTGGCTTTTGGCCAGGTCCGCCTCGGACCGGTACTTGCCGGTCAGAAATCCGCTGGCCAGGCCGTAGTAGGGGATGACGCTGATCTGCTCGTCGCGGCAAAGCCCCGCCAAACTCGCCTCGAACGCCGCCCGGTCATACAGATTGTAGAGCGGCTGCAAGGTCTCGTAGCGCGGCCAGCCGTGGGCCTGAGCCGCCTCATTGGCCGACTTCAATCGCGGGGCCTCGAAGTTGGAGGCGCCGATGGCCCGCACCTTTCCCGCCGCAACCAGCTTGGAATAGGCCTCCAGTGTCTCGTCCTGAGGGGTTTCGGCATCGTCCGCATGGGACTGGTACAGGTCGATGACGTCGGTCTGCAGGCGGGTGAGAGAATCCTCAACGGCGCGCACCATCCACTGGGCTGAAAGGCCCTTGTTGCCCTCGCCCATGTCCATGCCGAACTTGGTGGCGATCACCACCTTGTCGCGCTTGCCAGAACGTTTGAGCCAGGCGCCGATCACCTTTTCCGAGGCGCCGCCGCCGGCGGGGCTCCAGCGGGCATAGACATCGGCCGTGTCGATGGCGTTGAAGCCGCCATCGACGAAGGCGTCCAGCACGGCGAAGGACGTTGCCTCGTCGGCCGTCCAGCCAAACACATTGCCGCCCAGCATCAGGGGCGCGATGGCCAGGTCCGACCGGCCGAGTTTGCGGTATTCCATCTGTTTCTCTCCCTGCGTGGCCCGCAGGCGTTATAGCGCCCCGGTTCGCATCGCGCGGCAGAGAAAAGCTTAAGACCTAAGCCGCCGCCTGGTCGAAAACCGGCACGTCCAGCGGCGCCATCATCGACTTGCCCAGGATCAGGTCCGAGGCGCGCTCGGCGATCATGATCGTTGGGGCGTTGGTGTTGCCGCCCACCAAGGTCGGCATCACCGAGGCGTCGATCACGCGCAGGCCGGCGACGCCTTGCACCCGCAGGTCCCCGTCCACCACCGCCATAGCGTCCCCCGCCACGCCCATGCGGCAGGTGCCCACGGGATGGTAGATGGTCTCGGCGCTGCGGCGGATCCAGGCGTCGATGTCGGCATCGGAATTGACCAGAGGCCCAGGGAAGATCTCTTCGCCGCGGATGGCCTTCAGCGCCTTCTGGCCGGACACCTCGCGGGTCATCTTCACCCCCTCGCGCAGCGCCCGCTTGTCTTCCTCGGCCGACAGGTAGTTGGCGAAGATGGCCGGGTCGGCGAACGGATCGGCCGAATGCAGGCCCACATGGCCGCGGCTCTCGGGCCGCAGCTGGCAGACGTGGACCGAGAAGCCGTCCTTCTCCACCACGTCCTTGCCGTGGTTCTTCATGATCGCCATCACGCAGTGCAGTTGCAGGTCCGGCCGATCCAGGTCCGGACGCGACTTCAGGAAGGCGCCGGCCTCCAGGAAATTCTGCCGCCCGAAGCCCTGACCGAACAGCATATAGTTCATGCCGGTCAGCAGGCGATTGACGCCCTTGTTGTAGCCGTAGGCCGTCTTAACCCCAGGGGTTTCCCAGGACAGGATGACGTCCAGGTGGTCCTGCAGGTTCTGCCCCACGCCGTTCAGCTCGTGGGTGACCGCCACGCCGGCGGTCTTCAGCGCGTCGCCATTGCCGATCCCCGAAAGTTGCAGGATGTGCGGCGACTGCACCGCGCCAGCGCACAGCAGAACCTCGCCATCGGCGTGCACCGTGTGGGTCTGACCATCCTGGACGAACACCACCCCCACGGCACGGCCCTTGTCGATCATGATCTTGGTGGTGCGCGCGCCGATGGCGGTGATCAGGTTCTTGCGCATCAGGGCCGGGCGCAGATAGGCGGCCGCGGCGCTCCAGCGCTGGCCGTCCTTGATGGTCAGCTGGTAGGGGCCGAAACCTTCCTGCTGATAGCCGTTGAAGTCGGCGGTGGTCTTGTAGCCCGCCTCGGCCCCGGCCTTGATGAAGTTGGAATAGATCGGGCTCTGCGACGAGGCCTTGGAGATGTACAGCGGCCCCTCGCCGCCATGGTAGTCGTCGCCGCCGCCCTGCAGGGTCTCGGAGCGCTTGAAATAGGGCAGCACGTCCGAATAGCCCCAGCCGGACAAGCCCGTCTGCCGCCACTGGTCGTAGTCGCGGGCGTGGCCGCGGATGTAGATCATGCCGTTGATCGAGGACGAGCCGCCCCAGCCCTTGCCGCGCGGCCACCAGAGTTTGCGGTTGTCGAGGTTGGGTTCTTCCTCGGTCCAGAACCCCCAGTTGTAGTCCCCCTTGGCCTGGATCAGGCCGCCGACCCCGGCCGGCATCTTCACCAGGATGGAGTTGTCCTTGCCGCCCGCTTCCAACAGCAGGACCTTCTTGGTCCCATCCTCGGTCAGCCGGTTGGCCAGCACGCACCCGGCCGAGCCGGCGCCGATGATGATGTAGTCGTAGCGTTCGGCGGCCATGGGGTGTTCTCTCTAGAAAGTGACTGGGGCGTCATCTTACGAACGGAAGGCGGCGTCAACTCGGTTGAACAGGGAGTGAGGGCTGGCCCTCACTTGCCCTTCCACTGCGGCGGCCGCTTCTGTGCAAAGGCCATCGGCCCCTCCACGAAGTCCTCGGACCGGAACAGGGCGGCCACGGCCGGATAGCGGTTCTGGCCGGTAATAGCGGCCTCCAGAGTCGGTTCGTCCAGCCCCTTCAGCACCGCCGATTTCGACGCCCGGATCGACATCGGCGACAGCTCGCACATGGTCGCCGCCCAACGCTTGGCCGCGGCCAGCAGTTCGCCCGGCGCGACCACCTCGTTCACGAAGCCCAGCTCATAGCCTTCCTTGGCCGACACCCGCCGGCCGGTGAGGATCATGCCCATGGCCCGCTTGACCCCGATGGCGCGCGGCAACCGGTGCAGCCCCCCGGCCAGGGCGGCCAGGCCCACCCGCGGCTCGGGCAAGGCGAACACCGCCGCCTCCGACGCCACGATGATGTCGCAGGCCAGGGCGATCTCGAACCCGCCCCCCATGGCCACCCCGTTCACCGCCGCGATCAAGGGCTTGTCCAGGTCGAAGCGCGAGGTCAGGCCCGCGAAGCCGGACGGCGGCGACTTCATCGCCCCGCCGCCCGCCTGGTGCTTGAGGTCGTTGCCGGCGGAGAACGCCCGTTCCCCCGCCCCGGTGATGATCCCCACCCATTGCTCCGGATCGGCGGAAAAGGCGTTCAGCGCCTCGTCCATCTCGAAGTGCGCCGGCGAATGCAGGGCGTTCATCACCTCCGGACGGTTCAGGGTGATCACCGTCACCGGCCCCTCGCGGTCAACCTTGATGAACTCATAGGCCATGGTCGTCTCTCCCGTCGGCGTGATTTCGCCCACTAGACCGCGCTGACGCGCCGGAAATCAAATCGCAGCCAACCCCGCCTTGAACCGCTTCCAGTTCTGCACATAGCTCATCGACCCCAGGCTCATCCGCGCCGCCTGCTCGGGCGATAGTTCGCGGATCACCTTACCCGGCGAGCCCAGCACCATGGAATTGTCGGGGATCTCCTTGTTCTCGCCGATCAGGGTTCCCGCCCCGATCAGGCAGTTCTTCCCGATCTTGGTCCCGTTGAGGATGATCGAGCCGATGCCGATCAGGCTGTTGGCGCCGATCGTGCAGCCGTGCAGCATCACCATGTGACCGATGGTCACGTTCGCCCCCACGGTCAGCGGTGAGCCCTGGTCAGTGTGAAGAACAGAGTTGTCCTGGACATTGGAATTCTCACCAATTGTGATCGGATCGTTGTCGCCGCGCAGCACGGCGCCGAACCAGATACTGGCATTCTTCTTCAAAATTACATTGCCCATGATCATGGCATTCGGCGCTATCCAGTATTCATCTTCGCCTGGAAGCGTTGGACCTATGTCGCCCAACTTGTAAGCATTCATCCGCACACCCCCTATTCTTGAAAACGACCCCTTGATTAACACTTCAGAAACCAAGTTAGGATCATAGTAGTCGGGCGATTCGGAGGGGCGACAGCTTTCTTCGTTTCCCGCCGCGGGCAGTTCGTCCGCGGTCTCCTTGAGAACGGAGATCTGGGTGTCGCGTGCAATCCACGGCCGGCCATCAGGCCCGCCTCAGAGCTGCCAAAGCGGTCCGCCGGGACTGTCGCGCGCATCCTACGTTCCATCCCCACCGACCCAAGGGCGAGCCATTGCGGCGTCGCCCTTTTTCTTTGCCCAATGCGGAGGCTGTTCATGACCAAGCGAGCCCTGAAGCGGATGGTGCGCGAAGGCGCGTTCGACGCGGGACAATTCGATGATGACGCCAAGGTGCGCCGTCTGCCGACCGCGCGTGGCTGGAACCCGATGCCGGTGGCTCAGAACGACGAGCGCGACCAGGGATACCTCAAGACAATAAAGCCAAAATCCGTAGGCCAGACCCGGCTGATCGAGGCCATCGACAGCAAGAGCCTGGTGCTGGCCCTCGGTCCCGCCGGGACCGGCAAGACCTACCTGGCCATCGCCAAGGCGGTGGAGGCCCTGGAAGCCGGCCGCGTGGGGCGTATCGTCCTGTCCCGCCCCGCCGTGGAGGCCGGGGAATCCATCGGCTTCCTGCCCGGCGAGATGGAGGACAAGCTGGCCCCCTACCTGCGGCCTCTCTACGACGCCCTCTCCGACCGGCTTTCCATGAAACGGGTCCGGGCCCTGATCCAGGAAGGCGCCATCGAGATCGCGCCGGTGGGCTTCATGCGCGGGCGCACCCTCAACAACGCCTTCGTGGTCATCGACGAGGCCCAGAACTGCACCTACGTGCAGCTGAAGATGCTGCTTACACGCCTGGGCTGGAGCTCGACCATGGTCGTCACCGGCGACCCGGCACAGTCCGACCTGTTGCCTGAGCTGTCGGGCCTGGGCGTCGTGGCCGACAAGCTGGAGACCCTGCCCAACATCAGCGTCGTACGATTGGCCGACCAGGACATCGTGCGCCATCCCCTGGTGGCCGAGATGCTCAGCGTGCTGTGAACGCCAGGCAAGTGACCTGACTTCTAAGGCGGCGGGGCTCCGGTTCCGCCGCTTGATTTTGTGCCCGACCGTCCATTATAAGAGACGAATGGACGATATCCTTGATGACACCTTGGAGCGTCTCGCGCGGCGGATCCGCGCTGAACGGGAAACCCGAGCGTGGTCCATGGCCGATCTGGCGGCTCGCTCCGGTGTCTCCAAGGCCATGATCAGCAAGGTGGAGCGCGGCGAGGCCAGCCCAACCGCCGCGCTTCTCGTTCGTCTCTCGGGCGCCTTCCAGCTAACCCTGGCCACCCTGCTCACCCGCGCCGAGGGCAACGGCGGCCGGCTTGCCCGCGCGGCCGGCCAGACTACCTGGCGCGACCCGGAGACCGGCTATCTCCGCCGCCAGGTCTTCGCCCACTCCGAAAGCCCCATCGAGCTAACCAGCGTCGACTTGCCGGCCGGAAGCGAAGTCGCCTTCCCCGCCGCCTCCTACGCGTTCATCCGGCAGGTGGTCTGGGTCCAGGCGGGCGAACTGACCATCGAGGACGGCCCGGACCACGTCACCCTCGGCCCCGGCGACGCCTACGCCTTTGGCGAGCCCGCCGACGCCCGCTTCCTCAACGCCACCAGCGCCCCCTGCGCCTATGTCGTGGCGCTCTGCCGAAGATGAACCCTATGACCACCGCCCCATGAACGCTGCCCCATGAACGCCGCCCCTGACATCCGCCCGCTGACGGCGACACCCGCGAACCTCGAAGCCCTCTCCGCCTTGCTGGTGGAGACCGTGGCCGCCGGCGGCTCGGTCAGCTTCATGCACCCCCTGCTTCTCGACGACGCACGAGCCTTCTGGCGCGGGTCTCTCGCGGCGGCGGAGGCGGGCGAGCGTGTCATCTTCGGCGCCTTCCTGGGGGAGACGCTGGCGGGAACGGTCACCCTGCTGCTGGACCAACCGCCCAACCAGCCTCACCGCGGCGAGATCGCCAAGATGATGACCGCCGTGGCCTATCGCGGCCGCGGAGTTGCCACCGCCCTCATGCGCGCCGCCGAAACCACCGCCGCCAGGCTCGCCCGCACCCTGCTGACCCTCGACACCGCCAGCGAGGAGGGCGCGGCGGGACTCTACGAACGCCTCGGCTGGATCCGTTGCGGCGAAATTCCCGACTTCGCCCTCAAGCCGCACGGCGGGCTGACAGGCACAATCCTCTACTACAAACGCCTGCAACCGCTCGCCGCGGCGAGGGTTTCGGCCTAAGCTCACGGCCCAAGGTTCGGAGCCGCGCGATGCGACTGTTCAAAGTCATTGTTAGTCTGGCCCTTGGCGGCGCCTTGAGCGGCTGCGTCATGCCCTATCACGAGGAAAACGCCGCCCTGCGCATGGTCCGGCCCGCCGCCCAGACCCAGGCCCTGGCCGACTACGCCGCCCCCAACGCCGACTACCCCACCGTCGGCGGCGACATCCTCAAGAACCAGAACGCCGACTTCAAGGCCGCTCCGGCCACACCCGTGCACTAGAGCCGACGTCCCAAAAGGCGACTTCCCCGGGGTTCTGGCCCCACGCTTGCTCCGTGCGCGTGTAGTGATCCGCAACGGGACAAAGCCGCCATGAACGCCTCCCCGCCTTCCGGCCCCCTCATCTCTGGCCTCGGAGCCAAGGACCGCGCCCTCGTGGGCAAGGAGATCCTGCGTTTCAACCACCGCCTGGCGGACACCGGCCTGTTCACCGACGAGGCCCTGGCCCGCCTGATCGACGAGCATCCCCGCTCGGAGCTCACCGTTTGCACCATGCGCGAGAACCCGCCGCCGGATCAGACCTGGATCGCCGGCGAGGCCGATGATCTTTCCGGCGCGGAACTGGTGGAGGCCGCCCGCCGCGGCGCCCTTTGGGTCAGCCCCCGCAGCGCCATGACCAAGAACCCGCGCTACAAGGCGGTTTTCGATCAGGTCATGGGTGACTTCGCCAAGGCCACTGGCCTGACCATCCTCACCGCTGACGCCGCCGTGCTGCTGTCGGGCGCCAAGATGGGTATCTTCTTCCACGTCGATCCGGCCGAGACCATGCTGTGGCACGTGCGCGGAACCAAGACGATCCACGTCTATCCGCCCAAGCAGGAACACGTCACCGAACAGGCTCTGGAAGCGATCCTGCTGAAGGAAACCCTGTCCGACCTGCCCTATCGCCCCGAAATGGAGGCCGGAGCCGTGTCCGTGGCCCTGGAGCCCGGCGAAGGGGTGTTCTGGCCCATGCACTCGCCCCACAGGGTGATCAACGGCGACAATCTCAATGTCTCCGTGTCGGTGGAGTTCTCCACCCCCCGCGCGGCTCTGACCAACGGCGTCTTCTACGTCAACGGCGTCCTGCGCCGCCGGCTGGGCTGGAACCCGACCTCCCGCGGCACGGCCGAGGCGCTGAAACCCGCCTATTGGGCCGCCGCCAAGGCCATCAAGCTGCTGAGTCCGCCGAGGCACAACGTCGAGCGCAGCCACATCCGCCAGTTCGACGTCGACCTCTCCGCCCCCGGCTGTGTCCGCTGGCGGCCCGGCTTTGGACCCGCGGCGCTGGGTAAGGCCGCCTAACCGATCGCGATCCGCTCGAAGAAACTCTCGACCGGGATCGGCGGGGCGATATCGAACACCTCGTCCAGAACCTGGGCCAAGTCGGCGGCGTCCTCGATCCGGCGGCTCTCGGGCGGCCCCTCGATGGGCCGCCGCGTCAGGTTGCGGTTCAGGAGGGCGTGGCGATCCCCCTCGCCGACAGTGGTGACGATCAGATTGTTGACGAAGATCGAGGTGGGATGCGTGGACGTCCACCAGTTCGACAACTCGAAATCGGCTGGATATTTGGGCGTCAGGCCCATGATGTAGGTCGATCGCCATTCCGACCCCAGCAGGGCCTGGGATTCGTAGCCATCCTCGTGGGGCATCAGCCGCACCATGCCGTGCGGCGTGTCCTGCTCGAGGTGCGGTTCCCAGCGTATGGGACCGGTCATGGTGTTGCCGCCAAAGGCCACGTCGGCCAGAAACACGCCCTCCGGCAGCTCGACGCGCAGGCCCATGTGCGAGGGTGGCGGCATCGGCAAGCCCTCCGGCCGCATCCACACCACCCGGCCGATCAGGGTGGAAAGCTTGAAGCCCAGGGTTTCCAGCACCGCCTGCAAAAGGCCGTTCTGTTCGAAGCAATAGCCGCCCCGCCGCCCGTCCACCAACTTGGCCTGCAAGCTGGCGATATCCAGCGCCGGGGTGACTCCGGTGAAGGGGTCCAATCCCTCGAAGGGAATGGCCATGGGATGCAGCCGGTGGATGGCCCTCAAGGTCGCCAGGGTCGGCGTCCGTTCACCCGCATAGCCGATGCGGTGGAAATAGGCGTCGAGATCAACGGTGTCGCTCATCCACACTTCCTCGCCTTTCGCGCCGCCTCCGTCTAGATACCCGCCATGACCGACGAGGCTTTTCAGATCATCTCCCGCGGGCCGCGCGCCGACGCGGAAGCCGCCGCCAACACCATCGACGCCGACCCCCTGCTGGAGGCAGCCACCTATTCGATCCTCGAGGAAGACGAGGACCGCAACATCTGGCGGATCGACGCCTTTCCCACCTCCACCCAGGAGGCCGACGGGCTGATGGCGCGCCTGGCCGCCTTTCCCACCCTGCGGACGGTGCGGGAAAAGCTAGCCGACGCCGACTGGCTGGCCATGGCGCTGTCAGGCCTGCCGCCGGTGCGCGCGGGACGGTTCTTCGTCTATGGCATGCACGACCGCGGCCGCACCCCGCCCAACGCGGTGAACCTGCGCATCGAGGCCGGCGCGGCCTTCGGCACCGGCCACCACGGCACCACCGTCGGCTGCCTGCTGGCCTATGACGCCTTGCTCAAGCGCCGCCGGTTCGAACGGGTGTTGGACGTGGGCACAGGCACCGGCGTCCTGGCCATCGCCGCGCGCCGCACCGGAACCCCCATCGCCGTTGGCACCGACATCGACGCCGTCTCGGTGCGCATTGCTCGCGAGAACGCCCGAGTCAACGCCGCCCGCGCCCGCTTCGTCCACGCCTCGGGCTTGGCCCATACCGCCGTGCGCGCCCAAGCCCCCTACGATCTGGTCTTCGCCAACATCCTGGCCCGGCCCCTGGTCTTCCTGGCCCAGGACATCAAGACGGCGCTGAAGCCGGGCGGGACGGCGATCCTGTCAGGCCTGTTGCGGGTCCAGGCGCGCTACGTCCTGGCCGCCTATCTGGCGCGAGGATTCCGTATCCAGCGACGTCTCAACCGCGACGCTTGGACGACCCTGGTGTTACGGCGGGCCTGAGGTCTCTAGGAACCAGGCACGGTCCATGACGTTCAGTCGTGGTCGGGGTCTTGATCCCCTGGAGGGCCACACAATGTCCGATTTCGATCCCAACGCCGCGCACACCACCGAGGTGCGCACCACCTATGACGCCGCCGGGCGCACGACCGAGGTCCGCAGTGTGCAGGTCCGGTCCGGCGCCACGGGCTGGTGGATCGCCGGAGGCATCGCCGCCGTTGTTATCGTCGCGGTAACCGCCATTCTGGTGGGGCGACCCTCCCAGACCCAGACCGATCAGGCCGCGTCCATCGCCGCCGAACAGGCCCGGACACAGGGCTTTGCCGACGGCGCCCAAAGCGCGGCGCTCAATCAGGCCAACGCTCAGAATGCCCAGGCGGCCATGCAATCGGCCCAACTGTCCGCCCAAAGCGAAGCGGACAGGGCCGCCGCCAGCCGCGCGGCCGCCGAAGCCGCCGCCAACAGGGCCGCCAACGCCGCTAACTCCGGCCGCAACACTTCCGACACCGTCAATGCGCCTCCGGCCAACCCGCCGCCTTCAAACTAGGCGAAGAAGGCGGCCAGACGCCGTCTGGCGCTTTGCCTTCCTCTGCCAGCCGTCCTAAATCTGGCGTATGCGCCAGACCTTCGACGAACACACCGATCCGTCCTTCGGGGCCAAGCACACCCCGCTGATCCGCGCCGCCATGGCCGAACAGGGGCTGGACGGGTTCTTGATCCCGCACGAGGACGAGCACCAGAACGAATACCTGCCCGCCGCCAATGACCGACTGGCCTGGGCCACCGGCTTTACCGGCTCGGCCGGAGCGGCGGTGATCCTCAAGGATTCGGCGGCGATCTTCGTCGATGGTCGCTACACCCTCCAGGTTCGCGATCAGGTCGATACCGGCCTGTTCGAGGTTCGCGACCTTGTCGAAGGCGGGGTGTCTGAGTTCCTTCAGAAGACCGCCAAGCCCGGCTGGTCCATCGGCTATGACGCTCGCCTGCACAGCCCCGAGGCCCTGGACCGCTTGAAGCAGGCGGCCGCCAAGGCCGGCGCGGCGCTGAGGCCGGTTGAGGTTAACCCGCTGGACCAGGCCTGGGGCGCGGCCCGCCCGGCCCAACCCAAGGCGCCGGTCTCGCCCCACCCCCTGGAATTTTCCGGCGAGGACTCATCGTCAAAACGCGCCCGCGTTGGCGCTGGCCTGAAGGATCAGGGCGCGGACGCCGCCGTGATCACCGCCCCGGCCTCCATCGCCTGGCTGTTCAATGTCCGCGGCGGCGACGTCATCCGCTCGCCCCTGCCCCTGGCCCAGGCGGTGCTCAACGCTGACGGTACGGCGCGCCTGTTCCTGGATCCTGACAAGATCACCGCTGACCTGCCCACCTGGCTCGGCAATCAGGTCACCCTGGAGAACCCGGACGCCCTGCCCGCCGCCCTGGCCCAGCTCAAGGGCCAAAGGGTGCTGATCGATGCTGGCCAGTCCTCGGCCTGGTACTTCGACACCCTGGCCGACTCCGGCGCAGAGGTGATCCGCGCCGCCGACCCCTGCGCCCTGCCCCGCGCCTGCAAGAACGACGTCGAGATCGGCGGCACGCGCAAGGCCCACGCCCGCGACGGCGCCGCGTTGACCCGCTTCCTGCACTGGGTCGCCACCGAGGGCCAGATCAACCCACCGGACGAGGTGGGGGTGGTCACCCGGCTGGAGGGTTTCCGCGAAGCCACCGGGGCATTGAAGGACCTGTCCTTCGACACCATCGCCGGCGCCGCCTCCAACGGGGCCATCGTCCACTATCGGCCCACCACCCGCCTGAACAAACAGACCGAGCGGGGCTCCCTGCTGCTGGTGGACTCCGGCGCCCAGTACCTGGACGGCACCACCGACGTCACCCGCACCGTGGCCATCGGCGAACCCAGCCGCGAGATGGCCGAGCGGTTCACCCTGGTGCTCAAGGGGCACCTGGCCTTGGGCCGCGTGCGCTTCCCCGCCGGCACCACAGGCTCGGCCCTGGACGCCCTGGCCCGCGTGCCGCTCTGGGCCGCCGGCCTGGACTATGACCATGGCACCGGCCACGGCGTCGGCTCATACCTGGGCGTGCACGAAGGGCCGCAGCGGATTTCCAAACTGCCCAACAGCGTCGCCCTGCTGCCCGGCATGATCGTGTCCAACGAGCCTGGCTACTACAAGGAAGGCGACTACGGCATCCGCATCGAGAACCTGCAGTTCGTCACCGCCGCGACCCCCATCGCCGGCGGCGAACGGCCGATGCTGGGCTTCGAAACCCTGACCCTGGCGCCCATCGACCGACGCCTGATCGTGGTGGAGATGCTCACCGCCGACGACCGCGCCCAGATGGACGCTTACCACGCCCGGGTCCTGGCGGTGGTCGGGCCGCAGGTTCCAACCGATGTTCGGGCCTGGCTGGAAGAGGTCTGCGCGCCGCTGTAGAGCCCCCAGAGCCTGACGTGGGGTGACTCTGGACAGGTTTCCGAAGCGAGGTCTTTGTCAGCGCAAATCGCGCCGAGGAACACCATGACCGACCGTTTCGACCTCACCGGCAAGGTGGCCCTGATCACCGGCGGATCGCGGGGGCTGGGCCGGGAGATGGCGCTGGCGTTCGCGGCGGCCGGCGCCGACATCGCCGTGGTCAGCCGCAAGCTGGACGCCTGTGAGGCGGTGGCGCGGGAGGTGGAGGCCCTGGGGCGTCGCGCCCTGCCCTATGCCTGCCATATGGGCCGCTGGGACGCGGTCGAGCCCATGGCCAATGCGGTATGGGACCACTTCGGCAAGGTCGACATCCTGGTCAACAATGCCGGCATGTCGCCGCTCTATCCCTCCCTGGACCAGGTCACCGAAGACGCCTTCGACAAGGTGATCGCGCTGAACTTCAAAGGCCCGTTCCGCCTCACCGCCCTGATCGGCAAGCGCATGCATGAGGGCGGCGGCGGATCGGTGATCAACATGTCCTCCATCGCCGCGGTGGAGGCCTCGCCCCATGCCCTGCCCTACGCCGGGGCCAAGGCGGGGATCAATTCCCTGACCACCGGCTTCGCGGCGGCCTACAGCCCCAATGTCCGCGTCAACAGCATCATCGTCGGCCCCTTCGCCACCGACATCTCCGACCACTGGGCCGACCCGAGAGACCCCGGCCATCCCGGCTACACGAAGTCCGGCGCCCGCGTCGGCCGCCCGGACGAGATTGTCGGCGCGGCGCTGTATCTGGCCAGCGACGCGTCGAGCTTTACCAACGGAGCGATGCTGCGGGTGGACGGCGGGCCGGTGCGGGGTCGGCGGCATGAAAGACCGTAAATCACCGTATTTTACAGTGATCCCTGAATTTTCGGGTGACTCCAGGGCCTGATCGGCTCAGGCGCCGACCATCGCCAGCCACTCGTCCTCCGTCATAATCTGGATGCCCAGTTCCGCCGCGGTTTTCAGCTTGCTGCCCGCCCCCGGGCCAGCCACGACGATGTCGGTCTTCTTCGACACCGACGACGCCACCTTAGCCCCCAGGCCTTCCGCCTGGGCCTTGGCCTCGTCGCGGGTCATGCGTTCCAGTGCGCCGGTGAAAACCACGGTCTTGCCGGCGACGGCGGTGTCGGTCTTGGGCTTTTCGGCGTCGAGAATGGTCAGTTGCTCGACCAGATCGCCGACGATCCGGCGGTTGTGATCCTCGGCGAAATAGGCGGCGGCGGCCTCGACCACCGCCTCGCCGATCTGGTCCATGGCGTCGAGTTCGGCCTTGGCTTCCTCATCGCCGGCCGCGACCTTGTCCATGGCCTCCAGGAAGGCCTTGGCGTCGCCATAGCCGCGGGCCAGCACCACCGCCGTGCTCTCGCCGATATGGCGAACCCCAAGGGCGTTGATGAAGCGGTCCAGCGCGATGGTTCGCCGCGACTCGATGCTGGCCACCAGGTTGCGCACCGAGGTCTCGCCATAGCCGTCACGGGTGCGCAGCTCGGTGAGCTTCTCCTCGTTGGTGGCCAGCCTGAAGATGTCCGCCGGTTCCTTGATCAGCCCCTCGTCGAAGAAGGCCTGGATCTGTTTGACGCCCAGCCCCTCGATGTCGAACGACCGGCGCGAGCAGAAGTGAATCAGGTGCTCCACCCGCTGGAACGGGCAGGCGAACTCGCCGGTGCAGCGGCGCACCACGCCATGGATCGGATTGCCCTCGGCGTCCTCGCCCTGGACGTCGCGCGCCAGCGGCGTGCGCAGCGGGCAAGGGCAGTGGGTGGGGTAGTCGAAGGGAACGGCGGCGGCCGGGCGCGCCTCCAGCACCACCCCCACCACTTGCGGGATGACGTCGCCGGCGCGCTGCAGGATGACGGTGTCGCCGACGCGGATGTCCTTGCGGGCGATCTCGTCGGCGTTGTGCAGAGTGGCGTTGACCACGGTGACCCCGCCCACCAGCACCGGGGCTAGGCGCGCCACGGGGGTGACGGCGCCGGTGCGCCCCACCTGGATGTCGATGGCCTCAAGCCTGGTGCGAGCCTGCTCGGCCGGGAACTTTCGCGCCACAGCCCAGCGTGGCGAGCGGGAGACGAAGCCAAGGCGCTGCTGCCAGTCCAGGCGATCGACCTTGTAGACCACCCCGTCGATGTCGAACCCCAGGGCGCCGCGCAGCGTCGCCATGCGGGCGTAGGCCTCCAACAGGCCCTGGCCGCCGCTGACGGTCTGGGTTTCCTGGGTGGTCCTGAACCCCCATTGCGCCAGCTTTTGCAGCGCCTCGGTCTGGGTGGCGGCGAACGGCGCGCTGAGCTCCCCCCAGGCATAAGCAAAGAACCGCAGCGACCGCTGGGCGGTGATCGTCGGATCGATCTGGCGCAGGGAGCCAGAGGCGGAGTTGCGGGCGTTGACATAGGTCTTCTGGCCAGCCGCTTCGGCCCCGGCGTTCAGGGCGGCGAAGTCCTCGTGCCGGAAATAGACCTCGCCGCGAATCTCAATCACATCCGGCCAGCCCGAACCCGCCAGCCGGTGCGGGATTTCGCCGATGGTCTTGAGGTTGGCGGTGACGTCCTCCCCCACCCGGCCGTCGCCCCGCGTGGCGCCTTGCACGAACACACCCTTCTCATAGCGCAGGGACGCCGACAGGCCGTCGATCTTCGGCTCGGCGGTGTAGGCGATCTCTTCCTCCAAGCGCAGGAACCGGCGCACCCGGGCGTCGAACTCAAGGGCGTCTTCGTCGGAGAAGGCGTTGTCGAGGGACAGCATCATCGCGCCGTGCGTCACCGGCGCGAACTGCGCGGCCCGGGCGGCGCCGATCTTCAGCGACGGCGAATTCTCACGGACCAGGTGCGGGAAGCGCGCTTCCAGGGCCGCGTTGCGCACCTTCAGCGCGTCATAGCCCTCGTCGCTGATCGTCGGCGCCTCGTCCTGGTAATAGCGGGCGTCATGGGCGGCCATCTCGTCGGCCAGGGCGGTCAGCTCCGACGCGGCTTCGGCTTCGGTCAGGTCTTCAACGGGTTTCGCGGCGATCATGCCTTAGGTCTAGCGCGGCCCATGGCGATGTCGAGACCCCGCCGCGCCGCTCCTGCCTCAGGCTTGCATCAGCGACCGCGCCGCCGCGCGGGCCGCGTCGGTGATCTCCGCGCCGGAGAGCATACGGGCGATCTCTTCCTCGCGGGCGGGGGCCGAAAGGACCTCGATGGTGGTGCGCAAGGCCGCGCCCTCCCCGGCTTTGGAGACGCGCCAGTGGGCGTCGCCGCGGGCCGCCACCTGCGGGCTGTGGGTGACCACCAGCACCTGGGCGTCCTTGGCCAGGCGACGCAGGCGCAGGCCCACCGCATCGGCCACGGCGCCGCCAACGCCCTGGTCCACCTCGTCGAAGATCATCAGCGGCTGGGTCCCCTCCGCCCGACCCGCCAGGGACGCCTTCAGCGCCAGGGCAAAGCGGGCCAGCTCGCCGCCCGAGGCTATGGCGCCAAGACCGGCGAACGGCGCGCCCGGCACGGTGGCGATCTCGTATTCCACGCGGTCGGCGCCGGCAGGGCCGGAACGGTCTTCGGCCAGAGGTTCCACCGCCACCCGGAACCGGGCTTTCTCCAGTTTCAGCGGCGCCAACTCGGCCTCCACGGCCTTGGCCAGGCGGTCGCCGGCGGCGCGGCGGGTGGCGGTCAGGGCGGCGGCGGCGGCCCGGTAGGCGGCGTTGGCGGCGGCTTCCTGCTGTTGGGCGGCGGCCAGGGCCTCCCCCCCGGTCTCAATGGCCACCAGGCGGGCGGCGAAGGCGGCGCGGGCGTCGGGCAGGTCTTCCACCGCCAGGTTCAGCTTGCGCGCCATGGCCCGCAGGGCGAACAGGCGCTCCTCGGCCTTTTCCAACTGGTCCGGTTCAAAGTCGAAGGCCGTGGCGGCCAGGTCGATGGCGGCGGCGGCCTCCGTGGCCTCGATCAGCGCCCGGTCCACCGCGTCGGCGGCGTCGGCGATCATTCGGGCGGCCCCGCTCTCGGCGCTGGCGCCAGCCTGGACCGTGCGCTCGCGGGCCCGTTCCAGGGCGCGGAAGGCGTGGGCCAGGCGGCTGCTTACGGCGTCTCCGCCCAGGTGGTCACGGGCGGCGGCGATCTCGGCCAGGGCCTTTTCCGCGGCCCCCAGCAAGGCGCGCTCCTCGGCCAGGGCGGTTTCCTCGCCGGGCTTGGGGTCCAGGCGGTCCAGTTCGGTGAGCCGCAGGGTCAGTTCCTCGGTCTCGGCGGCGGCGCGGTCCTGGTCGGTCCGCAAGGCCGCGGCCCGTTCCCGCGCCGCCCGCCAGCCGCTCCAGGTTTCGGCGGCGACAGCCAGCTCCGGCCCGCAGCCGCCGAAGGCGTCCAGCAGCGGCCGGTGCGTGCGGGCGTCCAGCAGGCCGACGGTCTCGTGCTGGCCATGCACCTCGATCAACAGGGCGCCCAGGTCGCGCAGCACCCCGACACTGGTGGCCTGGTCATTGACGAAGGCGCGGGAGCGGCCGTCCGCCGACAGGGTCCGGCGCAGGACCAAGTCCTCGTCGCGTTGATAATCCAGGCCTTTGTCGTCCAGGAAGGCGAACACCGCATGGTCGGCCGGCAGGGCGAAGATGGCGGTGACCACGGCCTGGGTCGCCCCCCGCCGCACCAGGGCCGCGTCCGCCCGCGCCCCCAGCGCCAGGCCCAAGGCGTCCAGGATGATCGATTTTCCCGCCCCGGTCTCGCCGGTGAGCGCTGTCAGGCCCGGCCCGAACGCTAGGTCCAGGCTCTCGATCAAAACCACGTCGCGGATGCCGAGGCCGATCAGCATGGCCTGTTCCAAATTCAGCTCAGGACGGACCCGAACCAAGACGAGTCACATCGCGGTGGCATGCAGGATCGCCGAAAACCCGCCCGGATCAAAGGGAGAACTAAAGTCCCAGCACCCCGTGCACGAAGTCGCCCTTCTTGGCCGCCTTGGCGGGCTGGCCATCGGGTTGCGTCGCGGGCGGCATCAGGGTGTCATCCTTGTGCTTGCCGAACCTCGGGAACAGCCGCGGCAGGGGCGAGGACGCCACCACCGGAACCATCGCCGGGCGCAAGCCCTTGGAATTGAGCAGGTTGTAGGCGTCGCGGTACCAGACGTCGCCGGGATAGTTGAAGCCCAGAACCGCCCCGTTGCGCACCGCCTCGTCGCGCAGACCCAGGGTCAGGTAGGTTTCCACCAGGCGGTAGAGCGCCTCGGGAGTGTGCGAGGTGGTCTGGTAGCGGTCGATGACGTTCTTGAACCGGCCGACGGCGGCGATGGTGTCGCCGTTGCGCAGATAATAGCGGCCGATGGCCATTTCCTTGCCGGCCAGCTGGTCGGCGACCATGTCCATCTTCAGCCGCGCGTCGGCCGCGTATTCCGAATTGGGGTAGCGCTTGACGACGTCACGCAGGGCCGCCTGGGCGTTCTCGGTGGAGGCCTGGTCGCGGTTCACGTCGACGATCTGCTCGAAGTAGCAGATGGACTTCAGATAGTAGGCGTAGACCGTCGACGGATTGCCTGGATAGAGCGAGATGAACCGCTCCGAATCCGACACGGCCTCGGCATAGTTGTTGGCTTGGTAGTGGGCGTAGGCGGTCATCAGGATCGACCGGCGCGACCACTCCGAATAGGGGTGCTGGCGCTCTACTTCGCGGAAGTAGTCCACCGCCTCGTTCCAGTGCTGCTTGTCCAGCCGGTCGGCGCCGACATTGTAGAGCAATTCCACCGGACGCTCTTCATAGGCCAGCCCGACGTGCTTCTTCTTGTTGGCGCAACCGGACACGGCCAGTGCGGCGACGAGCGTCAGAAGAATGGCCGGGCGACCCCAGGATCTGGAAAGCACGAAATATCACCTCAAAAACTAGAGCACGCCCCAGCGCCGGGTGGTTCTACACCAGCCGACCCCCGGCGCAAACGTCGGTAAGACAGTCCGGGTCGCGCTCAGACCGCCCGCGCCAGTTCCGCCTGCAGCGGCGCCAGGCGCCAGGCCGCTGGACGCGCCAGCAGCGCGCGCACAATGGCGTTGTTGAGGCCGTGCCCTGCGTAGCGGCCGTCGTAGCGGCCGAGCAGGGGCGCGCCGAGCAGATAGAGGTCGCCCACCGCGTCCAGGGCCTTGTGGCGCACGAATTCGTCGGGCCGGCGAAGGCCCTCCGGGTTCATTACCCGGTCGTTCTCGATCACCACCACATTGTCCAGCGACCCGCCCCGGGCCAGGCCGGCGGCGCGCAGGGCCTCGACCTCGTGCAGGAAGCCGAAGGTGCGGCAATCGGCCAGCTCCCGCCGAAAGCTGTGTTCGTCGATGGCCAGATCGATCCGCTGGCGGCCGATGGCGGGGGTGTCGAACAGGATTTCGAAGGCCATCTCGAATCGGTCGCAGGGCGAAAGGGCGACGCGCTTGTCGTCCTCAATCACCTCAATCGTCTCCAGCACCTCCAGATAGCGGCGCGGCGCCGACTGCGGCCGACGGCCCGCCCGATCCAGGCTTTCGATGAACGGCTGCGCGGAGCCGTCCATGATCGGCACCTCCGGCCCGTCGATGGCGACCACGGCGTTGTCGATGCAAAGGGCGCAGAGGGCCGCCATCAGGTGTTCGACGGTGGATACCGTCACCCCGTCGGCGTTGCCGATCACCGTGCCCAGGCGGGTTTGGCAGACCGCCTCGCCCCGCGCCGGCACGCGAGGATCACGGTCCATCACATCGGTGCGCAGGAAGGTGACGCCGTGATCCGCCTCGGCTGGGCGCACCTCGATGCGCACCTGGGCGCCGGTGTGGATGCCGATGCCGGAAAAGATCGCCGGGCGGACCAGGGTGTGCTGCAGGGCGGGAGAGGCGGGCTGAAGGGCAGGCGGCACGCAAGGAACTCCACATCGGCTGCAACCGTCGCCGGCCGCCTGTCATCCCAGATTGAGGTCTATGGTGCGGCCCGCGGCGCCACAAAACAACTCCCGTTTCGGATTGTTTCGCGCCAAACCCTTGATTTTCCTTAGGATAATGACAGTTTTCTGACGTTCAGGCCCAGGGCTTGAATCAGCATCGCCCCGGCGGTTGGACGCCGGGGCGAGACTTACGCTGATACGCTTACGCTACTAGGGTTTACGCTACTGAACTAGTTGGCCAGGCGGCGCAGGAAGGACGGGATCTCAAGATCCTCATTCGTCTCGGCCTCGGGATCCTGGCGGAGATCCATGGCCGGCTGGGCGCCGCCCATCGGTCGCGAGGAAGTGGTCGGTCGCGAAGACATGGTCGCCGAGCTGGGCGGCGCGTCGTGCCGCGGTCGGCCGCCGAACAGGCTGAAGAAGCCGCCCTTCTGGGGCCGACGCTCTTCGGCATAGTGGGTTGACGGGAACAGGGGCTCTTCATCATCCTCGTCCGCCACCGACGGATCGACGATGCGCTTGACCGTCTGGACGATTTCCGGGGCCGTGGCGACCACAGCCGCCGGCTGGACTTGAGCCAGGGGCGCGGGTTCTTCAAAGGCGAACCCGGCCTGGTCCTGCACCGGCTCGGTGGGACGATACATCGTCGCCCGCAGGGGTTCGAACACCTTGGGCTGGACGGTCGGCGTGGACGAATAGGCAGGCTCTGGCAGCGGCGCGGCCAGGAACACCGGCTCGGGCTCCATCACCGGCTCGGGAGCGACAAAGGCGACCGGTTCCGGCTCGGGGGCCTGATAGACGGGCTCCGGCTGGCGGGCCACCGCTTCGACGCGGCGGTAATGCGGCTCGATGGCCGTGATTGAGGCGCCGTCCATGCCGGTGGCGACCACCGACACGCGGACGGTGTTCTGCAGCGTCGGATCGAAGGCGGCGCCGAAGATGATGTTGGCGTCGGGATCGACCTGGGCCGAGATGGCGTTGGCCGCCTCGTCCACTTCCAGCAGGGTCATGTCCAGGCCGCCGGTGATGTTCACCAGCACGGCCTTGGCCCCCTTGAGGGTCACTTCGTCCAGAAGCGGGTTCTGGATGGCGTTCTCGGCGGCCATCAGGGCGCGGCCTTCGCCGGTGGCTTCCCCGGTGCCCATCATCGCCTTGCCCATCTCGGTCATGACCGTGCGGACGTCGGCGAAGTCGAGGTTGATCAAGCCGGGCAGCACCATCAAGTCGGTGATGGAGCGCACGCCGGAGTGCAGCACCTGGTCGGCCATGCCGAAGGCTTCGGCGAAGGTGGTGCGTTCGTTGGCGACGCGGAACAGGTTCTGGTTCGGGATGACGATCAGGGTGTCGACGTAACGTTGCAGCTCGGCGATGCCCGCGTCAGCCAGGCGCATGCGATGGCGGCCTTCGAAGTGGAAGGGCTTGGTGACCACGCCCACCGTCAGGATGCCGCGCTCACGGGCGCACTTGGCGATAATCGGCCCGGCGCCAGTGCCGGTGCCGCCGCCCATGCCGGCGGTGATGAAGACCATGTGTGCGCCGTCGAGGTGCTCGCCGATCTCGCCGGTGGATTCCTCGGCCGCGGTCATGCCCACGTCAGGGTGAGCGCCCGCGCCCAGACCTTGCGTGGTCTGCACACCCAGCTGGATACGCTTTTCCGTCTTGGAGAACGCCAGTTGCTGGGCGTCGGTGTTGGCGACGACGAATTCGACGCCCTCAAGACCAGCCTCGATCATGTTGTTGACCGCGTTGCCGCCGGCGCCGCCGACACCGAACACCACGATACGCGGCTTCAGTTCTTTGGTCTGTGGTGCGAATACTTTAAACGTCATGTGGACCCCGCGTCCTCCGTCGTGCTTTTCGAAAGAACAGCCATTCACCCGCCAGCAGGCTGCTTCGACGATGGGATTAACAGAACAACCACCATCCTTAAGCGAGAGTTAACTGCATAAGCTGAGTCGGACCGCCGTCGACCGCAGGATCACGGAATTTGTTGGCGGAATTAGGGTTGCATGGTTAACCGCGACGGAACGGCGCACGGAAAAGTTTTCAGCCCCTGTTAACCCGGCGCCCCACGCCCGCCCTTTTCACAAGGATCGAATCGGTTCGTCCAAGCGTAGCCAGAGATTAGACGGGCTGTCTGTTAACCATGGTCGCCGGGTAATTGGGGGCGTCTCGTCCCGCCGCTCCCCACCGACGCCACCCTCGGGCGCAAGTCCCGAGGACCCATGACGAGTATGTTGCGCCGAAGGGCGAGCCGAGGGCCAGCGTCCGCCAAGATCTTTTGTCCGCGAACCTCACGAACCTCACGAACAAGAGGCGCGAAGCGCGCTCAATGGCTCACACGGTGCTCTCCGATGGAAACACCGTGTTCGTGTGGTTCGTGAGGTTCGTGGACAAAATCCTTACCGCCCTGCGCCGCTCCGCTGCCGCTCCGCGACAACCCCTACAGCGCGTATGGATACTCGGCGCTGACGGCCGAGGATGACGGGGGTGGGGACGGCTCAACCTGCCCTGAGGGGGATCAGCCGCTACAGATTATCCCTCAGCCAGGCGGCGGCCTTGGCCACCACATTGGCGCGGGGGTCGAGGGCGGAGGCGCCGCGGGCTTCCTGCAGCAGCTTGGGGCCGGCTTCGCGGGGGCCGAAGGCGGCGCGTTGCAGCACCCCGGCGGCCGAGCAGAACGCCGGTCCCGACGCGGCGTCGGCCAGGTGCGGCACCCGGCGCGGACGGCCAAGGCGCACGGGGCGGTCGAACACCCGCACGGCCACTTCACGCACCCCGGCCAATTGGCTGGCGCCGCCGGTGAGGACGATGCCGGCGCCCGGCTCAATGAGCGCGCCAGCGGCCTTCAGGCGCTCGCGCAGCAGTTCCAAGGTCTCCTCGACCCGCGGCGCGATGATGCCCTTGAGCAGCGATCTGGGGGCGACCACGGGGCCGGCGCCGGGATCATCGCCGCGCGGCGGCGCCTCGATCATCTCGCGGTCCTCGTTGGCCGAGGCGATGGCCGAGCCGTGCAGGGTCTTGATCCGTTCGGCGCCGACGATGGAGGTGGAAAGGCCGCGCGCCACATCCTGGGTCACATGGCTGCCGCCGACGGCCAGGCTGTCGACGTGCACCAGGCTGCCACCCGAATAGACGGCGACGGAGGTCGAGCCGCCGCCCATGTCGATGCAGATGGCGCCCAGGTCCATCTCGTCCTCTTCCAAGGCCGCCAGGGCCGAGGCGAAGGGCGCGGCGACCACGCCCTCGAAACTTAGGTGGGCGCGCTCGACGCAGTGGCCGAGGGTCTGCAGCATGCCCTCGTTCATGGACACCACCAGCAGTTCCAATCCGAGCGAGCGGCCGAACATGGCGCGAGGATCCTTGACCCCCCTCTGGCCGTCCACCGACCAGGCGATGGGGCGAAGGTGGATGGCGCGGCGACCTTGCAGGCGAAGCGTGCCCAGGGCCTGGGAGATCGCCCGGCCCAGATCGGCGTCGGCGATGGGCCGCGCGCCCAAGGAAACCTGGGCGGCGACCCGATGGCTGGCCAGTTGACCGCCGGCGGTGCAGACGGTGACGCCCGAAACATTGACACCGGCCACGGTCTCGGCCCGCTCGACGGCCTGGGCGATGGCCTGGGCAGCCTCGTCCATGTCGACGATGGCCCCGCCGCGCACGCCGCGCGACTGCACATAGCCGACGCCGCAGGCGCTAAGGGTGCGGTCTTCGCGGCGGATGCCTTCGGGCTTCATGATGAAACAGGCGACCTTGGAAGCGCCCAGGTCCACCGCGGCGATCACCGGCGAACGTCCCAGCGCCGCCTTCAGCCCGTCGCGGCTGTCACGCCGATCGCCGTGCGCCGGTGCGTCCCGGCGCTCCTTGACTGCCATTTTCATCTAAGCCCCGTCCGCCACCAAGGCCGGGGCGCTCGTTGACGCCCGCGGCCGCACCGCCACCATTTCGGGATCGCGCAGATCGATGCGCGCGAGCCCCAGTTCGAGGATCCTGGACTTGTCGTCCAGTTGATCCAGGCGGATCAGGGCCGCCTCTTCCCCCGCGGCCGGCAGCTGGATCAGCGCGCCGTCCTTCAATCTCAGATCCCAGCGCCGGTCGTCGACGCGCACCAGGGCTTCCACCCGCTGCGCCAGCCTGGGGCGCGCGGTGATGGCCGGTAGGATGGCGGCGGCGGCCTTGTCGGCCCCCTCCCCCACCACCAGCGGCAGGGCGGCGAAGTGGCCCGGATCGGCCTCGCCGACGACATTGCCTTCGGAATCCACCACCTGGGTGTGGCCCGCGTGCTGCCACACCGCCAGCATCCGGCGTTCCTCGACCGCGATGACCATGGTGTCGGGCAGCAGGCGGATGACCTTGGCGTGCTTCACCCAGCCAACGCGCTCGACATTGGCGCGCACCGCCTCCAGGTCCAGGCCAAAGATCGGCTGGTCGCGGCGCAGGCCCGTGGCGGCCATGATGTCGGCCTCGGACGCCCTGGAGGCGCCTTGCAGATGCACGGCGTTGATCTTGAAACCTAGGTCGGCCAGGCGCTGGTCGTAGCCGGCGTTGGCGGCGACTGCCAGCTTGGCGCCGCGCCCTCCGGTGGCCAGGGCGATGGTCACCCCCAGCACGATGACGGCGGCGGTTCCCAACAGCGCGACAACTGGGGATAGGCCCACCCCTTGGGCGGCGTGCAACTTCGACGGCCCCGGAGACCTCGCGGGGCCGCGGCTGGACTTATTCGGACTTGGGGGCCTTTTGGCCCGAGGCTTGACGGTCTGCCGTCCGGCCCCCCGCACCGCCGCGGGCATACGCGTCCTCCGTGATCCAAAGCACTAGGTCATCGAACCCCACGCCAAGGTATGTCGCCTGCTCCGGAGCGAGCGAAGTGGGCGTCATTCCTGGTTGGGTATTGACCTCTAAAAGGACCAGAAGGTCGTTAATGTCGTCATAACGGAAGTCGCTTCTCGTAACCCCTTGGCAACCAAGAGCGGTGTGCGCGGCCAGCGCCATGGCCTTGCAACGCTCCAGGGTTTGCGCCGGAATCCGAGCCGGCAGCACGTGCACTGAACCGCCTTCTCCGTACTTCGCCTCATAATCATAAAAACCGGTGCTGGGCTCGATCTCGGTGACCGTCAAAGCCCTGTCCCCCATAACCGCCACGGCCAGTTCAAGGCCGCGCACATAGGGTTCGACGAGCACCTCGTCGCCGAAGGTCCAGCTGGGTTCCAACAGCTCCCGCGGCGGCCCGTTGGCGCCCTCGAACACCAGGATCACCCCCACCGACGATCCCTGGGCGTTGGGCTTCACCACATAGGGTGGTTGCATCACATGGTCGCGCGCCACATCGAAGCGGCTGTAGAGGCCGCCGCCGGGCACGCCCACCCCCGCCGCGGCCATCACCGCCTTGGCCTTGACCTTGTCCATGGCCAGGGCCGAGGCCAGCACGCCCGAGTGGGTGTAGGGCAGGCCGAGGGTCTCCAGCACCCCCTGGACGCAGCCGTCCTCGCCCCAGGCGCCGTGCAGGGCGTTGAAGCAGACGTCGGGCTTCAGGGCGGTGAGCACCTGGGCGATGTCGCGGCCGGCGTCCACCCGGCTGACCTTGGCGCCCAGCCGTTCCAGGGCGTCGGCGCAGGCCGCGCCGGACACCAGGCTGACCTCGCGCTCGGGCGAGAGGCCGCCCATCAGGCAGGCGACGTGACGGCCGGCGAGGGGAAGGCTCATACAGACTCCGTGGACTCGAAATTTCGGCAAGGCTTGTGGCCGAAACTGAAGGCTCTGTTAAGGCCGATGCGCCAAAAGGGAAGTTAGGACCAAAAAGGCCCCGCACCATGTCGATGGAAATCATCAACGGCTACGTCTGCCGCAACTGCACCGACGCCGAGCTGGCCAAGCGCGGCGTCGACCCGGCCAAGCCGAAAGACGACCCCAAAAACCCCGCCTACGACGCCGCCAAGGCCAAGGGCGACCACGGCCCGTCGTTCAAGCTGGGCGGCGCCCTGGCCAAGAGCGGCGTGGAGGGATCATCGACCAACGCCCTGCCCCCGGTGAACGGGGTAGCCGCCACGGATGGGACCAACGGCGCGAGCGCGACGAACTCCACCGGCGCGCCCGGCCCCAACGGCGCCGTCCCCCCCCCAGGCAGCGTGCTGAACATCGCGGCTTAGCCCGTGCGGCGGCCTTGCGCCCTGCCCGTCACTTAGGGTTTAGCCGGCGCCGGCGCCCCCACCCGAAAATCCACCTCCGAATTGGCCACGATGTAGAGGAAGGCCGCCCAAGCGGCGACGTTCTGGTTCAGCTGCGCCTTGTCCACCTTGTCCAGGGTGTCGTCGGCGGAGTGGTGCCAGTCGAAATAGCGGCTGGCGTCCTGACGGAAGCCGACGCTGGGCACGCCACTGATCGACAGGCCCGCGATGTCCGAGCCGCCGAACCGCGAGGGCTCTGGCGAGACGAAGATGCTCAGCGGCGCCAGCACAGTAGCCAGGGTCTTCATTTCCGGCTTGCCCGCCGTGTCCTTGGGCAGCTGCACACTCCAGATGCGGTCGGAGCCGGAATCGCTCTCGCCCACCAGGACCAGCTTGTCGGCCTTGTGCGCGGCGGTGAAGGCCGCGTCGGTGAAGTCCATCTCCTCGGCCCCGAACATGGCCACCCGCAGGGTGCGGGCGGGCGGATGGGCCGGGTCGCCGGCCAGGCGGGCGGCGGCGACGGTGATGGCGATGCCCGCCCCGTCGTCGATGGCGCCGGTTCCC
>JBBROW010000036.1:0-38764 GCA_038228945.1 Caulobacterales bacterium
CGACCAAGGCCCTGAAACCTGGGGCCGAAAATTCCCGCAGCGGGGTCTAATGGGGTCTTCGGCGCAGGCACGCCCATGGGCTACCCCCCTTCGGCGGCGAGGGCCCAGGGAAGGCCGGAGAGCCCCTCGATGTCGCGGGGCTGGCGACGGTCAGCGAAACCTGGTTGAGCCGCCAGGGGCGATCCTGGAGTCACGGCAGGCCAGCGAGGACCCAGAAAGCTAGCAACGACCTCGTGGCGGCCTCACCTATACGGACGCGGGCGCCAACTAGCCCCAACGCCTAGCTTGGGATGCTTTGGGCGCTCGCCTTCATCGGCGTTCTTGGCGCCGCCTGGCTAACCCATGCGGGGACCTGTCTGGCCCGGGGTCAGTGGCTCTTCATGATCACCGGCGCCATCCTATTCCCGGTCGGGGTCATCCACGGGGTCGGCATTTGGTTCGGGTGGTGGCACTAAGCGCGAGGGTCTATCCCGGTCCAAGCCGCAGACCGGCAGATGGGCTATGCCGCGTTTTGTGACCTAACCCAAATCATGCGTTGCCCATACACGAATAGAAACAATTTAAATCAATATGTTGATCAAGCGTCAGCTCGGGTACAGCGTCACTTGTGGAAGATGGTGATGTCGCCGTCGGCCATGGCTGGATGTCCCTCGCGCTGCCTTTAAGTCCGCGCCTTCCAGCGTGTTTCCGGGACGGCCGTCAAGCGCCATCGTCCGGGGCAGCGAACCGTCAAGTAGATTTGTGAAAGCCGCCACCGAAGGCTCAAAGACACGTGATCGCAATCTCCCCATCGGCCATCTCCGGTTCGACAACGGCCCGCGCGGCTTCGCCGACGTCACAATCGCGGGAGCCGGGGGTCAACCGCGAAGATGTGACAAACACTCAAGCTTGGGTGCGCGCACAGTGTGGTGTTGCGACTTCCAAGGGGGTGGCGATGACCACCTATTCGATCTTTGTCGACGACGATCGCTATTCGACGCCAACGCTGCAGTTTGTGGTCGGCGGTAGTGAAACCGAGGCCTTCGAGTTCGCGGTGAAATACCTGCTGGATTCACCCCATCATCAGGCGGTCCGCGTCGATCGCGACGGACGGGAGGTGTTCGTGCGCCAGCGCCGCGACTTCCCCCAGGAGTCCCCGAGGGGAGGCGGTCCGCGACGGGCCTAGATCACCTTGGCTTTGGACTGTGTCAGTCCAAAGCCAAGAACCGTGATCGAGTCTAAACATTGAGATCGGGTCGCGGGCGGAAAACCGGTTCCCACTTTTCCTCAACCCGCTCTGGCCCGCCTCGGCGCCCGTTCAGCAATTACGGCTGATAGGTCAGGTTGATGGAGGCGATGCCGGCGGCGACGTTGAGGCCAGGAGCCCCTTCGACGCTGAGCGGCGAGAGCGAGATGCTCTTGTCGGAGCCGCCCACCAGGGCGTTGGCGCTGCCGCCCACGCCCACGGCCGCGCCGGCGGTGACACCGCCGAAGTCGCCTTGCAGGCCGCCGGCCTTGAGGGACGAGCTGGGGGCCAGAACCGCCCAAACCATCACGCCGCCCTTTTTGAAGCCGATGTCGACGCCGTACTTGTTGATCTTGCCGGTGTAGTTCTCGACGGACCCGGCATTGGGCGAGAACGAGCACTTCAGGTCGCGTGAGGAGCCGAAGATCAGGCCCCAGCCTTCGCTGACATTGCAGGTCAGGACGCCGACCTTCACGCCGCCGCTCTCGGCATGCGCTTGCGACGCCAGACCGAGGGAAGCCAGCGCGGCTAGGCTGAGCAGGAGACGATTGGAGCGTTTCATGGATTCGATGTCCTTCATTGGAATTGCACGACTGGATTTCGGTCCGCCTTGGCGGACGGGGGGTACTGTCAAACTCGCGGTGTCTGAACCGGCTCAGGCGCCACCTTACGGGGATGGCGCGGGCGACCCTTTGTCAGAAACGGACGGACTTTGGATCAAACGGTTCATTGCAGACCGGGGGGGACGATAACAGCGGTATGCCGTTTGACAATGCCGAGCTTTGCTTTGGACATCGATCTTGCGGCGGCGCCTTGCACAGAGGCGCCGCCGCGACAGGTTTTTGGGGTCGGACGGGCCAGATCCTTGGCGTCGTCGATGATCACCAGCGGCTGGTCTGGGTTCCCACGATCACTGTCGAACCGGCCAGGTCGAAGCCCATGAGGGTTGGCGGCAGGGGCGGCAGGGGTCGGGCGTCGCTGGGCCAGGCGCCGATATAGTCGGCGTAGCGGATGTCGAGCTTGCCCGCGCCGCCGGGCCGGAAGCTCAGGGTGACCGGATCGCCCCCACGCCAGATCAGATGCGTCCATTGCCCCGGCGTGGTGAGGATCGGGGTCGGTCGGCCGTTTACCTGGGTCTGACCAACGACGATTGCGCCGCGCAGATCCAGCAACAGATCGGTGGTTCCCGGCGGCGGGGTGAAGCTCAGGGTCCGCGTCCCGTCGGCCGCGGCGTCCAGCCGGATCACGGGGGCGGCGATGGCGACGGCCTTGGCGGGGGCGGCAAAGACGGCGCCAAGGCCGGGGAATCGCTGGCGCCCCACCGCGCCGCCGTCTGCGGTCAGCACGCCGCGTGTCCAGGCGTCCGGAAGGTCCGGGCTGACGCGCCAGGCCTTGCCGCTGTCGAGGTCGGCGACATAGAGCGGCTGCACGGCGCGGGGATGACGGGGGCTCCAGGGGTTGGTGAGGTGCAGGAAAAGGGCCGCGCCCAGACCCAGCAAGATCATCGCCGCGGGCGCGCCGAAGGCCAGGCGGCTGTTGGGGTCGGCCGGCCAGAGCAGGGGCCACAACACCATGGCCCCGGTCCAGATGGCGACGGCCGGGAGCTCGGGCAGGTCCAGGGCCTGCATGGCCAGATGCAGGAAGCCGCCGATCCAGGCCAGGGCGATGGCGCTGACGACGGCGGCGGCGGCGGTGAACGCCGGTCGACGGTCGCTGCCGGCGGCGGTGAGGGCGCACAGGGTGGCGGCGGCGGCCAGGGGCCAGCTGACGATCAGGGCTGTGGTGGGCGCGGCGATTTGCAGGGCCAGGGCCACACCAAGGCCGGTGAGCAGCATCCCGATCCAGGTTCCGCACAGACTGGCGCCCTTGCCGAAGACAACGAAGGCCAGGGCGGCGGAGACGGTGGACAGGCCCAGGATGAGAACCCAGTCGGCGCCGTTGGTCATGCCCAGCACGGCCAGGCCGGCGACGGCGAAGAACGCCGCCCCGAGCAGCCGCAGCCGCCCGCGCGCCATGGCCGCCGGGATCATGATCGCCACCCCAAGGGCCGTGCAGGCCATGGCCGCCTCGAAGGCTGGGAACCGGGCCAACAGCGGCCGGTATTCCATCCAGCCGGAGGCAACCCCGGTGGCGTGGCGGGTCAGCGTCAAGGCCATCATGCCTCCGGTCAGCAGCAAGGCCCCGGCGCCCAGGCCCCGCCAAAGGTCGCGCCAGGCCAGAGACTTGCTCATCCTCGCTCGCGCCGCGCCAAGCACGGTCAGCCCGCCGGCCAGGGCCAGCACCGCCCAACCGCCCCAGGCTGGATAGGCCGCGATCATGCCGCCCGGCAGGTTTCCATAGACCAGGTCCGGCCCCGGCCTGGGCGCCTCGCGGGAGAAGGCGACTGCCATGGCCGGCCCCAGCGCCTGTTCGCCCAGGCTCTGCAGGGCGCCTTGGTCGAGGGCCGCGATGGTGGAACTGGGGGCGTGGTAGTCGAACTGCCGGCCGATGAAGGCCAGGTTCAGGCCGGGGATGTGGCGCTCGTCGGACACCGTGAAGTCGGTGTCGTTTGGCATCATCCGGTAGGCGAAGGTGGTCAGGGAGTTGCTCTGGGGCCGGGTGGCGGCCTGGCGGAACAGGGTCACGGCGCCGGCGTTAGCAGCCCCGGTCTGGAACATCTGGGCCCGCCCGCCGCCGCCCCTGGCGTCCAGGTTGATGACGAACCCCACCCGGCCAGCCAGGGGGTTCTGGCCGAAGAAGGCCACCGCGCCCAGCAGTCCGACCTCCTCGCCGTCGGTGACCGCCAGCACCACGTCACGCTCTGGAACGCCGCGCGCCTTGATCGCCCTGGCCATCTCCAGCAGGGAGGCCACGCCCGCCCCGTCGTCGGCGGCGCCGGGGGAGGCCGGCACACTGTCGTAGTGCGCCATCAGCGCCAGGGCCGGCAGGGTGTGATCCTTGCCTGGCAGCACGCCGATGACATTTTCCACCGTGGCGCCGAACACATAGGCCTCGCCGCCGAGGTCTCGCGCGGCGTGGCTCTCGGTACGCTGAACCTGCGGCGACAGGCCAAGCTCGGTCATCCGCCTGATCAGGTGATCGCGCACTACCGCATTGGCGGGCGAGCCGGTGGGGTGAGGGACAAGGCCTATGACCGCGATGTCGGCCATGGCCCGCCCGGCCGAGAAGGCCTGGGGCGGGGCGTCGGCCGGCGAGGGCGCTGGGCTCCTGGCGTCCAAGTAGAACAGGGCGAAGGCCGCGGCGATGCAGGCGAACAGGATTGCCAGTCGGGCCATGCGGCCGCCTCCACCCAGGGCTTTGGGCGGAGCCTCACGTAGTTTCGGGCGGGGCGCAATGCGCGCCGCCGCCCGATGACTTCAGTTCAGCTAGGCAGGCGCGACCGGAGTCGCGCCGGATCAGGCGGCGATGGCGCCTTCCTGAGGATCGCGCAGCACGTAGCCGCGGCCCCAGACCGTCTCGATGTGATGCTTGCCGTTGGCGGCCGCGGCCAGCTTCTTGCGCAGCTTGCAGATGAAGACGTCGATGATCTTCAATTCGGGCTCGTCCATGCCGCCGTAGAGGTGGTTGAGGAACATTTCCTTGGTGAGCGTCGTGCCCTTACGCAGGGAGAGCAGCTCAAGCATCTGATATTCCTTACCGGTCAGATGCACGCGGATGCCATTAACTTCCACGGTCTTGGCGTCGAGATTGACGGTGATGTCGCCGGTGCGGATGACCGATTGGGCATGGCCCTTGGAGCGGCGCACAACAGCGTGGATGCGGGCGACCAGTTCTTCCTTGTGGAAAGGCTTGGTCATGTAATCATCGGCGCCGCCGCCCAGGGTCTTCACCTTGGTGTCGATCTCGGAAGAGCCGGAAAGAATCATAATGGGCGTGTTGACTTTTCCCACCCGAAGAGTCCGCAGCACGTCCATGCCGCTCATGTCAGGGAGGTTCATGTCCAGAAGGATCAGGTCGTAGTCATAAATCTTCCCCAGATCTATGCCTTCTTCCCCCAGGTCCGTGGTGTAGACGTTGAAACCTTCCGACTTCAGCATCAACTCGATGCCTTGCGCCGTGGCGCTGTCGTCCTCGATCAACAGTACACGCATTGGCCCCTCCACGCCCTCGGGCGCTATAGCTCTACGATTGCGACGATTTACTCAACTCGCTCGTCCGCCACATTGCCAACGAGTTAATTTAAGACTGGTTAATGGTGAAAGCCCTTACGAAGCGAATCGTTAAGCCGATTTGCGATTCGGCTGCAAGCGACGCCGCTGTCGCGGGTGTCGCATGGGCGATGACTCTTTCGTGAATCCCTAGGCCAAAGCGCCATGGACAGCGGCTTTTGCCCTAGCGGGGCGGGCGTTTGACGCAATCCTGCGGCGTATTGTCCGCGCCGTGGTGGCGCTGTCACAGAGCCGCGCCTATGTGGAGCCCTTAAGAAACATCGCCCCCAGGAGCGCGCCCATGTCCGTCTCTCTCTATGACATCTCGATCCCCACCTATCGCCGGGGCCTGCAGAACCTGGCCAGCTTCCTGGACAAGGCCGAGGCCCACGCCAAGGCGACCGGCGTCGAGCTGACCGCATACACCGACGCGCGGCTGGCTTCCGATATGCACCCCTTCCCGCGCCAGATCCAACTGGCCAGCGACGCGGCCAAGGGCGGGGCGGCCCGCCTGGCAGGTATCGAGGCGCCGGCCATGCCGGACGTGGAGACCACCTTCCCGGAGCTGAAGGCGCGGATCGCCAACACCGTCGCCTTCCTGGACACGATCTCCAAGGAACAGGTGGACGCCCGCCACGGCGCAACCATCGAACTGCCGCTGCCGGGCCGCACCATGACCTTCGCGGCCCCGGACTTCCTGATGCAGTTCTCCCTGGCCAACTTCCTGTTCCACGTGACCACGGCCTATGCGCTGCTGCGCGTCCAGGGCGTGCCGTTGGGCAAGATGGACTTCCTGGCGGGTGGGCAGACGCCAGCGGCGGCTTAAGACACTGGCGGCAGGGCGGCGCTCAGTCGGGCGCCGCCCTCTTCCCCCGGCCGCTCTCTTCCCCCGAACGAAGTGATGGGGGAAGTACCCGCGGAGCGGGGGAAGGGGGCTCCAGCTTGACGCAAGCGCTGGTTCTCCGCTGAAACCCCCATCGTCTCGCGCCCCATACCCTTCGTAGTTCGCCAGTGAGGGGCAGGCGGGGCGCCGATCCATTTTCCGCAAGAGGGGAAGAGAAAAAAGGGTCAGGTCCGGAACAGCGGCGTCGACTGGACGATGGCCAGCTCTTCCTCGGTCATGTCCGTGGGGATGTCCGCGAACAGAGGGGTGGAGAGATAGCGTTCCCCCGTGTCCGGCAGCATGACCAGGAAGGTCGAGCCCTTTGGGGCGGTGGCGGCGACTTTCAGGGCGCCGGCCAGGGTGGCGCCGGCGGTGATGCCGACGAAGACGCCCTCCTTGCGGGCCAGCTCCAGGCTGGTGCGGATGGCCTCGGGGCCGGTGATCTCGACCACCTGGTCGACGTAGTGGGCGGCCACGGCGTCGCCGGCCAGCTTGGGGATGAAATCCGGAGTCCAGCCCTGCATGGGGTGGGGCTTCCAGGCCGGGTGGCCGGCGGCGGCCGAGCCGTCGGCGTTGCGTTCCTGGGCTTCGCCGCTTGCCAGCAGGGGGGCGTCCGCCGGTTCACAAACGATGATCTTGGTGTCGGGGCGTTTGTCGGCCAGCACCCGGGCGACGCCCTTGAGCGTGCCGCCGGTGCCATAGCCGGTAACCCAGTAGTCCAGGGCCTCGCCCTCGAAATCGTTGAGGATTTCCTGGGCGGTGGTGCGCGAGTGCATGTCCGGATTGGCTTCGTTCTCGAACTGGCGGGTCAGGAACCAGCCGTGGGTTTCGGCCAGTTCGACGGCCTTCTTGACCATGCCGGTGGCGCGCTGGGCGGCGGGGGTCAGCACCACCTTGGCGCCCAGGAAGCGCATCAGCTTGCGCCGCTCGACGCTGAAGCTCTCGGGCATGGTGACCACCAGGGGATAGCCCTTCTGCGCGCAGACCATGGCCAGGCCGATGCCGGTGTTGCCGCTGGTGGCCTCGATCACGGTCTGGCCGGGCTTCAGCGCACCGCTCTTCTCCGCCGCCTCGATGACGCCCAGGGCCAGACGGTCCTTCACCGAGCTCATCGGATTGAAGGCCTCGATCTTGACGAACAGATTGATCCCCTCGGGACCCATCTTGTTGATCCGCACCACGGGGGTGTTGCCGATGGTTTCGAGGATGGACTGGTATTTGTGGCCCATGCTGGCCTCCCTTTTCGAAGTGGTGTCGGCGGCGATTGGTGGGGCCCTTTTCCGCCAGCATATAAGGGGAGCCGCTTGCTCGCTGTAAAGGCGCGGGCGCGGCCTTGCCGTCGATAGCGTGGCTGTGCGAAGCGGCGGTGACGATCTTTTCGCCCGGAGCGCCGATGACCGATATCCCCGTCCTCGAGACCCAGCGCCTTCGCCTGCGCGGCCACACCCTGGCCGATTTCGACGACCTGGCGGCGATGTGGGGCGACGAGACGGTGGTGCGCCATATCGGCGGGCGGGTGTTCGGGCGCGATGAGTGCTGGAGCCGGCTGCACCGCTATGTCGGGCACTGGGCCTTGCTGGGGCATGGCTTCTGGGCCGTGGAGGAGAAGGCCAGCGGGCGCTATGTGGGCGACCTGGGGCTGGCGGATTTCCGGCGCGGGCTGGATCATCCATTCAATGACGCGCCGGAGGCCGGATGGGCCCTGGCGCCCTGGGCGCACGGCAAGGGCTACGCGAGCGAAGCTTTGACGGCGGCGCTGGCCTGGGGCGAGGCGAGGTTTGGCTCGCCGCGGGTGTGGTGCATCATAGACCCGGGGAACGGCGCTTCGATCCGGGTGGCGGAAAAGGCCGGTTTTCGTCGCCATGGCGAGGTCGCCTATCACGCCGATACGGTGGTGGTGTTCGAACGCTGAGCCTGCGGTTTTGCTGGGAGGTCTCGGGCTTACGCCCCTCGTGCTTACGCTTCGAATCCGCCATGGTCCGCCGCGATGGAAAACGAAGCCTTCTTCAAGCGTGGCGGCGCCGGATATCTCGCCAACCCGGTCAGCCGGGGTCCCTGGAATCCCCAGTCCCTGCACGGACGGGTGATCGTCGGCCTGCTGGCCTTCGAGATCGAGCAGCGCCACGGCAATCCGGAGTTCACCCCGGCGCGCCTGACGGTGGACATGTACCGCCTGCCGGATTTCTCGCCGATCGAGATCGCCACGCGGGTGGTGCGCGACGGTGGGCGGATCAAGGTGATCGACGCGGAATTCATGAGCGGCGGGGTCAGCGTGGCCCGCGCCACCAGCCAGTACCTGCGCCGGGCCGAGCCGCCAGATGGCAAGGTCTGGACCCGGCCAAACTGGGATGCGCCAGCGCCGGAGACAGTGGCCGATCCGCCGCCGCGCGAGACCGGCATGGGCGGGATGTGGGCCATGAAGCCGATCAGCGGCGGGGTCGGCACGGCGGGGCCAAGGCGCACCTGGATGAAAGAGGTGCGCGAACTGGTGGAGGGAACACCCCTGACGCCGTTCATGCGCGCCGCCCTCTGCGCCGACTTTGCCAGTCCCTTCGCCAACGCCGGGGACCAGGGCCTGGGCTATATCAACAGTGACGTGACCCTGTATCTGAACCGCCTGCCGGTGAAGGAATGGATTGGGCTGGAGGTGGCCGACCACCAGGCGGCGGAAGGCGTCGCCATCGGCGAATGCTTTCTCTATGACGTGGACGGCCCGATCGGATCCGCCACCTGCGCCGCCCTGGCCCAGCGTCGGCGGGCGATGATCGGTCAGCCGCCCCCTTCCAGCTAGACCTTCTGCGTCCAGGGACGCGGGACCGGTTCCAGAGTCCATGCGATGCGACGGATCGTCCGAAAGGTGGTCCTTGGCCGCCTTCGGGCGGCGAAAGTTAGTCAATGATTAAGGCGACTGAGGCGACCATCGGCCCTGCTGATTTCCGAAGGGCTAGGTCCGTCTTTGCGCAATCTCATCGCCGCCGTTGAGCGTATCGATCCCTTGTCCGTTTCGGGCCGGGTGGCGGCGGTCAACGGCTTGCTTATCGAAGCGCGCGGCGGGCTGACGCGTCTGTCCATCGGCGCCCGCGCGGAGGTCGAGCGCCGGGGCGCCAAGCCGCTGGCGGCCGAGGTGGTGGGCTTCCGCGAGACCCGCGCCCTATTGATGCCGTTTGGCCCGGTGGAAGGGGTGGCGCCGGGCGCCGAGATCCGCATCCAGCCGGACGGCGCCAGCGTGCGCCCCACCAAGGCGTGGCTGGGCCGGATCGTCGACGCCTTCGGCGAACCCATCGATGGCAAGGGTCCCCTGCCGCAAGGCATCGCCCCCTATTCCCTGCGCGCGCCACCGCCGCCAGCCCATGCCCGCGGCCGGGTGGGCGAGCGGCTGGACTTGGGCGTGCGTTCGATGAACGCCTTCACCACCACCTGCCGGGGCCAGCGACTTGGCATTTTCGCCGGCTCCGGCGTCGGCAAGTCGGTGCTGCTGTCGATGCTGGCCCGGGAGGCCACCTGCGACGCGGTGGTGGTGGGTCTGATCGGCGAACGGGGCCGAGAAGTGCGGGAATTCATCGAGGAGACCCTGGGCGAGGCGGGCCTGAAGCGGGCCATCGTCGTGGTCGCAACCTCGGACGAACCGGCGCTGAAGCGCCGCCAGGCCGCCTATATGACCATGGCCCTGGCCGAATTCCTGCGTGACCAGGACATGGAAGTCCTGTGCCTGATGGACAGCGTCACCCGCTTCGCCATGGCCCAGCGCGAGATCGGCCTGGCCGCAGGCGAGCCGCCCACCACCAAGGGCTATACCCCCACCGTGTTTTCCGAACTGCCCAAGCTGCTGGAGCGCGCGGGGCCAGGCCCGGTGCGGCCCGACGGCACCACGGCGGGGCCAATCACCGGGCTGTTCACCGTGCTGGTGGACGGGGACGATCATAACGAGCCTATCGCCGACGCCGTGCGCGGGATCCTGGACGGCCACATCGTCATGGAGCGGGCCATCGCCGAGCGCGGCCGGTTCCCGGCGATCAATGTGCTGAAGTCGATCAGCCGAACCATGCCCGGGTGCCAGACGCCGATCGAGCGCGAGATCGTCACCAACGCGCGCCAGACCCTGGCCGCCTACGCCAACATGGAAGAGCTGATCCGCATCGGCGCCTATCGCGCCGGCTCCGATCCCCAGCTCGACCGCGCCATTCGCCTGAACCCCGCGCTGGAACAGTTCCTGGCGCAGGACAAGGAAGAGCTCACCAGCCTGCAGGACGGTTTCGACCGCCTCGCCGACATCGTATCGAGTAATGCCGAATGAAATGGGCCGACCAGCTGATCAAGCTCTCGAACTTCGAGGTCGAGCTGCTGCAGAAGCGCCTCTCGGAGATTGTTGAGCGCCGGGTGGCCGCAGAGATGCGGCTGGCGGTGCTGATCGCCGAGGGCGAGGTTGAAGCGCAGCAGGCCCGAGATAACGCCGAGGCGTCCTGGTATCTGGTCGGTTTCCTTCAGGGTTTGAAGATCCGCAAGGCCGCCGCCCAGGACACCATCGATGCGACCACGGGGGAAGAGGAGGGCGCCCGCGACGCCCTGGCCGAGGCTTTCGAGACCCTGAAAAAGTACGAACAGGTGGCCGAAAACGCCCGGTTCGCCGCCGCCAAGGAAGAGGGCCGGCGCGAGACCGCCGCCCTGGACGAGATCGGCCTGCGCCGCGCCGCGGGCGGCGGCAGGTGACCCTGCAGGCCAAGCCCGGCGCCAGCCGCCGCGCTGTGCTGGCCTCGGCCCTGGCGCTCACCGCCTGTTCTCGCCCCGCCGAAGGCAAGCCAGCGCCGCCGCCGCCACCGTTGAAGACCGTGGCGCCCTTTCCCATCGGCACGGCGGTGATGTCGCAGCGGCTGGAGGACCCGGCCTTCGCCAACCTCCTGCGCGATCAGGTCTCGCAGATCACGCCCGAGTTCGAGATGAAGATGGAGTACATCGTCCAGGCGGACGGCAGCTTCCGCTTCGACGCCCCGGACGCCATCGCCGCCTTCGCCCGCGATAACAACATCCGCCTGTTTGGCCACACCCTGGTCTGGTACGCCGAGAAGCCGCCGGCCTTCGAACAGTTGGACGAGCACCGCACCAATTTCCGCACCGCCTACACCAACTACATCACCGCCGTGGTGGGCCGGTATCGTGGCCAGGCGGTGGCCTGGGACGTGGTCAATGAGGCCATCGCCGAGGACGGCGGCGAATGGCGCCAGAGCCTGTGGTCGCAACGCCTGGGCGCCTTCGAGCACATGCGCCTGGCCTATGAGATCGCGCACGAGGCCGATCCCCACGCCCGGCTGTTCCTCAACGACTACTACCTTGAGAAAATCCCCGGCAAGCGGGCCTCGTTCCTGCGGCTGGCCGAGGCCTTGCTCAAGGCCGGGGCGCCGCTGGGCGGGCTGGGCACCCAGACCCACGTCGACGCCGACCTGCCGCCCGGGGCCATCAGTGCGGCGATAAAGGAGCTGGGCAGCCTGGGCCTGCCGGTGCACGTTTCGGAGATGGATGTCTCCCTGGCGCGCGTGCAGGGCTTCAAGCGGCCTGACCTGTTGGAGGTTCGCCAGCGCGACCTCTATGCCGAGGCGGGGCGCGCCTTCATGGACCTGCCCCCCGCGCAGCGCTTCGCCTTCAGCCTATGGAGCCTGCGCGACAGTGATTCCTGGATCGTGCGGGATCTGCCGGAAGACAAGCCCTGCCTGTTTGACGCCAGCGGCGAGGCCAAGCCGGCGATGCGGGCGCTGGAAGCCGCGTTCAAGGGTTAGCGACGGCGGGCTTCTTCCTCGGCGGCGGCGCGCAGGGCGCTGAGGTCGTCGCCGATGCGGAAGATGACGACATAGAACTCACAGATCGCGCGCCAGATCAGGCCAAGCGCCCCGACCACCAGCAGCCCGACCACCAGCACCGGGATCGCCGCCAGGATCGCCGCCCAGCTGCCTTCGCGGAACGCCACGCCGATGGCGGCGCCCACCACCGACAGGGCGGCCACCACGATGACGCCCATGCCGGCCCAATAGACCAGGTGGATAACCGGCCCCGTGATCATGCGATCGAAGGTCAGGATCCCCAACAGACCGCCCCGCCGCGTGCTCGACACCATGACCGATACTTCCCCAAGCGGCCCGCGCCGCGCTGGTCGAATGGCTACCAGCGAGCGGGCGTCGCCGCAATGGCGGGCGGGGGGGCTTAATGTGTGGCCGAAGACCCCAGCGCCTTGATGTCCTTGCGCGACAGGCTGCTGACCACGCCGCCGCTGGTCAGGGTCAGCGCGCTGGAGCGCACCGAGAAGCTGTCCACGCCCTTGCGCAACATGACCATGGTCTGGCCCTCGGCGCCGGTGGTGAGGCGGGCGATTCGGCCAAGGGTCAGGCCGTCGCGGTCACGCACCGTAGCGCCGATGGCCAGGGGCCCGGCGAGGGCGGCGGCGTTGTGGGCGACATCGGTGGTGGCGGGAGTGGCGGCGGGAGTCTGGGCCGAGGCGGCGCCGGCGGCCAGGGCCGCGACGCTCAGCAGGATCAAGACAGGTCCGGACATGACGAAAATCCCATGCGGTCCAAACCCGAATGGGATGGCCCGCATGGGACGCAACGGAGCTGTAGCCGAATTGTTCCGGCTACTTAGGGTCGCCTACTTTGGCGCGGCGGCCGGGTGAAGTTTCGCCTGCAGTTCGGCCTGCGTCATGTTGATCACGGCCGCGCCGTCTTGCAGCGCCATGCCGGTCGTGACCACGGCGAACTGGTCAGCGCCCATCTTGATGGTGGCCGTCTGAGCGCCGGTGGCGCCGGGCTTCAGCTCAGTGATCGAGCCGATCACCGCGCCGGTGTTGTCCTTGACCGGAGCGCCGACGGTGAAGGCCGGCGCCGTGGCGCTGGCGTCCGTAGCGGCGCCGGCGGCGGCGTTGGCGGTCGGGGCGGCGGCCGGAGGCGTGGTCGCGGCGGGCGGGGTGGCGGCCGGCGGCGCCGCTGCGGCGGGCGGGGTGGTCGCCGAGCTGGTTGCGCTGTCGGAACTGGCCGGGGCGGAAGCGGGGGGGGCGGAAGCCGATGCGGGCTTGGCCGTCTTGGCCTGGGCGGCGAAGGGCAGGGCCACGGCCAGGGTGATGGCGGCGTAGATCAGGGGCTTAGACATGGTAGGGGGTTCCCGTCTGAGAATAGCGGAGCCCCCTCCAAGGCAACTACTAACCAGCTATCGCCATGGCGGTTCCGCCGCCGACGGTGTTTTTCCTACGAAACTGAAACAGTCGGACATCGGCGCCGTCGATGCAAAGCCTGCCGTCAGACCATGCCCACGGTCTTGAGCCGGGCCCGGGGATGGATCTCGCTCTGACTCATGACGACCGTCTGGCCGCGGAACCTTTCGATGATCGAGCGGACATAGGGGCGGATGCCGGGGCCGGTGAGCAGCACTGGGGTCTCGCCCGACAGGGCGGCGCGTTCGAAGGCTTCGCGCACGCCGCGAATGAAGTCCTGCAGCCGGGATGGCGCAAGGGCCAGTTGCTTGTCGTCGCCCTGGCCGATGAGGGATTCGGCGAAGGCGGTTTCCCAGTCCGGGGACAGGGCGATGATCGGCAGGGCGCCATCGTCGCCGCGGTTGGCCCAGCAGATCTGGCGCGCCAGGCGGGCGCGGACCTGTTCCACCAGGTTGGTGATCGAGGCGGTGTGGGGCGCGGCCTCGGCGATGCCTTCCAGGATCGAGGGCAGATCGCGGATGGAGACCTTCTCGCGCAACAGGGCCTGCAGCACCCGCTGCACGGTGCTGGCGGTGGCGACGGACGGAATCAAGTCCTCCACCAGCTTCTTTTGCTCGACGGTCAGGTCCTTCAGCAGCTTCTGCACCTCCGCATAGGAGAGCAGATCGGCCATGTTGTCCTTGAGTATCTCGGTGAGGTGGGTGGTGAGCACCGTGGCGGGATCGACGGTGGTGTAACCGCGGAAGGTGGCCTCCTCGCGCAGGGACTCCTCGATCCAAGTGGCCGGCAAGCCGAAAGCCGGTTCGCGCATATGTTCGCCGGGCAGCTCCACCTGACCGCCCCGCGGGTCCATGGCCATCAGGTGACCCAGGCGAACCTCGCCCGAGCCCGACTCCATCTCCTTGATGCGGATGGCGTAGCCCTGGTTGGGCAGGCGCATGTTGTCGAGGATACGCACCGGCGGGATGACGAAGCCGTACTCGGCCGCCAGGGTCTTGCGCAGGGCCTTGATCTGGTCGGTGAGGCGGCGGCCTTCCAGGTCGTTGATCAGGTTCAACAAGCCGTAGCCCAGTTCGATCTTGACGTCGTCGATGACCAGGCTGGCCGAGATCGGCTCTTCTTCCGGCTCGGCGGTGGCCTTGGGCGGCGGCGGCGGCGGGGCCTTGGCGGCCTGGCTGCGCCGCCAGGCCAGGGTGCCCGAGCCCAGGGACAAGGCGGCGAAGGGGATGATCGGCATGCCGGGGATCAGGGCCAGCACCCCGGCGGCGGCGGAGACCATGCCCAGGGCGATGGGGTTGGTGGCCAGTTGCACCACCAGGGCCTTGTCGGCCGAGCCCTCGACCCCGGACTTGGAGACCAGCAGGCCGGCGGCGATGGAGATCACCAGGGCCGGGATCTGGCTGACCAGGCCGTCGCCGATGGTCATGATGGTGTAGGATGAGGCCGCCTGGCTGAGCGGCAGATGGTGCTGGACCACGCCGATCAGAATGCCGCCGACAATGTTGATGCCGACGATCATCAACCCGGCCATGGCGTCGCCGCGGACGAACTTGGACGCACCGTCCATGGCCCCGAAGAAGGTGGATTCCTGCTCCAGGTCCTTGCGGCGCTGTTTGGCGGTCTCCTGGTCGATGATCCCCGACGACAGGTCGGCGTCGATGGCCATCTGCTTGCCTGGCATGGCGTCCAGGGTGAAGCGGGCGGCGACTTCGGCGATCCGGCCGGAGCCCTTGGTGATGACCACGAAGTTCACCACCAGCAGGATAGCGAACACCACCAGGCCGATGACGAAATTGCCCGACATCATCAGGGCGCCGAAGGCCTGGATGATGTGGCCGGCGCCGTCGGTGCCCTCGTGGCCGTGACCCAGGATCAGGCGGGTGGAGGCGATGTTCAACCCCAGCCGCATCAGGGTGGTCATCAGCAGGACGGTGGGGAAGGCGGTGAATTCCAGCGGCTTCTTGATCAGCAGCGCGGTCATCAGGATCAGGACGGCGCTGATGATCGAGATCGCCAGCAGCATGTCGAGCAGGAAGGCTGGGATCGGCAGGATCAGCAGCAAGATGATGCCGATGATGCCCAGCGCCAGGGCCACCTCGCCACGCATCACCCAGCCCAGCGCCTCGCGGGCGGTGGGCGGCGAATTCAGGGCGCGGGGAAGGCCGATGTCAGCCATGGATCGGGTTCAGCTCACGCGGCGCTTGCCGCGCCCTGCTGAGGCGGCGGCACGGCGATGCCGGCGTCGCCATATTCCTTCAGCTTGTTGCGCAGGGTGCGGATCGAAATGCCCAGGATGTTCGCCGCGTGGGTGCGGTTGCCCAGGCAATGACTGAGGGTGTCGATGATCAGTTGTTGCTCCACGGCCGCCACGGTCTGGCCGACATAGCTGCGGCTGACGGCTTCGGCCGCCATGGAGGCGACCCGGGCCGTTTCCGCGCCGGGTCCCGGCGACATGGGCGCGCCGTCCGGCAGGCGGATGGCGAACTCCTCGATCTCCGGGCCTGTGCTGAGAAGCACGGCGCGGTGCATGGCGTTTTCCAGTTCGCGCACATTGCCGGGCCAGCGGTGGCTGATCAGGCGCTGGCGCGCCTGGGCCGATATCGGGCGGTCGGGCGAGCCGTTGGCGGCGGCATATTTCTTGGCGAAGAACTCGGCCATGGGGCCGATGTCGCCAGGCCGATCGCGCAGGGGCGGCAGGCGGATGTTGACGACATTCAGCCGGTAGAGCAGGTCTTCGCGGAAGGTTCCGTCGCGCACGGCCTGGGCCAGGTCGCGGTTGGAGGTGGCCAGGATGCGGATATCCACCCTGACCGGCTTGGAGCCGCCGACCCGGTCGATCTCGCGTTCCTGGATGGCGCGCAGCAACTTGGCCTGCAGGCGGGCGTCCATTTCGGAGATTTCGTCCAGCAGCAGGGTGCCGCCGTTGGCTTCCTCGAACTTGCCGATGCGCCGGGCCATGGCGCCGGTGAAAGCGCCCTTCTCGTGGCCGAACAGTTCGCTTTCCAGCAGGTTTTCGGGGATGGCGGCGCAGTTGACGGAGATGAACGGCCGGCCGGCGCGCTTGGACTTGGCATGCAGGTATCGGGCGACGACTTCCTTGCCCACGCCGCTTTCGCCGGTGATCAGGATCGAGGCTTCGGACGGCGCCACCTGGTCGGCCAGGGTGAGCACCGCCTGCATGGCCGGATCACGGGCCACCATGGGGCGTTCGTCGTCGGCGACGGCGGCCAGGACCGCGGCGATCAGGGTCGCATCCGGCGGCAGCGGGATGAATTCCTTGGCGCCCGCGCGGATGGCGTCGCCGGCGCGCTTGGAGTCGGCGCCGACGCCGCAGGCCACCACCGGCACGCGAATCCGCTCGGCTTCGTTGGCGGCGATCAGACCGGCGATGTCCAGCTCGTAGTCGACCATGAGCAGGTCGGCGCCCTGGCCTGCGCGCAGGGCGTGGGTGGCGGCCTCACAGCTTTCCACGTGGGCGACCTTGGCCCCAGCGTCCATGGCCATTTTCACAGCGCTGGCCAGCTGTCCGCTCAATCGTCCGACGACCAGAAGCCGCATTGTCGTTCTCCTTACTCACCCGGCCCTTCAGGCCGCGGAGTCGCCGTCCTTGATAATTTCAGTCATGGTCACGCCAAGGCGGTCATCGACGATGACCACTTCGCCGCGGGCGACGAGCCGGTTGTTCACATAGATGTCGATGGCCTCGCCGACCTTGCGGTCGAGCTCGAGGATGCTGCCCTGGCCCAGCTGCAGCAGTTGAGCCACCGACAGGTGGGCACGGCCGAGGACGGCGGAGATGTTCACCGGCACGTCGAACACCGGCGCCAGGTCCGAGGCGGTCTTATCCTCGTGGGCGATCTGGGACATCAGCATCGAGGCCATGTCCTGGGTCGGGAACTCCTCGAGGGGCAGGGGGGTGTCTTCAGACATGATCGGTGCTCGGGCCTGGAGGATGGGGGTTCAGGGCTTCGCCGTGCAGGCCGTCTGCGGCCAGGGCGGCTTCAAGCGCTTGGCCGACACGCTGGGCGGCCTCGGCGGGATCGAACGCGGCGCGCCCGTCGCCCCAGTCGAGGAGGAAGGCGGCGCGCGGCATGTTGGGGTCGGGGCGGGCGATGATCTGGCCGGCGAAACCGATGGCGTTGGCGGTTTCCTGAAGCGCGGCCTGCACCGCCTCCATGCGCTCGGCGTTGGCGAACACCACGAGGCGGGGCGAAGCCTCGACCTCGCGCGCCAGGGCGGCCAGGGCCTCCTGGATCGGGGCCTCGGGAAAACGATCGCAGGCGGCGTCGGCGATCTTGCGCGCCGCGGCCAGGGCCAGCTCGGCAGAACCGACCCGGTGCTCATGGGCCGCCGCTGCCAGGGTGGGCAGGGCGATGTGGGCGGCGTCGGCGATCTGGGCCAGGGCCTGGGCGGTGAGGGCCTGGGCGCTGGCCATAGCCGTGGCCTCGCCTTCGGCGTAGGCGGCGAGGCGGATGCGTTCGACCTCTTCGGCAGTGTAGACGCGCTTATAGGGCGTGGGCTGGGAACTGATGTTGCCGCCGCCGTCGAACTCCGTGTCGAAGGTGAACTTGCGCAGGGTGGGTTGGGGCGCTTCGGGCATCAGTAGATCAGCTCGTCATCGCCGCCGGCGCCGGCCAGCATGATCTCGCCCTTGGCGGCCAGGTCCTTGGCGACCTGAACCATGGACATCTGGGACTGGTCGACGTCGCGCAGGCGCACTGGGCCCATGCTTTCCATGTCCTCGCGCATGATCTTCGACGCCCGTTCGGACATGTTGGAGAAGAACATCTCGCGCAGGGAATCCGAGGCGCCCTTCAGCGCCAGGGCCAGCTGATCCTTCTCCACCGCCCGCAGCAGGGTCTGCACCCCGCCGGGGTCCAGCTTGGACAGGTCTTCGAAGACGAACATCAGGGCCCGGATGCGCTCGGCGCTCTCACGGCTGCGTTCTTCCAGGGCGGCCAGGAAACGGGCCTCGGTCTGGCGGTCGAAGCTGTTGAAGATCTCCGCCATCATCTCGTGGCTGTCGCGTTTCGACGTGCGCGCCAGGTTGGACATGAATTCGGTGCGCAGGGTCTGTTCGATCTTGTCCAGGATCTCGCGCTGCACCGGCTCCATGCGCAGCATGCGGGTGACGCATTCCAGGGCGAAGTCTTCCGGCAGGGCGGCCAGGACGCGGGCGGCGTGGTCGGATTTGACCTTGGAAAGGACCACCGCGACGGTCTGGGGGTATTCGTTCTTCAGATAGTTGGCGAGCACCGCCTCATTCACGTTGCCCAGCTTGTCCCACATGGTGCGACCCGCTGGACCGCGGATCTCCTCCATCAGGGTGTCGACCTTATCCGGGGGCAGGAAGGCGTGGAGCAGACGCTGCGTCTGTTCGAAGGAACCCATCAGGGCGCCGGCCGCCGACATGCCGGAGACGAACTCCACCAGCAGATCCTCAACCACCTGGGAGGAGACCGTGCCGAGGCTGGCCATGGCCTGGGAGACTTCCTTGATCTCCTCGTCGTCCAGGTTCTCCCAGATCGTTATGTGCTCTTCGCCAAGCGCGAGCAGCACCACCGCGGCCTTTTCAGGCCCCGATAGCTTGGTGGCGTCCGTGACCGCCTTGCCTTTGCGAATCATGGTCATGCGGATTCATGCAGCCATGTGCGGAGGATGGAGACGGACTCGTCGGGATGCTTGTCGACGAACTCGGCCACGCGGCGGACCGAGGAGGCTTTCACCTGGCCTTCGATCCTGGCGATGTCGATCTTCTGGTCGATGTCCGGCGCGGCCAGGGCGAGGGGGGCGCCCGAGCCGCTGACCTGCATGGTTTGACCGTCGTGGGTGGTGACCATGCGGGTGACGTCGCCGCCGTGCGACAGCATCGGCAGCCCGCCGCCGCCGGCGCCACGCACCAACGGCCGGACCACGAAGAACAGGATCACCAGGGACACCAGGCCCAGGATGCCCAGTTCAACCGCCCGCATGATATCGTTCTTGTCAAAGCCCATCAGCGGGTTCGTGGCGGTGACACCGTCCTGGTCGTCCTCATGCGGGAAGCGGACATTGACCACGCTGACCACGTCGCCGCGCTCGGTGGAGAAGCCGATGGCCGCCTTCACCAGGTCGTCGAGACGCTTCATCTCGTCGGCGGTCCGGGGGGTATAGGCGCCCGGCTTGCCCTTGGTCCCCGCCGCGGTGGCGCCATCGACGGCGACCGCCACCGACAGGCGCTTAACCGTCCCGGGGGCCTGGACCACGGTGCGCGTGGTCTTGGAAATCTCGTAGTTGGTGGTGGAATCCGTCGCGCCGGTGGAGTTGCCGCTGTCGGTTCCAGTGGCGGGGGGAGAGCCTGGGACATTGGCGGTGGCGCTGGCCACGGCGCCAGAATTGGCCTGATTTTCCTTGGAATTCTGTTCGTTGGTCTGTTCGGAGCGGACCACCTGACCATCCGGGTCGAACTTCTCTTCCTGGGTGGTGACCTGGTTTAGGTCGACGTCGGCGGTGACCTGGACCCGGGCATGGCCCACGCCGACCACGCCCTCGACCATGTCCTTGACCGTCTTGCGGATGCGCTCTTCGACGCTCTGTTTTTCGGTCTGAGCCAGCTGACTGGCCGACCCGGCGTCGCCGCCGCCCGACAGGGTCTTGCCGTGCTGGTCGATAACCACCACGCGATCGGGCTTCATGTTCGGCACCGCGCCGGCCACCAGGTTCTGCACCGAGCGGACCTGATCGCCGGACGGCTCCCGCGCGCCGACGCCCAGGGTGACGGCGGCCGAGGGTTGCTCGGCTTCGTCTTCGAACAGCTGACGGCGGGGCATGACCAGGTGAACGCGCGCTTCGGTGACCCCGTCCAGGGACCGGATCGTGCGCGCCAGCTCGCCCTCGGTGGCGCGCTTCATGTTCAGCTGCTGGACAAAGTCCGTCTGGCCCATGGCGCTTTGGGTGTCGAAGATCTCGTAGCCGACGGAGCTGGCGGTGGGCAGGCCCTTGCCGGCCAGCATCAGGCGCGCGGCGGCGACCTTGTCGCGCTGGACCATGATGGTCGAACCGTCGCCCTTGACCTCGTACCTGATCCCCGCCTGTTCGAGAGACTGGGTGATCGTGCCCGCCTCGCGCAGGTCGAGGTTGGAGTACAGCAGGCCCATGGGCTGGGCGCCGAGGTTGAGGAGAATCGCCGCGATCAGGGCGGCCGCGCCGGCGCCGATGCCAAGCATCACCGCCAGTCGTCCGATACCGTATCGCTGTAGGGCGTTGAAGAGCTGATTCACGTCCGAAGCGCCTGGCGTCCCTGAACTTTACTCGCGTCGCCGGCCTTCTAGGCGCCCGTCGCTAGGCAGGATTTACCCAGTGCAAGGTAAACAGGGTGTTTATGGCAGGGCTTGCGACCTGCGACCTTTCGGACCAGGGCGATCATTTCGGGCGGCCGCGCGGCGGCTTTGCGCTCCAGGCTCCTCGCCGAAAAACGAAAGGGCGGCGCTCTGGGGAGAGCGCCGCCCAAACTGTTTAGAAAAGAATGCGGCGGCGCCCTGGGGGGAGCGCCGCCGCGGTCGCGAACCAAGTGGGGGAGGGTTCAGCGATACTGTTGCAGGCGCGTTGTGCGCAAACCCGCCAAGCCGTGTTTATCGATCGACGCCTGCCAGCCGAGGAATTCCTCGTTGGTCAGGGAGTAGCGCTCGCAGGCCTCATCCAGGGTCAACAGACCGCCGCGTACCGCCGCGACGACTTCCGCCTTGCGGCGTATGACCCAACGCTGAGTGTTGGCCGGCGGAAGGTCGGACAGGGTCAAGGGCGCGCCGGTCGGACCGATCACGTACCTTTCGCCCCTGCTGTTCGTGCGTTGCTGTTGCAACATGGCTTTACGCCCTTCTCACCATCACTGTTGATGCAGACAATAGCCGGTGGGCGATAACGACGACTTAATCCCGATAGTAAAAAATGGCTTAATCACGAGCTTCCCCATGTTCTCAATTTGGGACATCATGTGTAATTCCTGATTAAGCTTAGTTAACAGGACGGCTTACCTGATGATGTTCAAAAGGTCTTGCAGCATCTGATCCGCGGTGGTGATGATCTTCGAGGACGCCGAGTAGGCGCGTTGCGTGGTGATCAGGCCGGTGAACTCCGCGGACAGGTCAACCGTCGACGATTCAAGGCTCTTGGGCGCGATCAGGCCGGCCCCGCCCGTACCCGGTGATTTCAGATTATAGGTGCCGCTGTTCTGGGTGACGCGGAAAGCGTCGCCGGTGACCGCGGACAAGCCATCGGGGTTCGGGAAGGTTGCGATGGCCACCTGGGCGATCCGCCGCGTGACGCCGTTGTCGAAGTCGGCGGTGACGAACCCATTCTGATCGATCTCGATCTTGGTCAGGTTGCCGAAGGCGGTGCCGTTGGTGGTGATCGACTGGGTGACCGACTGGCTGTCGAACTGGGTCAGGCCGCCGGTGGCGGAGCTGATGTTGAAGCCCACCGTCTGGGTGGCGATGCCCAGGCTGGTGGCCCAGTTCACGGCGTTGGCGCCCGGCGCGGCGGCGTTGGAGGCGCCGAAGGTGATCGAGGGATTGGCGGCGCTGAACAGGGTGGTGTTGGCCGTGTCCAGCTTGCCGTCCGCGGTGAAGGCGACGATGCCCTTGGAGACCTGGCCGTTGGCGAGGCCCGCGCCGTCCACGACGTCCGACGCCGGCACGGCGACGATTTCGGCGTACCACTGGTTGGGGGTGGCGCTTTTCAGGAAGTCGATCTGCACCGTGCGCTTGCCGCCTTTGGAGTCGGAGATCGGCACCTGAAGGCTGTAGTCTGGCTTCACGCCCGTGGCGTTGTTGCTGTCGTACATGGCCATGCTGTTGGTCGCGGTGTCATAGGCGCCGGCGCCGACGGGCAGGGCCGCCGCCGCCGTGGCCGCCGCTGAGACGGTTTGGCTGGACTGCAGGTTGGCGTTGACGCCGATCTGGGTGGTCAAGTCCGCGGCGCCGCCGACCTGGGAGACGTTGATCGACTGCAGCTTAGTGAGATCCGAGGGATCGGTGGTGATGGTCCCGTTGGCGTTCACCGGCCAGCCCTGAAGGTAGAGACCGGCCGAGTTCTTCAGATAGCCCTGGTCGTCCTTGGTGAACGATCCGGCGCGCGTGAAGGAACGGGTGTCCGACGCGGTGATGTTGGTGGCGTGGTCGGTGCCGACGAAGAAGCCCTGGCCGGAGATGGACAGGTCCAGGTCGGAGCTGGTCTGCGTCTGCAGGCCCTGCTGGCTGACCAGTTGGTGGTTCACCGCCAGGACGCCGCCGGAGGTGGAGTTGGTGCCCTGGTTCTGGGAGGTGACCAGGCTTTCGAAGTTGGTCTGGGTCTGCTTGTAGCCGACCGTGTTCACGTTCGCGATGTTGTCGGAGATGGTCGACAGGGCGACGGAGTTAGCCGTCAGTCCCGAAACGCCGGCGAGCATGGCGCTGTTGATGCTCATGGTGGTTGTCCTTGTCCTGAAACTTAGAGGTTGGGATCAGCTGCCCGTGAGGGCGGCGAAGGGGTTGCTGGGATTGGAGGCGACCTTGGTCACGGACGACAGGGCCACCTGATTGGAACCGACGGTGAGCACGGTGGCGCCGTTGACCTGCTGAACGGCCGAGACCACGCCGGTGATGGCCGGATCTCCGGTGTTGGCGCCCGGCGCGGTGATCACCTTGCCGATGAGATTGGCGCTCTGACCGATGCCGCTTTGAGCGGTCACCAACTGTTGCAGGAGCTGGTTGGAGAGGAGCTGCTGCTCCACGCCGGTCATCTGGGTCAGCTGCTGGGTGAACTGGTTGGTGTCCAGCGGTGACAGAGGGTCCTGGTTCTTCAGCTGGGTGGTCAGCAGCTTCAGGAAGGTCTGATAGTTGTTCGCCACCGATGCCAGGCCAGAGTTGATGGCGTTGGTGGAGGTGTTGTTCGGGGTGGGTGGCGTGCCGACCGCTGCGCTGGTGGTCATGGTCTCTTCCTAGATCGTGATATCGTCGGCGCCGTCCGATGACCGGACGGGCGTGGACGTGGCTATCGGGGTTTCTTCGGTGGTGTCGGCGGCCCAGGTCAGGCCCGAGGCTGCTGCAGAGCCATCCGCGTTGGAGCCCAGACCGCCGCCTTGACCGCCGGACTGGAAGCTGAGGCTGCCCTGGGAAATGTCGAAGCCGGCCTGGGCCAACGCCTGCTGCAGATCCCCGGCCCGCGCCTTGGCCTCGGCGGCCGCCGCGGGATTCTCGAAGGCGATCTGCGCGGTGAGCTGGCCGGTGGCGTCGATCTGAACCTTGACGTTGACCTTGCCCAGGCCTGCCGGGTCGAGGGAGATGTCGAACTGCGTCGGCTTGCCGCCGCTTTTGCGAGCGATCTGGTCCGCCAACTGGCTTGTCATTTGGGCGCCGTGGGCTGCCGCCAGGGCGGCCGGCGTCGTCGCGGGATTGGCGGTGGCGGTTGTCACGCCAACCGCCGCGCCCTGGTCGAGGGCGGCCGTGGAGGGGTCATTGGAATTGGCGGCGACGGCGGCCGTGTCGTCGGCGTGACGCGTCCCGTCCCGTCCAGAGCCGCCGCTGGCCGCGCCATTGTCGGCGGTGTTCTGGTCCACTGGCGCGATGGTGGCATGGACAGGGTCGGCGATCGGTGTCGGCGTCGTCTCGGTCTTGGCGGAACTCGTGTTGACCTTGGCCGCAACCTCGGACTTGACGCCTATGGGGCGAGACGCCCCTGCGCCGGCGGTCGAGATATTGCCGGGAAGGGCAGCCGCGGGCTCGTTCAGGACGGCCGACAGCTGCGCCGCGCCAGGGGCGGCCGAGGGGGCGCCGGTGGCAGTAGTTTCAGAGAGCGGAGCCGCCGCTGTCGCGGAGGCGTCGGTCGCCGGCGGCGTGGCGCTGGATTGAGCAACGTCCGCCGAAGCGGGCACGTTGGTCAGCGAAGCGTCGGTTGCGGGACCCTGCGGCAAGGTCTGTGTCGGGGACGGGCTCTGGGCGCCGGAAGCGATCGCCACCGTCGGATTCGAAGCCGCCGAGGGCGGTTGCGGCGCAGGCGGCGCGGACTTCGCGAGCGAGTCCGCCGGCGGCGGGCCGGCTGCTGTCACGGGGGCCGGGTTCACGGCCGCCGTCGCCAGCGCAACCTGAACCACGGAGGTGCGGGCTGCGGAGACGGGGGTCAAGAGGGTCTGGGCCAAGGTGCTCGGCGCTGGAGAATTCTGAGCGGCGGCGGTTGCGGTCGGTGCGGCGGCTGTCGAAACCGGCATAACCGGATCCGGCGCAGGCGGGTTGGCGGCTGCCAGAGGCGGAGCCGTCTTAGATGCCGCCGATGGATTGGCTGTGGAAGCGTCGGGCGTCGAGCGGGCGGTGAAGCGGCTCAAGCCGCTGTCTTGACCGGCCGTGGCCACCGCGGAGGGGAGGGCGGCGGTGGCGGCGGATGACGACCCACGGTCGCTGACCTTCGGCGGGGCGCTGGAGAGCGGCTGACCCGTCGCTGTCGTTTGAGCGGCCTGGGCGGCGGGGTGTGACGTCAGGATAGCGTTCGCATCGACCGCGGCGGAGGAGGTGGACCGCGCCGTGGCGGTCGGCGAGCTTGCGGTTTGAGCCGTCGCCGGGGGGGGCGCCGTTTGGCTGGTGGTCTGGGGCGTCGTTTGGGCGGTCGCGCTCTGAGAGGCTAGGAGGCTGGCAGCGAAGGCGCTGGCGATCGGTGTCGACGTGGGGCGAACGGTCGGCGCGCCGGCGTTGTTGACTGGGGTCGCGCCCGTCTGCGTGAAGGGCGCCGGCGTTGCGGCGGTCGTCGCCGAAGCGCCGGATGCGGCATTGTCCGACGCCGGATCGGTGGGCGTGGACGGCAGGGGCTGCGGCAGGGTCGGGATGAGTCCCAAGGCCAGAGCCAGGGCGGCGGCGGCCACGGTGCCGGTGCTGGGACCTGCCTCGCCGGTCTTGGCGTCGACCTGGCCCGCTGACGTGCCGCCAGCCAGGGTTTGGGCCAGGGTTTGGGCCTGTCCGTCGGCGGCCACCGCGGCCATGATTCCCGCGAGGCTGGTTCCAAGCGCCGTGAAGGACGCCTTGCTGGTGGGCGCGGCAGCCAGGGTGGAGGCGCGGGCGTCTGAAGAGGGGCCGCCGGAGTCCAGGCTGGCCATCAAGGCCGCCAGGGCGTCGCCGAACGGACTGGCCGCACCCGCCCCGGACACGGCCGCGACGCCGCCAACGGATCCGGCGCCGGCGGCCCCGATCCCGGGCTGGGCGCTGAAGATCGCGGTAGGCGTGGCGGCCGACATGGCGCGGATGGCAACCCAGGATGGGGGGCGGCGAGGGCGCTTGCTGCGCCGGACATTCGGACCGGTAGAAGCAACCGCCGCGCCAACTCGCCGAATGAGGGTCAACTATCTGAAAAACTTCGGAAATCCACTTTGCAGCCCGATGGCCCTCCGTTCGTAAGCGGCGGAAATTGCCGAGCGTCGATAGGCAAGGGCTCACCCCCTGCCCCCTGCCTCACACCCTGCCTCGGCCCTCTGGCGCCGGTCTTGCCAGGGGTAGCACAGAGGTTCATCGAGCCCGAACGAGAAAGCTATGAAATTCAAAGGTTTGATATTGAGGTGTGGGGCGCGGACCGAGGCTGTTCGGCAGATTCTGCCCAGCCATGCGCCCTGCATTGCCGGTAGGAGCCCGACATGTCGCTGAATTCGATCATGTCGGTGGCCACCGCGGGGATGTCGGTGGCGCAGACGGGCATGGGCACCGTCTCCGACAACATTACCAATGTGAACACCCCGGGCTATGTCCGGAAGATCATCAATCAGAGCTCGACGGTCACCGGCGGCATCGGCTCCGGCGTCACGGTCGCGCAGGTGAAGCGCGTCGCCGATCAATACCTGCAGGCGGCCAGCATCTCGGCCTCAGCCAGTTCCGGCGCGGCGGGGGCTATCTCGGACCTGTTGGACCAGGCGCAATCGATCTTCGGCGACCCCAGCAGCAGCAGCAGCTATTTCAGCCAGCTGAACAGCGTCTTCACCTCGTTCACAGCGGCGGCGAACGATCCGGCCTCAAGCCTAAGTCGCGCCCAGTCCCTGGATCAGGTCAATCAGTTCCTCAACGCCACTCGGCGGATTTCGGCGTCGCTGCAAGGCTTTACCCAGCAGGCCGACACCCAGATCAGCGCCCACGTCAGCCAGGTCAATCAGCTACTGAGCCAGATCGATGGCTTGAACACCAACATCACCCGCTCGCTGTCCAACGGCTCGGACGCCACCGGGTCGATGGACGCCCAGAGCCAGTTGATCGACAAGCTGTCGTCGCTGATCGACGTGAAGATCTCGCCGCGCACCGGCGGCGGCGTGGTGCTGCGTAGCGATTCCGGCGCCCTGTTGGCCGGTGACGGCGGCGCGGCCACCTTGAAGTACACCGCGTCGGGTAACGGCGCCGGGGTGATGTCCCTAACCCAGTTCGGCTCCACCCAGGCCACCGGCATCAATATCAACAACGGCGCCCTCAAGGGCCTGCTGGACGTGCGTCAGAACCAGCTCCCAGCCATCCAGGAACAACTGGGCGAGTTCGTCAGCACCACTGTCGACGCCGTCAACAAGGCGCACAACGCCTCCACCTCAGTGCCGCCGCCCGCGACCCTCACCGGCCGCAACACGGGCCTGGACCTGCCCACCGCCATCAGCGGCTTCACCGGCGTGACCACGGTGGCTATCGTCAACGCCAGCAGCAACCTGCAGGAGCGGGTGGATATCGACTTCACCGCCGGGACCATGAGCGTCAACGGCGGGGCGGCCTCGGCCTTCACCCCGGCCAACTTCCTGACCAACCTGAACACGGCCCTGGGGGCCAACGGCACGGCCAGTTTCAACAATGGCGCCCTGTCGATCAGCGCCAGCGCCGCTGGAACCGGCGTCGCCATCGCCGACGATCCCACCACACCGTCGGTCAAGGCGGGTCGGGGGTTCAGCCAGTTCTTCGGCATGAACGACCTGATCAGCACGACGGGCATCACCAACTACGCCACCGGCCTCACCGCCAGCGATCCCAGCGGCTATACGCCAGGCGACACCATCACCTTCCGGGTCTCCGACACGCCAGGCTCGGTGGCGCGTGACATCAGCGTGGCCGTCCCCGCCGGCGGCACGGTCGGCAACCTGATCTCGGCCTTGAACGCTCAGGTGGGCGGGGTGGGGCAGTACGGTCAGTTCGCCCTCGACAGCCAGGGCACGCTGACCTTCCAGCCGAACACTCCCGGGGCGGTTACCCTCACGGTCCTGGACGACAACACCCAACGCGGTGTCGGCGGACCCTCGGTCAGCCAACTGTTCGGCGTCGGCTCGGCCCAACGCGCCAGTCGGGCCGGCGCCTTCTCGCTGCGCAGCGACATCGCGGCCAACCCCATGAACCTGGCCTTGGCCAAGCTGAACCTCAGCGCCGCGGCCGGACAGCCGGTGGTGGCGGTGGGCGACAACACCGGCGCCCTGGCCCTGTCCAACGCGGCGACCGCGACAGAGACCTTCAACGCCGCCGGCGACCTGGCGAGCATGGCCACCACGGCCAATCAGTATGCCTCCCTGCTCAGCGGCTCGATCGGGCGCAAGGCGGCGAGCGCCGACGACGCCAAGACCGCCGCCAACGCGGTGAAGACCGAAGCCACCAACCGTCGCGCCTCCGTCGAAGGCGTGAACCTCGACGAAGAGCTGGTGAACCTGACCACCTACCAACAAGCCTACAGCGCCTCGGCACGCCTCGTTACGGCGGTCAAGGATATGTACGACACCCTCCTGCGCATGGCCTGATCATGACCCGTATCTCCACCGCCAACGCCTACAGCGCCGTCCTCGACAATCTGATGGCCGCCCGGCAGCGCCAGACCGACGCCGGAATCCAGGCATCTTCGCAGAAGAAGGCCTCGGATCTGAAGGGCTACGCCGCCAACGCAGAAACCCTGTCCGCCCTGCAGGCGGTTCAGAGCAGTGTCGGCGGCTATCTCGACCAGAGCACGGTGCTGTCCAACAAGCTGTCGACCCAGGACCTCGCCTTGAACCAGCTGGCCGACTCCGCCACCGGCGCCGGCCAGTCGATCAAGGACGCCATCGCCACGGGCAGCGGCGACACGGTGATGCAGGCGCTGCAGGGGTTCTTCCAGAACGCCGTGGGCGCGCTCAACACCAAGTTCGATGGCCGCTTCGTATTCGCCGGTGGCCAGGTGAACACCCAGCCGGTCAGCGCCAGCGTGATGACCGACCTGACGGCCGCGGCGTCGACCGCCAGCCTGTTCCACAACGACCAGTATCAGCAGACCAACCAGCTTGATGAGTCGACCACAATCAAGTCTGGCTTCCTGGCCGACGGCCTGGGCACGAACCTGTTCAACGCCTTCAAGGCCATTGAGGCCTTTAATCAGGGTCCCAACGGCCCCTTTACCGGCCAGCTGACGGCGGCCCAGACCACCTTCTTGCAGGGCCAGATCGCGTCCTTCGACACCGAAAGGACCACGCTCACCAATACCGCGGGGCAGAACGGCCTGATGCAGAACCAGTTGGACTCGGCCAACAAGGATCTCACCAACCGTCAGAGCATGCTCACCGAACTGACCGGCAAGATCACCGACGTAGACTTGGCCAAGGCCGCTTCGGACCTGCAGCAGGCGACGTTCTCGGTGCAGGCGGCGGCGCAGGTATTTTCCTCGCTGAAGGCCTCGTCCCTGCTGAACCTGTTGCCGAACGGCTGACCGGGCCGCGGCCCGAACCGGCGGCGGGTCTCGCCAGGGGCGGTTCGGCGCACTACATAGCGCGGCTGAACCTTGGGTAAAGGACCGCCAAGTCGTGCCGCTCGACGCTGATCCCATCTTTGACGCCGACCAGGTCATCGACCTGGTGCGGGGCGCCATGGGCCTGCCGGCGGGAACGCGGGTGGTGGCGGCCATGTCGGGCGGGGTGGATTCCACCGTCACCGCGGCACTGCTCAAGCAGGCGGGCTATGACGTCGTCGGCGTCACCTTGCAGCTCTACGACCACGGCGTCGCGGTCAAGCAGAAGGGCGCCTGCTGCGCCGGCCAGGATATCCTGGACGCCCGCACCGCCGCCGAGACGCTGGGCATCCCGCACTATGTCCTCGATTATGAGAGCCGCTTTCGACAGGAGGTGATGGAGGAGTTCGCCGACGCCTATCTGCGCGGCGAGACGCCGATCCCCTGTGTGCGATGCAATCAGACGGTCAAGTTTCGCGATCTGCTGGATGTGGCGCGGGACCTGGGCGCCGACGCCCTGGCCACCGGCCACTATGTGCGCCGCGAGCCTGGCGAAGCGCGCGCGCAGTTACACCGGGCGATCGATCCCGCCCGCGACCAGAGCTACTTCCTGTTCGCCACCACGCCGGCTCAGCTCGACTATCTGCGCTTCCCCCTGGGCGGGCTGGAAAAGCCGGTGGTGCGCAGGATTGCCGCTTCCCTGGGCCTGGGCGTGGCGGAAAAGCCCGACAGCCAGGACATCTGTTTCGTGCCCGAAGGCCGATATACGACAGTGATCGACCGGCTGCGCCCGCAAGGCGCCGTGCCGGGCGACATCGTGCATCTGGACGGCCGCGTGCTGGGCCGCCACGAAGGCATTACCCGCTACACCGTCGGCCAAAGGCGCGGACTGAACATCGCCGTGGGCGACCCGCTGTTCGTGGTGCGCCTGGACGCCGACAAGCGGCAGGTGATCGTCGGCCCGCGCGAAGCCTTGCTGACGCGGTCGCTGACGCTGAAGGAAATCAACTGGCTGGGCGACCAGGCCAGCTTCGAGGCGGCGGCGCAAGCCGGGCAGCCGGTGCTGGCGCGGGTGCGTTCCACACGCGAGCCGGCGCGGGGTTGGCTGGGCCTGGAGGCGGGTGAGGCGCGGGTGATCTTCGCGGCGCCCGAGGAAGGCGTCGCGCCCGGCCAGGCCTGCGCCCTCTACGATCCGGATGAGCCGTCCCGCGTGCTGGGCGGCGGGTTTATCGCAGGGACGCAGGGGGCGGGCTGAGAGGCATTCCGGTTCAAGGGGAATCACGTGAACAGGATAAAAAGGGCTCTATCTTCAGGCACTACGAGGTGGGCGCTTTTATCGCGGGTGGGCGGCGGCCTGGAAGTCAGGATCGGCGAACAGGGCCGCCGCCAACTTCGGGAACAGCCCTGTGTAGTGATTGAAGGCGTCGGGGATGGCCACGGCGCCCATGAAATCACCGTCCCAGCTCGACTCGACCCTCAGGACCTTTTCAAACACCGTCACACCGCCCCGGATCAGGGTGAACTTGGCCGCCAGGGCCGCGTGCGGGCTCTGCATGGCGCTGTCCAGATGCGTTTCGGTGACCAGCCCGGAGATTACCAGGGTGGAGCTATCGTCCAGTTTGCCCGCCCCCTTCAGGTCGGCAGCCAGGGTGTCGCCCAGATACTTCGCGAAGGAGCCGCCTGGCGCCGGCTGAACCCCGGCGCGCACCGCCACGGACTTGTCCATCTCGGTGGGTTTGCCCGGAGCAGCGGTGAACGCGCCGACGCGCAAAGGGGGCAGGTTGCCGGCGCGAACCGCCTGGATATTGTCCAGGGTGGCTTCGGGCGGCGGCAACGGCGCCTCGGCGCAGGCCGCCAGGGTCAGGCAGCCGGCGACGGCGATCAGAGCCCGCAGCGCGGTCAATGATGTTCCTCCGCGGGAGGCGCCATGGTTGGCGACGCGGTGGGGGTCAGTGCGGCAGATGTCGGTGTGACGGGCGGCGCGGCGGCTGTCGTCGGGGCCGCGGCAGCTGTTGACGCGGCGGCGCCCGCGTTGTCGGCCATCTGGAACCCGGGGTCCTTGGCAACATCGTTCAGCGGATTGCCGACGATCTGGTTCACCAGGGCGGCCAGGGCCGGCTTAATACCCCCGACCTTGACCGCGTTCTGCGGCGCCGAATTGATCAGGCCGATCTGGGTGATCAGAATCTGCTGCGCCGACTTGCTGATCTTGGGCGATGTTGGGCCGCCGACAAAGTCCACGGAGCCGATGTAGTGATCGACCACGTTTGTCCCGGCAATGAAGAAGGTGGCGCCGACAAGGACGCCCTTGCCTTCGGCGTCGCTCATATCCTTTGGCGCCACCACATTGTTGATGACCACGCTGAGGATGGCCCCATTAGACGTCGGAGCGTCGGAGACTTCGGAGAATGCACCGCTGGCCTTCACCGTATCGGTCACCATTTGCTTGACGAACTTGGTGGCGGCGGCGTTGGGGGCGCCCTTGGTCTGGAAGACGAAGAGCAGTTGCACGGGCTGCGGATGAGCGACGACCGCTCGATCCTCGGCCTTAACCTCGGTCAGGCCAGCGCCGATGTACATGGCCGCCGAGGCCGTACCTGCCCAGCCGATCAGCGCCAGGGCGACAAACGCTCGCGCGATCCAAGCCACCGCACCGCGCGCCGTTAGCCGTATAATCCCACCCATGAGCCTGTCCCCCCGGAAAGCCGGCGTCCACGCCGTTGTGGGAAGCTAAGCCTGAGATCCCCGGTGGCGCAACCCTTGCTGGTGTTTTGGATATCGCCATCATCCGCTGGCGGACTTCGCAATCGGGACGCTTGAGAGTTTCCGGCCGCGCCTATTCAGCCGCCAGCAGCTTGCCGAGTGGCGGCGCGGCGGTGTTGGGGGCGTCGGGCTTCAAGTCCCGGCCCCGCACGGTCTCGCCGCAGGCGTCGCAGACCAGACGGGGTTCCAGTACCGCGCCGCAACTGTGGATCAGCGGGATCGGCGTGCCGCACTGGCCGTAGATATGCCGGTCGCCCCAGGCCTTGAGGGTCAGGAGCACGGGCAAAAGGTCGCCTCCCTTGGCGGTCAGGACGTATTCCTTGCGTGGCGGTCGCTCTGAATAGAGGCGGGTTTCCATGACCCCGAAGGCCACCAGGCTCTTCAACCGCGCCGCCAGCACATTGCGGGCGACGCCAAGGCGGGCTTGCCAATCGTCAAAGCGCCGCACGCCCGCGAAGGCGTCCCGCAGGATCAGGATCGTCCAGGGGTCGCCGATGACCGAAAGCGCTCCGGCCACGGAGCAGGTTTCCTTGGAATAGTCGGCGGTCCGGCCCATGCGGCTAAGGTGGGGCGCAACTGTAAGGAAGGCAAGCATTGCCTTTCTGGACCCGCTTGCCCGGCTCTCCCAGAAAACCTATCTGGCTGTTGGCAGCATGACGGTTGCGAAACCGTCCGCCGCGGGGCACATCGCCGCTTCCAGCCACGGGATTCCAAGCATGTCCGCCGATCCGATCGTCATCGCCGCCTACGCCCGCACGCCCATGGGCGGTTTCCAGGGCTCACTCTCCGGCGCCACGGCCACGGAGCTGGGCGCCGCGGCAGTGAAGGCGGCGGTGGAGCGCTCTGGGGTTTCGCCAGAGGCCATCGACCAGATCGTCATGGGCTGCGTCCTGCCGGCCGGCCTTGGCCAGGCGCCGGCACGCCAGGCGGCGTTGGGGGCGGGGCTGCCCAAGTCGGTGGAAGCCACCACCATCAACAAGATGTGCGGCTCGGGCCTACAGGCGGCGATCCTGGCCCATGACGCCCTGGCGGCCGGTTCGGCGGACGTCATCGTCGCTGGCGGCATGGAGAGCATGACCAACGCCCCCTATCTGCTGGGCAAGCATCGCGGCGGCGCGCGCATCGGCCACGACCGGGTGATGGATTCCATGTACCTGGATGGGCTGGAGGACGCTTACGACCCCGGCAAGCTGATGGGCGCCTTCGCCGAGGAGACCGCCGCGGCCTATCAGTTCACCCGCGCCGATATGGACGCCTATGCCATCGAGAGCTTGGCACGGGCCAGGCGTGCGGTGGAGAGCGGCGCCTTCCGCCGCGAGATCACCCCGGTGCAGATCAGCGGCCGCAAGGGGATCGAGACGGTCAGCGACGACGAGCAGCCGCTGAAGGCTGACCCCGCCAAGATCCCGACCTTGAAACCCGCCTTCGCCAAGGACGGCGGCATCACCGCCGCCAACGCCTCCTCGATCTCGGACGGCGCCGCGGCCCTGGTCCTGACCCGGGCCTCCGTGGCGGAGAAGCTGGGCCTCAAGGTCGTGGCGCGCATCGCTGGGCACGGCGCCCACGCCCATGAGCCGGGCCTGTTCACCACCGCCCCGGTCCCGGCCATGCGCAAGGCTCTGGCCCGTGCCGGCTGGAGCGTGGACGAGGTGGACCTGTTCGAGGTCAACGAGGCCTTTGCCGTGGTGGCCATGATCGCCATGCGGGACCTCGGCATCCCGCACGACAAACTGAACGTCAATGGCGGCGCCTGCGCGCTCGGCCACCCCATCGGCGCGTCCGGCGCCCGGATCTTGGCGACCCTGCTGTCGGCGCTGGAGGCCAAGGGCGCCAAGCGCGGCCTCGCGTCCCTTTGCATCGGCGGCGGCGAAGCCGTGGCGATGGCGGTGGAGCTGCTCTAGATTTGGCTACCGTGGCGGCGTCCCCGGCAGGTGGCCGGCGCCGGCCATCATCTTTGCCGGGTTGATCTTCATCCCATTGGGCAGGAGCACGTCGCCCGGCGCCATGTCGGCGGGGCAGGGTCCCTGATAGGTCGCCGTCAGGTCAGTGACGTGATGGCCGTTCATGCGGGTGAATTGTGAGCCCTCGGTGTCGCTCTCGCTATGCACGACGTACTTCGAAGCAAAATCGCCGCTGGCCGATCCGGTAGTCTTTGTCGTCCCACCCGGGCCCATATGGCAGGTGGCGGCGAAGTTCCAGCTGCCGTCGATATTGCGGTTGAGCGACTGCTCAGGGCACATGGCGCGGGTCATAGTACCGCCCATCATACCCATCTGGGCGTCCGACTTGGCGTCGATACAGGTCTTCATGCCAGAGGCCGGGCCTTCGGCTGGCTTGCCGTCGCGCACGCGGCTGATCGCCCAGAGGCCGGCCTTGCGCATGGGTCCGCCAGCGCCGCCGATCGCGTCGGCGACCGGCGTCGCCGACGCCGCGGGTTTGGCGCCGCCGCCCTTGCCGCAACCCGCCAGGGTCACAGCCGACAGGGCCGCCGTCGCCAGGATCAATACCGTCTTCATGCGCGGATCCTCAGGAGCCGTTGGAGGGGGTGACCTGTGATATCGCGGCTTTGCGCCCGTCCGCCAGCACCATATCACCCGGCTTCATATCGGAGGGGCAGGGACCCTTCCAGGCGGCGTCCACGACATAGCGTTGCACCCCTGGGCTCGCCCCGCCCACCTGCGAGCGTTCCAGCTTCAACTGATAATTGGCTGTGAAGTCACCGCTGGCCGTGCCGGCGGTGGTCACCTGGGCGTGGCCGGGGCCTACGCAGGTAGAGGAGAAGCGCCAGCCGCCATCGGCGCCGAGGGTCATTTCGTGCTTCGAGCAAAGATCGCGGTTCAGGCTGTCGCCCAGATAGGCCATGGCGCGGTGGGCCGCCGCGTCCAGGCACAGGCGCGTCACCTGGGCGGACTTGCCGTCGGACACCCTTTGCTCCCAGAGCCCCGCCTTACGATCAACGGCCCCGGCGCCGGGCAGGGCGACGCGCGAGGGATCGTGCGCCTGGTGAGGTTGCGTACAGGCGCCCAGCACGGCCGCGACCGCCAGGACGCCAAGGCCCGATCTCAAGGCGGCCCCCTTCGTCAAACCGTGAACAGCGGTCGGCATGGATATCTCCGTCGCGCGCGCCTATCTGGCATGACAGGTTAGTCGCCAACGCCCAACTTGCCGAGACAGTTCGCCATGGACACGATTTTGCTTCGCGACAACAAGGCCCTCAGCCGCTTCGAGCTGGACGTGGACGGCCACATCGCCTTCGCCGATTACCGGCGCGCCGACGGCCGTCTGGCCATTGATCACGTGGAGACGCCCGCCGCTCTGCGCGGCGGCGGCGTGGCCGCCAAGGTGATGCAGGGCGTCGCCGTCCAGGCCCGCCAAGAGGGACTGAAGGTCACGCCGATCTGCAGCTACGCCGTGGCCTGGTTTCAACGGCATCCGGACGAGCAGGACCTGCTCTAAGCCCCAATCTGGATTATCGGCGTCTTACCGTAACGCTTTCATCATCTGGATTTGCGAGCTTGGCGTCGTACTCACGAAAGGCCTTGGCGTGTCCGGATCCAGCGTTCGCAACCTGGCGAATCTGCAGCAAACGGCGTCCACCGCCCGGGTGCTGAATTTGCTGCGCATCGCCCAGCGGTCCGGCGAGGACGCTGAGCACGCCGCCCAGCCGTTTTTCCGACATCCCCAGCTCAACCGCGCCATCATCCTGAAGCACCGCCTGCGCCGCAACGAGCGCGAGGTGTTCAGCGACGGTCGCCAGACCGCCACCAAGATCGTCATCCCCATCGACGCCGCCGACTTGAAGCTGGGCGGCCGGTCCGTGTTCGTGGACCAGATGAACTATGAGGCGGTGATGCACGCCAGCCTTGGCGAGCGTTGGAAGACGTTCAGTGAAGACCGCGAAATGCTGGAAATCATCGACGCCTTGCCGTCGCTGGACCCGTTCCTGCTACGCGAGCACCTGAAACGCCACAGCCGCTCGCCGGCTCGCTGCTATTTCGAAGTCTCGGACGCTGATCTCGACCGGATCCACCGCTACGTCGAGGGTGAGATCAAGCAGCTGATCGACCTGTGCTTCGCCGGCGGTGACGGCAGCGGCCGGGCGGGCGCCGGCGCCAAGCTGGTGCGCAAGATCCTGTCGATCACTGTCGACGAGGACACCGAACCGCTGCGCCTGACCCTGCGCCTGGAAAAGAACGAGTACCAGGAGGGCGTCTTCTGCTGGAAGGGCTTCCTCTACTACAAGTGGACCATCGCCGAGTCCCTCAAGGGCGTGGAACAGGTGGCCGCCGCCATCGCCAGCCTGCGCCCCAGCGGCGCGGCCGAACCCGACGTGAAGGCCTATCTGCAAAAGGCGCGCGACACCCTGTCCCGCTCCGTGCTTGAGGTGCGCAACGCGGCGGGTGAGACCCTCAAGGTCTATGACAACGCCTTCGCCAGCCTGTTGGAAGGTCAGCCCCAGGCGTTCCGGGAATTCCTTTTGAGCGCCCCATCGATGTTCTCCGACCTTGGCGAACGGCTGGGCGCGGTCAATCACATCGTCAGCTTCTGGCGTTTCCGCTTCCCCTTCGGCCGACCCGCCTTCGTCTCCGCCGACGAACTGGCCGAGATCTTCATGGACTTCGAGGACAGCCTGTCGTTCCCCGAACTGCGCGCCCTGGCCGAACCGGCTAGCGTGAACTCCCACGACATCGACTAGAACGACACGTCAGACCCTTTTTCGCCGTAGGACCGCGGGCCGCTAGCTGCTGAGGCGTCACGCCCTCGCAGGGCGGTGCTCGGACAAGGTTTCGTCTGAAAATTGACATGGCCGGCCTATGGCGCGAAACTTCACCCGCGCCTGCCAAGCGAACCGCGCGGCGATCAAGTCGCGCCCAGGCAGCACGCAGGGAGAGTTCCATGAGTGTTCGGGTGCTGGCCACAGCTCTGATTTTCGCGCTCACGTCCACCAGTTCCGCCTATGCCGCCGTCACTGTTTTCGGCTCCGGCTTGGCGCATGACTGCTCGGAGGCGGCCTTCAAGGGCAAGTCCGACTCCGATTCCATCCGGATGTGCGACGAGGCGCTGGAGAACGAGGTTCTCGACAACAAGGATCGGGCGGGGACCTATATCAATCGCGGCGTTATGTACCTGCGCGCGGGCAATCTGCTGGTCGCCCGCAAGGACTTTGACGCCTCCATCGCCGCCGACGGCAAGATCGGCGAGGCCTGGATCAATCGCGGCGCCGTTTCGGTGGCCCAGAAGCGCTACGCCGACGGCCTGTCCGATATCAACCGCGGCCTGACCCTGGGCGTGGAGGCGCCGGAGAAGGCCTACTACAACCGCGCCCTGGCCTACGAAGGGCTGGAAGACGCCAAATCGGCCTATCTCGACTATCAGCAGGCCCTGACCCTGAAGCCCGACTGGCAGTTGCCGCAACAGCAGCTGCTACGGTTCACGGTGACCCGGCGCTAGGCGGCTACCAGGGGTCGCCTCTGATTCGACAGCACTCCCCTTGACCCTAACGCTCCAAAGCCTACCCTGGCCGCTTCTCCGGGGAGCCGCGGTGCGCGGCTGAGAGGCGACGGCAGAGTCGCGACCCGCCGAACCTGATCCGGGTCATGCCGGCGAAGGGAGGGAAAACGGGCGGCTTGTCTGCCCCTCCGTCTCAATGCCGGCCTGGCTCCCGCCGCCTTTCGGAGCCCGCCATGAACGTGCACACCCCGCCCGACAAGAAGATCGACGCCATTCCCACCGGGGAACGTCCCGGTTCACACAAGGTCTATCAGCGCGGGGTGCTACATCCGGAAATCCTGGTGCCGTTCCGCGAGGTGGCGTTGCATCCCTCGGCCAATGAACCGCCGGTGACCATATATGATCCGTCAGGCCCCTATACCGATCCCACCGCCGTCATCGACATCAAGAAGGGCCTGACCGCCCCGCGCGACGCCTGGGTCCGGGCTCGCGGCGACGTGGAAGAAGTCCCGCCCCGGCCGGTGAGGCCGGAGGACAACGGCAACGCGCGCGGCAAACACCTGGCCCCGCAGTTCGACATCTCAGCCCGCAAGATCCTCAAGGCCAAGGGCGGCGCGGCGGTGACCCAGCTGGAGTACGCCCGCGCTGGGATCATCACCCCGGAGATGGAATACGTCGCCATCCGCGAGAACCTGCGGCGCCAGGAGAGCGATCCGTTCATCCGCGACGGCGAGGATTTCGGGGCCGAGATCCCCGACTTCGTGACCCCTGAGTTCGTGCGCGACGAGATCGCCCGCGGCCGCGCCATCATCCCGGCCAACATCAACCACGGTGAGCTGGAGCCGATGGCCATCGGCCGCAACTTCCTGGTCAAGGTCAACGCCAACATCGGCAACTCCGCGGTGCTCAGCGCCGTGGAGGACGAGGTCGACAAGATGGTCTGGGCGATCCGCTGGGGCGCCGACACGATCATGGACCTGTCGACCGGCCGCAACATCCACAACATCCGCGAGTGGATCCTGCGCAATTGCCCGACGCCGCTGGGCACCGTGCCGATCTACCAGGCCCTCGAAAAGGTCAACGGCGTCGCCGAGGACCTGACCTGGGAAGTGTTCCGCGACACCCTGATCGAACAGGCCGAGCAGGGGGTGGACTACTTCACCATCCACGCCGGGGTGCGCTTGGCCTATGTGCCGCTCACCGCCAAGCGGGTTACCGGCATCGTCAGCCGCGGCGGCTCGATCATGGCCAAGTGGTGCCTGTTCCACCACAAGGAGAACTTCCTCTACGAGCACTTCGAGGACATCTGCGAGATCATGAAGGCGTATGACGTCTCCTTCTCGCTGGGCGACGGCCTGCGCCCCGGCTCGATCGCCGACGCCAATGACGCGGCGCAATTCGCCGAGCTGGAG
>JBBROW010000037.1:0-37832 GCA_038228945.1 Caulobacterales bacterium
CCTGGGACGGCGTGGAAGCCAAGTACCCCGTCGGCGCCAAGTTCACCGGCTGGATCACCAACATCACCGACTACGGCGCCTTCGTGGAGTTGGAAGCCGGCGTCGAGGGCCTAGTCCACGTTTCCGAGATGTCCTGGACCAAGAAGAACGTCCACCCCGGCAAGATCGTCTCCACCTCTCAGGAAGTGGAAGTCGTGGTGCTCGACGTCGACGCCTCCAAGCGCCGCGTCAGCCTTGGCCTCAAGCAAGCCATGCAGAACCCCTGGGAGCAGTTCCTCGAACAGCATCCGATCGGTTCGTCCGTGGAGGGCGAGGTCAAGAACGCCACCGAGTTCGGCCTGTTCATCGGCCTCGACAACGACATCGACGGCATGGTGCACCTGTCGGATATCGACTGGAACACCCCCGGCGAAGAAGCCATGGCCCGCTACAAGAAGGGCGAAATGGTCAAGGCCCGCGTGCTCGACGTCGACGTCGAGAAGGAACGCATCAGCCTTGGCATCAAGCAGCTGGGCGGCGATCCCCTGGCTGGCGACGTCTACCGCAAGGGCCAGACTGTCACGGTGACCGTCATGGAGATCACCTCCGGCGGTATCGAAGTGAAGTTCGGCGAGGACGAAGCGCCGATCACCGCCTTCGTGCGCAAGTCCGACCTGTCGCGTGACCGCTCCGAGCAACGCCCGGAACGCTACGCCGTCGGCGACCGCCTCGACGCCCAGATCACCAACGTCGACAAGCCCGCCCGCCGGGTCTCCCTGTCGGTGAAGGCCCTGGAAATGGCCGAGGAAAAGGAAGCCATCGAACAGTTCGGTTCGTCGGACAGCGGCGCTTCGCTGGGCGACATCCTGGGCGCGGCCCTGCGCGAAAAGGCTCAGAAGGAATAGGCTTTACGGCCCACTGCCTTCGAGTTCGGAAAGGCCCTTCCCCGCAAACGGGGGAGGGCTTTTTCTTTGGCGGCCACCCCGTCCTCAGTCCCGCCCCGACCGCGTCCCCCGGGCCTTCAGCGCCTCGATCCCGGCGCTCACCAGGTGCCAGCCGCCGCGGGTCAGGTCCAGGCTGGCCCAGGTGACGCCGGCGTCCCGCGCCGCCTCCAGCGTCGCCACGGCGTTGACGTCCTGCAGCATCACCGTCGGTCCCACGGCCTTCAGCAGGGCCACCACCCCGCTGAGGATCGGCCTGTCGGGGGAAATCTCCAGCCCGCCAGCCTCCAGGCTGGCGCCGGCGAAACCCTTGTCCATCAGGCGCGGCACGTCGTCGGACACACTGGCCAGGCCGGCCAGCACCGCGCCGAAGATCGGCTTCAGCCCCGCCGTCGCCTGCGCCATGGCCGCCCCGGGCGCGCCGGCGTCCAGGCCGATGATCTCGGCGATGGGGATCACCCGCCGCGAAGCGCGGGCCCGGCCGGCCAGTCGCAGCAGTTCCCGCCGCGCCCGCTCGGACCTGGCGCAGCTCCAGGTGATGGGCAGGATCGCCACCGGCAGGATGTCCGCGCCGCCGGGGACCGCCTCGCCGCCGACCGGCAGGGCCTCCAGCCCGTGCTTCACGGCCGCTAGGTTGACCCGCTCGCGATCCACCCCGTTCAGGCTGTCCAACTCTATGGCCGTCGGAACCCCGCCGCGGCCTGGCGCGCGCACCCTCAGGCACATCGCCCAGCCCCGCTGCGACGCCTCGGCCACCTGGATCACCGGCCGCCAATAGCCCTCCACCGCCAGCTCGTGGCCGCTGGACCCAGCCAGCCGCGTCGCGAATCGGGGGGTGGTCGGAGGCTTCATTGGGGCGGCCGCTGAGGCGTCCATGCCGGGCGATATCCAAAAATGGGGCTGCTGGTCTGCGCTCAAGGCGCTCACAGGCTTGGCATATTCATGTTTCAGCGCGTTTAACGCCGTGCTCGTCTCGCAACCCCTTGAAGATGAAGCGACGTTTGGGCAAAGGTCTCGCCGGGATAGGGGCAGAGCGTCAATGATCAAGTCGGAACTGATCGCCGCGCTAGCGAGCGAAAACCCGCATCTGACTCAGCGGGATATCGAGCGCGTCGTTGGCGTCATCCTCGAGCGGATGATCCATGCCCTGGAATCGGGCGGCCGGGTCGAGCTGCGTGGCTTCGGCGCCTTTTCCGTCCGTTCGCGGCCCGCCCGCGCCGGCCGCAACCCCCGCACCGGCGAGACCGTTGAGGTCCGCGCCAAGCATGTGCCCTTCTTCAAGAGCGGCAAGGAACTGCGCGCCCGCCTCAACGCCGACTAAGGCGTTCCACCTCCGTCGCTGTCGCCGGTCTGTTACACCCCTAGGGCATGCCTCCTCGATCCGCTGTCGAGGAGACCCGCATGCGTCCTGTCCTCGTCTTGGCCGTCTTGGTCCTGGGCGCCCTGGTTCCGGCCAGCGCCTTCGCCGCCGACGCCGCGCCGCGCCGCAATGTGGTGATCTTCGTCGCCGACGGCCTGCGCTCCGGGATCGTCAATGACCAGACCGCGCCGGAGCTGGCCGCCGTCCGCCGCGAGGGGGTCGACTTCGCCAACAGCCATTCGCTCTATCCCACCGTCACCACCCCTAACGCCTCGGCCATCGCCACCGGCCACGGCCTGGGCGACACCGGCAATTTCAGCAACAACCTGTACCTGGGCGAGGCCCTGGGCTTCCCGGTCAATTCCCTGGTCACCCCGGTGGAGGAGGACGCCTCCATCCGCCTGATGAACCAGCGCTATGGCGGCAACTACCTGAACGAGATCAGCTTCCTGGCCGCCGCCCGCGCCGCCGGGTACCAGACCGCCGTGGTGGGCAAGCTCGGCCCCGCCGCCGTGCAGGACGTCACCGCGCTGAGCACGGACAGCGGCATCATCATCGACGACAATTCCGGCTGGCCCAGCAACGGCTATCCCGACGGCGCGCCCCTGCCCGACGCGGTCAAGGCGGCGATAAAGGCCGCCGGCCTGGCGCCCGCCACCCCCGACCGGGGCCTGAACTCCGATCCCGGCGCCTACAACATGCCCGGCGTCCAGGTCGCCAATGTCGTGCAGCAGGACTGGCTCACCGCCGTCGCCACCAACGCCCTGCTGCCGATGTTCAAGGCGAACGGCAAGCCCTTCGTCATCGTCGTCTGGTCCCGCGATCCGGACGGCACCCAGCACAATGAGGGCGACAGCCTCGGCAAGCTGGAGCCGGGCATCAACGGCCCCACCTCCATGGCCGCGATCCGCAACGCCTCGGCGGACCTCGGCCGCCTGCGCGCCGCCCTGCATGACTTGGGGCTGGAGGACAACACCGACGTCTTCGTCACCGCTGACCACGGCTTTTCCACTATCTCGCGCCAGAGCCAGACCAGCGGGGCGGCCAGGCTGAAATTCCGCGACACCATGAAGGGCTTCCTTCCGCCGGGCTTCCTGGCCATCGACCTGGCCAAGGCTCTGAAGCTGCCGCTCAACGACGCCAACGGCTTGCCGGTGGCCCTGGCCGACGGCTTCCATCCCAAGCACTCCAGCGCCGCCCTGGGCGCCGACCCGGCCCATCCGCAAGTGGTGATCTCGGTCAATGGCGGCACGGACATGTTGTACCTGCCGGCCAATGGATCTTCAGGGGTCGACAGGGCCGCCAACGCCCGCAAGATCGTCGACTTCCTCACCACCCAGGACTACGCCAGCGCCATCTTCGTCGCCGACGCCCTCGGTCCCATCCCCGGCGCCCTGCCCACCAGCGCCATCGGCTTGAAGGGCTCCGCCGTCACCCCCGCGCCGGATCTGGTGGTCAGCTTCAAGAGCTGGGGCGGCTCCTGCGCCATCCCCGACACCTGCGGCATCGAGGTGGCCGACAACGACCTGCAGCAGGGCCAGGGCATCCACGGCGCCTTCAGCCGCGCCGACACCCACAACTTCATGGCCGCCATCGGCCCCGACTTCCGCCGTGGCTTCAAGGACGACGCCCCGATCAGCAACGCCGACATCGCCCCCACCCTGGCCCACATCATCGGCCTGGACATGCCGGCCAAGGGTTCACTCACCGGCCGGGTGATCACCGAGGCCCTCACCGCCGGCGCCGACACCCCCTCCACCGCCCACGTGGAAACCTCCGCCCCGGCGGCAAACGGCTTCGTGACCATGCTGAAAGTGCAGGAGGCAGGCGGCAAACGCTACTTCGACGCCGCGGGGTCACCGGGCCGGGCGCTGGGGTTCTGAGCGGGGGTGAGCGTTTCGAAGGCCCAAATCGAACCTTGGGTCGTTGCGCCTACAGTGTGGGAACAATCACCAATTTGCCTTTGGGTAGGCCGGTCCTTTCAAGGTCGATGATGGCCGAAACCGCGTCTGACAGCGGCACTGTCCGGCCGATCGTTGGGACGAGGTGACCCTGCTCCGCGGCTTTGGTGATGCCTTCAAAACACCCCGGCGTTGGATTGCCGAATATCACGTGGTGCCGCGACGATAGCTGACTGCCAATCATCTTGCGGGCGGTCGGCACGATGTGCAGCGCCACGCCGCTGGTTTTCAGCATCGCGCCGCACTGGCTCATCGACAGGGTCCCCACTGTATCGAAGACCACGTCGAAACGGCGTCGATAGGGCGCGATGTCGAACGCGCGGTAGTCGACGGTTTCGCCCACGCCTATCGCCGAGGCTTCGCCGCGCGCCGAAGCGCTGCAGCTGCCGGCGACCTCCGCGCCGCGCATGCGCGCGAGCTGCACGGCCGCACGCCCAACTCCGCCTAGACATCCGGTGATGAAGACGGACTGGCCGGCTTGCAGCTTTGCCTTGTCGATCAGCGCGTTCCACGCGGTCACACCGACGATCATGAAAGCCCCGGCCTGCTCGAACGAAAGTGACGACGGCTTGAGGGCGGTGTTCTTCTCCTCAGCGATGACGAACTCCGCGAATGTGCCCGCTTCGCTCAGGCCCGTGGCGCCGAACACGTCGTCGCCGACCTTCAGTTGCTTCACGTCCGGACCTAAGGCTTCGACGACACCGGCGTAATCATGTCCCAAGCCGCGGGGGAACCGAGACCCGATCAACATCTTCAGCTCGCCCTTGCGAATTTTCCAATCCATCGGATTGGCGCCGGCGGCCATGACCCGGACGCGAACCTGGCCGGACCCAGGTTGGGGAAGCTCAACCTCATCCAGCCGCAGTTCCTCGGGCCCGCCATAGCGGAGGTACTGAACGCGCTTCATGGGCATTTCTCCGCGGGTGGCGTGTCCCGGCGTGGGCCGATATGGGTAAGTTCAGATACTGACTTTATACAAATCGTCATAAACTGACAATATGGATCACGTATTCCATGCCGCGGAATGGGGAAAAGGTGCACCGTCGCCTGCAGGGGGCGGCCTTGGAGCTGTTCCGCGCGCACGGCTATGACCAGACGACAGTCGCGGAAATCGCCGCGCTGGCCGGGGTTACTGAACGCACCTTCTTCCGGCACTTCCCCGACAAACGGGAAATCCTGTTCGGCGGCGAGGCCGCAATGCGGGCCGCGCTGTTGGGCGCTATTGCCAGCGCGCCGGCTGACTTGGCTCCGCTGCGAGTGCTGCTACTGGCTTTCCGGACGGTCGATACGATGCTCGACGACAATCGTCAGTTCGCCGCGTCGCGGCAGGAGGTCATCACCGCCAGTCCGGCCCTGCGCGAGCGCGAACTCAGCAAGGTCGCGGCCTTGATTGCCGCCATGACGTCAGCTCTAGAGCAAAGAGGGGTCAGCGCCCGGCTCGCAACGCTCGCTGTTCAAGCCGGCATGGCTGCCTTCAATCACGCGGTGACAGCATGGACCGCCAATCCCGCTCGCACCCTACATGCACATCTCGTGGAGGCGTTCGCGGACCTTTACGCCCTGTTCTCAGAGGGCGCGTCCCCGTAGCGCCTCCTGCTTTCCGGCGCCTCATCCCAACTACCCCGCTTCGCGGATGTGCTCTTCCAGCCCCTGCTCGCGCACCTTGCGGTACAGCGTAGACCGGCCGATCCCGAGCCGGCGGGCGACTTCGCTCATGTGGCCGGCGTAGATCTCGATGGCCAGTTGGATCAGGTCGCGTTCGATCTCTTCAAGGGTCCGCAGGTGGCCGCGGCCGTCCAGGATGCGCACAGGCGAGTCCGTCGGCATGGCCTCCATCAGGGCCTGGGCGGTGGGCGGGCTGATCTGGGCCTGCATCATGTCCGCTTCCGACGGCGCCATCTTCACCCCGGAGATGGCCGGGAAGTCATGCGGCTGCAGATACGGCGCATCGGCCAGGATGATGGCGCGATAGACCGCGTTCTCCAGCTGGCGGACGTTGCCGGGCCAGTCGAAGGCGTTGAGGAAGGCCAGGGTTTCCGCCGCCGCGCCCACCACCCGTTTGCCCTCTTCCAGGTTGAAGCGGCGGATGAACACCTCGGTCAGGGCCGGGATGTCCTCGCGGCGCTCGCGCAGGGCCGGGGCCTCGATGGGGAAGACGTTGAGGCGATAGAACAGGTCTTCGCGGAACCGCCCGTCGGACACCGCCAGGGTCAGATCGCGGTTGGTGGCCGAGACGATGCGCACGTCCACCTTCACCGGCCGCTTGGAGCCCACCGGGTCGATCTCGCTCTCTTGCAGGGCGCGCAGCAGCTTGACCTGCATGTCCAGCGGCAGCTCGCCCACCTCGTCCAGGAACAGGGTGCCGCCATTGGCCTCCTGGAACTTGCCCAGGTGCTTTTCGTGCGCCCCGGTGAAGCTGCCCCGCTCGTGACCGAACAGGATGCTCTCCACCAGGTTCTCGGGGATGGCGCCGCAGTTGACGGTGACGAAGGGCCGGCCGGCGCGCTCGGAGGAGCCGTGCACCGCGCGGGCGATGACTTCCTTGCCCACGCCGCTCTCGCCGGTGATCAGGATCGGGATCGACGACTTGGCCGCCCGCTCGCCCAGCCGCTTGACCATCTGCATGGCCGGGGAATTGCCGGTCAGGTCGTCAAAGGTGGTGCGCCCGCCGACCTTCTTCTTCAGCTGGTCCACCTCCACCCGCATGGCGCCCATGGAGAGCGCATTGCGGATCGAGACCATGATCCGTTCCGGGCTGGCCGGCTTGACGAAGAAGTCGCTGGCCCCGGCCTGCATGGCCTGAACCACGGTGTCGATGCCGCCGGTGGCGGTGACCACGATCACCGGCTGGGCGAAGCCGCGGGCCCGCATGTCCGCCAGGGTTTCCTGGCCCGAATAGCCCGGCATCACCAGGTCCAGCAGCACCACGTCGCACGGCGCGCCCGACCCCAGGTGCTCCAGCGCCGTGCGGCCCCCGTCGGCATGGGCCACGGCGAAGCCTTCACGCTCGAGCACCGCCTGGATCAGGCGCCGCTGGGTCGGATCGTCGTCCACTACCAGGACGGTCTTGGTCATGCCTACACACCCACAGAATTCGGCCCTTCGCCTGCCTGGACGGACCAGGGGCGAGGCTCGTTGTCGTCCCGTGTTGATACAGGCTTCGGGTAAAGGCGGGGTTTCGCGGAAATGAGTCGGGGGTTAATGGCCGGCGGGCGGGGGAGGGCTATCGAACGCGAGGCCTCCACACATTTCCAAGCCGGAACAGCGCTTGAACGTCGTCATGCCCTGGAGCAATAAGCGCGTCGATTCCCATCGCCTGCTCGACCGACTGCGGCCGATTTTGCTGGGCTAGGCGTGTACCCCCGTGGAGAACAGCTTCAATCTGATGGCCGCCCTGCGCGCCGCGAAGGTCCCGGTGGAACTCCATCTCCTCGAAGAGGGCGGCCACGGCCTTGGCATCCGCCGCGCCTTGATCTGAAGGGGTTCTCCCGCGCCCAGCGAAGGACTAAATCCTTTCCCATGAACGCCCCCGTGAAACTCCCCGATCTGGAATCCCTGCCGCAATGGCGGCTGGACGACCTGTACACCGGTCGCGACGACCCCCGCATCGAGGCCGACCTAGTCGCCGCCAAGGCCGCCAATGACGCTCTGGTGGCGCTGAAGGGCGCCTTCGAGGCCAACCGCGGCGATCCAGCGGAGCTTGGCGCCCTGCTGAACACCGGCATCCACCTCTATGAGGACGCCACCAACTTCCTGTGGAGCGTCGGCGCCTATGCTGGCCTGGCCGCGTCGGTGGCCCGTGACGATCCGGCCTGGGCCAAGTTCGAGGGCGACCTGCGCGCGCGGTCGTCGCAGATCGCCGCCGACAGCCTGTTCTTCACCCTCGAGCTCAACGCCCTGGAGGACGGCGAGATCGAGGCGGCCCTGGCGGCCTTTCCCCCCGCCGCCCGCTGGCGCCCCTGGCTGCGCCGCGTGCGCCTCAGCCGCCCCCACGAGCTGACCCCCGATCTGGAGCGGATGCTCATCGACCGCGGCCCCGCCGTGGCCAACTGGAGCCGGCTCTATGACGAGACCCTGGCCCGCCTGACCGCCAAGGTCGGCTCCGAGACCCTGACCCTGCCGGAAATCCTCAACCGCCTCTCCGACGCCGACACCACCCGGCGCAAACAGGCGGCGGGCGCCCTGGCCAAGGCCCTGGCGGAGCGGGAGTCGACCCTGGCGCTCAGCTTCAACACCCTGGCCTTCGAAAAGGCGGTAGAGGACCGCTGGCGCAATTACCCAACCCCCGCCGCCTCCCGCCACATGGCCAATGAGGTCCACGCCGAGTCCGTCGCCGCCCTGGAATCGGCCGTGGTCGACGCCTATCCCACCGTCAGCCATCGCTACTATCGGCTCAAGGCCAAGGTCATGGGCCGCAAGGTCCTGGACCACTGGGACCGCAACGCCCCACTCACCGCCGCCCAACCGCGCCGCTACGGCTGGGACGAGGCCAAGGCCATCGTCCTGGAAAGCTACGCCAGCCTGGCGCCCAAATTCGCCCAGTCGGCGGAGGTGTTCTTCGCCCAGCCCTGGATCGACGCCCGTCCGCGTCCCGGCAAGCAGTCCGGCGCCTATTCCCACCCGGTGACGGCGCCGCGCCACCCCTATGTCTTCCTCAACTACATGGGCGAGCGGCGGGACGTGCTGACCCTGGCGCACGAGCTGGGCCACGCGGTGCACCAGACCCTGGCCGCCCCGCACGGCACCCTGCTGGCCGACACTCCGCTGACCCTGGCGGAGACCGCGTCGATCTTCGGCGAAGGGCTGGTGTTCGAGCGGCTGCTGGCCGAAGCCAAGGGCGAGGAGCGCAAGGCGCTGCTGGCCGGCAAGATCGAGGACGGCCTCAACACCGTGGTGCGCCAGATCGCCTTCCACCGCTTCGAGACCCGCTTCCACGACCTGCGCGCCCAGGGCGAACTAGACCCGGCGCAGATCGGCACCCTGTGGCTTGAGGTCATGGGCGAGAGCCTGGGTCCCGCCATCCGCCTGAACCGCGGCTACGAGCATTACTGGGCCTATGTCAGCCACTTCGTGCACTCGCCCTTCTATGTCTATGCCTACGCCTTCGGGAACCTGTTGGTGGAGGGGCTGATGGAGGCGCGGCGCAACGATCCGGTGGGCTTCACCCCCCTGTACGAGGCCCTGCTCTCGGCCGGCGGGGTGAACACCTATGTCGAGGCCCTGGCCCCGTTCGGCCTAGATCCGCGCCAGAAGGCTTTCTGGGCCTCGGGCTGCAAGAGCCTGGAGCGGCTGGTGGACGAGTTCGAGGCCCTGGTCTGAACCATGGCGCAGGATCCGGGGAAAGACCGCGAGCGTGACCGGCTGTCCGGCCGCGTGGCCCGTTTTGCCAGGGTGGGCGCGGGCCTGGGCGGGGCGGCGGCGACCTTTGGGGTCAACGCCCTGTTCGCCGGCGGCGACGCGTCGGCCCGCAACGCCAAGGCCCTGAAGGAGACCCTGGGCCAGCTCAAGGGGCCGCTGATGAAGGTGGCGCAGATGTTCGCCACCGTGCCGGACCTACTGCCGCCGGAATTCGCCGCCGAGCTCACCGAGCTGCAGACCAACGCCCCGGCCATGACCGGCGCCTTCGTTCGCCGGCGGATGGCCGCCGAACTTGGCCCAGACTGGCAGGCCCGCTTCGCCGCCTTCGACCTGACCCCCGCCGCCGCCGCGTCGCTTGGCCAGGTCCACCGCGCCACCAGCCTCGACGGCAAGGCCCTGGCGGTGAAGTTGCAGTATCCGGACATGCAGAGCGCCGTGGAAAGCGACTTGGGCCAACTGCGCACCGTCCTGGCCATCGGCCGCCAGATGTTCGGCGCCATCGACACCAGCGAGATCATCGTCGAGATCTCCGAGCGCATCCGCGAGGAGCTGGACTATGAGCGCGAGGCCAAGGCCATGCGCCTCTACCGCGACTTCTTCGCTGGCCGCGACGACATCGCTGTGCCCAGCCCGCACGAGGATCTGTCCTCCAGCCGCCTGCTGACGATGGACTGGCTGGATGGCGCCGGCCTGATCGCCTTCAAGGGCGCCGACCAGGACACCCGCAACCGTATCGCCAAGACCCTGTTCGAGGCCTGGTGGACGCCGCTGATCAAGCTGGGCGTCATTCACGGCGACCCGCACCTGGGCAACTACAGCTTCACCGCCGACTTCAACCACGGCGGCGCGGGCCGGCTGAACCTGCTGGACTTCGGCTGCATCCGCATCTTCCCGCCCTCCTTCGTTGGGGGAGTGGTGAAGCTGTTCCACGCCATGACCGCCGGCGACCGGGAAGGGGAGGCCGCCGCATACCGCGCCTGGGGGTTCAAGGGCCTCACCGACGACCTGATGGACGTGCTGCACATCTGGGCCAAGTTCATCTACGGCCCCCTGCTGGATGACCGCGTCCGCACCGTCGCCGACGGGATCGCGCCCGGCGAATACGGCCGCCGCGAAGCCTTCCAGGTGAAACAGGCCCTGGACGAGAAGGGTCCGGTGACCATCCCCCGCGAGTTCGTCTTTATGGACCGCGCGGCCATTGGCCTGGGCGCCGCCTTCCTGCATCTTTCCGCCGAGCATAATTGGCGCCAGCTTTTCGAGGCGTCGCTCGAGGGATTTTCAGAAGAGGCCCTGGCTCAGCGCCAGGCCGCGGCCCTGGCGGCCGTGGGACTTTAGGGAGATAGTTTCATGCGCATTGCGGACGCCAAGCTGGCCGAGGTCTTCGACCAGGGCTTCACCATCGTCGAAGGCTTCCTGGACAAGGACACCCTGGCCGCCGCCCAGGACGCCATGTTCGAGATCTATCCCCGGCCGGAAGCCTATTTCGCCGATCCGCACGAATACCGGCACCTGACCCGCACCCAGTTTTCCGGCATCAACCTGTTCCCCTTCCAGTCCTGGGCGCTCAGCCGCCTGCCGGTCTATCCCGACCTCGTCGACGCCGCCGAGCGCCTGCTGCAGGAAAAGGACATCGAGATCTACAAGGTCGAGCTGTGGGCTAAGTACGCCGGCAAGATCGACTACGAACAGCCCCACCACCGCGACTACGGCAACCACACCCTGGTGGTCCCCAGGGCCGATCGCGTCCATACCCAGATGACCACCTTCCTGCTGCTGTCGGACGTCACCGAGACGGACGGCCCCACCAAGATCGTGCCACGCCAGTACACCGCCGACCTGCCCCTGGCGACCAATCGCCTGGCGATGGGCGAGATGTTCGACAAGGAGATCTCGGTCACCGGTCCGGCCGGCAGCCTGATGATCTACAAGACCGACACCCTGCACCGCGGCTCGGGCTTCACCGCCGAGGGTCGCTCGCGTTTCGCCATGCTGACGGACTTCCAGGCCCGGGGCTGGCGCTGGACCGGCAAGCTCAACTGGGCCAACCAGGCCAACCAGCCGGGCATGGCCGACGCGCTCAGCCAAATGACCCCCCGCGAACGCGACCTGTTCGGCTGGCCCCCCATCGGCTCCGACTACTGGAACGCCCAGACCCTGCGCGACGTCGCGGCCCGCTATCCGGCCATGGACATGACGCCCTACGCGGCGGGGGTCGGGGTGACGGCTTAGATCGAGACACCCGCCAGCTTCCGCGATCGCCCCCTGACGGGTCCCCATGACGGCGGGGGCCGAAATCGGTTTTCAACGCCCGCCGCCGCCGCCCCGCGTCGCATCGCGCCTTGCCATTTTTCAAACGGTTGTTAGTCAGGATCGCATTGCAGCATGGCCGGGGCGATTGCCTGGCCGATTTGGTGATTTCAAGGGTGGCCTATGGCTGACGACAAGGGCGCGAACTTCGCCAACGACAAGCGCGATGAGAAACTGGACGACGACGAACCGGTTCGGCTCGAACCCGGCCTGCCCCCGGAGATCGCCTCGCCCCTGGCCCCGTTCAACGGCGAGCCGCCGCCCAGCCCGGCCTGGTTCAAGGCCGCGCTGGCCCGCGAGCCGGAGCGCAGCCTGGTCCCCGTGGACGGCGCCAATATCGAGCTGCTCACCTGGGGCGAGATCGGCAAGCCGGGCCTGATCTTTGTGCACGGCAACAGCGCCCATGCGGACTGGTGGAGCTTCATCGCCCCCTTTTTCGCCGACGACTACCGCGTCGCCGCCCTGTCCCTGTCGGGCATGGGCGCCTCCGATTGGCGCGAAATCTACTCCTTCGAGGGCTTCGCCACCGAGATCCACGAATGCGCCAAGGCCGCCGGCCTCTACGAGGCGCCCGTCAAGCCGGTCTATATCGGCCACTCCTTCGGCGGCTCGCAGGTGTTCTATTCGGCGACCAAGCATCCAGAACGGATGAGTTCCTGCATCATGGTCGACACCGGCTTTGGCGGCCCGCCGACCCCCGAACAGCTCAAGAAGATGCGCGAGGACGCCATCCGCGAGGGCCGTCACGAGGACGCCCGCCGCATGGGCGGCCCGCCCCAGCGCAGCCAGCCCAACCGCGTCTACGCCACCCTGGAGCAGGCCCTGACCCGCTTCCGCTTCATGCCGCCCCAGGTTCCGGGCAACCTCTATATCGCCGATGTCATCGCCCGCCGCTCGCTCAAGCCGGCGCCTATGCCGGACGGTTCGGGCGAAGGCTGGACCTGGATGTTCGACCCCTTCCTGTGGGGCAAGCTGAACCGCGACGATTTCCGCCAGCAGGGCGTCGAGGGCGCCGCGCCCCTGGCCCACATCTATGGCGACAAGTCCAATGTCATGAAGCGCAGCTGGAACGGTGAGGCCAACAACAGCCCCATCCCGGGCTCGGCGCCCCACGTGGCCATTCCGGATTCCGAACACCACATCATGGTAGACCAGCCCCTGGCGCTGGTGGCGGCCCTGCGCGCGCTCCTGGCCACCTGGCCGCAGGCGCCGACAGGGAACTAGGAACCGGGGAACTAGGAAAAGGGGTTAGAGATCATGGCCGAGAACCAGAAGCCGGCGGCGGCCCTCAACTGGGGTGTGAAGGAAAGCTTCCGCAACTATGTGGAAGGCTCCGGCGGCGCCATCGACGCGGGCATGGGCGCCGTGCGCACCGAAGACGGCGGCTTCACCTTCCCCGCCGCCCCACGCCAGGGCCTGACGCTGGACGCCGATGGCCGGCCGCAAGGTCGCAGCGAGTTCACCGGCGAGGTCCGGTTCCAGGCGCACGGGGGCATGCTATCGGTGTTCCTCGCTGACCCGGCCCTGGAGATCGGCCCCACCGGCGCGTTCGTCACCGTCGCCGACAGCCCCGACCGCACCCGTCGCCTGCCCCTGGCCAAGCTGGACCTGGCGGCCATGAGCACGGCGGACGACGGTGAACTGGTCATCCCGGCCTCAATGTCAAATGAGGGTTGGCAGGTGCTAGGCGACCACTACCTTCCCAACACCCCCCTGGACCCTGTGCGGATCAGGCTCTAAGCCGCGCTGGTGGTTCTCTAGCCAGGAACAGCCTGCGCTCATTACTCGCAACCTGGCCGCCTTGAGACTTGGCCGGCGCTGGTGTAGCACCCACGCAAATTCCACTTGATCCCCTCTGGAGAGTCCGCCCGCGATGACCGAGTCCGCTTCCGATTACCACCACGGCGCCATGAACATCTCCGAACAGGTTCGGACCTTTCATCTGTTCAATGGCCTGACCAAGTGGGGCTCGCTGGTCATCGCCACCCTGCTGGTGATGCTGGTCCTGTGGTTCTGCGTCGGCGCCGGATTCGTGGCCGGGGCGATCTCAGGCTTCGTGCTGTTTGCCCTCGGCGTGATCTTCCTTCGCGACAAGCCGGAAGGCGCACACTAAAGCGTGCGGCTGCGGCGCCGTCTGGCGCCGCGCAGACCCTTCCCGCCACGGCGACCATGGGCCTCCCAGGCGCCCCGCGCTGGACAAGGCCCTGAGTCGCTCCCTAACGTCAGAGCCACGGGGACCTTGCTGTCCTCCAGAGCGGGATCAGGAAAAGTGGACACAGGTTTTCCGTCCGTTTCCCGCTCTCAATGTTTAGAAGCGATCACGCTAGCTTTGGACTGCTCCAGTCCAAAGCTAGCGTGATCTAGGGGGTTATCATGGCTGTCGTCGCCGTCACCAAGGAACGCCACGCCGGCGAGACCCGGGTCGCGCTCTCCCCTGACGTTGCCAAGAAACTGGTGGGCCTGGGCCTGTCGGTGGTGGTGGAGACCGGCGCCGGCCTGGCCGCCTCCATCGCCGATGCCGACTATGTGGCCGCCGGGGCGACCATCGCCACCGACGCCAAGGCAGCTCTGGCAAACGCCGACCTGGTGCTCATGGTCCGCGGGCCGGACGCCGAACAGGCCGCCGCCCTGAAGAGCGGCGCGGCCATCGCGGCCATGCTCAATCCCTATCAGAACCGCGAGACCCTGGACGCCCTGGCCAAGGCCGGCGCCACCGCCTTTTCCATGGAGTTCGTGCCCCGAATAACCCGGGCCCAGGTCATGGACGTACTCTCCAGTCAGGCCAACCTGGCCGGCTACCGCGCCGTGATCGAGGCGGCGGAGGCCTATGGCCGGGTGTTTCCGATGATGATGACCGCCGCGGGCACCGTGGCGGCGGCCAAGGTGTTCATCATGGGCGTCGGCGTCGCGGGCCTGCAGGCTATCGCCACCGCCCGGCGCCTGGGCGCCGTGGTCACCGCCACCGACGTGCGGCCGGCCACCAAGGAACAGGTGGAAAGCCTGGGCGCCAAGTTCCTCGCCGTCGAGGACGAGGAGTTCAGGAACGCCCAGACCGCCGGCGGCTACGCCAAGGAGATGAGCGCTGAGTACCAGGCCAAGCAGGCGGCCCTGCTCTCCACCCACATCGCCAAGCAGGACATCGTCATCACCACCGCCCTGATCCCCGGCCGTCCGGCGCCCAAGCTGGTCAGCGCCGAGCAGGTGGCCTCCATGAAGCCTGGCTCGGTGATCGTCGACCTGGCGGTGGAGCAGGGCGGCAATGTGGTGGGCGCGGAACTGGGCAAGATCGCCGATATCGGCGGGGTGCGGATCCTGGGCATCCCCAACCTGCCCGGCCGCATCGCCGCCGACGCCTCGGCGCTGTATGCCCGCAACCTGTTCGCCTTCGCCGGCCTGCTGATCAAGGACGGCCAGATCGCCCCGGACCTCGAGGACGAGATCCTGAAAGCAGCCCTGGTCACCCAGGGCGGCCAGATCGTCCATCCCGCCCTCAAGACGGCCTAAGGAGCCCCTTGCATGGAATCCGTCGATCCCACCGTCTTCCGCCTGGCCATCTTCGTGCTGGCGATCTTCGTCGGCTACTATGTGGTCTGGAGCGTCACCCCGGCCCTGCACACGCCGCTGATGGCGGTGACCAACGCCATCTCCTCGGTGATCATCGTCGGCGCCTTGCTGGCCGCGGCGGCCCAGGCCAGCGGCGGCGGGACCAGCGCCTGGATTTCCAAGGGCGCCGGCAGCGTGGCCGCCGGTCTGGCGGCGGTGAACATCTTCGGTGGCTTCCTGGTCACCCAGCGGATGCTGGCCATGTATCGCAAGAAGGACAAGGCTCCGGCCAAGGACGCGGGCAAGTGAACGCCCACGCACTCTACTGGGTCGGGGTCTGTGGCGGCTTCTTCGCCATCGCGGCCTATTTCGTCGCCCTGGCGATCCGGCCCAAGTGGGTGCGCGTACTGAATGGCTCGGCCCTGTTCTTCACCGGCCTTGGCCTGATGCAGATGGCCATTCTGGTCCGCACCCAGGCGCTCGGCCCCGGCTGGTTCAACGCCAATATCGCTGTCCTGGCCCTGTCACTGGCCGTGGCCGTCCAGGCCTACGCCGTGCTGCGCAACCGCAAAGCCTGGGACGGGGTCGAGCGCCGCACGCCCGGGCGTGAGCCACAGTGATCAGCCGCCATGCGCCTTTCGGCCGCCAACGGGGTGTTCGAGCATGACCCCGGGCGAGGGCCTCGCGCACTCCGCCGTACCGACCATCGCCGCGGTGGTGCTGGTGGGCGGCGGCCTGGTCGGGGCGGTGCTGAAGCCGGCCGCGCGGGTCTGGGCCGAGCGCTGGGTGCTGATGCCCGCCGGCCTGGTCTTCTGCCTGGCCATGCTCGCCTACGAGGTCAGCCGCCGCAACTGGATCTGGGCGGCCATACCGATCGCCTTGCTGATCTTGCTGGGCTGGCGGCTGTGGGGGCTGCTGCGCAAGCCCGCCGCCCCCAGCCCCGCCAACACCGCTTCGACAGACTCTGACCCGAAGGGGACGGGAACCAAAGCATGAACGCCAACATCGCCTCGATCGCCTACCTGATCTCGGGGGTCCTGTTCATCCTGGCCCTGCGCGGCCTGTCCAGCCCGGTGACCAGCCGGCGGGGCAATATGATGGGCATGGTCGGCATGGCCATCGCCGTGGGCGTCACCCTGCTGACCCTGTTCACCGGCGGCTTCCTGGACCCGGTGACCATCGGCCTGATCCTGGCCGGCGTGGCCGTTGGCGGCGGCGTCGGGGCGGTGATCGCCCGGCGGGTGCCGATGACCTCCATGCCGCAGCTGGTGGCGGCCTTTCACTCCCTGGTCGGCATGGCAGCCTGCCTGGTGGCCGTTGCCGCGATCTACACCCCCTCGGCCTATGGCATCGCCACGGCCGACGGCATCAAGCTGGAAAGCCTGATCGAGCTGTCGCTGGGCATCGCCATCGGCGCCATCACCTTCACCGGCTCGGTGATCGCCTTCGCCAAGCTCAACGGCAACATGTCCGGCGCCTCGATCCTGCTGCCCGGCCGGCATTTCATCAACATCGCCATCGCCCTGGCCCTGGTGGCCCTGGTCATCGTCCTGGTGATGAGCGGCGGCGAGGCCAAGTGGGCTTTCTGGGGCATCTTTGCCCTGGCCCTGGTGCTGGGCATTACCCTGATCATCCCCATCGGCGGGGCCGACATGCCCGTCGTTGTCTCGATGCTGAACTCCTACTCAGGCTGGGCGGCCGCAGCGCTGGGCTTCACCCTCGAGAACATCACCCTGGTGATCACCGGGGCGTTGGTGGGTTCGTCCGGCGCCATCCTCAGCTACATCATGTGCAAGGGCATGAACCGCTCCTTCATCTCGGTGATCCTGGGCGGCTTTGGCGGCGACGTGGCCGCCGCGGGCGCGGGCGCAGCCGAGACCCGCCCGGTCAAGCAGGGCAGCGCCGAGGACGCCGCCTTCATCATGAAGAACGCGTCGAAGGTGATCATCGTCCCCGGCTACGGCATGGCCGTGGCCCAGGCCCAGCACGCGTTGCGCGAGATGGCCGACAAGCTCAAGGAAGAGGGAGTGGAGGTGAAGTACGCCATCCACCCCGTCGCCGGCCGCATGCCCGGCCACATGAACGTCCTGCTGGCCGAGGCCAACGTGCCCTATGACGAGGTCTTCGAGCTTGAGGACATCAACGCCGAGTTCCCCACCGCCGACGTCGCCTTCGTCATCGGCGCCAATGACGTCACCAACCCCGCCGCCAAGACCGACCCCACCAGCGCCATCTACGGCATGCCGATCCTGGACGTGGAGAAGGCCCGCACGGTGCTGTTCATCAAGCGCGGCATGGCGGCGGGCTACGCCGGGGTCGAGAACGAGCTGTTCTTCCGTGACAACACCATGATGCTGTTCTCCGACGCCAAGAAAATGGTCGAAGGCATCGTCAAGGCGCTGTAAGCGCGGGGGGCGGTGAGCCCCTTCTAGCGTCCCCGTCCCTGTGCCAAGATCAGTGTTCGCCAAGACTGGCCGGGGCTGACGGGGGACGACGATGTTCAAGGCGCTTTGGTTCGGCCTTCTGGCCCTGGCTGGAATGGCGGCGTCCCCCGTGGCGGCCGAGAGCAAGCTGTTCACCGATCCCGCGCCCCTGCAGATCATCATCACCGCGCCGTTCCCGGACCTCGTCCGCGCCGCGCCAAAGAGCACCGCCGCCTTTCCGGCGACCCTGTCGGTGACAGATGGGTCCGGTCCGGCGCAGGCGCTGGCGATCCAGCTCAGCCCACGTGGCATGACCCGCCGCACCGGCGGCTACTGCCAGTTTCCGCCCCTGCTGCTGCGGTTCGACAAGGCCTCGGTGAAGGGCACGGTGTTCAAGGGCCAGCACAAGCTCAAGCTGGTCACCTATTGCCGCCCCGCGGCCGACTACGAGCAGCGCATCGTCCTCGAGTACCTGGCCTACAAGCTCTACAACGTGATCACGCCCTTCAGCCACCAGGTGCGCGCCGCCCAGGTCACCTACCGCAAGGATGCCCAGGATCCCGGCGTCACGCGGTTCGGCTTCGTCATCGAGGATATCAACGACGTCGCCGGCCGCAACGGCCAGGAAAAGCTGGTCGCGGCGAACCATCAGATCACGATCCGGCAACTGGACGCCCACGCCGCGGTTCGCGCCACGGTGTTCGAATACATGATCGGCAATCTGGACTGGGAGCTTCTGGCCGGACCCGTGGGGGTGGATTGCTGTCACAACAGCCATTTCATCAGCGTGGCCGGGGCCACGCCGATCAACGCCAAGGGGGTGATCCCCCTGCCATACGACTTCGACTATTCGGGCCTGGTGGATGCGCCCTACGCCGATCCCCCCGAGGGCATTCCGATAAATCGCAACACGGACCGCTACTACCGCGGCTATTGCGCCACTAGCGGCGAGGTCGCCTCCGTGGTCGAGGAGTACCGCGCCCACCACGCCGAGATAATGGCCCTGATCAACAATGAGCCGCACTTGAACGGCTATTTCCGCGGCAGGGCGGTCCACTTCATGGAAGACTTCTTCACCACCCTGAACGATCCGGGCCGGGTGCAGAGCCAGCTCGTCAAGCACTGCCGCTGACCCCTGCCACGGACATCCTCGGAACGATCGCTGGAGGGCGACGGACTGGGCAGGCGTTGAAAGTCGATCGGCCCTAGGCCGGCGGGCAGGTGGCCCCGGCCGGGGTCAGGGTCTTATCCAGGGCCGCGACCTGCGCCAGATAGGCCGCATGGGCGTCGCCGAACGTAGCCAGCACGAAGCGATGGCCGCGATAGACCGCTGAGAACACGCTCCCCTCCTTGATCAGGAAGGCGTGCGGATCGGCGCAGCCGCGCGGCACGGCGATATCGGTCAGCAGCACCGCCCCGTCGAACCGCGAATTGACCATCGTATATTGCTTGGTGTGGCCAAGGATGATGTGGCCGACGTGGTTTTGCGCCAGCACCGCCGCCACATTGGGGGCCTCCACGGCCTCGTCCGTCTGCGCCATGCCGCGGTACCAGAGCGGCCCCTGCTGGTTCCACAGGATGTCGTGCGGCCCGCCGGCAACCTCCGGCTTGTGCATCACGGCGGTGATCACCGCCCTGTTCATCACCTCGATGTCAAAACCCGCGTATTCCGGCCCCAGCCCGCCGTGCATGTAGATCGCGTCGTCGATGCGGATCACGGCGCTGTGGGTCATCACCCAGCGGCCATAAACTCCCTGCGCCGACCAGGCCAGCTGGTGCTCCACCCAGCCCAGGGGGTGTTCGACGTCGAACCGGGCGCGATAGGCGGCGTCGAATACCGGCGCGCCGGTGGCCGGCGGTTGGGCCTTCAGCGCCTCCAAAACCCGGGCGTAATAGGCGTCCCGTCGGCGCGGCGAGTCCTTGTCGGCGAAGGCGGCGAATTCCCCGGGCGTGGTGTAGCGCAGGTCATATTCCATGTTCATGGTTTCATGGTCGCCGATCAGGGCGTGCACATAGCCGCCGGCGCGCTTGGCCTGGGGCTCCAGCTTGATCAGCAGGTCGACGATCTTGCGTGTGTCCGGCGCTCGGTCGGGCACATCGCCCACCTGCACCAGATGCGTGGCCCCGCCGATCCAGTTGTCATGCCGATCGATCAGGCTCGCCTGGATCAGCATGTCGTGGAACTTGGCGTAGTCCCCGTGCAGGTCTCCGAACACCACCACTCGCGCCACGTGGTCCCACGCCGTCTGCGCCCGCGCCGCGGCCGGGGCGGCGATGCCCAACATCAGGCCGGCCAGGGTCAGGACGGCCAAGACGGCGGCCCAAAGCCTCCTCGTGGGCGACCCGGTCATGCTGGCGCTCTAGTCATGCAAGCGAGCATACAGGGTCATCGTCGCCCGCGCATCGCCCCCCTCGTCGGCGATCACCAGGTCGCCGCTGGGCAGGACCGTCGCCCCCTCCGCCTGGTGGTGAAGTTCGCCCAGGCCCCGCGCCGCCAGCAGGAGGCCGTTAGGGTCAAGCTCGACCATGGCGTTCTCCCGTCCCGCCAGCAGGATCAGCCGGCCCGTCCGCGGGTCGAACTCCAGTGACGAGGGATGGAAGGACTTGGTCCCCACCGCGTCGGCCAACAAGGACACTGGCAGGGTCAGCCACGGCCGCGCTGGCTCCAGCGGCGCGTTGGGCGACCAGGCGTACAAGGCCACCGCCCCGCGCAGAGCCGGGGTGTAGTTGGTCTTGCAGGAGAAAACGACAGTCTCGGCGGCCTCGTGGTAGGCTAGGCCCTCCATCTCGCCGGCGTCGCGCAGACCCGTGTCGAAAACCTCGTAAGGCGTGTGGCCCAGGTGCTCACCCTCGCGGAAGCGATACAGCCGCCCGGAACTGGTGGTCAGATAGAAATCCCCGACGCCGCTGATGGCGATGCCCTCGAAATCCCCGCGCACCACCGGATCGCCCAGGGAAAACCGTTTCACCACCTCGCCGCTGTCGATGTCGATCTGATAGACAGTAGCCAACTCGTCGTCGTGCCCCATCACCCGCCCATCGGGCGTCAGGGCCAGGCCCGAGATCTCCCGCAGACGTTTGGGCAGCCGCCACTGCCTCACCGGCTCCGCGGAAAACAGCGACGCGCCGTACGAAATCGGAAGTGACTGCAAGGCCGGATCCTTGAACGGGACATGAAGTGAGTTTTACACAACGCCGCCTTCACCGTACACGGAGGAGCGACCGGGGGAATGATCGAATGAAGCTTTTGGGGGTGTTTCTACTGCTGCTGCTGGCGCCGGACCTGGCCCACGCTCAGGGGTTGTTCGACGGGCCCAAGGGCCAGCTTGCCGCCGCCGGCTGGTCAGGCTTCCTCGACATGCAATTCATGATCGACTCCCTGGGGGCCTTGCTGCTGGCCGTCGTTCTGGGGGCGGTCATCGGCTACCACCCGATGACGCCGCGTACGGTTGATACCCTGCACGAGGCCGACATGCCCAAGGTGTACATCATGTACGCCTTCATCGGCGCGGTGATCGGGGTAACCGTGCGCGAGTTCGGCATGGTCATCGGCGTGGTGGTGTTCGGCATCGGCGGGCTGATCCGCTTCCGTACCGACACCGATTCCACACGAGACACGGGCCGCCTGATTGTCGTCACCCTCACCGGCCTGATCGCTGGCCTCGGCCTGCCGCACCTGGCGGTGATCACCACTGTCTTCGCCTTCGTCCTGATCTTGATGTTCGACGCCCGCCCCGCCTGCCGGGTCAAGATCGATTTGTTGCCGGAGGGCCGCCTTGGCGAATTCGCCGACGCCTATCGCGCCGTCCTCACGGGGGCGGGCTGCAAGATCATCAACGAGCGCAAGATCGCCGGCAAGAAACGGCTCGAATTCGTCATCCGCCTGCCCCGCGCCACCACCCGCGACGCCGTCCACGCCGCCCTTTGCAACGCCCCCCTGGATGTGCACGGCGAGATCGACTGGGAAGTGGAATAGGGGCGGGAGGCTTGTCCGCCCATCCCGCCCCAACGCGTGGACTGACGCCGACACATGAGCCCACTGATCGATGACCCGACAAATCGCTATCCCTGTCGAGGTGCGTCAAAGGGCTGTCGCGGCGGGCGAGGCCGGTCTCCGCTGGTTGGACGCGTTGGCGGACCTCGTGGCGGGTCTGGAACGCGATTGGGGCATCACGGTAGGCAAGGTGCTCCCCGGCGGGTCAGCGGCGCTGGTCGCGCACGCCATCACGGCCGCCGGCGAGGCGGTCGTGTTCAAGCTCGGCTCACCCGGCTACGACGATTTCGCCAACGAGGTCGCCGTCTTGCGTGTCGCCGCCGGCCGCGGTTACGCCAAACTTCTGAATTACGACGAGGCCCGTCGCGCGATCCTGTTGGAACGCCTTGGCCCAATGTTGCACGACCTGGGCCTGCCCATTCCACGTCGGATCGAGATCATCTGCGAAACCTTGCGCCAGGCTTGGCCGGCGTCCTCGGATCCCGCCGGTTTCCAATCGGGGGCGCAGAAGGCCCGCCAACTCGCCGGTTTGATCGCCAAGTGGGACCCGCAACTCGCCGAGCCCTGCTCTCGCCGGGTGGTCGCGCAGGCCATGGCCTTCGCCACGGATCGCGAGAGCGCCTTTGATCCGGCCCGGGCCGTCCTTCTCCACGGCGACGCTCACGACCAAAACACCCTGCAAACGCTCGATGGCGGCGGCTTCAAATTCGTTGATCCTGACCCCCTGTTCGGCGAGCGCGCCTACGACCTGTCCATTTCCCTGCGGAGCTGGACCGACGAGTTGCTGGCCGGTGATCCCGTGCGCCTTGGGCTCGACCGTTGCATCCAACTGGCCGACCTGACGGGCGCGCCGCCTCGTGCAATCTGGCAGTGGGGCTTCCTCGAACGGGTTTCCACCGGCCTCTTCCTGATGGTTCTTGGCCGCTTCGAGGAAGGTCGCAGGATGCTGTCGGTCGCCGAGACCTGGGTAGGGGTAGGCCCCTAGCCACACGGCCGGATCACCGGCTGGCTGCTTATCGAACCGTCTCCTTCTCCTTCGGCGCCGAAACGCGGCGCTTCCTGGTCTCGGCCTTGGGCTTGGGCAGCAGACGGAAGCGCGTCTGGCACCAGGCGAACTCAACGCCCACATCCAGCAAGGCGTCCGAACGCCCGCATGGGCAGGCAAATTCCATGACCGCGGCGACACGGTAGGTCTCCCCGGCGACCAGGGACACAGGCCTCCCCGTGGCATGGTTCGGGGCGGCATTGACGCATAGAACCAGATCGCCGGGGCCGACAGCGTCGCTCATAGCTTCCCCCCTTTACCCGAAGGGGAAGATTAGACCCTGACCTGCCAGGGGCAAGGACTGGTTTCCACCCCCGTTCGGACGTTCAATTTGACGGTTCGCTCCGGAGCCGTATCGTCACGCCACCCATTCCGGACGGTGACAGGCAAATGGAAGAAGCTCCGCTTGGCGCGGTATGTATCTCACCTGAAGGTCGACACGACCTGCATTTCGAACGGGATATCCCACACTCGTCCGAGGACGTTTGGACGGCTGTCACCTCGCCGCGAGCCCTCGGGCACTGGCTGTCCGAAGCAGAAGTGGAGCTTCGACCCGGCGGTCGTTTTCGGCTCCGAGGCCAGTGCCACGTTGATGGCGAGGTCCTGGAGGTTACGCCGGGCACGACATTGAAGTGGACCTGGCCTCACACTGAACATCCACACTCTGTTGTGAAGATCACAATATCCAGGTTCGATCCGGCTAGGTCACGGCTGACGCTCGTGCAGACTGACCTGCCGCTGCGATATGTGTTGGAGGTCGCCGCCGGCTGGCACACGCACCTCGACGCCCTCCCGCAGGCGATCCTCGACCAACACACACCTTTCGACGTCGAACGGGCCGCTCTGCATTACCGCAGGTACGCGGCGATGGTTCGCTCCTAAGGTCTGCTTTCCATCGAGGCTGTGCGTAAACGCGCGAGCCACGACGTTTACTAATGCCGGGTGCTAGAGCCTTTCCGGTTCAACTGGACTCACTTGAACCGGATAAGAAGTCTCTATCTTCATACATTTAGAAGATCGCCGGCGCTTCAAGCGGCATCCACTTGAATCTGTCATGCTCTCTAGGGGGAGCGCCGCGGTAGCTCATGCAAGTCCGGCATCCGATGCCGTCCGTGGATTCGCTGCCGCGGCTCAAACCGCCCGAACTTCAGCAAGCCGCTTGACGGCGTACGGGTCGTCCCAGCAGACGGCGGCCTCCCAGGCGGCCGACGCCTGCGCGGCGATGTCATAGGCGCCGCCGTCGAGACCGGCCGCGTTGTCGGGCAGCACCAGGTCCAGGTCGGGGACGTCGACGTGTGATTCGTCCCAATCGATCAGCCCGACCCGGCTCTCGGTCATGCGGATGTTGCCGGGGTTGGGATCGCCATGGACGACGCAGGTCTGACGTCCGCCGAGCCGCGCCCACGCGGCTCGGCACCGAGCAACGCCCTCCGGCGGCATCGCGCCAAGGTCGATCTTCGTCCCGGTCTCGGAGTTCAGGAGGTCGGTCGACGAACGCCAACCCGGGCGCTGCGGCCAACCAGGCGTCAACCGATGCAGCCGCCGGAGCGTCTCGGCGACGCGACGCCAGTCGGCCTCAGTCTCGGGCGGTCCGCCCTCCACGTAAGTCATCACCACAAGGCCGTCCACGAACAGCCGGCCGTCCGTCGTCGGGATCGGCCGTGGCACGGTCAGACCTTCACGGTGGAGGTGTTGCAGTAGCTCGGTTTCCCAAGCGAGATCAGCGTCGCTTCTCACGCCGAGACGACCGACCGCGAGGCGCCCGTGGACGCGCACGCTCCACACCTCGTTGGCGATTCCGCCAGCGAGCGGTTCGATACGAACGACATCGTCGCCCCACTGCCGGAGCGCCTCCCATCCTGCAGGCGACACCGCAAACCTCCGGTCCAGGCAGCCAGTGACTCGCTGCCTCTCCCGGATACCGCGTTTCGGGCTTACGCAACAAAAGGCCGGCTTCGACCCTTGGCGGACAACCTGAATAGTTCGCGGAGAGCAAGGACGAGCGGATCAGACGTTTCGCTGCTCGCGCGCGTAGTGGAACGGTGGCATTCCGACCGAGCGGGAAAAGGCGACGCTGAAAGTGCTTGCCGAGCTGTAGCCCACCCGTTCGGCGACCTGGGCCACGCCCGCGTTCTCTCGCCGTAGCAGATCCTTCGCCAGCGCCATGCGCCAGCCCAGCAGATATTCCATGGGAGCGACGCCCACCTCGCGCCGAAACCGTTCGAAGAAGGTCGAACGGGACAGCGCCGCCTCTCGCGCCAGCTCGACCACAGTCCAGGCGTGGCTCGGCCGGTCGTGCATCAGCCTCAACGCGGCGGCGAGATGTCCATCGGCCAGTCCTCGCAATAGCCCCGGCGACGCCGTGGGGCCGGCGGACGAGCGGAGCGCCTCGATCAGCAGGACTTCCAGAAGGCGTGTCAGGACCACGTCGCGACCGGGCCGGTCGGCGCGCGTCTCGCCGTTCACCTGTTCGACCAGGGTGGTCAGTCGGCCTTGGCCTCGCACATGCACGACCTGCGGCAGCAGCGACACCAGCAGCCTGGCGTCATCGGCAACGAACGCGCAATGGCCCATCAGCATCCGAACGTCCGGCGGGGCATCGGGGCGGCCCAGCCGGAACACACCGGGACTGACCTCGGTCCGCTGGGTCTCGAAGCCTTCCGGCGTCGGTTCAAGGCTGGAGGTCGAAAAGTCGAAGGCGGCGGGCACGAGGACGAAATCACCCTGTTCGAGCGTGACCGGCCCTTGTCCAGCGACCGACAGGTGGCAGGCGCCTTCCAGCATGGCGCAATAGAACGGCCTGCCATCGTCGTCCGAACGGCGCACGGCCCAGGGGCCTGAGGCGATGACCAGCTTGGAGAACGAGGCGCTGGGCTGCAGCAGGCCGACTACTCGGGTAAGCGGATCAGTCATCTTCGGACTTAAGCCAATGAAATCTGGACGGTGGATTGTAGCAGGGCCGACCGCGCTATCCTACCTGTCTATCTCCCCAAAGGAGCAATCATGAAAACCATCCTCATCACCGGATGCTCGTCCGGCTTCGGCCTCGAGACCGCCCGCTACTTCCTTGATCGCGACTGGACGGTCATCGCCACGATGCGAACGCCGAACCCGGAGATATTGCCGCCGTCCGATCGGCTGCGAATCCTGCCGCTCGACGTCACGAACGCCGACAGCATCGCCCGCGCCGTTGACGCGGCCGGACCGATCGGTGTCCTAGTCAACAATGCCGGCGTCGGCCTGCTGAACGCGGTGGAAGGCATATCCATGGACCAGGCGCGCGATGTGTTCGAAACCAACACGCTCGGGACCATCGCCATGACCAAGGCCTTCCTGCCGCAGTTTCGGGAGCGGCGCGCGGGCGTGGTGGTCAACGTCACGTCCACGGTGACCCTGCGACCCCTGCACCTGCTCTCGGTCTACACGGCCAGCAAGGCGGCGGTGAATGCCTTCACCGAGTCGCTGGCCCTTGAGCTGGAACCGTTCGGTGTCCGAGCGCGCGTTGTCCTGCCAGGGCTGGCGCCCGAAACCGCGTTCGGCACGAACGCTCGCGCACGAATGGGCATGACCATTCCTGAGCCCTATGCCGAAGTGGCGGCCCAGGTGTTCGAAAGGTTTCAAACGCCTGGCGACGTGACGCGGCCGATGGACGTCGCCGAAGCGGTCTGGCGCGCGGCGACCGATCCATCGTGCCCGATGCGTCTTCCCGCCGGCGCGGACGCGGTGGAGTGGGCCAAGGCCGGCTGAACCTTCGCGATATCGGGCGCTGGAATTCGCACGGTCGCACTTTCCAGCGTCGCTGAAGCTCCAAAGCGGTCGTTGTCATCTGGGGGAACGACCGCTCACCACCCTCCCAAGACCTTCGGAACGCCCGCTTCCAGACCGACCCGAGTCGGTCTTCCACGAACCCTCGGCGCTCCGGGTGGTCGGCGCCAAGCGTCAGAGTCCATCCCCTAGCTTGCCGCCGGCGCCAGGTCCTCGCGGCTGTCCTCGCTTCGCGGCGCCCCTACGTTCCGCGCCAGCCCCGCCCTTTCCATCAGGCGGATCAGCCACCAGCCCGGGTCAGCCTGCCCTGGCTCCAGCCCGATGCGGGCCGATTCCGGGAAGGCGTGATGGTTGTTGTGCCAACACTCGCCATAGGTGAGCCGCCCCAGGCCCGGCAGGTTAGTCGCCTGCACAGAGGCGCCCTTGACGCGCCACCGGCCCGGACCTGGGTTGTGGCAGAAATAGGTGACTGTCCAATGCCCCGCCGTGCTGGCGATGATCCGGGCGCTGACGCCCCAGACCACCCAGGGCCATCCGCCCGCGAGGTACAGGATTGCCGCCAGTGGAATCTGATGGAACCGCCAGGTGCGTTCCAGGAGGCTATACCAGGGGTCGTCGGCCAGGTTCGGCTCGATGGTCAGGGTTGGCGGCTTCTCGAACTCAAACCGATAGGCCAGATTCCACAGCAGGTCCCGGGGCAGGGCGCGCCTGTGAGCGAAGAAGTCATGACACCTGGGCTGCCGCTGCGCCCAGTCGCGCGTGTCGTGGATGTGGATGATGCCGAAGGGACCGGAGAGACCCACAAGCACGCCAATATAGATCAGCGCCCTTTCCACCGGCTTGGAACAGGAGAAGCTGCGATGGGTCATCATCCGATGCATGCCGACGCTGTGTCCCACCAGGAGTGAGGCATAGGTCAGGACCGCGAACAGGGCGAGCGCACCCCAGTTGAAGAACAGCGGACCCAGACCCACGGCGACCAGCAGCATGGCGCCGTTCCAGGCGGCCTTGGGCGTGTCGAGCACCGGGCGACCGGCGCTTGGACAGGCCCCAGATCCGTCCACACGAAGTACAGGCTTCATCATCTGGCTTCACCCGCGCACGCTGCGCCTGAGGCTAGATCAAGCCGCCGTAATCGTCTTCCCTCCCCCTCGGGGAGGAGTGGAAACCATCCGCGTCCGCTGTGGCCCACGCGCCACGCCTCGCCTGCACAAACATCGCGCGAACCGCCCGCGTCTTTGGACTGTCGCACGCGGCGCCTACATGCGTTGTCATGGGGCTGATAAGCAGAGTGCTGGCCGGGATCATCCTTGCCCTGATCGCCTACATCGCCGTGGGAGGCGCCATGACCGCCATCGCCGGAAACCCCAAACCCCGGGGCCAGATGTATGACATCGGCGGCGGCCGACGATTGCACATGGTCTGCGCCGGGCCGGCGAAAGCCGCGCAGGCCGGAGGGGGCGGCCCCACCGTCTTGCTGGAAGCCGGCGCCTTCGGCTTCTCCGCGGACTGGGGCGTGGTGCAGGACAAGCTCGCGGCGCGGGGCATCCGGTCCTGCGCCTATGATCGTGCCGGCCTGGGCTTTTCCGACCCCGGCCCGCAGCCCCGCGACGGCCTTTCCGTCGAACAGGACCTTGAGAACCTGCTGGCGGTCTCTGGCGAGAAAGGCCCCTTCATCCTGGTGGGCCATTCCATGGCCGGCCTTCGCCTTCGCCTGTTCGCGGCTCGCAATCCAGCCCTGACCGCCGGGGTGGTGCTGGTGGACGCCACGACGCCCGAAGCCTTGGACTCCAAGGTGATGCAGCACTTCGTCAGCCAGTTCTCGAACCTCTCGCGCCTGGCCGCCTGGGGCGCGGGCGCGGGACTGTTCAAGCCCCTGGTCAATACCAATTTCGGCGACAAGATCGGCCTGACCGGCCCGGCCAAGGCCGAAAAACGCTGGGCCTTCGCCCACGGCGCCCACAACTACTGGTCCGCCGAAGAGGTCCGCCAGTGGCCCCTCGCCTCGCAACAAGCCCGGGCCGCCGGCGTGTTTCCGCCGGACCTGCCGGTGGCGGTGATCACCGCCGGGGCCGAGAGTGGCGGCGCGCGCGCGGGTTGGAAGAGCCTGCAGGCCGCCCCGGCCCAGGCCTCGCGAAACGGCTATGTGGAGCACGTCGCCGGCGCCGCCCATGCCACCCTGCTGGGCCAGGCCTATGCGGACGCTATCGTGCGCGGCGTCGAACACGTCCGCGCGGCGGTGCTGCAACCGGCTTAGGGTCGGTAATTTGCGGCCTGTTAACGGGCTCTGCGGCTAGGCTCGGGCCAAGTGGCGAGCGAGGGCGGACAACAGATGCAGTCAGCGGTGGTCCTGGACGGTGTCACCAAGCGCTACGGCGACTTCACCGCCGTCAATGATCTGTCGTTCGAGGCCCAGTCCGGCCAGATCCTGGGGTTCCTGGGTCCCAATGGCGCGGGCAAGACTTCCAGCCTGCGCATGATCCTGGGCCTGATCGCCCCCACGGCCGGGCGCATCTCGGTGCTGGGAGAGGCCGACGCCAGCCGGGTGCGCGCCCGCATCGGCTTCCTGCCCGAGGAACGCGGCCTCTACCGCCGCATGACCCCCATCACCGCCATCACCTTCCTGGCCTCGCTGAAGGGCGTGCCCGTGCCCGAAGCCCGTCGCCGGGCGCGCTCGATGCTGGAGGAGCAGGGCCTGGGCGAGGCCATGAACCGCCAGATCCGCTCCCTGTCCAAGGGCATGGCCCAGAAGGTCCAGCTGCTCTCCGCCCTGGCCCACGATCCCGACCTGGTGATCCTGGACGAGCCCTTCTCGGGCCTGGACCCGGTCAACCAGCAATCGCTGGAGCTGATCATTCGCAAGCTGGCCGATCGCGGCGCCACGGTGATCTTCTCCACCCACGTGATGCAGCACGCAGAACGCCTGTGCGACCACGTTGTGCTGCTGGCCGGGGGCCGCAAGGTGTTCGACGGCTCGGTGGAGCAGGCCCGTTCGGCGGCGCCGCGGACCCTGGTGCTGGAAGGCCCCTTCGACCCCGCCGCCGTGGCCGACCTGCCGGGGCTCGGCGCCCTGACCAGCGAGCCCGCTGAAGGGGAGGGGGTGCGTGTCACCGCCGCGCTGAAGGCCGGGGCGCCGGCCCAGGACGTGCTAAAGGCCGCCTTCGCCAAGGGTCTGGATATCCAGCGCTTCGAACTGAAGGAGCCGCACCTGCATGACGCCTTCATCGTCCTGACCACCGCCGGAGGCCGCCCGTGATCCGCCTGTTCCGCATCGCCATCCGGGACTACCTGGCCTATGTGAGGACCCCGGGGTTCTGGCTGTCGATCGTGCTGATGCCGGTGGGCATGTCCCTGTTCGGCCTGGCCCCCCTGGTCATGTCCCAGTCCAGCCCGGTCCCCGCGGTGGCCGTCATCGACTTCACCGGCGGTCACTACGCCCCCGCGCTGCGCGCCGCCTTCGCCCCGCCCTCCCCGGGGGAGAAGCCGGTGGCCCTGCTGGTTCCCGCGCCCGGCGCCCCTTTCAAGGACCCCGCCGACGCCACCGCCCGTCTCAAGTCCCTGGTGGCAGGCAAGCCTGGGCAGCGCGGCGGGCTGGACGCCGCGGTGATCCTCAAACCCGCGCCGAATGATGGCGTCGCCATCGATCTTTGGAGCCGCAACGTCGCCGATCCTTCCCTGGAACGGGCGGTCCGCCAGGCGGCGGGCGAGGAGATGCGGCGCGAACGGCTGGCGAAGGCCGGCATCGACCCGGCGGCGCTGAAGGCCATCGACGCCCTGTCACCCCAGGTCACCGTCTATTCCCCCAAGGCCGGCGGGAGGGTCTCCCTGCGCGACCAACTGCCCGGCCTGGCCGGGTTCGGCATGGGGGTGCTGCTGTGGATGGTGGTGTTCACCGGCGCCGGCATGCTGCTCAACAGCGTCATCGAGGAGAAATCCAGCCGCATCCTCGAGGTGCTGCTGACTTCCGCCTCGGTGCCGGAGATCATGGCCGGCAAGATCCTGGGCGTGGCCTGCGTGACCATGACAGTGCTGGCTGTGTGGCTGGGGCTGGCGGCGACCTTCCTGTCGATCCGCTTCCCGGATATCGCCGCCGACCTGGCCTCGATCCTCTTCACCGGCGGGATGATCGGCTATCTGCTGCTATTCTTCGTCGGCGGCTACCTGATGTTCGCCACCCTCTATGTCACTGTCGGCGCCTTCTGCGAGACCACGCGGGAGGCCCAGACCCTGCTGGGGCCGATGATGATCATCCTGTCCCTGCCGGTGGCTTTCATGGGCCAGGCGATCACCCATCCGGACTCGCCGCTTCTGGAAACCCTGTCGTGGATCCCGATCTTCACGCCCTTTATGATGGCCGCCCGCGCCGGCAGCGACCCGCCCCTGTGGCAGGTGGCGGGAACGGCGGGGCTGATGTTCGCCACCACCGCCTTGGAGCTGTGGGTCGCCGGCCCGGCGTTCAAGTCGGGCGCCCTGTCGACGGGGCGTTTCGAGCTGAAGGTGTTCTTCGCCAGCCTGATGCGGCGCCAGCGCGCCTGATGGCGAGCAGACACGACAAAGGCCGCGCGGGGTGACCCACGCGGCCTTGGTATCGCGGTCTGCCGTCGGTCGGCTGCTAAGCGCGGACCGGCTTCTTCGGCGCGGGCAGCAGGCCTTCGCGCTGAGCGCGCTTGCGGGCCAGCTTGCGCGCGCGGCGCACGGCTTCCGCCTTCTGGCGAGCCCGCTTTTCAGACGGCTTTTCGTAATGCACGTGCCGCTTCATTTCGCGGAACGAGCCTTCACGTTGCATTTTCTTCTTCAGGGCTTTGAGCGCCTGATCGACATTATTGTCGCGGACGAAAATCTGTACCACCAAACCTCCTCGCGGTACCCCGTGCGGATCACGGGATGGCGCCTCCCGGAGAGACCCCCTCCGGAACAAGGCGCGGCTGATACCAGACAGCCCCGACCTTGTCCATGCCGAGACGGGCGGAAATGAGGCGTATAGAGTGCGCGTCATGATCGATCCCGCGAACGACCCAGCCGATTGGGCGCAGGCGGCCGAGGCCCGGCTGCTGGACGCCGCCGTCGCCCTGGCCCCCAAGTACGGCTGGTCCGGCCAGATGGTTACGGCGGTCTCGCGCCGGCTGGGCCTTTCGGCGGCGGACGTGTCGCTGATCCTGCCCGGCGGCCCGCGCGACCTGGCGGCCCTTCTGGCCCGCCGCCACGACGCCGCCGCCCTGACCGCCCTGGAGGCCTTCGACCCGGCGTCGCTGAAGGTGCGTGAGCGCATTCGCCGCGCCGTCCTGGCCCGTTGCGCGGCCGCCGCCGCGGACGAAGGAGCCGTGCGGCGCTGGTCCGGGTTCCTGGCCCTGCCCACCAACCTGCCCCTGGCCCTGCGCCTGGTCTGGTCCAGCGCCGACCTGTTGTGGCGTTGGGCCGGCGACACCGCCACCGACGAGAACCACTATTCCAAGCGTGTGATCCTGTCAGAGATCCTGATCAGCACCCTGGCCATCCAACTCTCTGCCGGCGCCAACGCCGCCGCCGCGCATCTGGACAGCCGCATCGAGGCGGTGATGGCCTTCGAGAAGTGGAAGGCCGGCCTGCGCCCTTTCGACAGCGCCCACCGCATCGCCGCGGCGCTGGGCCGCATGCGCTACAGCGGCTAGTCCGCTTAGTCGCGCGGCAGCTTGGTCAGGCGGTTGACGTGGCCCATCTTGCGGCCGGGGCGCGCCTCGCCCTTGCCGTAGAGCCAGATGCGAGTCTCAGGCTCCCGCGCCAGCCGCAGCCAGCCCTCGGCCTCGTCGCCCAGCAGGTTGGTCATCTCCACCTGCGCCAGGGCGGCGGTGGGGCCTAGGGGCCAGCCGGCCACGGCGCGGATGTGTTGTTCGAACTGGTCCACCTCGCAACCGTCCAGGGTCCAGTGGCCGGTGTTGTGGACACGGGGGGCGAATTCATTGACCAGCAGCTTGCCGTCGTCGCGTTCGAACAATTCCACCCCGATCACCCCTACATAGTCCAGGGCCGACAGGATGGTGGCGACGATACGCTCGGCCTCGGCCAGCACCTTGGGCGCGGCGTGAGCCGGCGCGCGGGCGCGGCGCAGGATGCCGGCCTCGTGGTGGCTCTCGGTGAGGGGGTAGAGGGCGATCTCGCCGCTGCGGCCCCGGGCGGCCACCACCGCAACCTCGCGCCGGAAGTCGGCGGGGGTCTCGGCGACACAAGGCCGCTGGCCCAGCTCTGCCCAGGCGGCGTCGGCTCCGGAGGCCGCGTGGACCCAGGTCTGGCCCTTGCCGTCATAACCGCCGCGCCGGGTCTTCAGCAGCAGCGGCGCGCCCAGGCTGGCCAGGGCGGCGCGCAGGTCGTCGGCGGAATCGATAGCCGCGAAGCCCACCGTGGGCACGCCGGCGCCGTTGAGGAAGGTCTTCTCGTCCAGGCGGTCCTGGGCAATGCCCAAGGCCCTGGCGTTGGGCGACACCGCCGCGCCCAGGCCCGCCAGCTGTTGCAGCGCCGCCGCCGGCACGTTCTCGAACTCGAAGGTGATGACATCGGCGATCTTGGCCAGGGCTTTGAGCCCCTCGGGGTCGTCGTAGGCCGCCACGATAGCGTGGGCGGCCACCCGGGCGGCTGGGGCGTTCGGCTCAGGGTCGAGTATGGCGACGTCGAAGCCCAGGCGCGCGGCGGCCAACGCCAGCATGCGGCCAAGCTGCCCGCCACCGAGGATGCCGATGGTGGAGCCGGGAGAAAGCGGAAAATCGGTCACGAAGCTCTAGATATCCTCAACCGTTTCAGCGACCGCGTCTGTCTGGCGGGCGCTGTGCGCCGCCAGCCGCTGCGCCAGCGCCTCGTCGCTCAGCGCCAAAATCCGGGCGGCGAGAAAGCCGGCGTTGCGGGCGCCCGCCTCGCCGATGGCCTGGGTGGCGACGGGAACGCCCGCCGGCATCTGGACGATGGAGAGCAGCGAGTCGAGGCCGTTAAGCGCGCGCGACTGCACCGGAACGCCCAGAACCGGCAGGTCCGTGAGCGAAGCGGTCATCCCCGGAAGGTGCGCGGCGCCGCCGGCGCCGGCGATGATCACCTTGTACCCGGCGGCCTTGGCCCCCTTAGCGAAGGCGTACATCCGATCCGGGGTGCGGTGGGCGGAGACCACCTTGGCCTCCCAGGCGATCCCCAGGGCGTCCAGGCTCTCGGCGGCCCCTTTCATGGTGGGCCAGTCCGAACGGCTGCCCATAATGATGGCGACGGGCGCGGCGGCGCTCATGGCAGTGTCCTTAAGTCGCAGCAAAGCCTTGCCCACAAGGCGGCCCAGTATAGGCGCCGACTTGTGGGCCGCAACCAAGCGCGCTTAGGATTTCTTTGGCCTTCCGAAAAGTGATTCTTTCGATGAAAATTTCCGCTGCCGCCAGCGAGCCGTTCTCCGCAATCCGGCGGCGCGCCTTGGCGCAGGCCGGCGCGCAGGCGGCGCCCACCTCGGCGGCGGCCGACGCCAGCGCCTTCCTAGGGCTAGGCCCCGCGGACATGACCCCGCAGGTGCGGACGGCGCTGCAGACGCTGATCAGCGAACTGGACGACCTCAAGCTTGAGGTGGCCCGGCTGAAGCGCCAGTTGGCCGAGGCCGAGGAAATGGCCGACCAGGACCCTCTGACGCCGGTGAAGAACCGCCGCGCCTTCGCCCGCGAGGTGCAGCGCACGGCCAATTTCCTGCGCCGCTACGGCGGCGCCGCCAGCGTGGTCTACTTCGATCTGGACGGCTTCAAGGGCGTCAACGATCGCTTCGGCCATGCCGCCGGTGACGCCGCCCTGCGCGCCGTGGCCGAATGTTTGGCCGCCAATGTGCGTGAATCCGACGTGGTCGGACGAATGGGCGGAGACGAATTCGCCGTTGTGCTGACCCAGGCCGACCGCCTCACGGCCGAGGCCAAGGCCGCGTCCCTGGCCGCCCTCGTCGAGCGCGCCCCGGCGCAGTGCGGCGAATGGTCGGTGCCGCTGCATATCAGTTACGGCGTCCGGGAAATCGCCCCGGAAGCCGACGCGGAAACGGTGATCGCCGAGGCCGACGCCGCCATGTTCGTGCGCAAGCGCGGCCGCCGCGCCGCCGAGGGCTGATTTCCTCCGGCTACAGACGAAAATGGTCAGGGCGAGGTGAGCAGGTCACCCGCCGCCTTTTCCTGGGCGTCCAGCTGCGGCTTTCGGAAGTGTTGGCGCACGCCGCTCTCCACGCCGACTTCCAGCAATTGATCTGTATTCGGATCATAGGCGGGCCAGGCCTGACCGTTGACGCATGTTGGAACCCCGGTTTTAGCGAAGGCGACCCAACAGGAATGGGTCAGGGCCGCCGCCGCGCGTTCGCTGGGAGTGATCAGGGGGGTGCGTCCCGGCACCGCGTCCAGGCTGTCGAACACGAAGGGGATTTCCGAGGCGTGGTTGGTTCCGGGCCGCGTCTGCCGCTGCCGCTCGGGCACGTATGAGAAGTAATAGAGCCAGGCCTTGGCGCCGCCCGCCGCATGGGCCGCGATCCAGCGGGCCGGCGCGCCCATCACCTTGTCGTTGAAATTGACCCGCGCCAGTTCGGCGTCGCCCGGCGCTTCGCCCGCATAGACCTGCCGCAGTTCGGGGGGAATTGAGGCCGCCCCCGCGCTCAGTCCGAAGCTTCCCATCAACGAGGCCTCGTTGCTGTTCGAGCCGATGATCAGCGGCACGTCCAGGGCATGGCCGCGCGCGAAGGCCTGGGTGGGGGTTTCCTTGAGCAGCCGCCCGTCCTGCGCCATTCCCCCCGCGCTGACGATCAGCTTGTCGGCGGGCAGCGCGCGCAGTTGCGTGGTGGTGGCCGCGGCGCCGGCTAGGCCGAGCTTGGTCGCCAGATCCGCGCCCTGGGTTTCGCGCTCGGCCAGGGTGGCGGGGTGGTCCCAGCCGCCGCCGGATTCCACCACCGCCTTCTGGAACAGGCCTCGGTCGGCGGGAATGGAGAGCAGGGCCAGGGTGTCGCCGCCCCCGGCGGACTCGCCGAAGAGGGTGACATTGTTCGGATCACCACCGAACGCGGCGATGTTCCGCTTCACCCATTTCAGGGCGGCGATCTGGTCCATCAGGCCATAGTTCACCAACGGTTGGGCCGTGGGCGCCTCGGCGGTCAAGGCCGGGTGGGCGAAGAAGCCCAGCGCGCCCAGGCGATAGTTCATGGTCACGACGATGACACCGTCGCGGGCGAAGTTGACCGCGTCGTAGCTCGGTACATTCGCGGCCCCGAAGACGTTTCCGCCACCCGGAATCCACACCATCACCGGCGCCTTGCCTGCGCTCTTGGCTAGGGCGGCTGGAGCGGTGACATCCAGGGTCAGGCAGTCCTCGCTGACGGGACCGGAATAGCCTCCGCCATTGGGAACGCCACCGGGTGGTATGACCTGAAGGCAAGCTGGCCCTGGGGTGTCGGAGGGGCGTGGGCCGGTCCACGCCTTCACCGGCGCCGGGGGCTTCCAGCGCAGCTCGCCCACCGGCGCCGCGGCATAGGGTATGGAGCGGAACACGGCGGCCGGGCCCCTGGCAACGCCAATCACGGTCCCGCCCTCGACCTTGACGACGGGCGCCGGGACGCCGGGGGGGGCTTCAGCCCGTCCGGCGCCGACGCTCAGCAGCAGGCCCGCCAGGGCGACAGCCCAAGTTCCAGCCCAGTCCATTCCGCGCTCCCATCCGACACTGCGGCGATGACATGATCCAGACGTCTGAAGCCCAGGCGCAGTCAAGGTAGGCTTGGCCAGGCAAGACGGGCGCGGTCAAGACAGCAGGGTCCTGCGGCCACTTCGCCGTGTGTCAGCCACGCGGCGGCGCTGGAGCCCGCTTTACCGCCTTGCGCGGCTTGGCCAGGGCGTCCGACAGCATCCGGCGTGTGGCGCTGGGCGTGTCGCCCTTCAGGCGTCGGAAGTGGCGGTTGAACTGGGAGATGTCCGTATACCCCGCCGCATAGGCGATATCCGCTATGGTCTTGCCCGCTTGCTTCTCGTCGGTGAAGGCCCGCAGGCAGGCCTCGATCCGCAGGGCGATGAGGTCCTGCCGGAAGGAGCGGCCCTCCTGGGCGTACAGCTTGTGCACATAGCGGCGCGACAACCCCAAGGCCTCGGCCGCGTCGCCGGGCGACAGCCGTGGGTCGGCGAAGCCGCGCCGCATGTACTGGCCGATCTGTTCCAGGCGCAGCTTGCGCAGGACCTGACCCTCGTCGCGCTCCTGGGCCCAGCAGTCTTCCAGCACGGCTGAAACCAGTCCGCCCACGGCGTCCATCAGGGCGCCGTCGCCCGGCGTCGCCCGCTCGGGTATGGTCAGGCCGCCGATCAATTGGTGCAGCAGGCTCGCCACGCCGCCGGCGTGAGCCCGAAGGGCGCCGCCGCGCAGGCGCTCGCGGGCTACGAACCTGGGCGACAGCAGATGGATCGGGGCCACCAGGCCGCTCAACCGCCCATCCTCGCCGACCCGGACGTCCACGGGCAATTCCGACTCCAGCACCAGGATCTCACCAGGGCGCAGCAGTTTCAGTCGGCCGTCAAACGCGCGATAGACCGCCTCGCCCTCCGTCACCACCGCCAGCAGCACCTGGGCCGATCGCGTCCCTGATCCCGGCCTGGGGCCGCACCGCAGGGCGGACCGGCCGCTCATTTCCAAAACGCAAAGTTCGCCTGTCCGGCGAAACATCGCCGGAGCGACGAACTCCGTTCCGATCCCTCCCGAAAGAGGCCAGTCTCCCTTTGCCGGCAAGCTGTTCGCGGTTCGACCTTCGAACCTGACTCTCGCCGCCCTTTGCCCCAACGCCATCCCCGGCCCCTCTGCCCAATGTTAGCCTTATTCACCGCAACTGGGCGGTGTGCTCGTTTGCCGTCCAGAGCTAAGTGCTTAGAAAGGTGAAGCTTCGTTCATCGCCATCCCCTGCGACGCAGTGCGCTCATTGCATAGCCCATTCGGCTCGCCTGTCCAAGACGCCTTGACGGACTTCCTCTACAACTCAAACCGAACGCCGTTCCATGGGAGCGGTGTGCCCGCACGTAATGTGCCCAAGAAACGCTGAGGGGCTCCAAAGCATGTCTCGTACTGTTCGCGCCAACGTTGGTCGTCGTATTTCGCTGCTGGCCACGTCTTCCCTGGTGGCTTCCACGATCCTTGCGGGGGTTGGCGGTGTCGCCCTGACGGCGTTC
>JBBROW010000038.1:0-36892 GCA_038228945.1 Caulobacterales bacterium
CCAGCGGTCCATCTGGCCTTGGTTGATCTGCTGGGTGCCGTGGTACAGGCCTGTGGTATCGCCAAGACCAATGGTGTTGGTGGTGGAGAACAGGCGGAAATATTTGTTCGGCCGGATGACGCGGTTTTGGTCCAGCAGGGTCAGCTTGCCCTGGGCTTCCAGCACGCGCTGGATGACGAACATCACGTCCGGGCGGCCGGCGTCGTATTCGTCGAACACCAGGGCCATGGGCCGCTGCAGGCACCAGGGCAGCATGCCTTCACGGAATTCGGTGATCTGCTTGCCGTCCTTCAGGACGATGGCGTCCTTGCCCACCAGGTCGATGCGGCTGACGTGGCTGTCGAGGTTGACGCGGATCAGCGGCCAGTTGAGGCGCGCGGCCACCTGTTCGATGTGCGTCGACTTGCCGGTGCCGTGGTAGCCCTGGACCATCACGCGGCGGTCGTGGGCGAATCCGGCGCAGATGGCCAGCGTCGTCTGCGGGTCGAACTGATAGGCGTCGTCGAAGTCCGGCACGTGGCTGTCGCGGTCGGTGAAGGCCGGCACCATCATGTCGGAATCGACGCCGAAGGTGTCGCGCACGGAGACCATCTTGGTCGGGACCAGGGTCAGCAACGCTTCGTCGTTGGGTTGGGTAATCTCTGTCATGGCGCGGGTTCACTAACGCGGTGACGTGGCGGACGCAAACCGGTGTTTGAAGATGCGGTGGGGATTTTTGTTGCGGAGGGGGAAAAGGGTGGCCGAGCGTTGCGTGTGCGTCACGTTCTCTTCCCCTTTTTTGGGGGAAGTGGATCGCGCCACGCTGGCGTCGCCGGCAACTCCAAGCCAGTAGGGAGCGCGAGACGATGGGGGCTCCAGCGGAGTGGACGCGCCAGTGTCAAGCTGGAGCCCCCATCCCCCGCTTCGCGGGTACTTCCCCCAAACGGGGAAGAGAATAGGCCCTAGACCAGCTTGGCTTTCTGCAGGGTCTTGTAGGCCTTGACCACGCGCTGGAGCTTGTGTTCGGCGGAGCGGTCGCCGCCGTTGGTGTCGGGGTGGGTGCGTTTGACCAGTTCAGTGTAGCGGGCGCGAATCGTCGGGGCGTCGGCCGAGGCGTCCAGGTCGAGGTCGGCCAGGGCGTTGCGTTCCATCTTGCCCAGGTGGCGGGCGTTGGCGGCCCGGGTGTCGGCTTCCCTGGCCTTGGCGGCGTTGAAGAAGCCGAAGGGATCGACGTAGCCGCCGCGCGCGGCAGCCTGTTCCCGGTTGCCAGCCCCGGCCTTGAAGGCCCAGGTGGGGCGTCCGCCGCCCATCTGGTCGGCGGTCTGGCGGGCGCGCACCTCGCCCTCGCTCATGCCGGCGAAGAAGTTCCAGTGGCGGTTATATTCGGCCGCGTGCGGCTGGCAGAACCAGTAGTGCTCGCTGAGCAGGTCGCGGGACTTGGGCGCGCGCGCCGTCGCCGCCAGCCGGCATTCCGGATGGTCGCAGGGGCGCTCTCCCGGCTTGAGGGCGTAGACGTCCTCCGCCTGCGCGGTCTCCCCGGCCTTGGGGGGGCGCACGCGGATATCCACGAACTTTGGCTTGTATTGAAAGGCGGTTCTCATGAGCCGAAGTATGAACCCGAAGTTTTACCGTTCAAGAATTGACACCACACCAATTGGAGGGCCGAATATGGGCGCTGTCACCGAGACCATCCGTCACAAGCTGGGCGCCGCCTTTTCGCCCACCCGCCTGGAGGTCGTCGACGACTCCGACCGACACGCGGGCCACTCCGGCGCCCGGGAGGGCGGGGAAAGCCATTTTACCGTAACCCTCGAGTCCGCCGCTTTCACCGGCTTGGGCCGCGTTCAGCGCCAGCGCATGGTCTACGGCGCCCTGGCCGAAGAACTGGCCGGCCCGATCCACGCCCTGTCGCTCAAGGCCCTGGCCCCGGGAGAAACAGCCTAAAATTCAGGCATCGATGCCCAGGGCGTTATGCAGCGCCCTGGTCAGGTCGCCAGCCCGGAAGGGCTTTTGCAACACCTGGGCGCCGGCGTCCACCTCGCGCAGGCCAGCTTCTCCGTAACCGGTGGAGAAGATGGGCGGCACATGCCGGGCGCGCAACGCGTCGGCCACGGGGAAGACCGACTGGCCGGCCAGGTTGACGTCCAGCAGCGCCACATCAATGGCCGCTTCGGTTTCGATGACTTTCAGGGCGGATTCGACGGTGTGGGCGGGGCCGACAACGATGCAGCCCAGGTCCGCCAGCATGTCTTCCACGAGCATGGCGATCATCAGCTCGTCCTCGACGACAAGCACCCGGCGGCCCTGCAGTTTTCCGATTTCAGTCAAGGCTAGGCACTCCACACAGCGTCCGCCGATTGCAGACTAGCCCAACGCGAACGGCGCGCAAGCGATCCAAGGCGGGCGAAAATTCACTCAAGCTTGCTGTTCCTCGTCCTGTTTCAGGGGCGGGCTGATGCGCAGGGCGGTGATCTGGTTGCGCTGGCGGCGCAGGACCTGGAAGCGATGGTGGTGGAACAGGAAGGTCTGGCCGGGCTCCGGAATGGTCTGGGACTCGTGGATCACCAGGCCGGCCACGGTTACGGCGTGGGCGTCGGGCAGGTCCCAGTCCATGGCGCGGTTGAGGTCGCGCACGGTGACCTCGCCATCGACATTGACCCAGCCGTCCGGCTGGCGGCGCACCCCCTGGACGGAGGTGTCGTGCTCGTCGTCGATCTCGCCGACGATCTCTTCGAGGATATCCTCCAGCGTCACCAGGCCCTGCAGGGCGCCGTATTCGTCCACCACCAGGGCGAAGTGGGTCCTGCGCTTGAGGAAGGCGTTGAGTTGGTCCTTGAGGTTGGTGGTGTCGGGGATGAACCAGGGCTCGCGGGTGATGGCGCCGATATCGATGGCCTCCACATTGCCGCCGGCGTCGGCCATGGCCCGGGCCAGATCCTTGGCGTGCAGTACCCCGACGATGTTCTCCGAATCATTCTTGTAGAGGGGCAGGCGGGTGAAGGGGCTTTCCAGGGCCTTGGCCACCAAGTCGCGGACGGGCAGGTCGGCGTCAATCATGGAGATCGACTTGCGGTGGACCATGATCTCCGAGACGTCCATGTCCGACAGGTCCAGCACCCCGCCCAGCATCCGCCGGTCGCGGCTTTCCACGGCGCCTTCGGAGTGGTGGTATTCCACCGCGCCGCGGATTTCCTCGTGGGCCGCCAGGACATCGGTCTCCATGTCCAGGTTGACGCCGAACAGGCCCAGGGTGCGGCGCACGATCCACTGGATGGCGTACATCACCGGCCCCAGCAGGCGCACCAGCACCAGGATCGGGCCGGACAGGCTGCGGGCCACGTCGTCGGCGCGGACGATGGCCAGGGTCTTGGGCAGCACCTCGACGAACACCACCACCAGCACGGTCATCACCACGGTGGCCAGGAAGGTGCCGAGGATACCGGGGACGGCGTGGGTGATGACCTCGGTGGCCATCACCGAGGCGGCGATGTTGAAGGCGTTATAGGCCACCAGCAGGGCGCCGATCATGGTCTCCTGGTCGGCGGTGAGTTCGTTGACCCGCTTGGCCCCCTGGTCGCCTTCGCGCTCCAGCTGGTGCATGCGGCCGCGGCTGGCGCGGGTGAAGGCGGTCTCGGCCGCCGACAGGATCGCGGAGACCACCAGCATGATGATGATGATCGGCACGAGCCCGGCAAAAAGCGCGGCGATCATGTCAGGGCTCCTTCGGAAATCAGGAAGTCGCGCAAGGGCGCGGGATCAACGCCCTTGGCGACGAAGGCCTCGCCGATGCGGCGGGCCAGGATGAAGGTCAGGGCGCCGCCTTCGGCCTTCTTGTCCTGGCCCATGTGACGGATCAGGGCGTCGGCGTTGAAGGGATGGGCGCTGAGGTCGGCCAGGCGCGCGGGCAGGCCGGCGGCGACCACGGCTCGCTCGGCGCGGACGGCGTCCTGTCCGGGGCAAAGGTCCAGGGTGGCGGAGAAACGGAAGGCCATGGCGCAGCCGATGCCCACGGCCTCGCCGTGCTTGAGGGCCTCGCCAAAGCCGGTCTCGGATTCCAGGGCGTGGGCGAAGGTGTGGCCGAGGTTCAGGAGCGCGCGGCGACCGGCCTCCTTCTCGTCCTCGGCGACGATCTCGGCCTTCATCTGGATCGAGCGGGTGACGGCGTGGGCCAGGGCGGCGGGCTCGCGGGCCAAGACCTTGTCGCCATTGGCCTCCAGCCAGTCAAAGAAGCCGGCGTCGCCCAGCAGGCCGTATTTGAGCACCTCGGCATAGCCGCAGATCATCTCGCGCGGGGGCAGGGTGTCCAGCAGGCCAAGGTCGGCCAGCACCAAACGCGGCTGGTGGAAGGCGCCGATCAGGTTCTTGCCGTGCGGCGAGTCGATGGCGGTCTTGCCGCCAACGGAGGAGTCGACCTGGGCCAGCAGGGTGGTGGGGATCTGCACGAAATCGATGCCGCGCTTGTAGATCGAGGCGGCGAAGCCGGCGAGGTCGCCCACCACCCCGCCGCCAAAGGCGATGATCAGATCGCCGCGCTCCAGCTCCAGGGCCAGGAGGCGCTCGCTGACGTCCTGGAGTCCCGCCCAGCTCTTGGTCTCTTCGCCCGGGGGCACGACGATGGCGTGGCAATCGACACCCGTGGCCCCCAGGGCGCCGATCAGCCGCGGGCCGTGCAGGGCTTCGACCGTCTTGTCCATGACGACGGCTGCCACGGGGCGCTTGAGCAGGGGCGCGATGTGGGTCCCGGCGGCGTCCGCCAGGCCCGGCCCGATCAGGACGTCATAGGCGCGGCTGCCCAGGCCGACTTTCAGCGTCTCGATCACTCCGTGGTTTCCTGGGGCTCTGTGTCGGGGGCAGGAACCGGGACGCGGGCGGACAGGGCGCGCAGGATGGCGTCCACCGCCACATGATGCGGGGTATCGCCGGTCTCGACGATGAGGTCAGCCTCTCCATAGGCGGCGTAGCGGTCGGCGGCGTGCTGGCGCAGGACGTCCATGGGGTCGCGGCCCACCAGCAGAGGGCGGGTTTCTTTGCGCACGATGCGGCGGGCCAGGATGTCCAGGTCGGCCTTCAGCCAGACGGAGATGGCCTTTTCCCGGATCAGGCGGCGGGTGTCGGCGTTGACGAAGGCGCCGCCGCCGGTGGCCAGCACGTGCGGCGGCTCGTCCAGCAACCGGGCGATCACCCGGCGCTCGCCGTCGCGGAAGGCCGGTTCGCCGAACTGGTCGAAGATCTCCGGGATCGAACGCCCCGCCGCCGCCTCGACTTCGACATCGGCGTCCTTGAAGGGCATGCCCAGCACGGCGGCCAGGCGGCGCCCGACGCTGCTCTTGCCGACGCCCATCAGGCCGACGAGGGCGATGGTCTTCTGGTTGAGGTTCGGGAAGGCGGACATGACCATTTGCGGCTTTACACGACCCCTGGCATGCGCGCCAACATTGCCCATGCCGCGTCGCCCGATCTCGCCGCTCCCTGCTCGCCCGCGCGACCGCGACGGCCTGCGCGCGAGGCGCCTGATGTCCGTTCTGGCGGCGGCGGTGTCGATAGGGGCCTTGGCGAGCGTTGGGCCGGCGGCGGCCCAGATCGAGGTCAAGCCCCTGGCCACCCTGGACGCCTTCACCACCGGCGCCGGCGGGCCGGACCTGGGCGCTGACCTGTGGCGGGGCGCCTCCACCCCCTTGGCGCGACAGCTGTTGCCGACCTTGGGTGCGCGACCGATGTCGCCGGCGGCGATGATGCTGGCGCGGCATGTGCTGGCCACCGGGGCCGTGGCGCCGGACGGGGCCGGGGCCGACAGCGACCTGGCAGGGCAGAGGCTGCTGGCCCTGCTGGCGCTGGGGGATGTGCGCGGGGTGGACGCCATTGTCCGCACGGCGCCCAGTCTGGCCGACAGCGCCCCCCTGGCCCAGGCGGGCGCCGAATCAGCCCTGATCCTGGGCCAGACCGAGCGAGCCTGCGCTATCGCCAAGGCCCTGACCGTGGGCCGCGACGGGCTCTACTGGCTGAAGCTGCGGGCCTATTGCCAGGCTGTGGCCGGGGATATGGACGCCGCCCAGACCACCTTCAGCCTGGCCAATGAAGCGGCCAGGGACCCTGTCTATCGCAAGCTGATGGCCGCGCGACTGCTGCAGCCGCCGGCCAATCTGCAGACACCGCCGCCGGCCCCCGTCGCGCCTTCCGCTCGCGACGGACTGGAGCTGGCCCTGACCCGGGAGTTCGGCCTGGACCCGACCACCGCCCTGGTTAGCGCCAGCCCGGCGGCGGCGGCGCAGATCGCCCGCGACGCCAGCCTGTCCACCGACACCCGCCTGGCCGCCGCCGCCCGGGCCTTGCGCGGCGCCCTGACCCTGGACGACCTGTTCGAGGGCGGCGCGCCCCCCGCCCCGCCCGCGCCACCGCCCCTGCCTCCCGGATCGCCGGACCTGTCAGCGGTGGATACCTCGGTGTCGGCGCCCACCGTGATCCGCTCCCTGGCCGCCAGGCCGGGGGTCGCCGCCGAGGGGTTCCTGCTGGCTCTGGCCCTGCGCCAGACCGACCCGGCCATCGCCGGCCTTGCGGTGGAGACCCTGCTGGGCCGAGCCAAGTCGGCGGCGGAGTTCACCGCCCTGTCCCGGCTGGCGCGGCCGGCCCTGCGCGCCCTGGCAAGGCCGGACGCCCCCTTGACCTCGCCGCTGCAGTTCGCCCGTGCGGCCGCCGCGGCTGGGGACTTCGACACCGCCAAGGCCCTGCGCGCGCGGATAACGGCCGAGACGGCGGGGGTCGGGGCCTCGGACCTGGCCGTGCTGGACGCCGCCATCGCCGCCCTGGGGACCACGGGCGACACGCCGACCCTGGACCGCCTGGCCGAGCGGGGTGGCCATGATGGGGCCAAGTCCGCGACGCAAGCGGGGGCGGTGATGTTCATGGCCCTGGGCGATCCGCTGTCCCCTGACGCGCGCGCCGAGGTGGCCGGTTTCGATATCGGCAAGAGCACGGCGGCGCCGGCCAGGCTGGCGCTGATGGAGGCCGCCGCGGTCGCCCACGCCAAGGGCGAGGCGGCGATTCTGGTCCTGTCCCTGGCGGCCGACGCAGGCCCCAATGGCCCGGTCCCGGCCGACCGCGCGCGGATGGTGGCCGCCCTGCGCGCCGCCGGCCTGGTGGCGGACGCCCGCGCCTATGCGGCCGAGGGGCTGCTGGGGCTGAAATGAGCGACGCCAAATGAGCGACGTGGGCGGGGCCGGCTGGGTCGAGGCCTTTCTGGAGATGATGGCCGCCGAGCGCGCCGCCGCCCGCAACACCCTGTTGGCCTATGGCAAGGACCTGTCCGACGCCCAGGGCTATCTGGCTGGTGAGGGGACGGACCTGGCGCGGGCCACCGCCGAGGCTATCGAGGCCTATTTCACCGACATCGGGGCGCGGGGCCTGTCGCCCGCCACCGCCGCCCGCCGCCGCGCCTCGGTGCGGCAGTTCTATCGCTTCGTGCTGGGGGAGGGCTGGCGGGCGGATGATCCGTCGCGGCGGGTGGATGCGCCGAAGAAGGGTCGGCCGCTACCCAAGGTCCTGACCCGGAGCGAGGTGGACCGGTTGATCGCCGCCGCGGGGGCCAAGGACGGGGCGCAGGGCCTGCGCCTGGCCTGCATGGTGGAGCTGATCTACGCGTCCGGCCTGCGAATTTCGGAGCTGATCGGCCTACCCTTGGCGGCCCTGGCGCGGGACCCGGCCTACCTGATCGTCAAGGGCAAGGGCGGCAAGGAACGCCTGGCGCCGCTGAACCAGCCGGCGCGCGATGCGGTGAAGGCCTACCTGCCGGTGCGCCCCGCTTTCTTCGCCAAGGGGACCAAGGACAGCCCTTGGCTGTTTCCTTCGCGGGGCCAGGGTGGGCGGCTGACGTCGCGCCGGTTCGCCCAGCTGCTGGACGAGGCGGCCGCCGACGCCGGCGTCGATCCGGCCAAAGTCAGCCCCCACGTCCTGCGCCACGCCTTCGCCACCCACCTGCTGGAAGGCGGCGCTGATCTGCGTGTGGTCCAGACCCTGCTCGGCCACGCCGACATCGCCACCACCCAGATCTACACCCACGTCGCCCAGGACCGTCTGCGCGAGGTGGTGGAGACCAAGCATCCGCTGGGGCGAAAGCGGTAGGGGGCGGCGCGAGCTTGGGACGAACGCAGGATGCTGTTTCGGCGAGGCGAAGCCCGGCGCGCGAAATCGCCGACCAGCCTATTTCTCAACGTCATACTCGGCCGTCAGTGCCGAGGATCCAGACGAACGCTTCCATCGGGTCGCGCAGCGGCAGCAGAGCGGCGCAGGGCGGGAGGAAGAGTCTGTCCACGAACCACACGAACCACACGAACACGGTGTTTCCATTGGAGAGAGCGGTGTGACGGCTTGGGCGCGCTTCGCGCCTCTTGTTCGTGTGGTTCGTGAGGTTCGTGGACAAAAAATCTTGGCGGACGCCGGCCCTCGGCTCGCCCTTCGGTACGAGCCGCTCGACTCCACGAGATCATCGGTCCTCGGCACTGACGGCTGAGGATGACGGAGGAAGAGGGGAAGGCGTCATGGCTGCGGATCGGGCGGCTACCACCCCAACATCTTCGACACCCCGAACAACCCCAGGCCCACCAGGCCGCCGACGATGGTGCCGTTCAGGCGGATGTATTGCAGGTCGCGGCCGAACTGCAGTTCCAGGCGGTCGACGACGTCGCGGGTTTCCCAGCCGCTGACCACGGCGGCGACGAAGCCGCCGATGTCGTGGCGGCGCGGCGCGATGAGGCGCAGGGCGATGAGGCGGGCGCCGTCGTTGAGGCGTTCGCGCACCCCCTCGTCGCGGTCGAGCCATTCGCCCAGGGCCTTCAGCCAGCCCTCCAGCCGCTTGGCGATAGCGGCGTTGGCGGCGGCGGGGTCGGCCAGGAGGCGGGCCTCAACCCCGGCCCAGGCGCCATTGATTTCGGCCAGCAGGGCGGGGTGGGTGAGCAGGTCCATCTTCAGGGCGTCAGCCTGGGCCTGAAGCTCGGTGTCGGTGTCCAGACGGGCGACGAAGCCTTCCACGGCGCTGGCCAGTTCCTTGCGCCAGGGATGGTCAGGATCGCGCATCTCCTCGGCGGCGCCGATCAGGCCGGTGGTCACCCGGCCGGCAATGATCTTGTCCACCCACTTGGGCATCCATTTGTATGACTGCTGCGAGACCTTTTCGCGGATGAAGTCCTCATGGCCGGCCAAGTAGGCGCCGGCGCGCTCCACCAGGGCGTCGAGCATCGGCTGGGCGCGGCCGTCGCGCCAGGCCAGGGCGATAATCCGCGCCGCCGTCGGTCCGGCCGGGACCGCCTTGACCGCCGCCAGGGCCAGGGCGCCCAGCAGTTCCTCCCGCGCCGGCTTGGGGATGGTGCGCAGAAGCTCAGGGATCAGGGGCGCCAGGCGGCGGGCCAGGCCGGCGGCGTGTCCGGGTTGCTTCAGCCACGCCGCCCCCCAGTGCGCCACCTCCAGCCGGCGCACCTGGGCGTCCAGCACCTTGGGGGTGAGAAAGTTGTCGGCGATGAACCGGCCCAGGCCCTCGCCGATGCGCTCCTTGTTGCGGGGGATCACGGCGGTGTGCGGGATCGGCAGGCCCAGCGGGCGGCGGAACAGGGCGGTGACGGCGAACCAGTCGGCGCAGGCGCCCACCGTGCCGGCCTCGGCGAAGGCCCGCACCCAGGCCAGCCACGGCCAGGCCCTGGGGCCGAGGCTGGCGGCTCCGGCGCTGGCGGCGATGAAGATCACGGCCATCAGCGCCAGCAGGCCTGTCGCCAGGGTGCGCATCCGCGCCAGGGCCGCCACGCGGGGATCGGCGGCGGGGGGGGAAGCTGTCATGCCCCAGAGATAGGGTCCAAGGACGCCGGGGGCGAGCCCCGCTGGGCGTCCCACCGGGCGAACTGATGCTTAACCGATGTTTGCTATGCTGTTCACTCGCCTCCAGAACGGAGGCTTGGAGCTGGCCGGTGCTGTTCCTGCTGAACGACGTGGTGCTGGATTTCGAGATCGTCAAGCTGGCTCAGCCGGTGGTCGTCGGTCACCTGGCGCGCCTGTCCTTTGAGAAGGTCACCGACCTGGTCTGTGAGGCCTTCGCCCAGAACCCGCACCTGCTGGGTACAGCGATGCCCGAGGCCCAGAAACTGGCCCTGATGATTTCGCTCAAACAACCTCAGGTCAACGCGGCGCGGGCCATGACCCCCGGCCGGGTCTGCCTGCCCAGCGAGGTCAGCCTGCAGTTCGCCAGCCTCGGCGCCGAGGTGCTGTACCAGCTCAAGGGCATGCAGGATCAGAGGCGGCTGACGGTCGACATGATCAACACCATGGTCTGGGCGCGGGTCGATCCCCGCCGCGCCACCGGGTAGGCCTGGTTAATCCACCGGCCACCACATTTCCAAACTGCGACTTAACCGCGCAGCGCTAACAGAACCTCACTCCTTTCCTAGCCTAGAGCCTTTCCGGTTCAAGTGACGCCACTTGAACCGGGTAAAAAGGCTCTACCTTCATACGTTTAGAGCATGACGGGCGCTTCAACTGGTTCCCACTTGAAGCTGTCATGCTCTAGCTTTCGGAGCGGGTCGGTGCTGTTTCTGTTGAACGACCTCGTGCTCGACCTGGAACCCGCCAAGCTGGTCAGCCCGGACGTGGCCGGCCATCTGGACAAGCTCTCCATGGGCCAGATCACCAACCTGGTGTGCGAGGTGTTCGCCCAGAACCCGCGCCTGCCCGCCGCCTCGATGACGCTGTCTCGGCGGGCGGCGGTGATGATGCTGGTGAAGGACCAGCGGTTGAACGCCGCCCTGTTCCTGACGCCGGGGCGGGTGTGCGCGCCGGGCGACGTCGACGTGCGCTTCGCCAGCCTCGCCACCGAGGTGATGTTCCAGTTGAAGCACATCCAGGATCAGGGCCGCCTCACTCCCGGGGCCGTCAACGCCCTGGTCTGGTCCCGCGCCGGGCCGCGCGGCGCGGCGGGGTGAGGTCGGGCCGACCGGAGGGCGCGCAAAGCCCCTGGCGTTGATCCCGCACGCCCGGGTTTTTCATCCTGCGGCGTCGCATTTTGAGCCGCCCTTGCTCCCCAAACCCTAAGCCCCTAGTTTCCCGGACTTTCCGCGACGGCTTCGCTTAAGGATCCCATGGCCGCTCACTATCTCGAGTTCGAACGCCCCATCGCGGAACTCGAGGCCAAGATCGAAGAGCTGCACAAGCTCTCGGAGACCGCCGGACCGGGCGCCTTCGACGCCGAGATCGCCGCCCTGCGCGACCGCGCCGGAGACCTGCGCCGCGCCGCCTATGAAAACCTGGATCCGTGGCAGAAGACCCAGATCGCCCGCCACCCGCAGCGGCCGCACTTCGTCGACTACATGGCCGGGCTGATCGAGGAATTCGTCGAGCTGCGCGGCGACCGCACCTTCGCCGACGACCAGGCGATGATGGGTGGGCTGGGGCGTTTTCGCGGCCAGCCGGTGGTGGTGATCGGCACCGAGCGCGGCCACGACATCACCACGCGCATCAAGCACGGCTTCGGCTCGGCCCGGCCCGAGGGCTATCGCAAGGCCCACCGCCTGATGGACCTGGCCGAGCAGTTCAACCTGCCGGTCCTGTCGTTCGTCGACACCGGCGGCGCCTATCCCGGCATCGATTCGGAAGAACGCGGGGTAGCCGAGGCCATTGCCAGGGCCACCGAGCGCTGCCTGACCCTGGGCGTGCCGATGATCGCCACCATCACCGGCGAGGGCATGAGCGGCGGGGCCATCGGCATCGCCGCCGCCAACCGCGTGCTGATCCTGGAACATTCGATCTATGCGGTGATCACGCCGGAGGGCTGCGCCTCGATCCTGCTGCGCGACTCGGCCCTGGCCGAGGGGGCGGCCAAGGCCATGAAGATCACCGCCGAGGACCTGATCAAGGTCAAGGTGGTGGACCGGATCATCGAGGAGCCCGTCGGCGGCGCCCATGCCGATCCGGCCCTGGCCATCAGCCGCGTCGGCGACGTGGTGGAGGAGGAGCTGAAGGCCTTGATGCCCTTGTCACCCGACCAGTTGCGCACCCACCGCGCCGAGCGGTTCTACGCCATCGGCCGAAGCTGATGCGCGGTCCAGCCGGTTGGCTGGCGGGTTGTCTCGCCGGTTCTCTGGCGCTGGGCCTGCTCACCGCCGGCGCGGCCCGCGCCGCCGACCCGCCCGCGCCGGCCCCCACGCCCGCCAAGGACGCGGCGGAGCAACGCTACACCCACGCCTACGACAGGTGCCTGGACAGCCCGGATGGCCAGTCAACCATGGGCATGAATGCCTGCACGGACGACGAGCTGAAGATCCAGGACGCCGCCCTCAACGCCGCCTATCGCAAGGCGATGAAGGACCTCAATCCCCGCCAGAAGACCAAGCTGCAGGCCGCCCAGCGGGCCTGGATCGCTTTCCGCGACGCCGAGTGCGCGTCGTATGAAGACCAGGACTGGGGCTCGCTCTCGACCAACAACGCCAGCACCTGCGTACTGCACATGACGGTGATGCGGGTCATCGACCTGGAAGGCTATCCGCCGGCGACGTGAGGGCGGGTTTCGTTCTCTTCCAACCGCACCCGGCCCGACAACCGCTCGCCCACCTGGAGGGTCATGCGGGGTGACTCACGCCGGCCAGGGCCGCGCCCAGTTCCTCGACAGCCTCTGCCGTCGTGGCCCAGGAACACATGAAGCGCACCGAGCCGTCGATGAAGCGGTAGACGAACCAGCCGGCGGCGTGGAGGCGCTTGAGGGTCGCCTCGTCCATCTCCACGAAGACGGCGTTGGCCTCCACCGGGTGGGTGACCTTGAACGGTGAGAGGGCGGCGAGTTTGCTGGCCATGGCGTTGGCGTGGGCGGCGCGGGCGGCCCAGGCGCCGGTCTCCAGCATGCCGATCCAGGGGGCGGCCAGGAAGCGGGCCTTGGAGACCAGCTGGCCGCCATGCTTGAGCCGGGCGCCGAAGCGGCGTTCCAGGGTCTTGTCCAGAAGGACGATGGCCTCGGTGGGGGTGGAGCCGGCCTTGGTCCCGCCCAGGACGACGACGTCGACGCCCATGCGCCTGGCGGCCTTGGGGTCGAAGCCGGCGGCGGCGGCGTTGGCCAGGCGGGCGCCGTCCAGGTGGACCTTCAGGCCCTGGGCCTTGGCGGGGGCGATCAGGGCGCTGAGGGCGGCTTCCGAATAGACCGCGCCGTATTCGGTGGCGTTGGTCACCGACAGGGCGGCGGGGGACTGCCAGTGGGCCTCGTCCGGGCGGGCCAGAACCGCGGCCAGGGCGGCGGGATCGATGCGGCCGGAGGCGCCGGCAATGGGGATAACGCCCAGTCCGGAGCCGAAGAAACCGGGGGCGCCGGTCTCGTCGGTGGCGACGTGGGAGTGCTCGTGGCAGGCCACGGCCTCGTGCGGGGCGGCCAAGGCGGCCAGGGTCAGGGCGTTGGCGGCGGTGCCGGAGGCGGCGAAGCGGACCTCGGCGTCGACGTCCAGCAGGGCGCGGATCAGGTCGCCGGCCTGGCGGCTGACCCCGTCGCCGCCATAGCCGCCGGCGAAGCCGTCGTTGCAGCGGTTCAAGGCGTCCATCACCTCGGGCATGGCGCCGGCGGTGTTGTCCGAGGCGAAGTCGTAGCGGGCCATCAGCGGGTCCAGTTCAGAACGCAGCAATGCCGCCGGGTTTCAACGTCCGGCCCGCCGCGGTCAAGGTGCTGTCAGGCCCCGCTCAGCCGGGATTTCCCGGAACCTGGAAGGCGCCTTCATGGGCCACGTGCCAGGGTTGGGCGGCGGCCATCCAGATGTCGGCCTGGACCTTGAAGTCCGAGGGGTCGTCCAGGCTGCCGACCTTGATCACCGCGATGTCGCTGGAGGTCGGTTCAGAGAACACCGGCGAGCCGCAGGTCTCGCAGAAGCTGCGCCCGACCTTGCCGCCGCTGTCGCCCTCGGCCCAGAAGATCCTCGGCGTTCCCTTGGTCACCGTCAGGGCCGGCCGCGGCACGATCATGGCCAGGGTTGGGGCGCCGCCCGACGCATACTGGCAGGCCCGGCAATGGCAGGCCACCTGGAACACCGGCTCGGCGGTGAGTTCGTAGCGGACGGCGCCGCAGAAGCAACCGCCGGTGCGTGTGGTCATGGGTATTCTCCGTGTCTGCAGAGGGCAGCACTTCGCTGGAGCCCCCTTTTGTCTCGTCGCTTCGCGCCGATCCACTTCCCCCCGAGGGGGAAGAGAACAGCGTGGCGACATACTTCTCCTCCCCAGAGCGAAGCGGTGGGGGAGGGGAACCACGAAGTGGTGGAGGGGGCTTCAGCTTGGCGCAAGCCCCTATCCTACCTCCGCGGCCCACGCGTGCCCGGTGTTTCCTGGATGGGAGCCTGGGCGCGGGACGCGCGGAGCGTCAAGCGGGGTCAGGCCTTGCGCAGGCCCCGCCACAGGGTCTCGACGGTCTCGACGATGATCTTCGGCGCGTCGTAGGGCGGCGAGAGCATCTCGGCCATCTGCAGCTGGATGGCGCCGTGGATGGCGGCCCAGAACATGTGGCCGATCAGGGCCGGATCGCCGGTGAGCTGGCGGGCTTCGATCATCTCCTGGACGTGGGCAGTCATGGTGCGCTTGGAACGGATGCCGGCGCGAACCAGGTCGGGGTAGTTGTCGGCGCTGGGCTGCTTGACGTCGAACATCAACTTGTAGGCTTCGGGATTGGACAAGGCGAAGCGGACGTAGGCCTCGCCGACCGCGTTGGCGCGTTCCTGCAGGTCGCCAGGGCCTTGGTAGGCGGTTTCCAGGGCGTCGGCGTGGCGGTCGAAGGCGCGGGCGCGGACGGCGGCCAGGATGGCGTCCTTGTCCTTGAAGTAGCGGTAGGGGGTCATGGGACTGACGCCGAGGTCCTGAGCCAGCTGGCGCATGGTCACGGCTTCGAGGCCATGCTCGGCGAATTGCCGCTCGGCGGCGTCGCACAGACGATCGCGGAACTCGGCGACGTCCTGATCGGATAAGGCCTTGGGCACGTAGACAGGGTCTCACGAAAACTTCACTTGCCAAAGCCTATAGCGTACGCCATAAATTTACAACGTAAGACATAGCCTGCGGCCATCGCCCGCACCAGGAGGACGCCATGGACGGTTCCCAGCCGATCAACCCCTATCTCTCCGGCAACTTCGCGCCCCTGCGCAGCGAGGACGACTTCGAGCTGACGATCACTGGCGAGATGCCCAAGGGGCTGAACGGCGCCTATTACCGCAACGGTCCCAACCCGCAGTTCGAGCCGCGGGGCGAGTACCACTGGTTCGCCGGCGACGGCATGATCCACGGCTTCTTCGTCGAAGACGGCAAGGTCCGCTATCGCAACCGCTATGTGCGCACGCCCAAGTACGTGACCGAGAACGCCGCCGGAAAGGCGCTGTTCGGCACCTTCGGTAATCCCATGGAGAGCGACCCGTCGGTGATGGGCCAGGACAGCGGCGTGGCCAACACCAACATCCTCTGGCACGCCGGCAAGCTGCTGGCCTTGGAAGAGGGCCACATGCCGATGGAGATGGACCCCGTAACCCTGGAGACCAAGGGCTATGCGGACCAGTACGCCGGCCGGGTCACCGCCCACCCGAAGATCGATCCCGAGACCGGCGAGATGGTCTGGTTCGGCTATTCGGTGGGCGACATGCCCTTCACCAAGACCGTGTCCTATGGCGTCACCGACGCGGCGGGCAAGGTGGTGCGGCGGGACAATTTCGAAGCCCCCTACGCCAGCATGGTGCACGACTTCCTGGTCACCCGGAACTACGCCCTGTTCCCGATCCTGCCGCTGACGGGCGACCTGCAGCGGGTGATGACCGGCGGGCCGGCCTATGCCTGGGAGCCCGAGAAGGGGGCGTTCGTGGGGGTGATGAAGCGCGACGCCAGCGTCGATAGCGTGCGCTGGTTCCAGATCGATCCCAACTACGTCTTCCACCCGATGAACGCCTGGGAAGAGGGCGACCTGATCCACGCCGACGTGATGGAATACGACCAGGCGCCGTTGTTCCCCAACGCCGACGGCAGCCGGGGCCGCGATAGCGCCGCCTTCCTGACGCGCTGGACCTTCGACATGGCCGGCGACAGCAACGTCATCAAGCGCACCCCGCTGGACGACCTGGCCGGGGAGTTCCCGCGCTTCGACGAGCGCCACGCGGGCCTGGCCTATCGTCACGGCTGGTTCGCGGCCAACACCCGCGCCAAGGGCGGGGTCAGCTTCAACGCCATCGCCCACATCGACCAGAAGACCGGCGTGCGCACGGCCTACGAGCTGGGCCAGGGCGAGGCGGCGGGCGAGCCGGTGTTCGTGCCGCGCACCGCCAATGCCGACGAGGGCGACGGCTGGGTGATCGCCACCATCTATCGCGGCAACGAGGACCGCACCGACTTCGCGGTGTTCGACGCCCAGACGATCGCCGCCGGCCCCATCGCCCTGGCGACCCTGCCCCGGCGCGTGCCGTTCGGGTTCCACGGGAACTGGCGCGGGGCGTAGGAGGCTTTAACCCTTCCCCCGCGAGCATCGCGAGCGGGGGAGGGTTTCACCCCTCGGTCTTGTCCCCCGTCCGGTAGTCCCCGAACGCCTTGTCGCGCTGGGTCAGCGCCTGGGTGACGCCCTTGCGGAGTTCCGCCATGTATTCGCGGGACGCGGGGGTGTGCCAGCCCAGGGCGTGGAGGTCGGTGCCGGCGCGGATGCCTGCGCGCATGCCCATGGCCTCCATCTGGCGGTGGACCAGGCGCTTGTTGAGTTGGGCCAGTTGCGGGTCGACCTTGGCGATACGTTCGGCCATGGCCAAAACCTGGGTCTCCAGGTCCTCGGGCTTGAAGGCGCGGTTGGCGAAGCCCAGGCGGACGGCTTCCAGGCCGGAGATGGAATCCCCGGTAAGCATCAGCTCCATGGCCGCGCGCATGCCGACGATCCAGGCGTGGTACTGGTTGTCGGGCGGCGACATGGTGCGCACGGCCGGGTAGCCGATCTTGGCGTCCTCGGCCACGTAGACCAGGTCGCAGGCCACGGCGAGCTCCGAGCCGCCGGCCAGGCACCAGCCATGCACCTGGGCGATCACCGGCTTGGCCAGGTCCCACATGCGGAAGCAGCCTTCCACCACGTGCCGCGCCCACTGCCCCTGGCCGCCGGCGGTGTAGAACGGCAGCTCGCCCAGGCTTGAGAGGTCATAGCCTGACGAGAAGCAGGTCCCGGCGCCGCGCAGGACCATCACCCGCACCTCCGGATCCCGGTCGCCGTCCTCCAGGGCCGCGAACAGCTCGCCGCGCAGGGCGTTGGAGAGGGCGTTGCGCTTGCCCGGACGGTTGAGGGTGATGCGGCGCACGTGCGGGGCCGGATCGTCGGTCACGAGAATGGGTTCGTCGGTCATGGTTTTCTCCCTGACCGATATCTAGGGGCGGGTTTTGGGCCCAGTCCAGTGTGACCCCGCGTGAGCTATCTCTTCCCCCAAAGGGGAAGAGAGTCCGAATACCCGGCGTCAGGGCGTGACGATGGTGAACCAGAAGTCGAAGCGGTCGAGCAGCGACAGCAGCTCGGCGAAGGGGGCGGTGTCGCCGTTGACGCGGACGGTTCCCGCCTCGATCGCAGCGTCCAGGGCCGTCAGACCGACGACGAGGTCGACCAGGGCGTCGCGGGTCAGAGTGATCGCCGGCGCGGCGGCGTCGGCCTCCGCCGGCGCGTGGTGCAAGACGCCATTCTCAATCCACACCCGGAAGCTTTCACCAAGGTCGGTGAGGGTCAGGGCGAGGTCCAGTTCAATGGCCCCCGCCTTGTCGCCGTTGAGGCGCACCGACAGGCTTTCCAGCAACTTGTCGCCGGGCAGGCCGCGCAGCTGTCCAAGCTGCCCCGGGCGGGGGGTGGGGGAGGGGCTGATGGGGTTGCGCAGCTCCTGGGCGCCGGTGAGGTAGAAGGCGCGCCAAGGGCCTGACTCGGCCTGGTAGCCCATCTGTTCCAGGGTGTCGGCCTGCAGTTCGCGGGCCTCGGCATTGTCCGGATCGGCGAACACCAGGTGGTTCACCAGCTCAGCCACCCAGCGGTATTCACCCGCTTCGAAGGCGGCGCGGGCCTTGGCGAGCAGGGCTTGCGCGCCGCCGGCCAGATCGACGTAGCGCTGGCCGGCCTCGACGGGCGGCAGCTTGTGCAGGTTGGCGGGGTTGCCATCGAACCAGCCGAGGTAACGCTGATAGACGGCCTTGGCGTTGTGATTGAGCGTGCCGTAGTAGCCGCGGGTGTACCATTCCGCCTCCAGGGTCGGAGGCAGGCGCAGGACCTCGGCGATCTCCAGGGGCGTCATGCCGTGGTTGGCCATGCGCAGGGTCTGGTCGTGGATGAACTTGTAGAGATCGCGTTGCTTGCGAAGGAAGGCGACGGAGCGGTCCTGGCCCCAGCGCGGCCAGTGATGGCTGGCGAACAGCACGTCGGTCTGGCCGCCGAACAGGTGGATCGCCTCTTCGATGTAGCGGCTCCAGGCGCTGGCGTCGCGCACCTGGGCGCCACGCGGCGTGTAGAGGTTGTGCAGGTGGCAGCTACAGTTCTCCGCCATGCACAGGGCCTTGTGGCGCGGGAACATGAAGTTCATTTCCGCCGGCGCCTCGGTGTCGGGGGTGACCTGGAAGACGATCTCGACCCCGTCCACAACCATCTGTTCGCCGGTGTGGGTGATGCTGCGGGTGGGGCCGACCAGATCGACCTGGCCCAGGGACGTGGCCTTGCCGAGGCCGGAGTCCACATGACCCTTGGGGCCGCGCGGCAGCAGGGCGCCGTACATGTAGGTGGCGCGGCGGTTCATGGCGTTGCCGGCCATGACGTTTTCGGACACCGCGGCCTCCAGGAAGCCCTCCGGCGCGATGATCGTGGCGCCGGCGTCGATCTCGGCCTGGGAGAGGACGCCCTTGATCCCCCCGTAGTGGTCCACGTGGCTATGGGTGTAGATCACCGCGCTCACCGGCTTGTCGCCGCGATGCCTGCGCATCAGGGCCAGGGCGGCGGCGGCCGGCTCGGCGGAGACCAGGGGGTCGATGACCACAAACCCCGTCTCGCCCTCGATGAAGGTGATGTTCGAGATGTCGAAGCCGCGCACCTGGTAGATACCGGGGGTGACCTCGAACAGGCCGTGGATCAGGTTCAGCCGGGCCTGACGCCAAAGGCTGGGGTTCACCGTCGGCGGGCTTTGCGGATCGTTCTCGAAGGCGAAGGGCGACAGGTCCCACACGGCCCGGCCACCGGCGTTGAAGGCCTTGGCGTCGGGGTTTGTATCGATAAAGCCGCGCCGGGCGTCGGCGAAGTCGCTTTCGTAGTCGGCCGGCAAGGTCTTGGCGACGGCGGCATGGGCGGCGCGCGTGGCCGCCGTGGCGTCCTTAGGACCGTCCATGAGGCTTGCTCCTAGTCGGGAGGGGCGATTTGCTGGCGCCCTGTCTGCCATAAGCGTTGGCGGCGGCAGCCTCAGGGGTCAAGCTGCAGTTGAGAAATTCAGGCCTTGGGCGCGGCCAGCTTGCCGTGGGTGTCTTCTTCCAGTTCGTGCAGTTCCCACAGGTCGTTGCGGGAGAAACGCAGGTGGGTGCGCACGGCCAGGACCACGGCGCGGCCCAGGGACTTCTCCAGGACGTGAAGACGTTCGAACGACGCGCGGATGGCGGTGTCCAGGGCGGCGGCCTCGTGGGCCTCGTAGGCCAGCAGGGTGGCTTCGGCGCGCACCACCAGTTCCACGTGGATGCGGACGTATTCGTGCAGCTCATTGGCGTCCGGTCCCAGGCGGGCGGCCAGGGCGCCGATGGCCTTACCCTCGGCGCTGGCGGCGAAGGCGCCGTTGTCCATCTCAGCCAGCAGATTGAGGTGTGCCGCCTCGTCCTGGGCCAGCCAGCGGTGGGCGTAGGTCTCGCCGATGGCGAAGATGCCGAACAGCACCGCCGGGACCGCGCCGGCGACCGCCGCCATGGCCGCCACGGGGGCATGGCCGAAGTGGTTGAAGCCGCCGTGCAACAGGATCGCCACCGCGATGCCAGGCAGGAACAGCAAGGGGTTGAAGCGGAACCGGTCGGCCTGAAGCCGTAGCCGCGGGGAGAACAGGAGCTGTGACAGGGAGGCCATGATCGCCGTGGCGCCGCCGTGCATGATCGCGGTGCCGAAGCCGCGCACCAGCCAGACCCCCATGTTGGCGTCGGCGAAATGGCGCAGGAAGAACAGGTTCTCCACCAGGGAGAAGCCGGCCCCGATGGCGAAGCCGGTGATGGCCGCGTCCACCAGATAGCCGACCCGGTTGAAGGCGAAGAGAGCGACCACCAGCAGGGCCTTCAGCGTCTCCTCGACGATTGGCGCGCCGAGCTGGGTGTAGAGGTCGAACTTGATGGGAAAGAGGTCCAAGGCCCCGCCATTGGCGACATAGGCCGCCACCGCCAGGGCGCCGCCGCCGGCGATGAGCTCGATGATCTCCCACGGCTTCATCAGCTTGAAGACGTCCATGGTCACGAATACGGCCAGGCAGACGACGACCGGCAGGCAGGCGACCAGGGCCTTGATGATCAGGGGATCCATGCCGCCTTGTCTTAGAGGATTTTCAGCGAGGCCATCACCTCGTTGTGGCCTGAGCCCGCCGGTCCGCCTTCCATCCCGTGGGCGAAGCCGATCGAGAAGGTCATCGGCAGGCGCAGGGCGACGGTGAAGTTGAAGTCGAGCTGGCCGCCGACAGTTTCCAGGGTGCGGCTGGGTCCCGTCGGCGGCGACACCGCCAGAACCCCGGCAAACAGCGCCGGCCGGGCCGAGCTGAGGAACAGGCTGGGACGGCCCACCTCGGCGAAGCGCACCGGGGGCAGGTTCCATTCGGCGACGCTCTTGATGAACTGGCGGGCGGCGATCTCGTCGATCTGGAAGCCGGGGAAGCTGTCGAAGTTGCGGTAGCGCTTCACCGCCCCGTCATCGACGTAGTTGTTGCCGAAGGAGCCCATGTAGAAGGCGCCCAAGGGATTGGTGTGATCGCCGCCGACAACCCCCGCGGCCGTGTAGAGCCACACCGAGGAATGCTTCCAGCCGATCGGACGGCCAAAACCGACCCCGCCGCGCAGGCTGGGATAGGCGCCGCCGTCGGAGGCGTCATTCTCGAAGTCGAGGTTCCAGATCACGCCGCTCTCGTGGTCCACGGCGCCCAGCGACTGGTCGGTGTGCTGGTATTTGAGCCCCAGCTTGACCACGCCGATGTTGCTGTCCTGGCCGGTGGGGATGTTCTGGGCGCCCGGCAGGGTGTCCAGTCCCAGGTAGGCGCCCACCTCGGCGGTGAAGTCGAGCTGGCGCGGCGGATCGTAGATGAAGGACTTCTTGTAGCCGGCGATGAAGGCGTCGCCGCGCCGCGCGCGCTGCGTGGGGCCAAACAGGTCATAGAAGCCGGCCTGGTTGTGCCAGTACTCGAAGCGCCAGGCGATGTTGTGAAACGCGAGGTCGGCGTGGATGCGCTCGCTGGCCGGTAGCCCCGGCGCCGGGGAATAGGCCAGGGTGGCGGTTAGCTGATCGAACTGCATGGGGTCTTCGAAGATAGCGTGCAGGCCGAACGCCACCTTCCCCTTGTAGCCCTCGAGTACGGGATAGAGATCCGCCAGCTTCATCTCGCCGGAGGGCGAATACTTTCCCCGGCTGGTGATCATGGAGTCCAGCGGCACGGCGGCGGGCGAGCCCATCGCCCAGGTCTTGACGACGGGATGCTGTTCGGCGACCTCGGCGCCCAAGAACTTGATCGCCCCCAGGTCCTGAAGCGGCTTGGGATCCAGCCTTACCGGGGTCAGGCCCTGGCCGGTGAACTCGAAAGCGATCAGGGAGCCGTCCTTCTGCGGCATCGGCCGGAACAGGCCGGTGGAGGCGTTGCTGATGGCCTCCACCTGCTGGGAGGCGATGTCGAAGCGGTAGAGGTTGGACACGCCGGTATAGTAGCTGCTGCCGTAGAGGGACTTGCCGTCCGGCGAGAACACGTAGCCCTCGGGCGTCGCGGTTCCCTGTTTCAGGGTGGCGATCGGCGTGGGCTCGTCCGGACCGAGGTCGGCGATCCTGAAGACCTGCACGGTCTGGTCGCCGTTCACCTCGCCGACAGAGGCCGATAGCAGGGTCCCGTCCGGCGAGATGTCCAGGTCGAAGGGAATGCGGCCATAGGGGAAGGTGTGCACCAGGGTCCAGCCGGCGTAGGGCGGCGGGATCTTCACCAGGCTGACATAGCCGTTCAGGTGCCGCAGCCCCCAGATGGTTTTGTCCTTGGGGTTGACGACGATGCCGCCGATGCGGCCGTCGCGGATCAGCATCCGCGTCTTGCCAGTGCGGACGTCGACCTGCATCAGGTCGCGGTAGGCGTAGTTGTCGGTGGTGTAGTAGGCCTTCTCGGCGTCGGGATCATAGGCCAGGGACGTGACCTGGTAGAGCATCGGCCCCTTGATATCGACCAGCTTGCGGATGGCCCCGGTCTGCAGGGACAGGACCCCCACGTGGCTGATCACGCCGGGGTAGCGGAAGGCGGCGACCATCTCTCCGGTGGCGGGGTCCAGGAAGGCGCGGGACACTGAACCCAAGGCCCTGGGCGACAGGCGGGTGAGGGGGGTCAGAGGATATTGGCCGACCGAGGTCAGGTTCTGCTGCTGGAAGCCGTGCTCCCAGGTGATCCAGTCCTTCCAGACGCTGTCCAGGGAGGCGCCGAACACGCGCTTGAACTGGACCGAATAGTAGCCGGCGCTGCCGTCATCCCGGCGCAGCCACGCGATGACCTTTTCCGGCGATCGGGTCAGGCCCAGGTAAGTGAAGAACCGGGTTCCATAGAGGTAGTCGTTGACCCCCACCTGGAAGTCGACGGCGGTGCCCTCCGACTCCAGCCCCAGGGGTGAGTAGAAGCGGGCGTGGTCGCGGACCATGGCCCGGAAGACCATCTCGTCGTAGCCGCCCTGGGCGCGGCCGAAGCCGCCGGCCATCCAGGTTTCCATGAAGACGGCGCTGCCTTCGAGATACCAGCGCGGCACGTTCACGCGGGGCGTGGTGAGATAGTTGTAGAGGATCGATTCTGGATGGTCCTGCAGGGCCATGGGCTTGCCGTGGAACAGCCGCCGCCAGCGGGCGTCGTCCTGGTTCCAGACGTCCATGGTCGCCACGTGCACCGGCTCGTGATTCATCAGGGTGAAGAAGCGCTCGCCGGCGCTGAAGGTCTCGAAGGTTTGGCTAAGCGGGGCGATGTCCACCAGGATGGCGTTGTTGGGCGAGGCGCGGGCGCCGGCGTTGCCGTAGTCGGAAAAATCCTTCAGCAGCACGGTGGTTTTGTCCCACGGCCGCCAGCCGAAGACCTTCTTCTGGAAGGCGACGGAGTTGAGGAAGCTGCGGGCGATATAGGGGGTCAGATAGGTTTCGGTGGGGTCGAAGTAGAGCAGCCGCAGATCCTGAGTCTCCAGGCGCGACAGGTCGATCTCCGGCTTGAACCACTTGGGCCGCGGGGCCGCGCCGGGCGGCGGCGGCGGGGTCGGCGATGCCGGGTTGGCCTGGTCGGTTGGCGGCGGGGCGCCCACGCGCACGGGGCCGTTGGGCGCCTCGACTTGAGCGACCTCGAGGGGGGCGACCTGATAGGGGGCGACTCGAGAAGCCGCGGCGTCGAACGGGCCGACAAGATCAGACGGCTGAGCCTGAATCAGGGCGGCGGAACTCTGGGACGACGAGGCGGTCGGTGATGCGGGCGAGGCGGGCTGAACGCCCAGGGCAAACGGCGCCAACGCCGCCGCCAACAGCACACCCACGCCCATCACTATCCCCTTCGACCCCCTGGCCTCGCTCCCGCGAGGCCAGCAAACTCAGTTCGTCAGTTCCTGGTCACCGCGTTGGCGAAGCTGGAGCTGCCGATCATTGCCGCGAAGGCAGAGCTGCGCGCAAGCGAGCTGAAGGCGGCGCTCGAGGAAACCACCTGGAACGCCGCGGCGTCATGCGACAAGGCGCTCAGGGAAGCGTTCATGGCCGCGGGATTGGCCCCGAACCTGGCGAAGGCCTGGGAGTTCATGGCGATCGCCGCCGCCGCCTGAGGATAGGCGGCCATGGCCGCGCTCATCTGGGTGTTGATGCCCTGGGCGCTGACGCCCTTGGCAGCGAAGCTGGCGGCCACCGCCTGCACCTGGAAGGCCGCCGCGCCGTGGGCGGCCGAGGCGAAGTTGGCCGGGCTGGCGGCGAGGGTTCCAAACGCCTGGGCGTTGGTGGCCATCGCCGTAAGCGCCCCCTGGGTGGCCTTGGAAGCGAAGGCCGAGTTGGTGGCGAGGGCCTTGAAGGCCACCGCATTGGCCACCATCGCCGCGAACATCTGCGAATCGGCGGAGATCTTCGACATGGCGCTGGAGTCCTGCGCCAGCTTGGCGAAGGCGTCCGCATTGGTGGACACCTGAGCCACGGCCGCCGGATGCGAGAGGGCGTCGGCGAAGCCGCCGGGCTTGGCCGCGAGGTTGGCGAACGCCTGGGCGTTGCTGGCGATGATCGCCATGGCGTCCGGGTGCGCCGCCAGGGCCGCGAAGGCGTCGGCGTGGCTGGCCATTGCGGCCAGGGCCGCCGGCTGCGAGGCCAGGTTGCTGAAGCCGGCGGCGTTGGCGCCCAGGGCTTCGGCCGCCTTGGCGATCACCGCCTGGGAGACCGTCGCCTGGGCCATATGGTTCGCCGCATTGGCGGTCATGGCGGCCCGGAAAGCCTGGGCGGTCTGGCCCGCGGCCGCGATGGCCGCCTGGTTGTTGGCCGCCGCGCTGGCCGTGGCGTTGGCCGCCTGGGAAGCGCCGCCGAATTGGGAGGAGACCACCATCTGGGCAAACATCTTGCTGCTGGTGTTCTCAGCGGCGGTCGCCTGCATGGACAGGGCGGAGGCCCCGCTCACCAGATCGGCGAAGGCCTGGGGATGGGCCAGCAGGTTGGAGAACGCCGCGGGATTGGTCGCCATGGCGCTGAGCACGTCGGGGTTTTGCTGGGCGAAGGCCTGGAAACCCGGGTCCATCGCCAGCGCACGGAAGCTGGGGTTCTTGACCATCACCTCGAAGGCGTCGGTCTGCATCAGGGCGGGCACCGAGGTGTCGCCGAGCGCGACGTCGGTGCTCTGCACCTGGCTGGCGCGATAGCGGTCCGCCGGGGCGATGGTGCCCTCGGTGACGCCGCCGCGCGGCGGATAGACCCGTCCGACGTAGTAGGCGCCGCCGGCCACGATGGCCAGGACGGCCGCAGCCACGATCATCCGTTGATTGTTCATAATTCTGGCAGCCATGGCCCTCGCCCCTGATTTCTTGGGACATGGTGACTGCAAGAACGCTGTTCAGTCAACGGAGGGGTGCTCAATCTGTTAGGATTTGTGACGGTGGTTGCGCGATTGGGGCAAAGTTTTCCAAGCTTTGCCCTGTAACAGTCGCCACGAGGGTCGATCTATCCTCCGCCGAGGGCGCCCTCGTGCCGCAGCAGCCAGAGCTTGCGCGGCAGACCACCGCCATAGCCGGTCAGGCTACCGTCCGCGCCGATCACCCGATGGCAGGGAACGATGACGCCGATCGGGTTGGCGCCGTTGGCCAGGCCGGCCGCTCGCACCGCCTTGGGCCGACCGATCCGCGCCGCCAGGGCGCCGTAGCTTACCGTCTCGCCGGCCGGGATGGCGCGCAGGGCCGCCCAGACCTGGCGCTGGAAATCCGTGCCGCCGGTGGCGGTCTGAAGGGTGTCAATGGCGAGGGCGTCGCCGCCGAAATAGGCTTCCAGCGCGCGGCGGGCCGGCGTTGGGGCGGCGGCCTCGCGCACGGTCCAACCGCCTTGGCCGTAGTGGCGCCGCAACAGGCGCGCCATGCGCTCCTCATAGTCCTCGAAGTCCAGCACCCGGACGCGCCCATCGTCGTCGGTCATCAACAGCACGGTCCCGATCGGGCTGGGGACCCGATCCAGAGTTAAGGCCAGGGGCGGGGATTTCATGTCGTTGGGTCTCGGCAGGATTGGGAATACTGGCATTGTGTCTCGCGCGGGCGGAGCCGGCTGGCGGTTTTCGGACGCGACTGCCGCCGCCCATTGATGTCCGAAAACCGCGAGACTCGGTCGTCGGCCCGCGCGATCATCCGGGCATGGACAGCGAGCCGACCCCCGACCTCATCCTCGACCACGACGCCTGCTACCGCGCGGTCTCCACCCGTGACCCGCGGTTCGATGGGCAGATATACACCGGGGTGAAGACCACCGGCATCTACTGCCGGCCGATCTGTCCGGCGCGGACGCCCAAGTCGCAGAACGTGCTGTTCTATCCTTCGGCCGCCGCGGCGCAGGAGGCGGGGTTCCGGCCCTGCCTCCGCTGCCGGCCGGAGACGGCGCCCGACCTGGGCGCCTGGCGGGGGACGTCCAATACGGTGTCCCGCGCCCTGGGCCTGATCGAGATGGGCGCCTTGGACGAGGCGGACGTGGAACGCCTGGCGGAGCGGGTGGGAGTGGGAGAGCGGCAACTGCGCCGGCTGTTCCACCGCCACCTGGGCGCCTCGCCCGTGGCCGTGGCGCAGACGCGGCGGGTGCTGCTGGCCAAGCAACTGATCCACGAGACGCGCCTGCCCATGGCCGAGATCGCCATGGCCTCGGGCTTTGGCAGTATCCGGCGTTTCAACGAGACCTTTCAGCAACTGTTCCGCCGCCCGCCCAGCGAGCTGCGCCGCGCTGGCGGGCCGGAGGTTTCCGCCGGGCCGGAGGGGCAGATCACCCTGCTGCTGCGCTATCGGCCGCCCTATGACTGGCCGGCGATGCTGGCCTTCCTGCGCCTGCGGGCCATCGCCGGGGTGGAGACGGTGGTGGGCGATGTCTACAGCCGCACCATCGCCCTGGACGGCGCCAGCGGGACGCTGAGCGTGGAGCCGGCGGTGGGTTCGAACGCCCTGAAGGTCTCGATCCGGTTTCCCAGGCTGTCGGCCCTGCCGGCGATCATCGCCCGCCTGCGCCGGGTGTTCGACCTCGGGGCCGACCCCGCGGCCATCGGCGCCCAACTGTCGGAGGACCCGGTCCTGGCGCCGCTGGTGGCGGCGCGGCCGGGGCTGCGCGTGCCCGGCGCCTGGGACGGTTTCGAGCTGGCCATCCGCGCCATCCTGGGCCAGCAGGTGACGGTGACGGCCGCCATCGTCCTGGCCGGCAAGCTGGTGGCCGGCCATGGCGAGCCTCTGGACCCCGGCGCGGCTCAACCGGGCCTGAGCCACATCTTCCCCACGCCCCAGCGCCTGGCGCAAAGCGATCTGACCAGCCTGGGGATGCCCGGCGCCCGGGCGCGGGCCTTGTCGGCCATGGGCGCGGCGGTAGCGGCCGATCCGACCCTCCTGGCGGGGCGCAGCGGCCTGGACGATGCCATCGCCCGCCTGCGCGCCCTGCCGGGGATCGGCGAGTGGACCGCGCAATACATCGCCCTGCGCGCTCTGCGCGAACCCGACGCCTTCCCCGCCGCTGATATCGGCCTGCTGCGCGCGCTAGAGGACGAGCACGGCGCGCGACCGACGCCGACGCAGCTGCTGACGCTGGCGGAACGCTGGCGGCCGTGGCGGGCCTATGCGGCGCAGCACCTGTGGGCCAGCTATGCGCCGCACGCGACGGTGGTGAAGGCTAAGGCGAGGGCGGCCTGAGCCGCTCCCCTGCCTCGATCAAGGGGGTGGTGGGGCGTTGTCTGCCGCCCGCTCGCCCAGCCGCGCCGCCAGGAAATCCACCAGGGCGGTGATGCGCGCCGGCCTTGGACCGCCCGGCGGGGTGACGAAGTGGAGGCCGCCGAGGGGCCAGGACCAGTCGGTGAGCACCGCTTCCAGGCGACCGTCCTTCAGCGCCTCATCGACGATGAAATCCGGCTGCACCGCGATCCCCAGCCCCGCCAGCAGGGCTGGGGTCAGGGCGTCGGAGTTGTTGGCGCGCAGGGGACCGGCGGGACGCACTGAAACCTCCTCGCCGGCCGCATTGCGGAACCGCCAGACGTCCGGCGTCGGCAGGTAGGCATATCCAAGGCAGTCGTGCTCGGCCAGGTGCGCGGGGTGGGTGGGCCGACCGCGCCGCGCGAAATAGGCGGGCGAGGCGACCACGAACCGCGACACCCCGCACAGCCGCCGCGCCACCAGGGAGGAGTCCGGCATCTGGGCGATGCGCAACGCCACATCGAACCCCTCGCCGATCAGGTCCACCTGGGCGTCGCTGAGGTGCAGGTCGATGGTGATCTGGGGATAGGCATCGAGGAAATCGGGCAGCAGCGGCGCGATCCGCGTCAGGCCGAAAGACATCGGCGCCGCCAACCGGATCAGGCCGCGCGGGGAGGCCGACTGGGCCATGACCTCGCGTTCGGCGTCCTCCGCCGCCGCCACCATGGCGGCCGCCTGCTCCGCCAGCCTCTGGCCGGCGTCGGTGAGGGCCAGGCGCCGCGAGGTGCGGTTGAAGAGGCGCGCGCCCAACCTGTGTTCCAGGCGGCTCACCGCCTTGGAGACCGTGGCCTTGGACAGCTTCAGCGCCAGGGCCGCCCCGACGAAGGATCGGGCCTCCGCCACCTTGGCGAAGATCGCCATGCCTTCGAAATCCGGCAATTCTGACATGACGATTCCAGAAACGATGAGTTTCAATCGTTTCTATTTGTGATCGATCGCGCCGTCGATACCTATGTGGCCAACCGATCAGCGCCCCGCCGCTTTCGCCGGGGCCCCACAGGAGGCAAGACCATGATTGTTCGCAAACCCTTCGCGAAGCTCGGCGGCGCCGACCACGGCTGGCTCAAGGCCAAGCACCACTTCTCGTTCGCCAGCTACCATGACCCTGAAAACATGGGCCACGGCGCCCTGCGGGTGTGGAACGATGACGAGATCGCCGCCGACTCCGGCTTCCCGCCCCATCCGCACAAGGACATGGAGATCATCACCTATGTCCGCCAAGGGGCCATCACCCATAAGGACAACCTGGGCAACGAAGGCCGCACGGAGGCGGGCGATGTCCAGGTGATGAGCGCCGGGACCGGCATCCGGCACGCCGAGTATAATCTGGAGCCGGACACCACGCGGATCTTCCAGATCTGGATCGAGCCGTCCCGCACTGGCGGCGCGCCGTCCTGGGGCGCCAAGCCCTTCCCCAAGGGAGATCGCACCGGCCAGTTGGTGGCCCTAGCCAGCGGCTTCGACGATGACACCGACGCCCTGCCGATCCGCACCGATGCCCGGGTCCTGGGCGCGACGCTGAAGGCCGGCGACAGCGTCGACTATCCGCTGGGCGCGACCCGCCACGGCTACCTGGTGCCGGCGGTGGGCGCGGTGGAGGTCAACGGCGTGCGCCTGGACGCCCGCGACGGCGGCGCGATCAGCGGCGAAGCCACCTTGACCATCACGGCGCTGGAAGACGCCGAGGTGGTGCTGGTCGACGCCGCCTGACGGGAGGGGCGGCTTGGCGGGTGCTTTTGCCAAGCCGCCCTTGCCACGGGCCTGTATTGCTCCACCTTAGGTTCGATGACCAACCCGCCCCGGAGGCTGCCTTGACCAAGATCACCTACGAGATCGTCGAACACGACGGCGGCTGGGCCTACCGCGTGGACGGGGTCTATTCGGAGACCTTCCGCACCCATGACACCGCCAAGGCCGCCGCCACCCGCGCCGCGCGCGAGCAGCTGGCGCCCGGCGTCACGCGCGGCATCACCTGGGAAGACGCCAACGGCCGCTGGCACGAAGAGATCGCCGACGGCGACGACCGCCCGGCCACCGAGGTCAAGGGCTAGAACGCCGCGCCGGCCAACGCCCGTGGCGCAAGACCTTTCGCTCTCGATCCTGAAGCCTGGGACTCTGGCCAAACACGGGCCAGCGGTGTTCGCCCTGGTGCGCAACGAAGCCTATCTGCTGCCGCACTTCTTCGCCCACTACCGGGCCATGGGGGTCGGCGCCTTCGTGATCTATGACGACAAGTCAGACGATGGCGGGATGGAATTTCTGGAGGCCCAGACCGACTGCGTGGTGCTGGGGTCCGACAACCGCTACGGCGACATCTTCGGCCTGGACGACGAGGGCGCGCCGCGGACCCTGCAGCATGTCCTGAAGGAAAGCGTGCCGGAGTCGCTGCTCGCCGACCGTTGGGTGGCGACGGTGGATGCCGACGAGTTCCTGGTCCTGCCCAGCGGCTATGGCGACCTTGTCCAATTCACTGAGCGCCTGGACGGCCTGGGCCGGCTCTACGCCACCGCGCCCCTGGTGGATTTCTATGCCCAGACACTGGATCACCGGCACTACGCCGCCGACGTCAGTCCCTTCGACGCCAACCCCTATTTTGACGTGGGACCCTACTACTTCTGGGCTGACGCCCCCTCGCCCCTGGTGCTGGCCGGGGGCGTCCGGTTCAAGCTGCTGCGCATGCTCAGCGACAAGCACCCAGAGCAACTGCCGCTGATCTTCAAGGGCATCGCCCCGCGCCAGACCCTGTTGTGGAAGATCCCGCTATTGCGCCATGGGCGCGGCGTGGTCCGCATCGGCGCTCACTGGATCAACACCTCTCCGGCTCCGGACATCGCCGTGGCCCTGGCCCACTTCAAATTCGGCCCCGACCTGGACGGCAAGATCCAGGTGGCTCTGGCCGAGCGCCAGTTTTCCCAAGGCTCGACGGAATACGCCTTCCTGCAGGCGGTGACCCAGTTGATGGGACAGGAGAACCTGGTCACCTGGGAAACCCGCCGCTTCGATGGCCCCGCATCCCTGGAGCGCGGCGGCCTGATGAGCGCCCCGCCGCCCTGAGGCTTGCCCCCAAACGGTCCGCCCGAACCTTCCTTAGCGGCGCCGTTGCCGTCGGTGGAGCACGGGTCTAGGTGTCGGCTCTCTGAGTGTCAGGAGTCCCCGATGACCGACGCCGCCGCCATTCCCGTCCAGATCCCTGTCTTGGCGCTGACCCCGCTGAACCCCCAGTTCCGCGAGGATCCCTACAGCCTGCTGGCGGGCCTGCGGGAAAACTGCCCGGTGATGCGCGACGAGGGGGCCGGGGTGTTCTTCATCAGCCGGCATGAGGACGTGCGCAACATCCTCACCGACCTGACCCTGTGGCGCGATCCCAACCGAGCCGAGGCGGCGGCGGTGCTTACCCGCCGCATCCTGGAGGAGCCGGAGGGCGCGCGGCCAGGTGGCTCGCGCAACCCCTCGATCCTGTTGCAGGACGACCCTGACCACGCCCGCATCCGCGGCCCCCTGGCTCAGGCGCTCTACAAGCGCGCCGCCAAGATCAAGCCGCAGGTGGAACGGATCGTCGACGAGGCCCTGGACGCGGTGGCGGCAGAGGGCGGTTTCGACCTGATGTCGTCCTATGCCCTGCCAATTCCCATCGACGTCATCGCCGTGATCCTGGGGGTGTCGCACGATCGCCTGCCGGAGTTCCGCGACTGGTCGGAAGGGGTGATCCAAGGCCTCAACCCCCTGCGCACGCCGGAGCAGACCGTGCACATGCTGAAGGCCGGCGAGGCCCTGCGCCTGCACATGGAAGGCATGCTGGCGGCCCGGCGGGCGACGCCGGAGGACGACTTGGTCACCGACATGGTGCAGCTACAGGCCGCCGGGGCGCAGCTCACCGACGACGACCTGGTGACCAACCTCAACGCCCTGCTGGTGGCCGGCAACCTGACCACCACCGACTTGATCGGCAACGCGGTGCGCCTGTTCCTGACCCATCCGGAGGAGCTGGCCAAGCTGCGCGCCGAACCGGCCCTGATCGGGGCGGCGGTGGAAGAGGTGCTGCGCTTCGAGCCGCCGGTGGACATCACCGGCCGTGTCGCCTCCCGCGAGATGGAGGTGGGCGGCTGCCCGATCCACACCAGCCAGTCGATGCTGGTCTCCCTGCGCGGCGCCAACCGTGACCCGGCGGTGTTCGACGCTCCGAACAGTTTCGACATCACCCGCAAGAAGAGCCCCCACGTGGCCTTCGGCGGCGGCGCCCACATCTGCATCGGCGCGCCCCTGGCCAGGATCGAAGCCCAGGTGGCCTTGAGCCGGCTGTTCGCCAGGTTCCCGAACCTGCGGCTGGCCGATCCGGACGCGGCGCCGGTGTGGCGGACGCTGCCGTTCTTCCGGGGGCTGGAGCGGCTGGAGGTGGCGGTTTAGGGGGCGGTTCTCCGCTGGAGCCCCCATCCCCGGCTTCGCCGGTACTTCCCCCAGAGGGGGAAGAGAGCCGAAGTTGCAACTCTCTTCTCCTCCCCAAAGCGAAGCGGTGGGGGAGGGGGAGCACGAAGTGGTGGAGGGGGCTTCAGCTTGACGCTGTCGCGCGCCTCTACGCGGCTTCAGCCACCACGGCCGCCGGCGCGCTTACTGCCGCCGGCTTCGCCGGCTTGCGGAAGCTCATTGCCCCGTCTTCAAGCTTGCCCAGCCGGAAGGCCAGCACGTCCAGGGCGTAGTTCTGGTGCACTTTCCAGGGGGCCTTGTCGCCCTGCTTGGGGAAGCGGTCCATGGCCCGCTGGACATAGCCGGAGCTGAAATCCAGCCAGGCGGAGGGCTTCAGGTCGGGGTTGTTGTTCACCGGCCGGCACTCCGAATAGCCGCCGCGCTGCATGTGGTTGAGCAGGCGGCAGACGTATTCAGCGGTAAGGTCGGCTTTCAGGGTCCATGAGGCGTTGGTGTAGCCGAAGGTCGAGGCCAGGTTCGGCACACCGCTGTACATCATGCCCTTGTAGCTGAAGGTCTGGCCGAAACTGACGTCGGCGCCGTCGACGGTGACCTCGAGCCCGCTGAGCACCTGCAGGTCCAGGCCGGTAGCGGAGACGACGATTTCGGCCTCCAGGGTCTGGCCGGATTTCAGCACGATGCCGCCGGGGGTGAAGTGGTCGATGTGGTCGGTGACCACGGTGGTCTTGCCCGACTTAATAGCTTCGAACAGGTCGGCGTTGGGCACCAGGCACAGCCGCTGGTCCCAGGGATTATAGCGCGGGGTGAAGTGGGTATCGACGTCGTAGTCGGGGCCAAGCTGGTCGCGGACCATGGCGATGATCCCCTGCTTGGCCTTTTCCGGGTTCTTCCGGGCCATGCGGAAGAAGATCATCTGGAACAGGACATTGCGCCAGCGGATCAGGTCATAGGCCAGCTGCGCCGGCAGGCGGCGGCGCAGTTTGTTGGCGAAGTCGTCCTCGGCGGGCCGTGAGACGACGTAGGTGGGCGAGCGCTGCAGCATGGTCACGCGCGCCGCCGTTTCCGACATTGCCGGCACCAGGGTCATGGCGGTGGCGCCGCTGCCGATGACGACCACTTTCTTGCCCGCATAGTCCAGGTCGGCGGGCCAGAACTGCGGCTCGATGATCGGACCCTTGAAGGCTTCCTCGCCTTCGAAGTGGGGGCGATAGCCGCGCGCGTAGCTGTAGTAGCCTGTGCACATGTGCAGGAAGTTGCAGGTGATGCTGGCCGCCGTCCCCTCGGGGCCGGTTTCGTAGTCCACCGTCCAGCGGCCGTCGGCGGAGCTCCAGGCGGCGCGCTTCACCTTGTGCTGGTAGCGGATCGCCTTGTCGACGCCGTGCTCCCGCGCCGTCTCGTTGACGTAGCTGAGGATCGAAGGCCCGTCGGCGATGGCCTTGGCCTGGGTCCACGGTTTGAAGGCGTAGCCCAGGGTGTACATGTCGCTGTCGGAGCGGATGCCGGGATAGCGGAACAGGTCCCAGGTCCCGCCCATGGCCTCGCGGCTCTCGAAGATGGCGAAGGTGCGGTCCGGGCAGCGGGTCTTCAGATAGTAGCCCATGCCGACCCCCGACAGCCCGGCCCCCACCACCAGAACGTCGAAGTGCTCCATTGCCGATCCCCAGTTCGCTGCGTTCGCGCCCGCCCCTGAGCGCCGCGTCAACTTAACCTAGATCACACGCCCGTCCCCGTCACCCCGAGCATCTGGCGCACGCGGGGGCTGTGCTCTAGGAGCGTCAGGCAAATAGGGGAAACATCATGCCGGCCACGGCCAACCACACCTCTGTCGAGAGGCTCAACCACGCCAACGAGGGCAAGCTGCCCGAGCACCTGGGGCTGCGGGTCACCGAGGTGGCCGACGGCAGGGTGGTGGGGCGCTTCGCGGTGCGGCAGGACCTGGTGGCGCACACGGGTTACCTGCTGGCCGGCTGCCTGCTGTCGGTGGCCGACATCCTCTGCGCCTATGGGGTCGACACCGTCTGGCCGGAGGGCGCCAACGGCTTCACCACCGTGGAGGTGAAGTGCAACTTCATCGGCACCCTGCTGGAGGGGGAGGTGGAGTGCGTGGCCGAGTTGCTGCACGGCGGGCGCAGCACCCAGATCTGGGACGCCACCCTGACCAACGCCGCCACCGGCAAGCGGCTGGCGGTGTTTCGCTGCACCCAGATGATCCTCTATCCGCGTTCTTAAGGTTGGGCTTGCCGGAACAACCCTACCCGTCCGACCATTAGGCCAGTGAACCGCAGGAAAGGTCGATCCTATGACGCGTCCGTTGTTCCGCCTCTGGCTTCTCGCTCCGGCCGCCTGTCTGCTGCTTACCGCCTGCGAGACCACCACCAGCTATCAGGCCGCCGCCACGCCCAGCGCCATGGGCTACAGCGAGCAGCGCATCGAGCCGGGCCGCTACCGCGTCACCTTCCAGGGCGGAGAGGGCTCGCCGCGGCAGGTCCAGGACTACGCCCTGCTGCGCGCCGCCCAGATCACCCTGCGCGACGGCTATGACTGGTTTCGGATCACCGACCGCTATGGCGACGCCCGCCCGCCGCGATCGGGCGCGACGGTGTCCATCGGCGGGGCCAGCTTTGGCAGCCACAGCGGCTTGGGTGTGGGGACCAGCTTCGACCTCAGCGGCGGGCCGGTCGTCAATGCCACCCTGGAAATCCAGATGGGCCACGGGCCAAGACCGGAGGCCCCCAACGCCTATGACGCCCATGGCGTGGTCGCCGAGCTTGGGCCAAGGGCCGGACCGCCGCCGGCGCGGCCCTGAACCGGCTCAGTCGCGCCATGCTCTGTCGCGGCGTGACCACAGGTCGTTCCAACTGGTTCGCCAGCGGGCTCTGACCGCAGCCTGGTCCTGGCCGCCGTCACAGGCCGGCGAGATCACCGCCGTAGCCATGCATCACGAATATTAACCGGGCGGCATGTCGTCGGTCGGTGTGCAACTAATAACCAAGCTTTGCGTTTCGCTGATGCCCCAGTCTCTTCATCGCCCTATCAATATTTTCGGCGACGGTTTATATTTCTATGACTGCGGGACGGCCCGTTTTTACAAATCCCCTTCTCCCAGTTCTTGTCCGGGTGGTGGGTCTCTTTCTAATATATTTCCGGGTTACGGCTTTCGCTTCGCGAGCCTCCGGCCGTCTGAAAGGCCAAGCATGGCCGACGAACCGCCCGCAACCTCCACCGTGGGCGACAACCTCGCTATGGCGATGATCGCTGTATCGACCGCGCCCCTGGTGCTGTTGGATGGGGGGCTGAAAGTCGTCGCGGCCAGCGCCTCGTTCTGCCAGGCCTTCGCCATCGATGCGGAGACCGCGCCGGGAAAGGCGGTGTTCGCCCTGGGCGGCGGCGAATGGAACATGCCCAAACTTTCCTCGCTGCTGGGCGTTGTGCTGTCGGGGAACGCCGAGATCGACTCCTACGAGCTGGACCTGCGGCGCGCGGGGTGGGCGGATCGCCGCCTGGTGGTGAACGCCAAGCGGCTGGACTACGGCGATGCGGGCGGCCCAAGCCTGCTGCTGACGGTGTCGGACGTCACGGACGCCCGACTGGCCGAAAAACTCAAGGACGACCTGCTGCGGGAAAAAGCCATCCTGCTGCAGGAGGTCCAGCACCGGGTCGCCAACAGTCTGCAGATCATCGCCAGCGTGCTGCTGCAAAGCGCCCGCAAGGTGCAGTCCGAAGAGACCCGCATCCATCTGCAGGACGCCCATCACCGGGTGATGTCCATCGCCACCGTGCAGCAGCAGCTAGCCACATCCCATGTCGGGGATGTGAAGCTGCGCCCCTATTTCACCCAGCTCTGCCAGAGTCTGGGCGCCTCGATGATCCGCGACCATAATCAGCAGTCGATCGTGGTTGGCGGCGATGACAGTGCGGTGGCGGCCGATGTGTCGGTGAGCCTGGGACTGATCGTCACCGAACTGGTGATCAACGCCCTGAAGCATGCCTTCCCCTCACGCGAAGCCGGTAAGATCGAAGTCGACTACCAATCGCACGGTCCCAACTGGACCCTGTCGGTGAAGGACGACGGCGTCGGCATGCCCGCGGACCCCGGTGACGCCAAGCCAGGGCTGGGCACCAGCATCGTCGAGGCGCTAGCGCGGCAGCTGCAAGCTCGTGTTCAGGTAGCCGACGCCAAGCCCGGCGCGGCGATTTCGGTGATCCATACCCAGATCGCGGCGGTGGAAGACGAGGCGGTCGAGCGAGCGGTATAACCTTCCGCCCTCGACCTCGTTGCACCTGGGCTGGTCAAGACGCGGGGAAGGTTGTCCCCGGCCGCGACAGAGCGTTCCAAAGCTCCAGATGCTGAATGGGCTTGGGAACGAAGATGCTGGCGGGCGGCAGGGGCGACAGGTTGCTGGCGAACATCCCCGAGATGACGATGATCTTCACTGGCGGCCAGCGCTCCGCCACATGATGGGCCAGGCGCACGCCATCCATCGATCCGGGCATCTCAATGTCGGTGAGCAGGAATTCGATTTCGGGGCGCTGGTCGAGGAGCAGGATCGCCTCGTCGGCGTTGTCGGCGGTCAGGACGGTCAGTCCCAGTTCAGCTAGTGGATTGATCGGGACATAAGAGTCCGAGTTTGGATTCCCCCCGGCGTGATGTCGTGCGAGTCTGCGGGATGCGTACTGGCGTCACCGTCTATCTGATCCCGACCGATCGCGAGCGCCTGCGGGTGATCTTCGATTACCGCAACAGCCTGCAAAAGCACGTCTGGCGGGCCAGGATCGTGCTTTTGACGGCCGATGGCCTGGGGACGGCGGCGATCATGCGCGCGGCGGGCGTCAGCAAGACCGCCGTCTGGCGCTGGCAGGCGCGGTTCATGGA
>JBBROW010000039.1:0-36809 GCA_038228945.1 Caulobacterales bacterium
CAGCCAGTGCGGCTGAGCGTCTCTGCTTGTAGATTTGTCGGCAGATGAGATGGCGCTCCTGATTGAAGAGGTTGTGGACGCTGGCGTGAACGGCGGTGAATTTCTGCAGGGTCTTCATCCTCCGGAACCGGTTCATCGCCCGCTCTCGTCGTCGGAACGGAGGGTGGCTGTTCTCCACCCTGTTGTTCGCCCAGCGCCCAACCTCCTGACGATCGGTGTTGCCGATCTCCTTCATGGCCGCCTTGGAGGAGCGCAGCCCGTCGGTGGTGATGACCTTGGTGCGGCCGTGCCGCTTCATCGCTTTCTTGATGAATTTCAACGCCGCGGCCTTGTCGCGGGTCTTGGTGGCGAAGGATTCCAGCACCTCGCCCTCGTGGTCCACGGCCCGCCACAGGTAGTGCATCTGGCCGTTGATCTTCACGCACACATCGTCGAGGCGCAACTTCCTATGGGTGACGCTCCGCATCGCGCTCACTCGCTTCCCGCGGATGTCCGCGGCGAACATCGGACCAAACCGGTTCCACCAAAACCGCACCGTCTCATAGCTCACGTCGATGCCGCGCTCGGCCAGCAGGTCCTCGACGTTCCGAAGCGACAGCGGGTATTTCACATACATCATCACCGCCAGGCGGATCACCTCGGGCGAGCTGTTGAAGTAGCGGAACGGGTTCGCAGGCTTGGTCAAGACGAGCAGATAATCCACCGGCCACGCCGGTGGCAATTTTGCTCTGACAACGTCCCCCGGGGCCAACGCCTCGGCCCACGGTCCTGTCAGGACAAGGCCATCAGCCTGCGGCCTCCAACTCCACGTGGAGCAGCCGCACATATTGCTGGCCTCCGTGCATGTCGCGCTCCTGGGCGCCGCCCTGGGGCGCCCGTCGCGGATAGGAAATCTTGAGCACCTGCAGGGAGTCCACTGGATAGCGTCGCACGTGGGCGGGATCGACGCCGTAGATCGCCGCCACGGCCTCGGCCGACAGCGCGGGCGCGTCCCGAAACTGGGCGTAGCTCGCCTCGCTGTCGAAGAACAGGTCGAGGGTGATCCAGAATGGCCCCGCGTTCTTCGAGCGGACGTAGCGGCAGACGTCCTTAAGCTGCGTCATCGGCCGCCTCCCGTTCGCGCGATGCCTCGCCGGCCGCCCCGAGAGTGACCCAGCGTGTCCGCACTAACTCCATGGGCGAGGTGGTCTCCACCACATGGTTCAGCCGGAACTCATAGACCGGTCCACGCTCTATCTCGGCTGGGGAGAACGGGAAGGCGTAGCTGGGCAGCTCCTTGCCGTCGCGGACCGGCAGGTGGAAGAAATAGGGATTGCAGGTCTTCGCCGCTTCCGTGGCTAGGGCCTGTGTCGGCGCGGTTGCCACGAACAGCAAGCCGATCTCCACGGGCGCGGCCGTTCCCGCCGCCCGGGGCAGACCAGACACAGCATTCCAGCCGTAGGGCCGAAGGGAGATGTCGATGACGGCAGCCGCCTCGGCGTCCATGGTGCGGGCGATCCGCTGGCGCAGCACATGGCCCATGCGGGTAAGGAAGCCATCGACATCTGCAAGCACCAGCGGGTCCTCGATCCCAACAAGCATGATGGTCTGGAAGGCGACAGCGCCTGCGCCCTCAAGCTTCATGGTGTAGGGGGCCGGCGTCCAGCGCGAGCCGGTCACGCGCACCGTCCGCTCGTCCACAACGGCATAGCTCGCCTCGGACACGTCCAGCACTCCGCCGGGCTCCGTGAGGCGGAAGGGGTCACTGTTCTCGTAGAGCATGTGGGCGGAAACGGTGTAGGGCGTGCAGCGGTTGGTCACCGAGAGCGGCGCGATCTCGAAGCCTTCGCCGTCCACGCTCATGATCACGCCTGGACTGGTCGGATTGACGGAACAGAGGCCGCCGCACTCGGCCACCTTGGCGGCGTGCCAGGCCGCCCCGACGTGGGCGCCGCGCATTAGGGGTACGGCGGCCAGTACAGCCGTGTCGGTCGTTCTGCCGGCCAGCACGATGTCGGCGCCGCCCTGAACCGCGGCGATGAAGGGTTCGGGTCCCATCAGGGCGACGATGTGCTCGCAGGCCTCCAGATCGGCGTCGGCGATCGGACCGGCTGGCGCCAACGGCCTGATCGCGCCCGCCGTCGCCTTAGCCTTGAGGAGCTGTTTGTCTTGCTCGGAATAGAGCACGGCGATTTTCAGCGGGCGGCCTTGCGTCTTGGCGATCTCCCGGACGATCTCCAGCGTCCAGTCCACCGCCATGTCCGCGCCCGAGGAGCCACAGGAGCCGATCAGTAGCGGAACCTTCGCCGCCGCCCGCGCCTCCATCATCAGCTCCAGGTCCCGCCGCACCGTGCCCGGACTGTATTTTGAACGTCCGGTTGCCAGGGAAGCCGCGCCACTGTCGGTGGAGCCGGCGTCGAGGGCGATGGCGTGGGGCCTCAGCGCGACGCCCGCCGCCAGTTCGTCAGCGCGCACACCGGAGCCGAGTTGGCCGGCCGGAACCAGCACCCTGGTTGTCGAGTCATTCACGGGGGCATCTCCGACGACAGCGGCCACTGAACGCCAGACGGCTCACTGACGGAACCCTAGCTAGGGCAGGCCGCCACGAACAAGGGGAAGGTCGCGAATGTCTGCTTTACCGTCGCGCATGAGGCGTGTCCGGAACCATGGAGATGGTGCTGTAGGACCAAAGTCGACATGCCTGCGGTCGGACGCAGGGCGCCCTACCCGGCAGATCGCCTAGGCCATGACTTACCGCCACTCAGCCAGGGCGGCGGAGCGTCTCTGCTTGTAGATTGCGCGGCTGATGAGATGGCGCTCCTGATTGAAGAGGTTGTGGACGGTGGCGTGATCCGCTCCAACCGAGGCTCGGCATGACGCCAAGATCTTCCGCGCCCATCCTTCGAAAATGGTCCGGCGATTGGACGTCGCCCCTCCACGAACCCGACCATGGCGTTGCACTCGCCGACGCCCCGGACATCGCGATGGCTGATCAGGATTTGCTCCGGCAGCGTCGAGCCAGAGCGGGGCATGCCAACGACGAAAATCGGCGCCGCGCTGGGGTGGGTGGACTATTTGTTGACGGGCGCAGTGGGGCGCCACCAATTGGCGCCACTAATTTCGTCGATCCGCCTTGAGATGATGTTGAAATAATTGAAATTTTCGCCTCTGGCGAAATTCCTAGTTCCCCAGCCAGACCTCTTCGCGGGGCGCCCTCCAGGAATTGAGTCGCGCCAACGGCCCTGGTCGCCGCTAAGTTCGTCGTCCGGGGATGGAAGCGAACCGACGATGCTGAAACGGTACAAGCCTGATCTGACCACCGCGGTCATGGTTTTGATGACGGTGTCCGTCGGCCTGCCCTGTGTCGCCTCGCCGGTCGCCAAGCCGCTGGAGCCGGTGGCCATGGTCTCGGATGTCTATCGCCGACTCGTGGCGGACCAGCACACCTTCCCGCCGCAATATGAGCCGCCGGAATCGATCTACTCGCCGCGTCTGGAAGCCCTGGTCGCCGGCGCCCGCCGCGCCGCCAATGGCGAAGCGGCCTGTGGCCTGGACTTCGTGTTCTGGGTCAATGGCGACAATCTCGAGCTCAGCGACGTCCAGGTGACGCCCGGGCCAGCCCCCGCCGCGCCCGGTCATCGGACGGTCGTCGCCACCTTCGTCAACACGAGCTCGCACGAGAAGATCATCTTCGACTTCAGCAGGGTTCACCGCCGCTGGCGCCTTGACGATGCCCAGTCCGTCGGCGAGGGGTCTAAGTGGACCTTCTCCCGTCTCTTGCAATGCAAGGACTAGCTGGACCGGCATCAGGCGGCGCGGCGGCGGGACTGGGCGGCGGCGGCATGTGCGCGTGACAGCCACCCCGATTTACGGCGATATGGCGTTGGGCAACAAGTCTAGGCGATATTGAGTCCGGCCCAGTCGGCTGGTGGGGCTATTTGTGATTTTCAACCGTGTGCTATCCGCATCGCTCGTCCTGGCGGCGATCCTGGCCGGCCTGGTGGCGCTGTTCGTCTATAACCACACCGCCTCCCTGGCCCAGGCGCGCCAGTTGATAGGCCATACCCACGAGGTCATGGAGGGAAACCAACGCCTTCTTCGGCTGATCGAAGAGGCTGAGACCGGCGAGCGCGGTTTCCTGCTCACCGAGGAGCCCTCCTATCTGGGTCCCTACCTGGCCGCGTCGCGGGATATTGCCGCTCAGGAAGCGGACCTCCGGCGCATGGTTTCTGACAATCCCGGCCAGGTGGATCGCGTCACCCAGTTCGACAATCGCATCAACGAACGGTTGGCGTTCCTGCAAGCGCGCGTGACCCAGGCCAAGGCCGGTGACTTCGACGGCGCCCGCGCCCTGATCCGCAACGGGGTCGGGCCCGTGGCCATGGGGCGTCTGCGCGGGATCAGCGACACGATCACCGCTACCGAGAAGGATCTGCTCGCCCGCCGCACCGCCCAGGCGGCTCAGGCCGAGCGGCTGAGCCTGGCGCTGGGCCTGGCCGTGGGAGCGGCCTCCCTGGCCGGTCTGATCTGGGCGGTGGTTCTGATGAGTCGCACGACGCGCAGCCTCGGCCAGGCCCTCGCCGACGCCCGTTCGGCCCAGGCCGCGGCTGACGCCAGCAACGCCCTGGTCAGCGCCTTCTTCGCCAACACTCCCGACTATCTCATCGTGCTCGACATCAAGGACGACGACCAGTTTGTGCTCGCGGAGGTCAATCCGGCCTTCGAACGGGCCTTGCGCACGGACGCTGAGCGCATCCGCGGCCGGGCCATCACCGACCTGCTCCCCGAGGCCGTGGCGAAGAATCTCGTGACGCACTATCAGCGCGTCCGCGCCTCGGATCGCCCCGTGCTCTCGCGCAACGTGCTGCAGAACATGCCCGATGGGCCGCTCACCTGGGAATCGATCCTGGCCCCGGTGCGTAACGCCGCCGGCCACACCGACCGCATCATCGGCTCAATCCGTGACATCACCGACCGGGTCAAAGCCGAGGACCGTCTGCGCGGCGCCCAGCGAATGGAGGCCATCGGCCAACTCACCGGCGGGGTCGCCCATGATTTCAACAACCTGCTGCAGGTGATCCGCGGCAATCTTGAACTTCTGGAGCCAGCCCTCGCCGGCCAGGAAGTCGCCCAGCGGCGGCTGCGCAACGCCCTCTACGGCGCCGATCGCGCCGCCCAGCTGACCCGCCAGCTCCTGGCCTTCGCCCGCCGCCAGCCGCTGGAGCCGCAGGTCATAAACCTCTCGCGCCTGTTCGGCGACATGTCCGACCTGCTGCGTCGCACCCTCGGCGAAGGGATCGAGATCGAGACGGTCATCGCCGGCGACCTGTGGAACACCGTGGCTGACCCTGCCCAGGTGGAAAGCGCGGTTCTGAACCTGGCCATCAACGCCCGTGACGCCATGCCCGGCGGCGGGCGCCTCACCGTAGAGATCACCAACGCCAACCTGGACGACGCCTACACCCACGATCTCGAGGAACTCTCGCCAGGCCAATATGTGCTGATTGCGGTTTCCGACACCGGCGAGGGCATGAGCGCCGATATCCAGGCCAAGGTCTTCGAACCGTTCTTCACAACCAAGACCGACGGCAAGGGCTCGGGCCTGGGACTGTCGATGGTCTATGGCTTCGTGCGCCAATCCAAAGGTCACGTTCAAATCTATTCCGAGCCCGGTCAGGGCACGACGGTGAAGATCTACCTGCCGCGCGCCCATCAGGCGGAGACTGCGGTGGCGGCCGGAGCCAAGTTCCCCGACCAAGGTGGCGGTGAGGTGATCATGGTGGTGGAGGACGACGACAGCGTCCGCGCAGCGGCCATCGCAATGCTGGAAGACCTGGGCTATCGCTGCCGCGAGGCGGCCAACGCCGAGGAGGCCCTGGCCAGCCTGATGTCAGATCTGCAGGTCGATCTGATCTTCTCCGACGTGGTCATGCCCGGAAACCTGAAGACCCGGGATTTCGCAATCCAGATGGAGACCCTGGCGCCCGGCCTGCCAATCCTGTTCACCTCCGGCTACACCGACAACGCCATCGTCCATCACGGCCGCCTCGACCCCGGCGTCTCCTTGCTCTCCAAACCCTACACGCGCGACGATCTGGCCCGGAAGGTGGCCCAGATGCTGGCCCACGAACCCCCCAGCATCTGAGACCACCTCATTCGATCTTCAGGCGCAGGAACGCCATCCCGCCCACCGGCCCGCCGTAAGACGCCTTCAGCGCCTCCGGCAAGGCGTAGCCGCTGACCAGGGCGCCGATCCCGATCTTGATGTGCGCCGATACCGGGAAATCCCGGATCGCGCCGAGGCTGACCTTGCCCACCGGATGCACGCCGGGCGCCAGTTCGTTCTCCTGCACCCACTCGGCGCGGGTGAAGAAGGTCCAGCGCGTGTCGGGCTTCAGGGCGCTCTCCAGCAGCACGGCGCTCAGGGCGGGGCCGTGGCTCAGGCTCTTGTGGCCGAACGCCAGGGTGGTGGACCAGGAGCCCTCGTCGAACATGCGCCGGCTATAGATGGCGCTGGCCGAAACCCGGTTCTCGTTGACGTCCGGCTGCAGCTGCTCGGGGCTGACGATGTGGGCCCAACTAGCCTGCAGCGACCATTCCGGGGTTGGGTTGTACGATATCCGAGCCGCGGCGCTGTCCAGGTGCGGGCTCTCGATATTGTAGCGGAACTGGTCCGGCTCCCGCCCCCGGAAGCCCGAGGCCTCGATCTTCCAATTGTCCCCCACCAGCCCAACGGTAATGACGCCGAAGGTGATGTGGGTGGAGTCCAGCCAGTGATGGCTGATCGGCGCCTCGGGACTGTCGAGCCCGGAGGCCCGGTGCATGAACGCCGGCGGACCGAACGCCGGCTCTCCCGGCAAGCCGCCATAGACATAGAGGCCAAGGTTCTTGGTGATCGGGTGGCTGTAACTGGCCGACAGCTCCATGAACAGGTCGTGCGGATGCTGACGGTCGATCAGCGGGGTCGTCCCGTTGGCGGTCTCGCCGGTGGCCAGCAGCAGCGGATAGCCGGACGGCCCCATGAACGGATCAGGACTGAGCATGGCGCGCAGGCCCAGGGTCCCGCCGCCTAAGGGGCGCTGGGCCATCACCATGACCATCCCGGCGACAAAGGTCTTGTCGCCGCCGCGCGGACCGCTCTGGCCGTCGTGGACGACGTTGAGCAGGGCGTGGGCCATCAGCATCCAGTCGCCGTGGGTGGTCATGATCCCCTCGTGCGGGGTGGCGTCGGGCTGCCAGCTGGTGCCGGAGGCGTCGCGCATCATCAGGTAGTCGCCGAACGGACTGTCCATCGACATCGCGCCACCCATGGAGGGCGCGCCAGGGGTGGATGGGGATTCACCGGCGGCGGACATGTCCATGCCGGGCATGGCCGCCATGTCATGCGCCGGGGGATCGGCGGCGGTGGCGGTGGGCGGATGCGTCTCGGCCAGGGCGTTGCCGGCGAGGAACAGGGTCGAGGCGAAGCAGGCGGCGGTGAGCCGCGCGCGCGGGGTCGTGGGCATGAAGAGCCCTCCGGAAGCAATTGTGACTGGGGCGCCGTGGCGCCGGTGCGAAGCGGTCGGTCAGACGGCCGGGCGCGGCGGTCCCAAGGCGGGCGGAATCGTCCGGCCCGGCCCCCCGGTCAAGTCGGCGATGGGCGTCATCGGCAGGCGGACCACTGACGGCGGCGAGGGTGACGCCACCTGCGGCAAGGCGGCCGCCACCGCGCAGCAGCAGGGACAACCGGCGGGCATTCCGTCGGGCCGATGGGCGGGCGCCTGATGGTTCTGCATCGGACAATCGGCCGGCATCGCGGCGGCGTTGATCACCGAGGCGTGCGCCGGCTGGTCTGGCCCCAGCAGTCCCAGGGCGGCGATCAGCAGGGCGATTAGTCCCGGCAGGAATATCCGTCCGCGCATGGCCACACTGTAGGGCTTTGGCGGGGGAGAGGGAATGAACCTTCGCCCCCTTCGGAGATTGTCTCGGCGCCTACCCACCCTTCAGGTCGATGCCGGCGGCGCTCGGCGGCGCGTCGGAGCCCTCGTTCAGCGCCCTTTGCATCCAGACGACGTCCACCCAGCGGTCGTGCTTATAGCCGAAAGCCTTGCCGATACCGGCGTCCTGAAAGCCAAGCGATCGGTGCAGGCCGATGGAGCCGGCGTTGCCGCTGTCGCCGATCACCGCGATCATCTGGCGAAGGCCCAGGGCTTCGCACCGGGCGATCACCTGCGCCACCAGGGCCTTGCCTACCCCTTTGCCGATGGCCCCGGGGGCGATGTAGACGCTGTCTTCCACGGTGTAGCGATAGGCCGCCCGAGGCCGAAACGGCCCGGCGTAGGCAAAACCGATCACCGCGCCGTCTTCTTCCGCCACCAGATAGGGCAGGCCGCGCCCGAGTACGGCCCCGATGCGCCCGGCCATCTCGGTGTCCGACGGCGGCTCCTCCTCGAAGGTGCCGAAGCCGTGCAGGACATGGTGGCCGTAGATGGCGGCGACGGCAGCCGCGTCGGCTTCAGTCGCTGGACGAATGGGCATTGTCGGCGGTCCCCTCGATGGCCCAGATCGCGAAGGCGTAGTCCAGGGCGATCTCCTTGAGGAATTCGAATCGTCCGGAGGCGCCGCCGTGGCCGGCTTCCATGTTGATTTTCAGCAGGATCGGCCGCTCGCTCGTGGTCATTTCGCGCAGCCGGGCCGTCCATTTCTGCGGCTCCCACCAGGTGACGCGGGGGTCTGACAGGCCGCCCGTGGACAGGATAGCCGGATAGGGCTGGGCCTCGACGTTCTCATAGGGGCTGTAGCTGGCGATGTAATCGTAGGCGGCGGCGTCCTCCAGCGGGTTGCCCCACTCCGGCCACTCTGGCGGCGTCAGCGGCAGGCTGGTGTCGCTCATGGTGTTCAGCACGTCGACGAACGGCACGGCGGCGATGATCGCGCCCCACAGGTCAGGCCGCATGTTGGCGATGGCCCCCACCAGCATCCCGCCGGCCGAGCCACCGTAGGCGGCGATCCGGCCCTTGGAGCCATAGCCTTCGGCGACCAGATGTTCGGCGCAGGCGATGAAGTCGGTAAAGGTGTTTTTCTTGGCGAACTTGCGCCCGTCCAGGAACCAGCCCCAGCCCTTGTCCGACCCGCCGCGGATATGGGCGTTGGCCCAGATCCAGCCGCGATTGACCAGGCTGAGGGAGCGGATCGAGAAGGTCGGCTCCTGCGGGAAGCCATAGGCGCCGTAGCCATAGAGCAGTAGCGGGGCGGAGCCGTCCAGCTTCTGGCCCTTCAGCATCAACACCGTGATCGGGACCTGTTCGCCGTCTGGCGCGGTGGCGTACAGCCGGCGGGTCTCGTAGCGCGCCGGGTCGTGGCCGGAAGGGACGTCCTGGGTCTTGCGCAGCGTCCGGGCGCGGGTGTTCAGGTCATAGTCGAACCACTGCCGTGGCGTGGTCGGCGACTGATACACGAACCGGGTCTGGGCGGTGTTGAACTCATAGCCATCGTCGAGGCTGAGGGAATAGGCCTCCTCGTCGAAGTCGATCATGTGTTCGCCGCCGGCCCTGTCCATGATCACCAGGCGGTCGATGGCGTTTTCGCGCTCCAGGCGGACCAGGTGATTGGCGTAGAGGGAAAAACCCGCCACCAGCCGCCCAGCCTTGTGCTCCAGCAGCGGCGTCCAGGTGTCCCGGGCCGGAAGCTCAGCGTCGGAGACCATCAACTTGAAGTCCACCGCGTCGCCGTCGTTTGTGCGGATCACCCAGCGGTCGCTCCAGTGGTCGATGCTGTAGCGGCGGTTCTCGGCCCGTGGCTCGACCACCCGCACCGGCGCGGTGATGTCGTCGGAAGCGATGGCCATGGCCTCGCTGACTTCCCGATTCTCAGCGGTAATCAGCATGTATTTCTGGTCGGAGGTCAGGCCGACGCCCAGGAACATGCCTTCGTCGGCTTCTTCATAGACCAGCACGTCCTCCCCGCCTCGCGCCGGGCGGCGGAAGACCTTGGCGGGACGGGCGTTCTCGTCGCGCCAGATCCAGAACAGCCACTGGCTGTCGGCGGAAAAGGCGAAGGCGCCGTAAGCGCTCTCGATAGCTTCGCCGACCATTTCGCCAGTGCCGAGATCGCGGGTCAGGATGCGGTAGTATTCTGAGCCCTGGGCGTCGACGGCCCAGGCGTAGAGGCGATGATCGGGACTGTGGGTTGCTGCGCCGACCTCATAATAGGCGTGGCCCTGCGACTCCACCTCTTCGTCCAGCAACAGGGCTTCGTCGTTGCCGCCGCGCGGCCGGCGCACGTGCTTGGGGTGCTGGGCGCCCAGTTCGAAGCGGCTGTAATAGTCCCAGGGGCCGTCGGGGGTGGGGATGGAGCTGTCGTCCTCCTTGATCCGCCCCTTCATCTCCTCGAACAGCGTTGCCTGCAGGCCCTCGGTCTCCGCCAGCATGGCGCGCATATAGGCGTTCTCGGCCTCCAGATGTTCCCGGATGTCGCCGCGTACGGCGGCGGGATCGCGCAGCACCGCCTGCCAGTTGTCGTCCTTCATCCAGGCGTAGTCGTCGATGCGGACGCGGCCCAGTTGCTCGGTGCGCTTGGGATCCTTGCGGGCGGTCGGGGGAACGGGTTTGGCCATGCCTGCTAGATGCGGCCTTGCCCCCGCGGGCGCAACCTCGGCGTGGGCCTTGCGCATCGGCCTGGGCGGTCGGAAGGTCCGCGTCTGTTCAAGGGAGACCGGCGTGTTCAATCGCGGATCACAAATATGCAATGGCCGGCGCGGCCTTCTAGGCCGCCGCCCTGAAGTCGTACAAGCTGGGGCACACCGTCTGGACCCGAGCGCGGGCCAGGGCTCAGGCCGCACTCGGCGCACGCTATCGTATCGAGGACTTCCATGAGGCAGGTCTGGGTTGCGGCCGAGTGCCCCTGGATGTCCTGGACGGGGTCATCGACAGCTGGATTGCTGCTTCCAAAGCCTGATCAATGCTAAGATGCGGTCTTGCCCCTAAGCGCTTTACGGCGCAAAGATGACGGGGCCGTCAACTATGATGCGCACGCGCAAGACGCCGGGAGAGACAGACCATGGACGACGCAGGCAACGACATCCGCCGGGCGGCTCGCGACCTCGCCTACTCCATGCCCATCGAGGACATCAAGCCGGCTGACCCCGAGCTGTTCCGCTCCGACACCCTGTGGCCGTACTTCGAGCGCCTGCGGAAGGAAGACCCCGTCCACTACGCCGTGGACGATGAGTTCGGCCCCTATTGGTCGGTCACCAAATACAACGACATCATGGCCGTCGACACCAATCACCAGGTGTTCTCCTCCAGCGGCTCCATCACCATCGGCGACCCGGAGGAAGACTTCTCCCTGCCGATGTTTATCGCCATGGACCCGCCCAAGCACGACGCTCAGCGCAAGACCGTGAGCCCCATCGTCAGCCCGCACAACCTGTTGAATCTGGCGCCGGTCATCCGCCAGCGCGCGGCCGAGATCCTGGACGACCTGGACATCGGCGAAGAGTTCAACTGGGTCGATAAGGTCAGCATCGAGCTGACCACCATGACCCTGGCCATCCTGTTCGACTTCCCCTGGGAAGACCGCCGCAAGCTGACCCGCTGGTCGGACGTGGCCACCGCCACCGTCGATTCCGGCATCATCGAGTCGGAAGACCAGCGCCGCGCCGAGCTGTTCGAATGCGTCGACTACTTCCTCAAGCTTTGGGACCAGCGCGTCAACGCCCCGCCCCAGAACGACCTGATCTCCATGCTGGCGCACGGCGAGTCCACCAAGAACATGGACCGCATGGAGTACCTGGGGAACCTGATCCTGCTGATCGTGGGCGGCAACGACACGACGCGGAACACGATCTCTGGCTCGATCCTGGCCCTAAGCCAGAACCCGGACCAGTTCGCCAAGCTGCGCGCCAACCACGACCTGATCCCCAACATGGTCTCCGAGACCATCCGCTGGCAGACGCCGCTGGCCTATATGCGCCGCACCGCGGTCCAGGATTTCGAACTGGGCGGCAAGAACATCAAGGCCGGCGACAAGGTGTTGATGTGGTACGTCTCGGGCAATCGCGACGAGGAAGTGATCAGCGAGCCCAACCGCTACAACATTGAGCGCGAACGGGCCCGCCAGCATCTTTCCTTCGGTTTCGGCATCCACCGCTGCGTCGGCAATCGCCTGGCCGAGCTGCAACTGAAGATCATCTGGGAAGAGATCCTCAAGCGCTTCCCGGTCATCGAGGTCACCGGCGAACCCCGCCGGGTCTATTCCAGCTTCGTGAAGGGCTACGAGTACCTGCCGGTGCGGATCCCGACCCGCAACAAGGTCTAGGGAACCCTGGCGCGCGCTTGCGGCTTGCGGCGCGCGCAACCCTGGGTCTAAACCGGACGAACAGTTCTGGCGGGGGCCTTGAGTATGCGTACGTGGGTAGGGGCCTTGGCCCTGTCGCTCCTTCTTGTGGGCGGCGTCGCTGTCGGCCAAGACAAACTCCACGACGCCGTCGGCGAGGACAAGCTCCAGAACAAGGGGCAGATCCACGACGGACCTCCGCCGAACGAAGCTGGAACGATCGCGCCGACCAACGGCGTGACCACCGGCGTCCTGCCCAACGGCCTGCGCTACGCCCTCAAGCAGAACGCGACTCCCAAGGGAGCGGTCTCTGTCAGGCTCTCGATCGCCGCTGGCCTCTACGATGCCGAGGACGGCGAGGTGGGCGTGGCGCATTTTGTCGAACACATGGCCTTCGCCGGCTCGGGTCCGGTCGACGAGACCGCCTACGCCAATGCCTTCCAGTCGTTCGGCGTCGATCACGGTCGCGACCGCAACGCCCACACAGCCCTACATCAGACCAGCTACGAATTGGACCTGCCGGAGGGGGGCGACGCCTCCCTCTCCCTTGCATTCAAGTGGCTGCGCCAAGTCGCCGACGGCGCGACCTTCCCAGCCGCGGTGGTGGAGACCGAGAAGGGCGTGCTTCTCAACGAGAGCCGCGAACGTTCCATTGCCGCCTACAAGGCGATGCGGGAGTTGGCGAGTTTTGAGGAAATGCGCGCGCGGTCTGCGCGGCGTAACGCGCCAGACCCCGCCGACAGCATCATCGCCACCAGCCCCGAGCGCCTGCGCGCCTTCTATTCAAAATGGTACCGGCCTGACAATGCGGTGGTCGTGATGGTCGGAGATATGCCGGTTGAGGCCATGCGCGCGCGTATCGAGGCCGCCTTCTCCTCGTGGAAGCCGGCGACCACAGCGCCCCTGGCGGCGCACGCGCCGTTCGAACGGATTGACCTTCATGCCGGCGGCGCTGAGGACGTCATCGTCGAAGCCAACGGCGTCTCTATGCTTGCCGTTTGCCGCAATGTGCAAGGTGACTGGGACCACCTCGACACCCTACCGAAACTTCGCGGGGCCATCCTCTCGGATCTCTGGGCCAAGATCCTCAACCTGCGACTGGGCCGGCTTGCCCGCCGGGCCGACGCCCCCTTCGTCGGGGCGATCGTCGGTGAGGACGGTCACGACAAAGAAACCCGGGGCGCCTGCTTGACAGTGGTTCCCCGCGACGGAGAGTGGCGCGGCGGCCTCGCGGCGGCGCAGACGGAGATCCGCCGGTTCGCCGCCTACGGCCCCACCGCCGCCGAGATCAAGGACGGCCTGCACGACCTTCTCGTCACCTACTGGAATCAGCACAAGGTCGAGGAAATCGGCCCTTCTCCGACCATCGCCGCGGCTTTGGCGGACGCCACTTCGCAGGACGATCCCATCCCCGGGGATCAGGCCGATGATGTGTTCAACCACGCCGCCGAGGGGATCACGCCAGAAAACGTCAAGGCGGCCTTCGCGGCAGACTGGGTCGGAGCCGGGCCGTTCATCGCCTTCGTGACGCCGACGCCGCCGTCGCCGGGCGCTCTGAAGGCAGCTTGGGCGGACGGCGAAGCCGCCGCGGCGCCCCCCGCTGCCTCCTCCGTCGAAGTTCCGGTTGCATGGCCCTACAGCGCCTTCGGCAAGCCTGGAAAGGTCGTCGCCCGCAAGGCGTTTCCCACCTTGGACATGGTGCGGCTGACCTTCGACAACGGCGTGGTCGCGTTCGTGAAAACCCTGGACGGCGAAGCCGAGAAGGGCGTTGCGGTCCAGGTCGCTTTCGGCTCCGGCCGGCGAGAATTGGCGGGGGACGCGACCCTCGAGGCGCTGCTGGGCGCCAGGATGACACCCTACATGGGCCTGGGTAAGATCAGCTACCTCGACATGACCCGCGCCCTGAGTGAGCACGGGTTCAGCGTGGATCTGAGCATCGAGGAGAATACAAGCCTGCTGGCTGGCTCGACGCGCCCCGGTGATGTGGGCGTTCAGCTCGAAGTCCTGGCCGCCTTCGCCGCCGACGCCGGCTTTCGGACGGATATGGACGCGGCCTTTCCCACCGCCATCCGCGCCGGTCTGCGCGTGATGCGTTCGCAACCCGGGGCGGCCGTCGAGCTAGCCATTGCCGACGCCCTACGTCCGGGCCACCCAAGCCTACTGCCGCCCGAAGAGGTCATCGCCGCAATGCGTGCGAAGGATTTCGCGGCCCTGCTCGGCCCTGGCCTGAGCACCGAACCCCTGGAAGTCACCCTGGTCGGCGCGGTGGACGAGAAGACGGCGATACCGCTGCTGGCGCGAACCTTTGGCGCCCTGCCGAGGCGTCAGGCCGTGGACCGTCGCCGCACGGACAGCTGGTACATTGGCGGTCTCGACAAGGCCCTGCCGCCGATCACCGTGACCTTGCCAGGCGCCTCGACCGCGGCCGCTGGCGCCGTATGGCCATTGTGGAACGGGACGCCCGAGCGTCGGCGCGAAGAGATCGCCGTGCAAATGGCCGCGCGGATCCTCTCCGACATTCTTCGCAAGCGCATCCGTGAGCAATTGGGCAAGACCTACTCGCCCGCCGTTGAAGCCACCATTGAGGACGACTCCGATCAGGGCCTGATCCTCGCGCTTGTCGACACGGCGCCGGCGGACGTTGAGGTCGTCCGCAAGGAAGTTCTCACCGCCGCCGCCGCAATCGCGGCGGGGCAGTTTGATCAGGACAGCCTGGATCGCGCGCGGGCGCCCTATCTGGCGCAGTTAGACCAGGCCAGGGGCCAGAACGCCTGGTGGGCCCGCCTTGTGGCGACCCAACACGGCGATGCGGCCCGGATCGATGAAGCGCTAACCCAACGCGATGTCGCCGCCGCGCTCACCCTCGAGGACGTGAAGCACGCCGCCGCGGCGTGGCTGTCACGCGCGCCAACCCTGGTGACCGCCCTACCCGAAACGGGGGCTGCGTCGCTCGCCGCAAAGCCCTAAGGCTGGTTCATGGATCATGTTCGGTTCGGCCAGACCGGCCTGAAGGTTTCGCGCCTGTGCCTGGGCACCATGTCGATGGGCGCCTCGGCCTGGAAGGGCTGGGTGCTGGACCAGGACCGCTCCGTGCCGATCCTGCGCCGCGCCTTGGACGCCGGGATCAACTTCTTCGACATGGCCGACTGGTATTCCCTGGGCGCCAATGAGGAGGTCGTCGGCCGCGCCCTGCTTGAAATGGCGCCCCGCCACGAGCTGGTGCTGGCCAGCAAGGTCTTCTACCCGATGAGCGACGCGCCGAACGACGGCGGCCTGTCGCGCAAACATCTGATGGCCTCCATCGACGCCTCCCTGCGGCGCATCGGGACCGACCATCTGGACCTCTACATCGTCCACGCCTTCGACCCGGACACCCCGATCGAGGAGACCATGGCGGCGCTGCACGACATCGTCCGCGCCGGCAAGGTCCGCTATCTGGGCGCCTCGACCATGTACGCTTGGCAGTTCGCCACCATGAACGCCGTGGCCCGCGCCAACGGCTGGACGCCCTTCGTCAACATGCAGTGCCAGTACAGCCTGCTCTACCGCGAGGAAGAGCGGGAGATGATGCCCTACTGCCAGGCCCAGGGGATCGCGGTCTCCACCTTCAGCCCCCTGGCGCGCGGCTATCTCAGCGGCGCGGCGAACACGGCGCGGACCACCCACGACACCTTCCTCGACTGGTTCGGCGACGAGATCGACGTCGAGATCGCCGCGCGGGTGCGCAAGGTGGCGAGCGATCACGGCCTCAGCCCCGCGCACGTCGCCACCGCCTGGGTGGCCGGTTCGGCCAACGTCACCGTTCCCCTGGTGGGCGCCGACACCCCCGATCAGGTTGACGTGGCGATCGCCGCGGCGGCGTTGACACTGTCGGACGAGGAGCGGACCTTCCTGGAAGCGCCCTATCGGCCGCGGGACACGATCAATGACTACAACCTGGTCCGCCGGCCGCGAGCGCTGTCCCGCGACTGAGATCGGACGAAACCGGCAAACCGGAGCCTGGGAGGGCGTATGCATATCGGCGAAGGCTTTGAGGGCGCGGGGGCGGACGCCGCCCACATCAACCTGATCCTGGGAACGCGGGAGGCCCTGGGCGGCGCCTTCGCCATCGCCGCCGCCAACCCCGGCCCCGGCCACATCCCTTTCCAGGCGGTGTTGAAACCGAACCTGCCGGCCAAGCCCCCGACCCTGTTCATCGCCAAGGCGGTGCTCAAGACCGGCGACCATGAAATCATGACCTGGGGCCCGGCCCAGGCCGGCGTCGCCGCCGGGGTCACCCAGGCCCTGCTGGACGGTGTCCTGCCCGCCGAGGCGGAGGATGGTTGGCTGGCCATCGCCCTGGTCTGGGTGGATCCGGACGCCCAGGACGCCCAGGCGGTCTATGCCAACAACCGCGCCGCCACCCTGAACGCCTGTCGGCGCGCCTTGACCGCTGGCTGGCCCAGCCGTGAGGACCTCAAGGCCGGCCTTGCCGCGCCCTCCAACCCCTTCTTCACGCCCAAGACGTGAGCGGTCCACACCGTATCGCCGCGGTCGAGATCAGCCACCATCGGCTGCCCCTCGACCCGCCCTTCCTGCCCAGCTGGGACACCAAGCCCCGCCACCATTTCGACGCCACGATCGTGCGAGTGACCACCGATACCGGCCTTGTCGGCTATGGCTCCGGCGACGCCATGGTCGGCTTTGGCGACTACATCGACCTGTTCCTGGGCCAGGACCCCATGGCCATAGAGCGCCACTACCGCGTCCTGTCGCACATCAGCTTCCATGCCGGCCGCTGCTGGCCCATGGACCTGGCGCTGTGGGACCTGGCCGGCAAGATCACTGGCCAGCCCTGCTGGAAGCTGCTCGGCGGGCTCTCCAACCGTGTCCGCGCCTATGCCTCATCCGGGACCCTGCGCGACCCCGTCGCCCTGGCGGACGCCGCCCAGCGCTTCCAGGGCGAAGGTTTCGCCGCCCTGAAGATCCGCTTCCACCGCGGCGACTGGCGCGAGGATGTCCGCGCGCTGGAGGCCGTCCGCGCCCGCGTCGGCGACGGCCTGGAGCTGATGGTCGACTGCAACCAGGGTTGGCGCCAGCCCTGGGACACCGAAGCCCCCTGGTCGCTAAAGGACGCCGCCACGGTGGCGGGCGCCCTGGAACCCCTGGGCGTCTACTGGATGGAAGAGCCCCTGCACCGCGCCGACCGCGCCGGCATGAAGGCCCTGCGCCAGATGACCCCGATCCGCATCGCCGGCGGGGAAATGAACCGCGAGCTCTCCGAATTCCGCGAGCTGATCGCCGAGGGCTGCCTGGACGTGCTGCAACCCGATGTCGCCCTGACCGGCGGCGTCACCGGCCTGCGCCGGGTCGCGGTGATGGCCCAAGAGGCAGGCCTGGTCTTTACGCCCCACACCTGGACCAACGGCATGGGCGTCACCGCCAACGCCCACCTGGCCGCCGGCCTGGCCGGGTCGCCCTTCCTGGAATTCCCCTACGATCCGCCCGAATGGAGCCTGGACCGTCGCGACGTCCCCATGGCCGCGCCCCTGACCGCCAAGGACGGATGGGTCACCCTGTCGGACGCCCCCGGCATGGGGTTTGAGCTGGACGAGGACCGGCTGGCGCGGACGAGACTCTAGAGCATGATAGCTTCAAGTGGATGCCGGTTGAAGCGCCCGTCACGCTCTAAGCGTATGAAGATAGAGCCTTTTTGTCCGGTTCAAGTGATTCCGCTTGAACCGGAAAGGCTCTAGGTGGCCGCGGCGTCGGCGTCGCGATCCTTCCAGACCTCGTCGACGATCCCCCAGGTCTTAGCCTCTTCGGCATCCATGAAGTGATCGCGGTCCAGGGTGCGCTCGACCTCCTCATAGGTCCGCCCACAGTGCTTGGCGTAAAGCTCGTTGACCTGGCGCTTGGTCTTGATGATGTCCTCGGCGTGGCGCTCGATGTCCGAGACCTTGCCCTGGAACCCTCCCGACGGCTGGTGCAGCATGATGCGGGCGTTGGGCAGGGCGACCCGTTTGCCAGGCTCCCCGGCCATCAGCAGGAACGATCCCATGGAGGCCGCGAAGCCCATGCACATCGTCGCCACCGGGGCGCGGATGTACTGCATGGTGTCGTAGATCGCCATGCCGGCGGTCACCGAGCCACCGGGCGAATTGATGTAGAGCGAGATTTCCTTCTTCGGATTCTCCGCCTCCAGGAACAGCAGCTGGGCGCAGATCAGCGCCGACATGCCATCCACCACCTCGCCGTTCAGGAAAATGATCCGCTCACGGAGCAGGCGCGAGAAAATGTCGAACGCCCGCTCGCCGCGGCTCGACTCCTCCACCACCATGGGCACGAGGTGCATTTCTAAGCCGCGCATTTGATGCTCCAGGTCGGGGCGTTGTTATTGGCCGGTTCGAGCTGGCGCACACCAAGGCCGCCATGGATGACCGTGAGGTGAGTGCCCGTCGGCGTGGGACGCAATACAAAGGTCACCTCCGACTCCAGGGGCGGGTCGCCCGCGCCATCTCGCCAAGCGTAGCGGACCACATTGGGCGCGTCGGCCTCAACCACCTCGCGGCTGACATCCGGCCCTTCCGGCAGCCACGCCGACACCAAGTCCGGCTGGGTGAGCGCCCGCCAGACCTTTTCCGGCGGATGATTCAGATCGGCTTCGAAGGTGAGATCGTCTGAACTCATTGGTCCATCCCCTTAAGCACATCCTTGAGGGCTTCGATCCGCTCAGGCCAGAAGCCGCGATAGCGTTCCACCCAATCGGTGAGCGGCGCCAGGCCTTCCGGTCGGGCGCGATAATAGGCGTTCCGGCCCTGGCGTCGCTCCTCCACAAGACCGGCGCCGCGCAGGGCGGCCAGGTGCTGCGAGATCGCTGGTTGCGAGACCTCGAACCCGGCCTTGAGGTCGGACACCGTCATCTCCCCGCCGGCCAGGCGTTCGAACACGGCGCGCCGCGTGGGGTCGGCCAGGGTCCGGAAAAGCTCGGCGTGAGTCATGACCAATACATAAGCCTGTGCTTATGATTATCGCAAGCCCGTTCGTTACCCGTTTCAGGCGTGGTTCGCGTAGGTCGCCCGTTTCTTCACCGCCTCGAACACCACATAGCCTTTGACGGCGTCGGCGCGCACACCGCCAAAGATGGCGGTCAGCTTGTTGCGGTACCAGGCGTCCCGCTTGGTCACCATCCACAGTCTGCCGCCCATGGCGAGCCGGTTGAAACCCTTCTCGATCATATGTTTGGGGACTGAAAAATCGGCGTGATAGGGCGGGTTCACCAGGATCTTGTCGAAGCCGCTCTCGGTCAGGCCGCGGAAACCGTCGCTGACCAGGCAGTGGGCGCCCCTCGCGCCGTTGAGGGCCAGGTTGCGCATGGCCACCTCCACCGCCAGGGGATCGCTGTCCACCATCCACACCTGCTTCGGGCTGGTCAGGGCCGCCGCCAACACACCCACCGGGCCATAGCCGCAGCCCAGGTCCAGCACCTTGTCCCCCGGTTCGAACACCACCCGCGACAGCATCGCCAGCGTCCCCTCGTCGACCCCGCCGGGTGAAAACAGCTTCGGGGAGGTCTCGAAGCGAAGATCGACTTCCTGGATCGTGGCGCTGATCAAAGCCGCCGCCGTTCCAGGGCGGCGCGGATCAACGGCAGGCGATCGTTGCCGAAATACATGTCGTCCCCGCCTACGAAGATGGTCGGCGAGCCGAAGCCGCCGCGCGCCATCACCTCATCGGTATTGGCCTTCAGCTGATCCTTCACGGCCTGTTGGCCGATCGCCTCGAACAGCCACGCCGCATCGACCCCGGCCCTGGCGCAGAGCCCCTCGATCACCGCGTCCTGGGAGATATCCAGGTCGTCGCCCCAATAGGCTTCGAACGCCGCCCGGGCGAACGCAACCAGCTTGCCTTGCGGCGCCAGGGCGATGCAGCCGCGCATGACCTTGACGCTGTTCACAGGAAAGACGGTGGGCGGCATCTTGATCCTAAGCCCCGCAGCCCCGGCCCAGTCCCGCAGATCTTTGAGCATGTAGCGCGCCTTGGCGGGCACCGGGGTGCGCCGGCTCTCGTAGACGCTGGGGTTGATGCTGTTGAAAATGCCGCCCACCAGAATCGGTCGCCAGGTGATTTCGGCGCCCAGCTCCGCCGCCAAGGGCTGCAGGTTCTCGAACGCCAGATAGGTCCAGGGGCTGGAACAGTCGAAGAAGACCTCGATCATCGCTTGGCGCGCCTCTCTCGTTGGGGTCCTATTGGCCCCAAGGCCCGGCGAGGCCGCAAGGGAGAACCACCATGCGCTTTGGCGTCTTCTACGAATTGCAATTGCCCAAGCCCTGGCTGCCCGGAGACGAAGCCCGCCTCTTCCATCAGGCCCTTGACCAGGTCGTTCTCGCCGACAAGCTCGGCTACGACTACGCCTGGGAGGTGGAGCACCACTTCCTGGAGGAATACTCCCACGCTTCGGCGCCGGAGGTGTTCCTGTCCGCCGCCGCCGCCCTGACCAAGAACATCCGCATCGGCCACGGCATCCGTCAGGTGATCCCCAACTACAACCACCCTGCCCGCACGGCCGAGGGTCTGGCGACCCTGGACATCATCTCTCACGGCCGCCTGCAGTTTGGCATCGGCGAGGGCGCCACGCGGCTGGAGCTGGGCGGCTTCCATATCCCGGCGCGGGAAAAGCGGGCCATGTGCCTGGAGGCGGCCGAGCAGATCGCCAACATGATGGTCATGGACCCCTACCCCGGCTTTGAGGGCAAGAGCTTCTCCATGCCCTGCCGCAATGTGGTGCCCAAGCCGGTGCAGAGCCCGCACCCGCCGATGTGGATGGCCTGCACCAACCGCGACACGATCAAGGTGGCGGCCCAGAACGGGGTCGGCGCCCTGGCCTTTTCCTTCGTCAACCCGGAGGAGGCGCGGAACTGGGCGCAGATCTACTATGACATCATCAAGTCTGATCAGTGCGTTCCGCTGGGCCACAGCGTCAACGCCAACCTGGCCATGGTCTCCAACTTCTCGGTCCACCCCGACCGCGCCGAAGCCATCCGCCGGGGGCAGGAGGGGTTTGAGTTCTTCAGCTATGCGGTCAACGCCCTGGTGGCCCACGACGTCCTGCCGGGGCGCTCCAACCTGTTCGCCGACTTCCAGAAGGCGCGGGGCAACCGCGACGAAGAGATCATAGCCGCCACCCGCGCCGCCGAGCGCAACGCCAACGGCATCGGCACCCCGGCCGACATCCGCGACCATATCGAAGCCTTCCAGGACGCCGGCGTCGACCAGGTGATCTTCCTGCAGCAATGCGGGCGCAACAAGCACGAGCACATCTGCGAGGCGCTGGAACTGTTCGCCGCCGAGGTGATGCCCGCCTTTGCCGCCCAGGTCGCCGAGCGCGAAGCCAGGAAGGCCGCCGAACTGGCCCCGTTCATCGAAGCCGCCATGGCCCGCAAGGTCCGGATGGCGCCATTGGCCGATGACGAGATCCCGGTGGTGAAGGCGTCGGTGGCCAGGGCGCAAATCAACGAGACGGCGGGGTAAGTCCCTTCCTCCCCTGTTCCACGGCCCCGCCCCAGGGCAAGGTGGCGCCTCTTTTGGGGGCGGGGCGTTTGCATGATTGAGTCGGGTACGCAGGCGACCCCCGTTTCGCGCAAACACGTCGCCGCCGCCGTGGTCGGCAACGCCCTCGAGTTCTACGACTTCGTCACCTACACCTTCTTCGCGGTGCAGATCGGCCACGCCTTCTTCCCAGGTCACTCCGACTTCGCCAGGTTGATGCTAGCCCTGATGGCGTTTGGCGTGGGGTTTGTACCCCGGCCGCTGGGGGCCCTGATCATCGGCCGCTATGGCGACCGCGCCGGGCGGCGGCCGGCGATGATGCTAAGTTTCAGCTTGATGGGCGTGGCGATCCTGGGCCTCGCCCTGACCCCGACCTATGCGATGATCGGCCCGGCCGCGCCGATCCTGGTGGTCTGCTGGCGGCTGATCCAGGGGTTCGCCCTGGGCGGCGAGGTCGGCCCCACCACCGCCTTCCTGATCGAGGCCGCCCCTCCCGGCCGCCGGGGGCTCTATGGGTCGCTGCAGTACGCCAGCCAGGGGTTCTCGTCGCTGATCGGCGGGCTGACGGGGGTGGCCATCGGCGCCACCCTTGGCGACGCGGCGCTGAACGCGTGGGGCTGGCGCCTCGCCTTCCTGCTGGGCGCCCTGGTGTTGCCCTACGGCTTCTACCTGCGGCGCACCCTGCCGGAGACCCGCGACCGGCCGGAGACCCCCACCGCGGCGCAGCCCAAGGGCGTCGACCTGCTCAGCCATTGGCGGATCATCGCCGTGGGCCTGGCGCTGACCGCCAACGGCACCATCTGCACCTACGTGTTCAACAACATGACCACCTTCGCGGCCACCACCCTGAAGCTGTCGTCCGGAGTTTCCCTGGCCGCCTCGATCGTGGTCGGTTCGACCTTGCTGGTGTTCGGCCTGCTGGCCGGGATCGCTTCCGACCGGTTTGGGCGCAAGCCGCTGATCCTGTGGCCGAGGATCGTTTTCGCCATCCTGGCCGTGCCCGCCTTCGCCCTCATCGTACGCAACCACGACGCCCCGACCCTGCTCATCGTCACCGGCCTGATGAGCAGCCTCAGCGTCATGAGCGGGGCGGTGGCGGTGATCGCCATCACCGAGTCCCTGCGCAAGGAGGTCCGCAGCCTGGTGTTCGCCGGGGTCTATTCCACCGCCGTGGCCATCTTCGGCGGCACGACCCAGCTGATCATCACCTGGCTGATCCACGTCACCGGCAGCCCGCTCGCCCCCGCCTGGTACATGCTCGGCGCCTGCGTCGTCGGCCTCACCGCCACCCTGTTCCTGGTGGAAAGCAATCCCCAGGCTGGGGCCACGCCCACCTAACGGTCTCCCGGGACGGCCCAGCGCCACGTCAGGCGGAGTCAGCGGTGTTGGCGCAGAAAGGCGCCGATTCCCCGCGTCCAACCCTTCCGATACGCCCGCCCGCCTTCTAGGATTGGCTGCGTAGGGGTGTCGCCGGACAGGCGCTGGTTTTGGGGGACGGTGTTGATTATCGGTATCGATCTGGGGACGACCAACTCGGCCGTCGCCGTGTGGCGGGATGGCCGCGCCGAGCTGATCCCCAACAGCCTGGGGCACGTGCTGACCCCCTCGGTGGTCAGTGTCGACGAGGACGGCGCCCTGCTGGTGGGGTTGCCGGCGCGCGAGCGGCTGGCGACCCATCCCGATCGCACCGCTGGCGCCTTCAAGCGCTACATGGGCGCTCGGCGCGAAACCCGTTTGGCCAACCACACCCTGTTTCCCGAGGAACTGTCCTCCTTGGTCCTGAAGAGCCTGAAGGCCGACGCCGAGGCGTTCCTGGGCGAGCCGGTCACCGAGGCGGTGATCACAGTGCCAGCCTATTTCAACGACAAGCAGCGCAAGGCCACCCGCCGCGCCGGCGAGATGGCCGGGCTGAAGGTCGAGCGCCTGCTGAACGAGCCCACCGCCGCGGCCCTGGCCTATGGCATTCACGAGCTGGGCAGCGAAGCCCAGTTCCTGGTCTTCGACCTGGGCGGCGGCACCTTCGACGTCTCCATCCTTGAGCTGTTCGAGGGGGTGATCGAGGTCCGCGCCTCCACCGGCGACAACCGCCTGGGCGGCGAGGATTTCAACGCGGCGCTGGTGCAGATCATGCGCCAGAAGTTCGCCCGCGAATGGGTCAAGGACAAGGAAGACCCGGCTCTGGCCGCCAAGCTGAACGTCGCCGCCGAACAGGCCCGCCGCACCCTGACCGACGCCTCCGAAGCGAGCATGACCCTGGTCTGGAAGGACAAGGCCTTCGCCTGCCCCATCACCACCGAGGCCTTCGAACGCGAAGCCGAGCCCCTGCTGAAACGCCTGCGCGAACCGGTGCTGCGGGCCTTGCGCGACAGCGGTGTTCGCGCCGAGAGCCTGAACCAGGTGGTGATGGTCGGCGGGGCGACAAGGATGCCGGTGGTGCGCCGGGCGGTGACCCGGATGTTCGGCCGCTTCCCCGCCACCACCGTCAATCCCGACGAGGCCGTGGCCGTGGGCGCCGCCATCCAGGCTGCCCTGAAGAGCCGGGACGCCGCCCTGAAGGAGGTCGTTCTCACCGACGTCTGCCCCTACACCTTGGGGGTGGAAACCAGCCACCGCCAGCCGGATGGCTCGCGCCGCTATGGTCTGTTCGCCCCGATCATCGAGCGCAATACCGTGGTCCCCACCAGCCGCTCGCATGTCTTCAGCACCGCCGAGGACAACCAGCTGAAGGTCACCTTCCGCATCTTCCAGGGTGAGTCCCGCCTGGTGACCGACAACATCCTGCTGGGCGAGGTGGAGATTCCCGTGCCCCGGGCGCCCGCCGGCCACGTCGGTATCGACTGCCGTTTCTCCTATGACATCAACGGCCTGCTGGAGGTCGATCTGCACGTGCCCGCCACCGGCGAGCGGCGTGACCTGGTGATCGTCGACGACGATGACATCTCCGCGGAGGAACTGGATCACCGCCGCGCCGCCCTGTCCCAGCTCAAGCAGCACCCCCGCGAGGCCGACGCCAACCGCGCCGCCATGGCCCGGGCGGAGCGCTGTTTCGAGGACCATCTGGGCGATGCCCGGTTCCATGTCGGCCGATTGATCGAGCGCTTCGAAATAGCCCTGGACTCCCAGGACCCACGCATCGCCGACAACGCCCGAGGCGAGCTCCTCACCGCCCTGGACTCCATCGAGGGCGAGACCTGGCTTTGAGCCGAGAAACGCTCTGGGACCGGCTGGGCCTCGCCCCCACCGGCGATCGCAAGACCATCCGGCGCGCCTATGCCGCGCGGCTGAAGCTGGTCAATCCGGAGGACGACCCAGAGGGGTTCCAGGCTCTGCGGGCGGCCTACGAACAGGCTTTGGCGCGGGCAGACCGGGTGGCGCGTAAACCGTCCGCGCCGTTGGACGACGAGCCGTCCCCGTACGACGAGGATGACGCCTATGAGGATGACGCCTATGAGGATGACCCCGGCGAGGACGACCCGCCGGCCGACGATGCGGAGGCGGAGACTAAGGGCCGACCAGTTGACGCCTTTCGGGCCGGGGTCGATGACGAGCGGCGCCATCACGACCAGCTGATCGGGCGGTTGCGGCAGGCGGTTGAAATGCCTGGAGCGCCGGACGCGGCGGCGCTGGTCGCCGCCCTGCAGGCGGTGATGTTGTCGCCGGCGATGGACCAGCTCGGCGTATTCGTCGACACCGAGGCCTGGCTGGCCGGGCTGATCGCCGGTCATCTGCCACGCACCGACGCCCTCGTGGCCCCGGCTATCAAGCGCTTCGGCTGGAGCGTGAACGCCGGCGACCGCCTGGCGAATCCCAATATCACCGCCGTCGCGCGACGCAGGATCGCCTTGACTGAGCTGGCCGGCTACCGGCTTCAGGGCAGCAACATGCGCGGGGCGATCGGCATGCTGGAGGCGGCGCCCAGCCGGCCCAGCGTCCTGATCGCCTCGCTGATCCCCGGCCGATTCAAGAACCTGCGCGAGTTGCTGCGGCAGATGCGCGCCAGCGGGATCGACCTGACCCTGGATTTCCGGAGCGACGTCATCGACGCCTGGGAGGTTGAGCTGGCGCGGCCGCGGATCGAGGCGACCACTGGCTGGCTGACGGTGGGCGCGTGCGCGGTGCTGGCCGACGTCCTGCTGGTCACGTCGGGTCTGCGGGAGACAAGGGAGCAGCTGGGTTCGGCGGCGGCGTTCTTCCTTTACTGGGCCGGGGGGATCGCCGCCGTGCTGGGTGTCTTCGGCCTTAAGGTGCTGCTGATCGACAAGCCGCGAAAGCTGTGGCGGGAGCACGCGGCGCGGCTGCCGGCCTGGGCGCTTTCGGGCTGGTGGCGCAGCGGCTTTAGTCTGATCGTGATGAGCCTGCTCTTGCCGGGCGAGCCGTGGAGCCTGGGCGGCGTGGCCCTGGCCGGCGCGGCGCTAGCGTGGTGGGCGGCGATCGCCGGCGACGCGTTCGGGCGCGGGTCGGAGCGCCTCCACTGGGCGCCGCGCTGGATTGGCCGCAATATCCCCCTGGCCCTGTTGTGGCACGCCATGCTGCGCGAGCACGATCCACAGGCGCCGCAGGTGGCCGCCGCGGTGGCCGCCTGCGCCCTGGCGACCAGTTTCGCCGACGCCACCCTGGCCAGTGTGTGGCTCAACGACCTGACAGAAAAGCTGCGGCGATGGATCCTGGTCGGCGCCTGCGTCATCAGCGGTGGCGTGGTCCTGGGCCTGCTGGGCTACGCCGGTCATCGCGCGCCGCTGCTGCTGGCGGCGGCGCTGAGCGCCATGGCCCTGGTGCAACGGCTGCCGGCCAACACCGGACCGACCTTGGGGACCATGAAGGTCACCGACTACATCTTTGGCTGGCTGGTCCTTGGGGCGGTGGCGTTGATGGGCCTCGACGTGGTCTTCAAGGGACATTCGCGGATCGCCGCCACGCTGGTCGCGGCTGGGACCTTGACGGGATTCGGCGTCGCGCTGTGGCGCGACCTGGCGGCGCACCGCAAGACGCCGGGCTGATGGCTTCCGACGCTTAGAGCCTGTCCGGGCTGGAGTGAAACTCATCCGGCCCGCAGCTTCGCCGCCAGGGTCTCGTACTGGCGCGCCAGGTCGCCTAGCCCCAGCGTGCCGTAGAGGATCGCCAGGTTATGGGCGGGCATGTGGCTGCCGCGGCCGGCGACGGCGCCGTCGAGGTCGGCGCGCTCGCCCAGTTCGAGGCACTTCTTCCAGGCGAACTCCGCCAGCGGCAGGTGGTCGCTGAGCGCCTTGTCCGGGTTCAGCCCGGCCCAGGCCAGGTAGAGGTCGCCCAGGGCGAAGAAGAAGTCGGGCGAGGCCTGCCAGTTGGGGAACTCGGCGTCGGCCAGGGCCAGGGCCTCGTCGAAGCGTTCGGCGGTCTTGAAGGCGGTCATCGCCCGCACCACCAGGGCATGGCGGAACGGCGCGTCCGGGGCGGCGAGACGCAGGGCCTCCGCGAAGCACAGGGCCGCCTGGGCCGCCTTGTCGCGAACCTGATACTCTTTGGCCAACTGGAACCAAAGGTAGGCGTCGTCCGGCCGGGCCTGGAGTTCAGCGGTGAGCAGGGTCTCGTTGCGGTCGCCCTTGCGCGCCAGGGTGCGCGGTTGATAGCCGTCGTGGCCGATGACCAGGGGCAGGCGCACCGACCGCAGGTCAGACGCCGGCTGCTCGTGGATGCGGCCCTCATAGCGCACGCCACGGGGCAGCACCCGGGCGATCCAGGACTGGCTCTCGCTGGCCTGCTCCCCCTCGCCGATCTGGCTGGCGACGCGAACCTGGCCCAGGAAGGCGCCGCCGGCGGCCGGCAGCGTCACGGCGTCCAGCCCCTCTTCTCCGCCCGCCAGCCATTCGTCGGCGTCGAGGATCAGGTTCCAGGCGGCGTCGGAGTGGGCCAGGGCCGCGTTGCGGGCGGCGGCGAAGTCGTCGCACCAGGCAAAGTCGAACACCCGCGCCCCGGCTTCGGCGGCCAGGATCGGCGTACCGTCCGACGAGCCGGTGTCGAGCACGATCATCCGGTCGACGAAGGGCTTGGCGCTGGCCAGGGCGCGAACGATGCAGCGCGACTCGTCGCGCGCGATCATCACCAGGGCCAGGCGGGTCACGGATATCCTTCCGATCGTTGCGACCGCCGCAGGGTCGCGCGGCGCGCTTAAGGAAGCGCTAACCACGTTTACCGTCCCGCCCGCCCCCGCCCAGCACGGTCGACAGGGCGGCGGGGCCGGACTATCCGGGGCGCCGATACCAGGGAGCAGCGAATGAAGAGCCGGTGGGACGAGGCGGACGCGGCGGCGGCAGTGGCGCGGTATGGCGCCCAGGGCGTCGGCGAGGACCTGGCGCTGCGCACCTATTCGGCGCGGCTGCTGGGGGGCGATCCCAGCCTGGTGCTGCACGGCGGCGGCAACACCTCGGTGAAGACCACGGCGCGTGACCTGTTCGGCGAGGCGGTGGAGGTGATCTGCGTCAAGGGCAGCGGCTGGGACCTGGGCGCCATCGAGCCGCCGGGCCATCCGGCCGTGCGCCTGGCGCCCCTGCGCCGGCTGCAGGCCCTGCGGCGGCTGTCGGACGAGGACATGGTCAACGCCCAGCGCCAGAACCTGCTGGACAGCGCCGCCCCCAATCCCTCGGTGGAGACCCTGCTGCACGCCTTCATGGGCGCCAAGTTCATCGACCACACCCATTCGGTGGACGTCCTGGCCATCGCCGACCAGCCGGGCGCCGCCGGCCTGGCCCAGACCATCTGGGGCGGCAAGGTGGCCCTGGTTCCCTATGTCATGCCGGGGTTCGCCCTGGCCAAGCTGGCGGCGGAGATCCTGGAGGCCAACCCCGGTGTCGAGGGCCTGGTGCTGCTCAAGCACGGGGTCTTCTCGTTCGGGGCCACCGCACGGGAAAGCTATGAGCGGATGATCGCCCTGGTCACCGCGGCGGAGGACTATCTGGCGCGCCACGGCAAGGTGGCGACGCCCGCGCCGGCCCCGCGGCTGGCCCTGACCGCCGCCGAAGCCCTGCCGATCCTGCGCGGGGCTCTGGCCAAGGTGGCGGGCGGGACCTGGCCCGCGCGGTGGATCGCCGACCTGCGGCAGGGCGAAATCGCCATGGCGATCGCCAACGATCCACGGCTGGACGACTGGGCGATGCGCGGGGTCGCCACCCCCGACCACGTGATCCGCACCAAGCGTTTCCCCCTGGTGCTGCCGGCCCCGACGATGGACGCGGCGGTGTGGGCGGCGGCCGCGGCCGACGCCGTGGCCGGCTACGTCAGCGCCTATGAGGCCTATTTCGCCCGCAACAACGCCGCCGTGGGCGGGATCAAGACGCAGCTCGACCCCCTGCCCCGCGTGGCGGTGATCCCCGGCCTGGGGCTGGTGGGGCTGGGCAAGACCAGCGCCGAGGCGGGCGTCACGGCGGATGTGGCGGAGAACTGGGCCGCCACCCTGTTGAAGGCCGAGGGCATCGGCCGCTTCGAGCCGGTGGACGAGGCCCAGACCTTCGAGATGGAATACTGGTCCCTGGAACAGGCCAAGCTGGGCAAGGCGGCGGAAAAGCGGCTGGAGCGCCAGGTGGTGGTGGTGACCGGCGGGGCCGGCGCCATCGGCGCGGCCGTGGCCGCCGCCTTCGCCGCCGAGGGGGCGGACGTTGCGGTGCTGGACCTGGACGGGGACGCGGCCAAGGCCGCCGCCGGCAGGATCGGCAAGCGGGTCCTGGGCCTGGCCTGCGATGTCACCGACCCGGCTTCGGTGCGGGGCGCCTTCGACGCGGTGTGCGCGCGGTTCGGTGGGGTGGACATCGTCGTCTCCAACGCCGGGGCGGCCACCACCGGGATGATGGCGGGATTGGAGGACGCCGCCCTGCGCGCCAGTTTCGACCTCAACTTTTTCGGCCATCAGGCGGTGGCCCAGGCGGCGGTGCGGGTGATGACAGCGCAGGGTTTTGGCGGCGCCCTGTTGTTCAATGTCTCCAAACAGGCGGTGAACCCGGGGCCGGACTTCGGCGCCTATGGCACGTCAAAGGCGGCGCTGCTGGCCCTGGTCCGGCAATACGCCCTGGAGCACGGCGCCGACGGCATTCGCGTCAACGCCCTGAACCCCGACCGCATCCGCTCGGGCCTGCTCACCGACCAGATGATCGCCTCGCGCTCCGGCTCGCGCGGGGTCAGCGAGGCGGACTATATGGCCGGCAACCTGCTGCGCCAGGAAGTGACGGCGCAGGATGTGGCGCAGGCGTTCGTCTTCACCGCCCTGATGCGCAAGACCACGGGGGCGGTGATCACCGTCGATGGGGGCAATGTGGCGGCGATGATGCGTTAGGGGAATACGCCGCGCCTTAGAGGTCACGGCGGCTTGGCCGCGGGATCCTCCGCCGCCATCGGGGCGTGCTCGAAGGGCGAGCCCCTTGGCCGCAGCAGTATTTCCTCCTGCGCCCAGACCGTGTCGCGCCAGAGGCTGAGATCCACGGGGATGTCCAGCGCCGCGCAGAGGGACTGGGCGATCAGGCCGGTGGGTTGGGTGACGAAGATCATCTCGTCGAAGGGGGCGAGGATCTCGTCGATCTGGTCGAACAGGCGCTCGGTCTCGGCGGGGGGACGCTTCTGGGCGTCGATGGCGACCTTGACGGCCTTGACCGCCACGGTGCGGCGCGCGGCGATCTCGACGCAGACCGTCTCTTCATCGGCCTCGGCTGCCTCGGCGGCCTTGCGCCGGACCGCTTGGTCCAGGTCGGCGATGCGGCCGCGCAGGGCCAGGCATTGGCGCACGGTGCGGGCGGAATGGTCGAAGGCCCGGCCATAGGCGACGGCGGCGGCGTGCTGCTCGGGGTCGCCGGCCGCTTCCAACGCCGCCAGGGCCTTCTTCTGAAAGGCCATCGCCAGGGCCATGGCCGCATCGGCCAGGCCCGCGAGCATGGCCAGCTCGTGGTTCCGCCGGTCCTGGACGGTATCCGGCGGTTCGTCGGCGTCAGGGGCGGGCGGCGGCGATTGGAACATAAAGGGAACGATGCGGTGGATTCGCAGCGCGATCAAGGGGGGCGGGGAGACCGTCCATCGGCCCGCCGCGTGGTCCGCGTTCGCTAAGGTTGGGCGTTGGGGGTGGGGGGGTGACGGCAGCGCTTTGAACGTCGGTTTTTCGGCACGGAGCCAATGACCTGGTTCGACCCGATACGCGGAAAATACGGCGACAGGACACCCATTCCCCGCCCTCTCTACTTCAACAACTCCTGTTGATCAGGAAATTGGGGATACACGCCCATTTTCGGGCCTTTAGTTTTCACTTGAGATCGAGCCGGGGCGAAATAGGTGTGGGTCCCCAATTTGCGCGCGGTCACGTGCTGCGGGACGCCGGGCACGATCAGCCGAGCGTAGTGGCCCATGGTGGAACCACGAAACGAAGCGAACAAAAAGGGAATATGTATACTGTCGCCGTATTCGGCCGCCTGGCGGGCGCGGTCGGGTGGGTGTAGCCTAGGCGACTCATAACTGCGCCATTGTCCTGAATTTGCCCCTTCGGCTTGGCCGTGGGTCGCCCCTGTTTATGGGCCGGCTCCCATCCAACGGATCAGGTAAAGGTCATCGTCACCGATCAGCAACCGACTTGCCTTTGCCGCGCCTTCGATGGCGGCCAAGTCGTTCGGAGCACAGGTAAATGTATCCATGCGCAGCCCGCTGAAAGGATGATTTGTAACTTGGCCTTGCTCATCCTGAAGGCCGTAGTTGGGATCACCCTCCAGAGGGGGAGGGCCGCATAGCACTGGCCATGCTTTAGCCGCCGCGATCGCTTTTTCTCCGTCGTAGGCGGTAGGTTCCAATGCAACGAACATGTATTGCACTGGCGGTCCGCTTCCGGTCGGATCAACGACCTTCACCTGGATCAACATAGGATCACCTGAGCTGATCACGTATGCCGAGGGATGATCCAAGGTTCTGGCGTCGGCAATGGGCCGGCCCGGTGAGAGGATAGGACGAAGGTCTCGAATTGTGGCGCTGAAGAGCGGTATTGCGCGACCGCATAGAGGTGCTTTGGTGGCCGTGTGGCACGGTTGCTCTTGCTCGTAAGACCATAGGCCAGGCTCTAAAGCGGGAGACCCGCTCGCCTGAGGTCTGACTGCGGGTGTTGTAGTTGCAACGACGTTGCAACCAGCCAAGCCCAGCGAACTCAGCATGAACACCGCACAGATAACTTTCACGGGCACCCCTCAAGCTGAGCTTTGTGTAAGCACTACCGCAAATCGGCTAGCTCGCCCAGCCAGGCCCAGCCTGCCTATGCGCTCTCCTGCTGCTTTGGGAACGTCGGGTTCCGGCCAAGCCGCGCCGCCTTAAACAGGTGGCCCCAGCGGCGCATGACCGTCGCGGCGAACATGCTTTCAAATGCTGTATCCGCCTCGCTCCTCGCCTCGACCAGGCGCTCCCGATTCCGCCCTCGCGGCCTTGGCTTTCCCTTGTCGGCCCATAGGCGCTTTTCGAGGCTGTGCGCGCGATGCCGCATCCGGTTTATCTGGTCGGCCGACCCTCCGAGCGAATAATGGCGGGGATCCTTGGCCAGGCCCGGATGTGAACAATAAGAGAACATTTCACTAGACTCCCCGATCGTCCGGAGTCAGGGTCTGGGCGCTCACCGAACCAACTGGCGCACGGCCAGCCGATATCGCGGCGCGCCGAAGACCGATTTGCCCGAAGGAATCGACCATGGCCGTTGGCCCCAAAGTGACCCGTAGCGACAAACTGCTGATGCTGTGCATGGCCAACATCGAGGCGCTGGAAGACGCCATGGTCGCCGTCACCGGCGCCCTTGCAGCGGAGTGGGACGGCCGGACCGTCGCCGACTTTCGGGACGTGATGACCGCGCCGCAGCCGGCGCCGGAGAGCGCCTTCGGCCCGCTGGCAGGTTATCTGGAGCAGGCGCGCGTCGTGGTCCGTGAGGCCATGGTCGAGCGGGTTGAAGCCCAGCGCCGGGTCATCCGTGAAGTGCGCCACGGGGCGGAGTCCGCGTCCGTCAACTAGGATGGTCAGCCGGACCACGCGACATGTATCGGACCGGCAAGCCCACCGAGCCGCCTCTAGGTTACCAGGCCGCCAGCGGCGTGTTGGAGCCCTCCGATACCGTCGGCGGCTTCCTGGCCAGGCACGATACCGTGCGCGGCCAATGCCAGTCGCAGGACTGTAAGCGGACCTGTCATATCAACCTGCCCCTGCTGGCGGCGCGGGGGCTGGCGGCGATGCAGATCAGCGTCATCAAGCAGCTCTGGCGCTGCCACGCCCTTGGCGACTGTAGCCTGGATTTCCGCGTCGAGTCTGGGCCGGGCCTGCCCCTGGAGGCGCTACTGGGCCGGCCGCACGTATCGATCCGCTGGAAGTGCCGTGGCTGCAAATTCTTCCGCACCTCCCTGCCCGACCGGGTGATCGCCAGCCTGGAGGCGAAGAAGCTGGGCGGCGGCGGCACGCCGATCCGCGACCTGGGCAAACTGATCAAGGGGCCTTGCCAGGCCTGCGGCAAGTCCAATTGGGATATCGACGTGCTCTGGCCGAACACTGAGAGTGTCGGCTATCGAATAGATGAGCAGCGACGGCAGGAAGAACGGGCCGCCCTGGCGATCGCGGCGGAGGCTCTGAAAAGGCGGGACTGATGTGCAATCGATACGGCTACCAGCATCCCTATGCGCGATTGCTGCAGGCGTTTTCCGACCTGGGTCCGGTGGCGTGGCCGGCGGCCGCGGAGCCCAACGCCCCGCGCGATCAGATCCGGCCCACCAACAAGTCGCCCGTGTTGCGCCGCCCGGCCGAGGGGAATGGCCTGGAGTTGGTGGAACTGCGCTGGGGCCTGGTCCCCTGGTTCCACAAGAAGACGATGAAGGATTTCAAGGGCCTCAACACCAACGCCCGCAGCGAGACCGTGGGCCAGCTGGCCAGCTTCAAAGGCCCCTACGCCGGCAAGCGCGCCCTGGTCCCGGCGACGCAGTATTTCGAATGGACCGAAGGCCCCGGCGGCCCGAAGGACAAGAAGCCGATGTGGCGGTTCACCGTGCCGGGCCAGGACATCTTCGCCTTCGCTGGCCTATGGGAGCGGGCGGCCACGGCCGACGGCCCTATTGAGAGCTTCACCTTCCTGACGTCGGAGCCGAGCGCGCAACAGCAGCCGTACCATGACCGTCAGCCGGTGGTGCTGCGGCCGGATCAGTGGGCCGCGTGGATGGACCCAGCAAACGACATGGCCCCCAGCTTTGGGGCGGATACGGCGACCGCGGTGAATGTTGAGGCCTTCACCATGCCGGCCGGGGCTTAGGGCAGTAAGGGAGTCTGTCCACGAACCACACGAACACGGTGTTCTCCTTGGGGGCGCTGCGTCACCGGTCGGGTGCGGTTTGGGCCGCCCCATCCCGCCAAGCCAGGGGTCCTGGGGACGGGCGCCTGAGGATGATGGGCGCGCGATGGACCTAGCAGGAACCTTGAGCGTCGCGGCGCATTCCCACAATGGCGCCGACTTGCTGGCGCCCGAGCAATTATGAACGGCGCCGAAAACCCTCGATCACTCGAGGTTCATGCTGCGGACAGCAGTTTGAAGCGGTTCCGCCACCCCGGCCTGGATCAAAAATGAAGGATACCACGACAATGAAGGCTCTTCTCCTTGGCGCCATTGCGCTGAGCGCCCTAGCGCTCGCCGGCTCCGCAAGCGCGGAAGGCATCACCCTGGGCGTTCCCGGATTCGGTGGCACGGGTTGCCCCGCGGGCACGGTGTCGACCACGCTCAGCCCCGACGCTAAATCGCTGAGCTTGATCTTTGACCAGTTCACGGTGGCCGCCGGCGGAACGACCGGCACATCCTTCGATCGCAAGAGCTGCAACGTGGCCATACCGGTGCACGTGCCGAACGGCTTCAGCGTCTCGGTGCTCGCGGTCGACTATCGCGGCTACAACCACCTGCCCGTCCAGGGCTCCTCGCAGTTTAACGTCGAGTACTTCTTCGCAGGCACCCGCGGACCGTCGTTCCGGCGCTCCTTCTCCGGCCCGCTGGATTCCGACTACACGATCAACAACAAGCTTCTGGCGACGGCCGAAGTCTGGTCGGCCTGTGGGGCGGACGTCATCCTCCGCACCAACGCCAGCATGCGCCTGAGCACCGTGAACAACCGGGAAGCTTCAGCCACGGTTGACACTGAAGACGTCAACGCGGCGATCGTCTATCACTTGGAATACCGCTCCTGCTAGAGCCTTTCCGGTTCAAGTGAAATCACTTGAACCGGATAAAAGGCCCTCTCTTCATACGTTTAGAGCATGACCGGCGCTTCAACCGGTCTCCAGTTGAAGCTGCCATGCTCTTGCGGCTGACCCAGGCGACCGAGTGCCGCTCCTCGCAGATTGGATAGCTCCATGCGATGGACCGCGACACTCGGCGCTTTGGTTCTGCTGATTGGACCACCGGCGTTTGCCAAAACCGCGTCGGCGGCTTCTCCGCCAGCCGGCGTGGCAGGTTGCCCGGAGGGGTCCTACAGCGTCGTGAATGCACCGGACGGTCGTTCGGTTAGCCTTCTGTTCGACGGATTCTCGGTCAAGACGACGGCGGCGCAGCCTGGCGCCGCCGTCGCGACTTGCACCTTGGAAATTCCCCTCAACCTGCCCGATGGCTATTCGCTTGGCGTCTATCGGATCGACTGCCGGGGCTTGGACGAAATCGGAAGGCGCTCGATGGCGCCAACGCCGTCGGCGAACAGGTGCAGCTGACGGCGCGGAGCGATGAGCTGGCGGCCTTGGATGTGAGAGTTGTCGCAAAGCGTCCACCCATGGCGGACTTTTTTGGCTGGCAAATCCGAGCGGCAGGAACGATGCTTGGGAAAGGCCGTTGCACTTTCAGCTTTGACTCACCCTGTCGCGCGGCGAGCGGAACCCCACCATGAAGTCCATGTTGAACAAGGTTCCGAGCGTCACGCTGATATTCTGGCTGATCAAGACGCTGGCGACGACCGTCGGTGAGACCGCCGCCGACTATCTCAACACCTCATTGAAACTAGGGCTGCTGGCGACGTCGGGCCTGATGGCGATGCTGCTGCTGATCGCGCTGGCGGTGCAGTTGGTTACGCGACGGTATATCCCCGCCGTCTACTGGCTGGTCGTGGTGCTGATCAGCGTGGTCGGCACCCTGTTATCCGACAACCTGGTGGATAATCTCGGCGTAAGCCTGGCGATTTCATCGACCATTTTCGCGGTCGCGCTCGCCGTGGTTTTTGGCATTTGGTACGCGATCGAGCGCACGCTTTCGGTACACACCATCACCACAACGAGGCGCGAGCTGTTCTATTGGGCCGCAATCCTGTTCACATTCTCGCTTGGCACTTCAGCGGGCGATTTGGTCGGCGAAAAGCTGGGCCTCGGCTATGCGCTATCCATCGTGCTCTTCCTTGGGCTGATCGCCGCTGTTTACGCCGCATGGCGCTTCCTCAAGATCGACGCGGTCCTGGCGTTTTGGGCGGCCTATATTCTGACCCGCCCGTTGGGCGCTTCCACCGGCGACTTTCTGTCCCAGGCGCGGGCCGACGGGGGCCTGGGCTTGGGCTCGACGTGGACAAGCGTGGTGTTCCTGACCGCCATCGTGATCATGGTGGTAGTCGAGACGCGACGCCACGTCCGGCTTGAGGGAGAAGACCCGTCGGCATCGGACCCGCGAACCTAGCCATCCTCCGCCGACCCTTTCAGTTGAACGGCGGGTGAACGCCAGGCTCAGCCTGCGCTCACCTGGGCGGGAGCCAAATAGTCCGCTCGCCCGTTGATAGGGCGATACGGAGACTCACCATGAAACGATTGATGATCGGCCTGATGGCCGTTTCGGCGATAGCCTTCGCCGCGCCGGCCTTCGCCCACAACGACGGCGACCCCAACGTATTCCTCCGGTGAGGGCCGCCTATCGCTGACGGGGCCGGGCGGCGATGCTGCACAGCTAACCACGTGGTTAGGAGCGGTGTTAGCAGCGCAGCATGACGTACTCGACATTGATGGGCCCCGAGCGCCGCCGCCGGTTC
>JBBROW010000040.1:0-36690 GCA_038228945.1 Caulobacterales bacterium
CCTTCCGGTTCAAGTGGACTCACTTGAACCGGGCAAAAAGGCTCTATCTTCTTACATTTAGAGCATGACCGGCGCTTCAACCGGGATCCACTTGAAGCTGCCATGCTCTAGGGTTCAAAGTTAGCTTCCCTCTGCCCCTTGCATCATCCCACCCCGGCGGATATATCCCCCGCTCTCGCCTGCCCAGGGTCCCTTCGTCTATCGGTTAGGACATCAGATTTTCAATCTGGGGAGAGGGGTTCGACTCCCCTAGGGACTGCCAGGCCTGCCTAAACGACGTCTTCGCCCACCGCGGCGGATGATCGCGCCGCGCACGGCGCGTGGCCGAAACTTTGACGTCTCACATTTCTCAAGAACAATGTTATAGTAACCGCCTCGTCTATGTTTGGACTTAAGGCGGGCTTGAGGGGCGGGATGTCTGATTTCAATATCGACGGAGTCGATCCGCACGATGAATCCGTGCGGATCAGCGGTCGAGTGAAGTGGTTTGATGCGGGGAAGGGATACGGGTTCATCGTTCCGGATGATCCGGGACAGACGGGTCTGCGTGATGTCCTATTGCATGTCACTTCCTTGAGGAACACCGGCCGCGAGAGCGCGCTCGAAGGCTCGATCATCGTTTGCGACGTGGTCAAGCGAAGCAAGGGCTGGCAGGTGGCCGAGATTGTAGATCTCGACGAGTCCGCCGCCCCGCCGCGGGAAGAGCATGCGCGCCGCCCCTTCGAGGGCGAGGGTTTCCGAGGCGAACGTCCCGCCCCGCGCGCGCCCCGCAGCGGTCTGGATTCCAGAGCTCCGGCGCGCCAGCCGATGGAGGCCGAAGGTCCCCTCGAGCGGGCTAAGGTCAAATGGTTCAACCGCACCAAGGGCTACGGCTTTGTGGTCCGCGACGGTGCGCCGGGCGACATCTTTGTCCACATCGAAACTCTGCGCCGAAGCGGCGTCGAGGATCTGCAGCCCGGCGACGACGTGATGGTGAGGTTCGCCGAGGGGCCTAAGGGGCTGGTTGTAGCGGAGATCGAAGTAAGCCACCCTTAGGCGGGGGGCGGCTTTCGGGTCTTGGAGTTACTCAAGCGTGCTGGAATTGATCACCGCCGGGTGTCGGCGGCTTTTGCTTGGCTTGGCGTTGGGCGCCTTTGCCGTCGGCGCCGCGCAGGCGGCCAGCCCCAGGCATCGTGACGGAACGCCCTGCGCCGTCGGCCAGAAGATCCTCAAGACCGAACCCCTGCAAATCACCACCGCGCGCGGTCGCCAACGGTTCGTGGTGGAGATCGCCGACAACGAAGACACCCGCGAGACCGGCTTGATGTGCCGCGGCAACGTGCCGGCCAACGGCGGGATGTTGTTCGACTTCAAGGCGCCCCAGCGGGTCTCATTCTGGATGCGCAACACCATCATCCCCCTGGACATGCTGTTCATCGCCAGGGACGGCCGCGTGGTCTCCATCGCCCGCAACGCCAAACCCGAGGACGAGACGCCGATCCCCTCCGGCGGCGACGTGGTCGGGGTGCTGGAGCTGCGTGGCGGCCGTGCGGCCGAGATCGGCGCCGCGCCGGGGGACCGGGTGCGGCAACGGATCTTCCATCCATGAGCGAAGACGAGGCTTCGCCGCCGCCACCGCCTGGCTTTTTGCCGGCCAACGGCCGCGGCGCCTTCACCACCCACAACGGTCCCTATTTCTACCGTCCCACCGAAACCGGCGCGGAACAGGCGTTCTTTGCTCTCAAGCGTCACTGCAACGGGGTTGGCCTGATCCACGGCGGCATGCTGTCGGCTTTCCTGGATGGGTTGTTGGCCGGGGCGGCGGCGCGCGCCACCGGAGGCGTCCCGGTGACCATCCATCTATCGGTGGATTACCTGGATATGGGCCGGGCGGGGGAGTGGGTGCTGGGCGCGGCGCGGTTGACGCGGGCGACCCGCGACATCGCCTTCGTGGAAGGTCACGCCCATGTCGGCGGCCGCGACCTGGCCCGCGCCACCGGTGTCTTCAAGCTGATGCGCCGCCGTTAAAGCGACACGGCGTTGCCCACCGCGGCGACGCGTGGCAAGAGGGGCCTCCTCCAATGGCCGCGGGGCGTAGCGCAGCCTGGTAGCGCATCTGGTTTGGGACCAGAGGGTCGCAAGTTCGAATCTTGCCGCCCCGACCATTGGAACGACCTTGTTTGGAGCCACCGCCATGCTCGCGCGCATCTTCCGCCCCGCCAAGAACGCGATGCAGTCGGGCAAGGCCAAGACTCATCTGTGGGCGTTGGAGTTCGCCCCGGCCGCCGCGCGGCTGTCCGATCCGCTGATGGGCTGGACCGTGACCAGCGACATGAACGGTCAGATCCGGCTGCAGTTCGAGACCCGCGAGGAAGCCGTCGCGTACGCCCAGAAGCATGGCATTCCCTTCGAGATCCTGGTGGAGAAATCCCCCAAGCGGATCGTCAAGGCCTATGCAGACAACTTCGCCTTTGGCCGCAAACAGCCCTGGACCCACTAGATCACGTTGGTTTTCGACTGAATCAGTCCAAAACCAAGAACCGTGATCGATTCTGGAAGTTTAGAGCGGGTTGCGGGCGGAAAACTGGTACCCACTTTTCCTCAACCCGCTCTAGGGCGGACAACAGGCCTTGGCACACGCGCCCATAGCTCAACTGGATAGAGCACCCGCCTTCTAAGCGGGCGGTTGCAGGTTCGAGTCCTGCTGGGCGCGCCACGGCCTGGCGATGTATTGCCAAAACCGCTTGTCCTCGCCGCAACCTTTGCCTTGGCGTCCGCGTTCCAATTGCAGAGTTGACGCCACCTCGATTGGCGGCGGGCGGGCAAGGAGCCTTGAAGTCATGTCCATCGACACCCTGAAAACCGAGACTGTCCACCTCATCGCCGATGCGGACGAGCGGGTGCGGCAGGCCGAGCACGACCTTGCCGATGGAGACGCCAGCGCCAAGGTGAAGGCAGCCGGCGATCTGGCTGTCCTAAAACGCCAGCGCGACGACTTGCGGCAGCGTCTTGGCGAGATCGAGAAGGCGCCGCAGGGGGCTCTCTCGGGCCTGGCCGAACAGATCAAGGAAGAAGGCCTGCTGCTGAAGCAGAGCCTGCAGTCCTGGGCTTCTGGGCACTAGGGGTTTGGTCCTGGAACGCGGCGGCGCCAGTGCTCCGCCGGCGTTGCGCCCTCAACCTGATCTCGGCCCTGAACGTGAGCTAGGAAGGCGCGTCGGTGTGTGAACGCGCCTTGTCCATCTGCGCCTTGATCACTTCAGGGGTGAGGGGTCCGCCGCCGAGGCGGGCCTGGAAGTCGGCGGTGGAGTTTTCCCGCGGATAGGGGGTGTCGGGGACCGGCACGCCCAGGAAGGCGCACAGGGGCTCCCAACCTTGGCCGGCCTCGAACACCAGCAGTCGTTCGGGTGGAACCGTGGCCAGCACGTCTGCGGTGTGTTTCTGAAAATGCTCGACCATGTAGTCGCGCTCGTGCTGGCGGCCCTCGTATTCCTCCATCACCATGCTGAAGAACTCGCGCATCGGTTCGGGCGGCTGCACGGCGCCGGACCCGGGGGCGAAGATCGTCGCCTGGGTGGAGTCGAACCAACGGTTGGGATCCCGCACCGTATGGATCAGCTTGGCGTCGGGATAATAGTCCATCAGTTCGCGCCAGAACCGACAGCCAGGATGGTCGACCATCGAGGCATAGCCGTCAAAAAGGGCGTCCCAATCGGGCTTGCCTTGGCCAGCCGCCACCCAAAGCGGCACGCTCTGCGGATGCATGAACACTTCCACCATGTGATGGCAGGGTCCGACGCCAAGCTGTTCCAGCGCCAGTTTCAGGGACATCGTCCCGGTCCGGCCAAGGCCGGTGCCGATCACTTCCAAAGCCATTCTCTATCTCCCTGTACGCGCGGGGCGGAACGCCGCGCCAAGCCCGCAAAGTCTGCCGCTCGGCGATCCGCGTTATTCGGCGCAACTTGCCCGATGATCTTCGCCGACGCCAGTGGACCCGGGCCTCGCCATGGCTAAGGTGAGCCTCCGTTTTGCGGAGTTCCGATCGTGGCTTTCAATTGCGCCGACAGTTTCAGCCACGACTATCCGCAGGCGAGGGCCAAGTTCCGGGAGTCCGCCGCCGCCGCGGGCGGAGCGCTGGACGCCATCGCCAATCCCAACCGGGGTCCGGACGGCGGCGATCTGACCACCGACATCGCCTGGTTCGGCCCGCGGACGGCGGAGCGCGTTCTGGTGATGCTGTCGGGCACCCACGGGGTCGAGGGCTTCTGCGGTTCCGGCGCGCAGATCCACTGGTTGTCGCGCGGCGAGGCGGCGCGCCTGCCGGCGGGGCTGGCGGTGCTGATGGTCCATGCCGTCAATCCTTACGGTTTCGCCTGGCTGCGCCGGGTCACCGAGGACAACGTCGATCTGAACCGCAACTGGATCGACTTCAGCCAGGGCGTCCCGGCCAACCAGGCTTACGACGCCCTGCACGACACCTTCTGCCCCGCGGACTGGAGCGCTGAGCACCAGGCCGAGTCTGAGACCGCCCTGCGCCGTTTCGCGGCCGAGCATGGCGAGCTGATGCTGCGCGACGCCATGAGCCGCGGGCAATATGCCCACGCCGACGGCCTGTTCTATGGCGGCGTGGCGCCGACCTGGCCCAGGCTGACCCAGACCGCGATCTACCAGGACCAGCTCCGTCAGGCCGGCCAGGTCGGGATCATCGATTTCCACACCGGTCTTGGCCCATGGGGTTTTGGTGAGCAGATCGTGGTGGGCCGGCCGGACAGCGAGGCGTTCGGCCGCGCTGCACGCTGGTACGGCGCGGCGATCACCTCGCCCACGGGCGGCACCTCGACCTCGGCCGACATCATGGGCGACGGACTCAGCGCCGCGCCCGCTGTGCTGCCGCACGCCCAGGTGACGGGCATGGCGCTTGAGGTCGGCACCCAGTCGATGTCCAAGGTGCGAAACGCCCTGCGGGCCGACAATTGGCTGCACGCCCACGGCGATCCCACAGGCCCCGAGGCGGTCGCCATCAAGGCCCAGATCCGCGACGCCTTCTATGGCGATGCGGAGGACTGGAAGGGCATGGTCGCCGGCCAGTCGATGCTGGTCTGCCGCCAGGCCATCGCCGGGCTGGCGTCAGGTTGAGCGTCTCGAACCGACGGAACTGATCCGCGATAACGCGACAATGGGCGCAACTCTCCGGCGCGGACGCCACGGTGAAGTCGAAAGATCCCGCACGCTGATCTTAGTCGTGTGACGCCTCGATCGGACCAATGGGCGCCTGGGGGGCTGGCGGACGCAAGATCAGCAGGAGCGGAAACAGGCCGAGGGTTACGATCCAGATCAGGCCGAACACCCAGTCATAGCCGATCATCGAACCCTGCCGGGTGATCTCCGCGTTCAGGCTCTGCAGGCCCAGGTTGGTCGCCGGGTTCATGAAGCTGGGCAGGGCGGCGGCCACCACAGGATCACCTGGGATGATGTGTCCGGCGAGAGCCGCGTGCGCCACGGTTCCGTGCTGGATCAACATGGCCTGCATCATCGAGATGCCGACACTGGATCCCAGGCTCCGGGCCATGGTCGCGACGATGGTGCCCTCGGTGCGGTGGGCTGGGTTGAGGGTCACATAGGCCAGCGAGGTCAGGGGCGCGAACAGCAGGCCGATGCCCAGCCCCTGTACGAGTCCCGAGAGCATGATCGGCGTGGAGGTCATGCTGAGGTCGAAGTGCGTCATCATCCAGACGGCGATGAGGCTGACGGCCAGGCCCGCTGCCAGCAGCTTGCGGGGTCCGAACATCCGAAGCAGTAACGGCACGAAAATAAAGGCGGCGAACGAACCCAGGCCGCGCGGCATGCTGGCGAAACCGCTCTCCAGGACCGAATAGCCCAGCAGGTTCTGCATCAGGGACGGCAGTAGCGCCGAGATCGAAAACAGCAAGGCCCCGACAAAGAACCCGAACACCGTGGTGCCAACGAAATTAGCGTCTTTGGCCAAGTCACGATGGAAGAAGGGGTGCTCGGAGGTCACCGTCTGCACGATGAACATCCACAGGCCCGCCGCGCCCAGGGCGCACTCCACCCAGATCTCCTTGGAATGGAACCAGTCTTGGCCCGGTCCCCGGTCCATCATCAGCTGGAAGGCGCCGACGAACATGACCAGGGCGCCGAAACCCAGGAAATCAAACGGTCTCTGCCGCCCGCCCTCGTCGTGGTCCATGAAGATCCACAGTCCGGCAAACGCCAGGGCTCCGATAGGGACGTTGATGTAGAAGACCCAGCGCCAGGAATAGTTCTGGGTCAACCAACCGCCAAGGGCCGGGCCGACGATAGGGCCCAGGATTACGGCCGCGCTCCAGATCGCCATCACCTGGGGCACCTGCTGGATGGGGAAGATGTCCAGCATGATGTTCTGTGACATGGGCATCATCGACGCTCCGGCAATGCCCTGCAGCAGGCGGAAGACGACGATCTCCGGCAGGCTGGTGGCGATCCCGCACAACATCGAGGCGGCGGTGAACCCCGCGATCGACAGCAGGAACATCCGTTTTCGCCCGAACTTCTGCGACAGCCAACCCGACAGCGGCGTCATGATCGCGGTGGCGATGATGTAGGAGGTCAGCACCCAGGTGATCTGGTCCTGGGCCGCCGATACGCTACCCTGGATGTGGGGCAGGGCGACGTTGGCGATGGTGGAATCCAGGGTGTTCATCAGGGTCGCCAGGATCATGGCGCCGGTGATCGGAATCCGGTTGGCGATGTCCTGTGCTGAAGCCATGCCTCGCGCCCGCGCGCTCCCCGAAACGACGCCGCGTCGGGCGACAGCCAGGCCGTTGCGAAGCTTTTTGCTCGACCCCTGACGAATGAGTAGAGGCGACGCAGCGCCAGGGCAAACGGAACTAGGGCCTGACGCTGGGGCAATCTAGACCCTGCGCCGGGTCCACCAATGGCTGTGGTCGATGAGCGTGAAGCCGCTGGATTGGTAGGTGGCGATGGCCGGGGCGTTGAAATGGGCCGTGCTGACCCGCGCCCAACGCAGGCCACGCGTCTGGGCTCGCCGACACCCCTCCTGGGTGATCGCTCGCGCCAAGCCCAGGCCCCGAAAGCCGGCGCGCGTGCCGACCGGCTCGAATGTACCCACCCCACTGGCCATATCCGCCCACAGGATGGTGTTGCAGGCCATCTGGCCGTCGGGGGCCTGGATCATCAGGTCCAGGGTGGGGTCATAGACCGGCGCGGCGACCAAGCGGCGATAGGTGTCGGCGGTGAAGGTGGATATGGCCTGGATTCCCAGATGGTCAAGGTGGTTCCAGGCGTCCCGGTGGCAGGCCGCGCGGACCTCCGGGTCGATCCCCAGGCTGTCAACGATCCGGAACCCCTGCGGGAGCGACGGCGCAGGGATTGGCCCCATGGCCAGGTCGCGGCGAAACTGCACGCCTTCCGGGGCGGCGCGATGATAACCGTGGGCCTCGATCATTCTGATGCGTGAGGTGTCGCTCTCCAGGGCGCGGACCGACAGGTGACGATCGCCCAGGTGCGGACGGCGGGTGGCCAACGCGGCCTCCGACCAGGTCAGGGCGTCGGCGACGAGGTTTTCCCACCGGGGGCGGGCTTCGATCTGAACCGCGCCGGCGCCGACGAACCAGGCCACGGCGATGATATCACCGTCATCCTCCCAGATCCGCATATCCAGGCGCGCGTCCAAGGCGTCTTTCAGTTGCCAGACCAGATCGCCCGGATGCCAGACGGCGTTCAATGGGAAGCGCTCGTCCAGGGCGCGGCTGGCGAACTCCAGGAGCGAGGATAGGTCTCGCGCGCCAACGTGGTCACGCGCTGCGATAGTTGAGTCGGTCATGGCCGTTCCTGAGGGGCGACGTCCGCAAGGGTAGCGTCAGGCGGCCGGGGTTCAAGCCGGGGTGGAGAACACTACCGCATCCGGCTGACGCAACGGCAGGGGTTGCGGGAACGTGGGACGGAGGCCTAAGGCGGCGCTGCGATTGGAGGCACGGCATGCTGGACGATTTGAAGAAGAACAACCGCGACTGGGCGGCCAAGAAGATCGCGGCCGATCCGGGCTTCTTCCGCCGTCTCGAGGGGCAGCAGGCGCCGGAGTACCTCTGGATCGGCTGCTCTGACAGCCGGGTGCCGGCCAATGAGATTGTTGACCTGGATCCCGGCGAGCTGTTCGTCCACCGCAACGTCGCCAACCTGGCCCCGCCGCAGGACGCCAACTACCTGTCGGTGCTGCAGTTCGCGATCGACGTGCTGAAGGTGAAGCACATCATGGTGGTGGGCCATTACGGGTGCGGCGGCGTGGCGGCGGCTGTGGACGGCAAAAGGCGGGGTCTAGTGGACCATTGGCTGCATCCGATCCGCGAGGTGGCGCATGAGCACCGCCACGAGCTTTCCGCCCTGCCGGAAGAGCGCGATCGGCTGAACCGCCTCTGCGAGCTGAACGTGATCCGCCAGGTGCGCAACGTCGCCTCCGATGTCTTTGTGCAGGACGCCTGGGCGCGAGGCCAGGATGTCAGCGTGCACGGCTGGGTCTATTCCCTGCACACTGGTCTGGTGAACGACCTGGGCGTGACCGTGAGCGGGGTCTCGGACCTGGAGAACTTCCCGGACTAGAAAGACTTCAAAGCGAGAAGCCTCATGCTGGGTCATCTGTCGCTCGGCGTCGCGGACCTGGAGCGGTCCAGGGTGTTTTATGACGCCGTCATGCGGGCGCTGGGCCAGGCGCGGGTCTATGACGGGCCGCGGTCGATCGGCTATGGCGCGCCCGGCGCCGACCAGGATCGACTGCTGCTGAAGCTCATGCCGCAGGGCGTGGCCCCGCCCGGACCGGGTTTCCATCTCGCCTTCGACGCCCCCAGCCGCCAGGCGGTGGACCAGTTCCACGCCGCCGCCCTGGCCCATGGCGGGACCGATAACGGCCGGCCTGGTCTGCGATTGGACTACAGCCCCACCTACTACGCCGCCTTCGTCATCGACCCGGATGGCTATCGATTGGAGGCGGTCTGCCAATAGTCCGGACGGGCAGCCTTGACCGTAGATCCAAAAGTGATATCACTTTGGTATCAAAACGAGGAGGGGCTGATGCCCGACGTCGCCATCAACAAGACCTCTGAACGCCCCGGCGGCGGCGTCAGCGGCGGACTGATGCTGCTTCTGGTCCTGGGGCTCTACGCCCTTTGCTTCCTTGCCATCGTCGCCAACCAGGCGCTGGCGCCCTTGGGGGTGATCGTCGCCGTCCTCGCCACCTTCCTGCTGACCGGGCTCTATTCGGTGCAACCAAATCAGGGCGTCGCCATCACCCTGTTCGGCGCCTACAGGGGCACCGACCGCCGCACCGGCCTACGCTGGGTGATCCCCTGGTACGGGCGGCGCAAGGTCTCGCTGCGGGTGCGAAACGTCACCAGCGAGATGCTCAAGGTGAACGACAAGCTAGGCAATCCCATTGAGATCGCCGCCAACATCGTCTGGCGGGTGAACGACTCGGCCCAGGCCCTGTTCGACGTCGACGACTATGTCGCCTTCGTCGGCATCCAGATCGAAACCGCCCTGCGCGAGGTGGCGCGGCACTATGCCTATGACCATGGCGAGGAGGGCGAAGCCACCTTGCGCACGGACGCGGAGATCGTCGGCGAACGGCTGAAGAACGATCTTTCCCAGAGGGTCTCGGTGGCCGGCATCGCCATTGACGAGGCGCACCTGATGCACTTGGCCTACGCTCCGGAAATCGCCGGCGCCATGCTGCGCCGCCAGCAGGCCCAGGCGATCATCGCCGCGCGGCACTTGATCGTCACCGGGGCGGTGAGCATGGTGGAAAGCGCCCTGGCCCAGCTCAGCGAGCGCAAGGTTGTGACCCTGGACGAAGAGCGCAAGGCGGCCATGGTTTCCAACCTGCTGGTGGTGCTGTGCGCCGACCGCGAAGCCCAACCCGTGCTCAACACCGGCACCCTGTACGGCTGACGGACCCGTGGCCAGTCCCGGCAAGAAGGCCTTCCTGATGCGCGTACGACCGGACGTTCTGGCCGCCGTTGAACGGCTGGCCGCCGCCGACCTGCGCAGCGTCAATGCCCAGGTCGAGGTTTTGCTGCGCGAGGCCTTGACCCGGCGCGGCGCGTGGAAGAACGGCAGCGCGGACGAGGCGGAATAGGGCGCGTCGATCAGACGCCGGAGCGGTCAAAGCGCCGGATTTTTCGGCGGACGGCGGCTGGAGCTTCGCCGACGCCATCAACACCCCGTATCTGCCCGCCGTCACCATGGCGACCATGGTGCTGGGCTGCACGGCGCAGCGGGTGAGGGCGGGGAGGACGACCTTCTAGGCGGCCTGGGGCTGGTCGCTCGCCTCCCTCAGATCGCTTACCCGGCGCCAAAGCCCGAACTCACTCATGGCGGGCAGGAAGTTGACGTTGTCGTGGTTGTCGCGGGTCAGCTTGATGAGGACGAATCGCTGAAGCTGGCTCAGCGCGGCCCAGTCGGCTTGGGCGGGCGGGGAAACGCCCAGCGCGTGCGCGTAATCCACGACAACCTGGGCCGGGCGAGTCTGATCGCCCCAGGGCGCCGGCGGTTCTGGCGGCAGGGGCTTGGCCTCCTCGCCGGTTGTCGACCTGACCAGAGCCACGAGCGCCGCCCGGTATGCCGCGATCTCCACGGCGCTGGCGCAAGGGGCCATGCGCAGATCCTGGCGATCCTCGCGGGTGAACCGGCTCTACTGGCGCAGGGACAGTTTGATCTCGCAAAGGTCCAGCTTGAAGCGGACGCACATGGGAATGCAGCGCAGGCTGGCGACGAAATCGCTCTCGAAGTCGAACATCCCCGTGTCGTTCATCGCCGCGCGCTCCTGACGGGCTGGGGGACGGCGGCGTAGGGTGTGGCGGTGATCGCGGCGCGGGCGGTGACGTCGCCGATCAACAGGACCACCGGTCCGCTGGGCTTCACCGCGTCAAGCGCGTCGGCAAGGGTGTCCAGGGTGGCGGGGATGGCGCGGGCATGGGGATGGCCGGCGTTCTCCACCGCCATGGCCGGCGTGGAGGCGGGCCGGCCTTCGCGGATCAACCGCTCCGCCACGGCGGCGACCTGATCACGGCCCATGTAGAGCGCCAGGGTGGTCTCCGGGTCGGCGGCGGCGAACCAGCCATCGGCGGGCAGCGAACCGGACGACAGGGTGGCCGTGGCGATCAGCAGTCGCCGGGCCTCGCCGCGATGGGTAAGCGGAAAGCCGAACTGGGCGGCCGCCGCGCTGGCCGCGGTGACGCCGGGGATAATCTCCACCTCGACATCCCGGGCGCGGAGATACCCCTCCTCTTCCCCGACCCGGCCGAAAATCGACGGGTCGCCGCCCTTCAGGCGCACCACCTTCAGCCCCCGCCGAGCCAGTCGCAGCATCAGGCGATTGATGGTCTCCTGTTTCATGCTGGGATGGCCGGCGCGCTTGCCGGTCTGGATGCGGACGCAGCCAGGTGGGGCGAGCTCCAGGATCTCGGCCCCGACCAGCGCGTCGTAAAGCAAGGCCCCGGCAGTCTGCACGGCGCGCATGGCGCGCACCGTCATCAGGTCCACGGCTCCCGGGCCGGCGCCGGCCAGGATCACCCGGCCTTGTTGGGATGTGGCGTCAGGCTGCATCGCGCGTCTCCTGTCCGTGCTGGAGGATCATCCGGGTCAGTTCGGGGCGGCAGGAACCGCAGGTGACCCCTGCGCCGGTGTCGCCGCCCAGGGTGTCCAGGTCGGCGGCGCCGGCGACGATGGCGTCCTCGATGGTTCTGGCCCGCACATTGCGGCAGGCGCAGACGACGGGGCCAAGGTCGCGGGCGCCGGGGGCGAAGCCGGCCAGCAGGAAGGGGCGGTGGGCGGGGTCCATGGCTTCGTCGGCGAAACGGTCCGCCAGCCAGTCGCGGGCCGGCAGCCGCGCGGCGCCCACGGCGATGAACAGCAGGCGCGACAGGCGGCCATGCTCGAACTCGGCCCGGCGCAAGGAGCCGGAGGCGTCGTCCATGGTCAGGACGTCGCCGCGGGACGGACCCATCAGCGCCTTGATCACCGCCTGGCGCTCCGCCTCGTCGCCGCGGCCAGCGAATTCGTGGAGCTGGCAAGCCTCGTGGGGGATCCGACGCCAGACCAGGTCGAAATCGTCCGGGGCGTCCATGGCCTGGCGGCTGATATGAAAACCTCGCCAGGTTTCGCGATAGGCGCTGATCCGGGCCGGGGCATGCTTCAGCTCCGGCTGACCCGAGACGGGGTCGACGTCGCCGGCGATCAGGCCGTTGCTGCGGCCCTTCGGGGCGAACAGGGCCGTCCAATGCATGGGCAGGAAGAGGTCGCCGGGGCGCTGCGCGTCCGTGATCCGGACGGGCGCCACCGCCTCGCCGAAGGGGGTGACCAGGCGGGCCAACTGGCCCGGCTTCAGGCCCTGGACCTCGGCGTCGGCGGGATGGATGTCGATGATCGGCTCGGGAGCGTGGCGGCACAGCTCCGGCGCAAGGCCGGTGCGGGTCAGGGTGTGCCAGTGATCGCGCACCCGGCCAGTGTTCAGGGCGAAGGGGAAGGCGGGGGTGGGCGGCCGCGCCGGACCCGCCGCCTGGGCGACGATGAACCGGGCCTTGCCGTCCGGGGTGGCGAAGCCGCCGTTGGCGAACAGACGCGGCGCGCCGATCCCCTCCGGCGTGATCGGCCATTGCACCGGACGCAGCGCGTCGTAGGCGGGCTTGGTGATCGCCGCCAGGGGGCCCAGGTCCAGCACCCGGCGGCCCTGATTTTCGAAGACGGTCAGGCGGGCGAACTCACGGAAAACCTCGGCCGGATTGCGCCAGGAAAAGGCCTCCTCGTGGCCCATGGCCTGGGCCACGTCCGCGACGATGCGCCAGTCGGCGCGGGCTTCGCCGGGTGGGGCGAACAAGGGCCGTTGGCGGGAGATGCGCCGTTCGGAGTTGGTGACCGTACCGTCCTTCTCGCCCCAGCCCAGGGCCGGCAACTTCACATCCGCGAAGTCGCTGGTGTCGGTGCGGGCCATGATGTCGGAGACGACCACGAAGGGGCAGGCCGCCAGGGCGTCACGCACCCGGGCGGCGTCCGGCATGGAGACGGCTGGGTTGGTGGCCATGATCCACAGCGCCTTGATGCGGCCCTCGCCCACCGCTTCGAACAGGTCCACCGCTTTCAGGCCCGGACGTTCGGCCACGCGGGGGGCGGACCAGAAGCGCTGCACGCGGTCCCGGTCCGCCGGGTTGAAGTCCATGTGGGCGGTGAGGGTGTTGGATAGCCCGCCGGTCTCGCGCCCGCCCATGGCGTTGGGCTGGCCGGTGATGGAGAAGGGCGCGGCGCCCGGCTTGCCGACGCGACCGGTGGCCAGGTGGGCGTTGATCACCGCCAGGCCCTTGGCGACGCCTTGCACCGACTGATTGGCGCCCTGGCTGAACAGGCTGACGACGCGAGGCGTGGCGGTAAAGCGGCGATAGAAGGCTTCAACATCCGACCGGGACAGGTCGCAGTCGGCGGCGACGGCGGCGGACGACTGGTCCACCCGCGCCAGTTCGGTGAGGGCCGCATCGAAACCGACGGTGTGGCGGGCGATGTAGTCGCGGTCCAGCGCGCCGTGCTCACTGAGCCAGGCCAGCAGGCCGTTCCACAGACGCACGTCGGTCTGGGGCTTCAGCGCCAGGTGCAGGTCGGCGGCCTCGGCTGTGTCAGTACGGCGCGGATCGATAACCACCCAGGCCTGGCCCTTTTTCGCCCGGGCCGCTTCCATCCGTCGGAACAGCACCGGATGGGTCCAGGCGGCGTTGTGGCCGGAGAACACGACCAAGTCCGCCAGGTCCAGGTCCTCATAGCAGCCGGGAACCAGGTCGGCGCCGAAGGCCTGTTTGTGCGCGGCCACGGCGGAGGCCATGCAGAGCCGTGAGTTGGTGTCGATATTGGCCGAGCCGATGAAGCCCTTCATCAGCTTGTTGGCGGCGTAATAATCCTCGGTCAGAAGCTGGCCGGAGACATAGAAGGCGACGCTGTCGGGGCCGTGCCGGGCGATAGCCTCCTTGAACCGACCGGCGACGCGGCGGATGGCGCGGGACCAGCTTACCCGCCGCCCGCCGATCTCCGGATACAGCAGCCGCCCCTCCATCCCCGCGGTGGAGGGCAGGGCGGCCCCCTTGGAGCACAGCCGGCCGAAATTGGCAGGATGTTCGGCGTCGCCCACCATGGACACCTGGCGCTCGCCCCCTGGTTTTGCGGTGATCCCGCAGCCGACACCGCAATAGGGGCAGGTGGTGTCGATGCCGGCCGCGGGTATGACCTCAGCCACGGTCACGGCCCGGCAATGCCCAGGAACAACCGACCGTCACGCACCTCCACCGGCACGGTCGGGGTGCAACCCTTGCCGGCGTCGGCGCCCAAGGGTTCGCCGGTGAGCAGGCTGATCGACCAGTTGTGCAGCGGGCACGCCACCGCATGACCGTGGACGATGCCCTGGCTCAGGGGGCCGCCCTTGTGCGGGCAGCGATCCAGCAGGGCGAACAGGGCGCCATCGCTGGTGCGGAATACGGCCACGGGACCCATGGCCGTGTTGAGACGCCGGGCGCCGCGGGCCGGCACGTCGGAATCCCGGCCCGCTTCCAGCCATCGGACGCGGGGCTGCGAGGTCAGGGCGTTCATCGGACGCGCTCCAGGTTGTGGCTGAGAGGGGTGAATTCCTCCGCGTCGAAACCCTTGGCGCGCTGCGCCCAGGGGTCTTCCTGGGAGTCGCGCTGGGCCATGCTGAAACGGTCACGAAAGGCGTCCCGATCGGCCTGGTCGGTGATCCGCTCGCGGATGGTCTCCAGCCCGACGCGATCCATCCACTTGTAAATCCGCTCGAGATAGTGGGCGTCCTCGCGGTAGAACTGCAGCAGGGCGGCGATCAGGTGGATTGCCTCGGCCTCGGTGGCGACCTTGGTCAACAGTTCCGTGCCGCGGATGTGCAGGCCCGCCGCCCCGCCGATGTGGATTTCATAGCCACTGTCGACGCAGATCACCCCGATGTCCTTGCAGGTGGCCTCCGCGCAGTTGCGGGGGCAACCGGAGACGCCAAGCTTGACCTTGGCCGGGGTCCAGGACCCCCACAGCAGCTTTTCCAGCCGCACGCCCATGCCGGTGGAATCCTGGGTGCCGAAGCGGCACCAGTCGGTCCCAACGCAGGTCTTCACTGTACGCAGCGCCTTGCCATAGGCGTGGCCGGAGACCATGCCGGCCTTGCCCAGATCCGCCCATACGGCGGGCAGGTCTTCCTTCTTGACCCCCAGCAGGTCGATGCGCTGGCCGCCGGTGACCTTCACCGTGGGGATGTTGAACTTGTCCGCCACGTCGGCGATGGCGCGCAGTTCGTTCGGACTGGTGATGCCGCCCCACATCCTGGGCACCACCGAGAAGGTGCCGTCTTTCTGGATATTGGCGTGGGCCCGCTCGTTGATGAACCGCGAGTGCTTGTCGTCCTTGTAGTCGGCCGGCCAGGCGCACAGTAGATAGTAGTTCAACGCCGGGCGGCAGGAGGCGCAACCGTCTGGAGTCATCCATTCCAGCGCCTGCATCACCGCCGGAATGGAGGTGAGATGTTCGGCCAGGATGCGCTGGCGCACCTCGCCGTGGCCCAGCGCTGTGCAGCCGCACACCGGCTTGGGGCCGGTGGCGACGCGGTAGCCATCGCCCAGGCACAGGCCCAGCAGTTTCTCCACCAGCGGCGTGCAGGACCCGCAACTGGCGGAGGCCTTGGTGTGGGCGCGTACGGCGTCGAGTGTGGTCAGGCCCTGGGCTTGGATGGCGCCGGTGATGGCCCCCTTGCAGACGCCGTTGCAGCCACAGATCTCGGCCTCGTCGGCCATGGCCGCAACGGCCGCACTAGGGTCGAGCCCTCGAAGGCCCTCCGTGATCGCCTGGCCGAAGATCAGGGTCTCGCGGATGTCGCCGACGTCGGCGCCCTGGCGCATCAGGTCGAAATACCAGGCCCCGTCGGCGGCGTCGCCGAACAGCACAGCGCCGGCCACCCGGCCGGCCTCCAGCACCACGCGCTTGTAGACGCCCCGTCCGGCGTCGCGGAAGACGATGTCCTCACACCCCTCGCCGCCGGAGAACTTGCCGGCCGAGAACACATCGACGCCGGAGACCTTCAGCCGCGTGGACAGGAACGAGCCCTGGTAGTCGCCCCCGCGGTCGGTCAGGGCGTCGGCCAGGGTGCGGCACATCTCCCAGATCGGCGCCACCAGGCCATAGACTTGGCCCCGGTGCTCGATGCACTCGCCGACGGCGAAGATGGCCGGGTCGGAGGTGGTCATCCGGTCGTCGACGATCACGCCGCGGCTCACCTCCAGCCCCGCCGCCTTGGCCAGGCTGGCGTTGGGGCGGATGCCCACCGCCATCACCAGCAGGGAACAGGGCAGGGTGCGCCCGTCCTTCAGCTTCAGGCCGGCGACCTTGCCGCCGGCGACGACGATGCGTTCGGACTGGGCGCCCAGGACGGTGGCGACGCCGCGTTCGGCCAAGGCCTCGCCCAGCAGGAACCCCGCCGCCTCGTCCAGCTGGCGCTCCATCAGCACGTCCATCAGGTGGACCACCGTGGCCTTCATGCCCCTGCGCGAGAGGCCGTAGGCGGCCTCCAGCCCCAGCAGGCCGCCGCCGATCACCACCGCCTCGCCGCCGGCTTCCGCCGCCGCGATCATGGCGTTGACGTCGTCCAGGTCGCGGAAGGTCACCACCCCATCCAGGTCCGCCCCGGGCAGGGGCAGGCGTACGGGGTCTGAGCCGGTGGCCAGGATCAGCTTGTCATAGGCCACCTTCAGCCCGCCCTCGGCGATGACCACCTTGGCGTCACGGTCGATGGTCTCGATCCGCCGGCCGGTGTGCAGGGCCACGACGTTGCGGTCGTACCAATCGCTGTCGTTCAGCACGATATCGGCGAAGGCCTTCTCACCCGACAGCACCGGCGAGAGCATGATGCGGTCGTAGTTGAAGCGCGGCTCGGCCCCAAAGATGGTGACGGCGTAGCGCTCGGGATCCCGCTTGATGACCTCCTCCAGCGCCCGGCAGCCGGCCATGCCGTTGCCGATGACCACCAGGCGTTCCTTGGCGACGTAGGGCTTGGGTGTGTCTTCGCTCATCATCCTGGTCCCGCTCAGACCCGCACGCCGGCGGCGCTGAGGGCGCCCCAGGAGGCGCGCCAGACGCGCTTGACGCTGGTCAGGCTGATCAAGGCCAGGAAGGCCATGGCCGCGAAGCCGAGGAAGCCCAGCTGGTAGCTGCCGGTCAGTTGCTTGGCGAGGCCGAGGCTGGAGGCCAGGTAGAAGCCGCCGATGCCGCCGGTCATGCCGACCAGGCCGGTCATGACGCCGATCTCGTTCTGGAACCGCTGTGGCACCAGTTGGAAGATGGCGCCGTTGCCCATGCCCAGCGCGCCCATGGCGACGATCAGGATCGCCAGCGGCGGCCAGGGCGAGCCCATCGGGAAGCTCACCGCCGCCAGGGCCACGCCGGCGACCATGTACATCACCGACAGGGTGCGCACCCCGCCCAGGCGGTCAGCCAGGGCGCCGCCCACCGGCCGCAGGAAGGACCCGGCCGCCACGCAGGCCGCGGTGAAGAAGCCTGCCACCACGGGGCCAAGGTGATGCTCGGCGTTGAAGTAGATGGTCAGGGACGAGCCCAGACCGACGAAGCCGCCGAAGGTCACGCCGTAGAACAGCATGAACCACCAGGCGTCGGGGATCTTGAGGACCGCGAGATAGTCCTTCCAGGCCTTGGGCGCTGGCTGGTTGGGGCTGTCCTTGGCGAAGAACAGATAGACCAGCAGAGCGATGGTCAGGGGGATGGCGGCCAGGCCGATGACATTGCGCCAGCCGAACGCCACCGCCAGGGCCGGGGCGAACAGCGAGGCCAGGACGGTGCCGGAGTTGCCGGCCCCGGCGATGCCCAGGGCCAAGCCCTGGTGCTCAGCCGGATACCAGCGCGAGGCCAGCGGCAGGGCGATGGCGAAGGACGAGCCGGCGATGCCCAGCACGATCCCCAGCAACAGCACCTGGTGATAGGTGTGCACCCCCAAAAGCCACGCGCCGATCAGGCCACCGATCACCAGCAGCTGGGCCAGGATGCCGGTCCGCTTGGGGCCGATCCGGTCCACCAGCACACCGTTGACGGCCCGCAGCAGGGCGCCGGCCAGGACCGGAATGGCGACCATGAACCCCTTCTGGGCGGGGTTCAGGCCGAGGTCCTTGGCGATGAGCACGCCGAGCGAACCCAGCAGAACCCAGACCATGAAACTTATGTCGAAGTAGAGGAAGGCGGACAGCAGGGTCGGGGTATGGCCCGACTTGAGGAAACCTTTCAGACTCATAGGACGGCTCCGTGGTTTGGGGTCAGAGTTTGAATTCGAGGGTGAGCCACACCTTGGTCCGCGACGGCGGCGCGAGGACCGTTCCGGCGGGGACAGAGGCGTTGCGGCGGAAATCGGCGTACTTCACCGCGACGTTGAGCTTGGGCGTCACGGCCGCCTGGACCTGGGCGTCCCACTCGCCGCCGAGCTTGGCGCCCGAGGTCGCGGCCCAGAAATCGTGGCGACGAACCAAAATCTCCGGATTGCTCAGGAACGGCAGGCGCAGGGGTGGGCGGACGCTGAGGGTGACGTTGAAGTCGGTCAGGCCATCGACGTGGGTCTTGTTGCCGCCCACCGCGGCGAAGGCGTCGGCCCAGCCCTGGAACCCGTGGGTGGTGGCCAGGGGTGTGATGAAGCCGCGCGTCCCGTTGCCGCCCAGACGTTCATAGTCCGCCTTGAGCGTGGCCCGGCCCCAGGTCACGGCGGCGCCGGCCTGCCAGAAATCGAGGGTGAAATGCTCGGTATTGGGGCCGTAGGGGGTCTGGCGAGCCCAGGTCCCGTCGTAGGTCAGCTTGACCGGTCCCTTGCCCAGCTTGCCGCTGGCGCGGACGCCACCGGTGAGGGTGGAGCTGGTCGCGGCGTTGTCGAAGGCCAGGGCGTAGACGAACCCTTCCAGCTTTAGGGCCGGGGAGGGGGCGTAACTGGCGTTGAAGATGTGGCTAGCCGAGCGCCAGTCCAGATCGCGCCCAAAGATGCGGTTGACGTGGAAGGCGTAGACGTAGGTGGCCTTGACCGGCCCCAGGTTCAGGTCGGCGCGGGCCGCGTCGAAGGTCTGTTCATCCTGCCGCCAGCCGGAATTGCCGATGAAGCGCTGGTCGTCGATCAGCACCCGCTGGCGGCCAACGGTGAAGGCGACAGTCTTGGCCGGCGCCCAGACGAGCTGGGCGCGGTTCAGCTCGGCCGTGGAGGGGTCGTTGACGATCGGATACTGGGTGGCGCCGTTCAGGCTGGCGCCGCCGGGGACAGCGACATTGTAGTGGCCATCGTCGCCGTGGACGACCGCGGCGCCTTCCACCAGGACCTTGAAGCCGCGCCATGTGGCGGTCTCCCAGCCGAAGCGGGCCCGCACGGTGAAGGACTGGGCGTCATTGGCCAGGTTGGCCTGATCGACGTCCTCGTAACGGGCGCGCAGGTCCAGGATCGGCTTGCCGGCCGCCACGGCGTCCAGCGGCGTCTCGGCGATCTTTTCGGCGGGGGCCGCCGCGGCGGCGCCAGCCAGGAAGGCCAATCCCAGGGCGAGCCCCAGGGTTTGGCCGTTCCGCTGTGGAACGTCCATCATGTCTCCAGACGGGCCCGAAGGCCCAAAACGAAAAAACGCCCGGCGGGATCACTCCCGTCCGGACGCCATTGTCCCAGCCAAATCGAAGGCGGCTTCGCCTTCGCGGAGCCTCTCAGCCCCAGGGCGAAACATCGTTGTCCCGCCTGTCACCCTTACTCAGAAGCCCCGCGGCGCAATCGTCAAGCGATGCGGGCTGATGGAGAGTGTCGTGGGGTAAACCAGTGCTGCACTGCACAACAATCACGCGCGGCGCCAATTTTCACGGCGCCGGCGATGGTCAAAACTTGGGCGTTGCGAAGGCTTCGACGAGTCTCAGTCGGGTGTGCCGGCCGGGTGGCCGACTTCGAATCCATCGACATAACCGGCGAAATCCGCCGGATCGAACGCCCGGCCGTCCAGCAGGCGGTCAGCCGGCATGGCCAGGGATGACGGAGTGTCGCCCAGTATCCAAGGTTCGGCATGCGCCCCCTCGACCTTCAGATCGACCCGTGGCGCGGCCTGGCCCACTGCCGCTGCGGCGGTGCGATAGAGGTCGGGGCGGTAGACCGCGGCGGCGGCGGGCTCCAGCGCAGGGTCCCGCGGCGCCTGGCCCCAGCGCTGCATCTGGCTGAGGAACCACAGGGCGTGGCTGCGCCAAGGGAAGTTGGCGGCATAGCGATTGAAGACGATGTAGTCGCGCTCGGGTCCCACAGGGGCCGCCTGGGTTAGCGGCGGGCTGCCCAGCAGCGATAGCCGCAGGGCGGCTTCGGGCGCGCCGACATAGGCCGGTTGGGCCAGGATCGAGGCCAGGGTCGGACGGTTCTCCGGCTCGTCGCACCAGGCCGCGCCGCGCAGGGTAGCTCTCAGGATTGCCTGCAAGGTACGCGGGTTCTCTTCCGCCCAGTTGTTGGTGACGCCCAGCACCTTGTCCGGCGTCGCCCCCCACCAGTCCGAGGCGAACAGCACGATCTCGCCGATGCCGCGACGCACGGCCAGGCCGTTCCACGGGGCGGTGACGCAGAAGCCGTCGATCTCGCCGGCGGCCAGCTTCTCCACCATGCGCGGCGGCGGCACGACGGTCAGGCGCACGTCGTGGTCGGGGCGCACACCGCCGGCGGCCAGCCAGTAGCGGAGCTGGTAGTTATGGATCGAATAGGGAAAGACCACGGCAAAGGTCAGGGGCGGCAAGCCCTCGGCCCGACGCGCGGCGGCCAACCGCGCCAGTCCTTCGGCGGACCGGCGCGGCGCGGCCATGCCGTCCGGGTCCAGCTGGCGCAGGCGATCGGCGACAGCGGTGGAGACGGTGATGGCGCTGCCGTTCAGGTTCAAGGCCATGGGAGCGATGATCGCGGTGGCGTCGCTGCCCAGGCCCAGGCTCTGGGCCACGGCCATGGGACCCAGCATATGGGCGCCGTCCAGCAGGCCGGCGGCAAGGCGGTCGCGCACATTGGCCCAGGAAGCCTGGGCGATCAGGCTGACATCCAGCCCCTCTTCCTCATAGAAGCCGAGCGTCTTGGCAGCGGCCAGGGGCGCGCAGTCGGTCAGGGGGATGAAGCCCAGATCGACGTGGGTCTTTTCCAGGCTCATGCCACGCGCGGGGTCACTGGCCGCCTCCCTTCAAGACATTGGCGTAGGCGATCAGATCGGCGGCCACCGCGGCGATGGGGCGACCGGTATTCATGGCCAGGCTGCGCAGGGAGCCATAGGCGGCCTCCTCGTCGATGCCGCGCTCTTTCATCAGCAAGCCCTTGGCTCGCTCGATGGTCTTGCGCGAGGCCAGGTCGGCGCGGGCCTTGGTCAGGTCGCTGCGCAGGCCCTGCATCAGTTGGAAGCGGCTGAGAGCGACTTCCAGCACCGGCCGGATCCGGCCGGGCGCCAGTCCGTCCACCACATAGGCCGCCACTCCGGCCTCCACCGCCGCCTGGGCCAGGCCTGGCGCCGAACGGTCGACAAACATCACCACCGGCCGGGGATTGGCCTCGGTGACTTCACGCAGGCCTTCCAGGGTGTCTCGGTCCGAGCTTTCACAGGCCACGACGATGACGTCCGGCGCGAAGGCGTCCAGATCGGCTCCCACGGCGTCAAGGCTCGCCACGCGGCGAACCTCCAGCGGCTTGATGTCCGCCAACCCTTCCGCCACCAGGGCGGCGCGGGCCTCGTCCGGATCGATGATGAAAACGCGCATGCGGGCCTTATGAAGCGGGCTCCTAGTTGGCGGGCCTTGCCGGGCCGTCAATCATCGCACACCGCCTGACGGCGATTGGAAGCTGGGCTGTACGGAATTTAGGCGCCGCCCAAGGCGGCTCGGGAAGTGGCGCGAATGACGGGGCTCGAACCCGCGACCTCCGGCGTGACAGGCCGGCGCTCTAACCAACTGAGCTACATCCGCGTACCGTCGCCGCGGAAAAGGCCCGGCGGCGCGAGGGGCGTCTGATAGGTCCGGCGGGCGGCCGCGTCAACCGTGCACTTCGTGCGGCGCTTGGTCCCGGCCGCCAATTGCGGCTATCGCTGAACGCAAAAGGCGAACCAAGAGGAGGGGATATCGTGCGATCGGTGGCTTTGGAGACCGTGGCGGGCTTGCTGGACGGGCAGGTGGATGTGCGGCGGCGGGCCGATTCGATTCAGCCGCTGCGCTATCCGGCGCCCGAAGCGCCGTTCTACGACCCCTTTACCCGCTGGGTTGCCTCCACGCCCGCCGGCGTCAGGCTGAGGTTCCGGACCACGTCGCGGACGATCCGTTTGCTGGTGAACCAGCGGCTCCTGGCCGAGCAGCCGGGGCTGGAGCGGCGAGGGGCCTATGACCTGTTCGTGGGCGGCGCGCCCGTGGGGCGAACCTGGGCGGATGGCGGCCAGACCATGCTGGCCGACTTCACCGCCACCGGTGACGAGCAGGCGAGCGTGACGTTCGAAGGCCTGGCGGCCGGCGACAAGGCCGTTGAGCTTTGGCTGCCCCAGGCCGGCACGGTATCGATCCGGGGGTTGGAACTGGACGATGGCGCTGAGGCCTCGCCCTGGCCCGACACGCGCAAAACCGTGCTCTTCCATGGCAGCTCGATCACCCACTGCATGGAGGCCAACGGCGCCGCGGCCGGTTGGCCGGCGGTGGCGGCGGGACGGGGGAATGTGCGGCACGTCAATTTGGGCTGGGCGGGATCATGCCTGCTCAGCGGCCTGGCGGCGCGGATCATCCGTGACCAGGCGGTGGACGCCATTGTCCTGAAGCTGGGGATCAATGTCTGGGGCGAGGGACAACTCAAGGAACGGGCCTTCTTAGACAGCGCCCACGCCATGATCTCGATCATCCGCGAAAAGCACGCCACGACGCCGATCTGCAATATCTCGCCGATCTTCTCACCGGGACGGGAGGATGAGGGGCAGGGTGGGGGCCTGCCGCTGCGGCGGATGCGGGAGCTGCTGCAGGCAGTGGTCGCGGCGCGGATTTCCGCCGGCGACGGTGCGATCCGCTACCTGTCGGGACTGGAGCTGTTCGGTGAGGCCGACGCCGCCGACCTGCCCGACGATCTGCATCCCAACACTGCCGGATACCGGCGCATGGGCGAGCGTTTCCATGCCCTGATGTTGAGTGGCCAGGGCGCGCTGGTGTGAACCGGGCATGGCCTTCGCAGAACATTGGAACGGAAGCGGCCATGGCGTTTGAACCCAGCCGACCCTTGGTCTAGAAGAGCCGCGACTCCCTTCGAGGCCGCGCATGAACGCCTTCCTGCTGCAGTACCTGCCGATCGTCATCTTCCTGGGCCTGTCCAGCCTGATCGGCATTGTTTTCTATCTTGCGTCCTGGGTGTTCGCCCCTTCCGCGCCGGACCCCGAGAAGCTGTCGTCCTACGAGTGCGGCTTCAACGCCTTTGATGACGCGCGAATGAAGTTCGACGTGCGGTTTTACCTGGTCTCGATCCTGTTCATCATCTTCGACCTGGAGGTGGCGTTCCTGTTCCCCTGGGCGGTGAGCCTGATGAAGATGCCGCATGAGGTGGGGATCTACGCCTTCTGGAGCATGATCACCTTCCTGCTCGTGCTGACCGTGGGCTTTATCTACGAGTGGAAAAAGGGAGCCCTGGAATGGGAGTAATTATTCCCGCGGGGTCCGCCGCGCGCGCCACCGTCGAGGGTTATGATCCCAAGGCGCACGACCCCTATTTCGACGGGGTCAACGCCCAGCTGGCGGACAAGGGCTTCGTCACCGCCGCCGCCGACGACCTGATCACCTGGGCGCGCACCGGCTCGCTGATGTGGATGACCTTCGGCCTGGCCTGCTGCGCCGTGGAAATGATGCACGCCTCCATGCCGCGCTATGACCTGGAGCGGTACGGTTTCGCCCCGCGCGCCTCACCGCGTCAGAGCGACGTGATGATTGTCGCCGGCACCCTGACCAACAAGATGGCTCCGGCCCTGCGCAAGGTCTACGACCAGATGCCGGAGCCCCGCTATGTGATCTCCATGGGCAGCTGCGCCAACGGCGGCGGCTATTACTACTTCAGCTATTCGGTGGTGCGCGGCTGCGACCGCATCGTGCCGGTGGACATCTACGTGCCCGGCTGCCCACCCACGGCCGAGGCCCTGGTCTATGGCGTGCTGCAACTGCAGAAGAAGATCCGCCGCACCGGGAATATTGATCGATGAGCTGGCCGGCGACCCAAGACGAGCTTGAAGCCCTGGGCGCGGCGGTGGTGGCCAACTCGGCCGGCGCCATCGCCGACTACAGCATCGCGTTCGGCGAGTTGACCGTCACCGCCCCGGCGGCGCGGATCATCGACGTCCTGACCAACCTGCGCGATAATCCCGAGTTCCAATTCCACCAGCTGATCGACCTGTGCGGCGCCGACTATCCGCAGCGGCCTCTGCGCTTCGACGTGGTCTATCACCTGCTGTCGATGACCAAGAACCGGCGCATCCGGCTGAAGATAGAGACCGACGAGGACACCGCGGTGCCCTCCATCGTCGCCGTCTTCCCGGTGGCCGACTGGTTCGAGCGCGAAGCCTTCGACATGTACGGCATCTTCTTCGAGGGACACCCGGACCTGCGCCGCATCCTCACCGACTACGGATTCCACGGTCATCCCATGCGCAAGGACTTCCCCATGACGGGGTATGTCGAGGTTCGCTACGACGACGAGCTCAAACGCGTGGTCTATGAGCCGGTGAAGTCGGTGGAATTCCGCTCGTGGGACTTCCTCTCGCCCTGGGAAGGCGCCGAGTACGCCAAACCCGGCGAGGGCTATCCCTACATACTGCCAGGCGATGAAAAGGCGGAGAAGCCGGCATGACAGGCAGCAACGCGCCGGCTGAATCCACGGACGTCTTCGAGCGCACCCCGCCCGAGGGCAAACCCCTGGACGGCTCGATCCCCGAGACTCCGGTCCGCAAATTCAACATCAACTTCGGCCCGCAACACCCCGCCGCACACGGGGTTTTGCGTCTGGTGTTGGAGCTGGACGGCGAGCTGGTGGAGCGGGTTGACCCGCACATCGGCCTGCTGCACCGCGGCACCGAAAAGCTGATGGAGTCGCGACCCTACACCCAGAACACGCCCTATTTCGACCGCCTGGACTACGTCGCTCCGATGAACCAGGAGCACGCCTTCGTCATGGCCATCGAAAAGCTCATGGGCCTGGAAGTGCCCATGCGCGGCCAGTTGATCCGGGTGATGTACAACGAAATCGGCCGGGTGCTGAACCACCTGCTGAACGTCACCACCCAGGCGATGGACGTCGGCGCCCTGACCCCGCCGCTGTGGGGTTTCGAGGAACGCGAGAAGCTGTTCGTGTTCTATGAGCGCGCCTCCGGCGCGCGGATGCACGCCAACTATTTCCGGCCCGGCGGCGTTCGCCAGGACCTGCCGCCGGAGCTGGTGCAGGATATCGAGGACTGGGCCAAGGCCTTCCATCGGCCCTTGGCCGACATCGACAAGCTGATCACCGGCAACCGCATCTTCAAGCAGCGCAACGTCGATATCGGCGTGGTCAGCAAGGAGCAGGCCCTGGCCTGGGCCTTCACCGGGGTGATGCTGCGTGGCTCGGGCATCGCCTGGGACCTGCGCCGCAACCAACCCTACGAGTGCTATGACGAACTTGAGTTCGACATCCCCCTGGGGGTGAACGGCGACTGCTACGACCGCTACATGTGTCGCATGGAAGAGATGCGCCAGTCGGTGCGGATTATCCTGCAGTGCGCCGATCGCTTGAAGAAGACACCGGGCCTGGCGCTGTCCGACGACCACAAGGTCAGCCCACCGCGCCGCGGCGAGATGAAGCGCTCGATGGAGGCGCTGATCCACCACTTCAAACTCTTTACCGAGGGCTTCCACGTGCCCGCTGGGGAGATCTATGCGGCCGTCGAGGCGCCCAAGGGCGAGTTCGGCGTCTACCTAGTCGCCGACGGCACCAACAAGCCCTACCGCTGCAAGATCCGCGCGCCGGGGTTCCCGCATCTGGCGGCCATGGACTGGATGAACCGGGGCCACATGCTGGCCGACGTCAGCGCCATCCTCGGCAGCCTGGACATCGTGTTCGGGGAGATCGACCGTTGAGTCTCGCCGGGGTCGCGACACCGACGGCCAGCCTGGCGGATGTCGCCCAGGCGCAGCTCGACGCCTACAACGTCCAGGATCTGGACGCCCACTGCGCCTGCTACACCGATGATGTGGTGGTGGCCGATCTGAACGGGGCGATCCTGCGCCGGGGCATGGAGGCCTATCGCGCCAGCTACGCCAAGATGTTCGCGGAGTTTCCCCAGAACAAGGCCCAGGTGCTGAACCGCATCGCGGTGGGAAACACCGTCATCGACCATGAGCTGGTGGCCCGCGTCCCAGGCGGCGACACCTTCCAGGTGGCCGCCATCTACACCTTTCGCGGCGACAAGATCGCCCGCGTCGACTTCGTGAGAGCCTAGTCCATGTCGGTCCGCCGTCTCGCCAAACAACAGCCCGCCGCCTTCGCCTTCACCCCGGAGTCCCTGGAGAAGGCCAACTGGTGGATCGCCAAATATCCGGCCGGCCGGCAGCAGTCGGCGGTGATCCCGCTGTTGTGGCTGGTCCAGAAACAGGAAGGCTGGGTGTGCGAGCCGGCCCTGCGCGTCATCGCCGAGATGCTGGGCATGGCGGTGATCCGAGTGTTCGAGGTGGTCACCTTCTACGTGATGTTCCAACTGGAGCCGGTAGGGAAGGTGGCCTTCGTGCAGCTGTGTGGCACCACCCCCTGCATGCTGCGCGGGGCCAAGGACCTGGAAAAGGTGCTGATCGACAAGATCGGGCCGAAGAACCACCTTTCCGCCGACGGCAAGTTCTCCTGGGAAGAGGTGGAGTGTCTGGGCGCCTGCACCCACGCCCCGATGGCGGCGATCAACGACTACTATTACGACGACCTGTCGCCAGCGATCCTGACCCAGATCCTGGCCGATTTCGCCGCCGGCAAGAAACCCGAGAAGGGCTCCTATATCGGCCGCCAGGGCGCGTCGCCGGAAGGCGGCCCCCTGACCCTCACCGATCCCAAACTCTATGACGGCTCGGCCGCCGTGCCGATCAAGACCCTGCCCAACGCGCCGGCGCCTAAGCCCAAGGAACCGGCGGTGTGAACGACGTCGCTCTCCAGCAACGGCGTCTATTCATCACCCTGGCGATCACCGGGGTGTGCGCCCTGGCGGCGGTGGCGGGGATCGTCGGCGGGCTGGTGTTCCATGTCGACTGGATGAACTGGCTGTTCGTCGCCGCCCTGGTCATCGGCTTTGGCGCCCAGACCTGGCTGATCGTCGGGTTCCTTAGGGGCCGGGCGCAGCCGTGAGCTCGGACATGGCCGACGAAGCCGATATCCTCGCCCGCCGCACTGCCTATCTGCAGGCCTATCGCGGGGCCTATCGGCGCGAGCAGTCGGCGGGACTGGTTATCTGCCTGCTGGGCGTGCTGGTCTTGGTGGCGGGCCGGTTCCGGGCCGGCGCGCCGCACTGGCTGATCTGGGTCGGGGCGGGCATTATCGCCATCGGCTGGGGCCTGTTCACCTATGTCATCTTCCGCCGCACCCAATGGGTGCGGACCCATCCCTTCGACCCCAGCGGTCAGAGCCCAACGGTTTAAGCATGGTCGGCATTCTCGAAGACAAGGATCGCATCTTCACCAACCTGTACGGGCTCCATGACTGGGGTCTGGAAGGGGCGAAGCAACGCGGCATCTGGAACGGCACCGCCGAGATGCTGGCCATGGAGCCCGAATGGCTCTGCGAGCAGATCAAGAACTCCGGCCTGCGCGGCCGCGGCGGCGCGGGGTTCTCCACCGGGTTGAAGTGGACCTTCATGCCCAAGCAGGAGAGCGAGCGGCCGCACTATCTCGTGGTCAACGCCGACGAGTCGGAGCCGGGCACCTGCAAGGACCGCGAGATCATGCGGTACGACCCCCACCGGCTGCTGGAAGGCTGCCTGGTGGCCTGCCGGGCGATCCGGGCGCACGACTGCTTCATCTATATCCGCGGCGAATATGTGCTGGAGCGCGAGCATCTCGAGGCGGCCATCGTCCAGGCTACCGAGGCCGGGCTGATCGGCAAGAATTCCAAGCTGGGCTGGGACTGTAACATCCGCGTCACCCATGGCGGCGGGGCCTATATCTGCGGCGATGAGATGGCGCTGCTGGAAAGCCTGGAGGGCAAGAAGGGCCAGCCGCGGCTGAAGCCCCCGTTCCCCGCTGGCGCCGGTGTCTACGGCTGCCCGACCACGGTGAACAATGTCGAGTCGATCTCGGTGGCGCCGGAAATCCTGCGCCGTGGGGCCGAATGGTTCGTCAAGTTCGGCCGGCCCAATAACACCGGCACCAAACTGATGAGCGCGTCAGGCCACGTGATGAAACCCTGCGTGGTCGAGGAGGCCATGTCGATCCCCATGCGCCAGCTCATCGAAGAGCACTTCGGCGGCGTGCGCGGCGGCTGGGGCAACCTCAAGGCCATCATCCCTGGCGGCAGTTCGGTGCGGATGATCCCGGCCGAGGAGGCCGAGACGGCGCTGATGGAATTTGACAGCCTGGCCCAGCTGAAGAGCGGCCTGGGCACCGCGGCCATGATCGTCATGGACAAGGACACCGACCTGATCCGCGCCATCGCCCGCCTCAGCTACTTCTACAAGCACGAGAGCTGCGGCCAGTGCACCCCGTGCCGCGAAGGCACCGGCTGGATGTGGCGGATCATGGAGCGGATGGTCACCGGCGAGGCCGACCCCAAGGAAATCGACATGCTGCTGGACGTGGCCAGCCAGGTGGAAGGCCACACCATCTGCGGCCTGGGCGACGCCGCCGCCTGGCCGATCCAGGGCCTGTTCCGCCACTTCCGCCACGAGGTGGAAGAGCGCATCGCCAACTACCGCTCCAGAAAGCCGCACGTGCAGGGCGCGACGCTGGTAGCCGCGGAGTAGGGGGTCCGGGTTTGGCTCCGCGACTACGCCTGACATTCCAATCGCACACGCCGCTTTCGATCAAGATCGCGGCGGCGCTGTTTCTCGCCTTTCAGGTTTACGTCATCAAGTCGATTGCGCCGACCCCCGCTGCCGCGCGCACCTTGCTGAGTCATCCCCTGGCCCTTGGGGCTCTCGCGGCGTGCGTGATCCTGACCGTCTGGGTGGTGGTGGCAACCTGGCGCCTCAGCCGATGGCCCCTGCTGGTCCTGCCTGTGTTGATGGCCACCTACGGAATCTGGTCATCGCAAATCGCCCCGCGAGGCATTGTGCCGTCCCTCGTCAATTTTGCGATTGAGTTCACGACGTGGCCCACTATGGCGGTCTTGGTTGTTCCCCACTGGCGTCGCCTCAACTGGCGTCCGCTGGGGCGGTTACCGACCCCCGCGGATGTCGCGGAACATTTCGACTGAAGCTGTCTCGCCAGCTTTGCCCCGGTGAACTGACGACGGTTTGGGCATCAGCGACAGGGTTGGGCGCCTGTGATAAACACTGCCTATGAATCTGCTCGACCGCATCACGGCTGAATCGGACAAGATGGGAGGGCGTCCCTGTATTCGCGGGATGCGCATCCGCGTGAAGGATGTGCTCGACATGCTCGCGGCGGGTGTCTCGGAGCAGGAAATTCTGACCGACTATCCGTATCTTGAGGTCGAGGACATCAGGGCGTCTGTGGCCTATGCCGCCCAGTTTGTGAATCACCCCGTGATTCTCAACGCCGCCGAGTGAGATTTCTCGTCGACGAGCAGTTACCCCCTGCCTTGGCCGATTGGTTTCGGCTCAAAGGACACGAGGCCGATCATATCCACGGCCTGGGCCTTGGATCAGCCTCCGACGGCGCCATCTGGGCCTATGCGAGCCAGCACGGCTGCGTCGTTGTCACGAAAGACAGCGATTTCGCCGTCAGGCGGTCACAAGGCCAAGGGCCTCAGATCCTCTGGCTTCGCGTCGGAAACGGATCGACGGCAAGCGTACTCGCCAGAATCGAGCGCGAATGGCGGGCAACCGTCACCTTCCTTGAGGCGGGTGAATCAATCGTGGAAGTCTAGCGGGCGATGACGGACGCTGACCGATGAGCGAAGACGCAAACACCGACATCTCCGGCGAGGCCCTGCGCGCGGCCCTGGCCGACCCGCGCCAGGACGTCGATATCGCCCTGCAAGCGCCGCCCAAGACCTGGCGGTTGGTGATCGGGTCGATCGAGTTCTGGGCCCTGGTGGGCGGGGCGTCGGCGGTGATCACGGCCCTGACGGCGGTGATCGCCGTGGCCATCGGCATCTATCAGCTGAAGACCACGCGGGAGGTCACCATCATGGATTCGACCTACCAAAGCTGGAATGCGCTCAACCAGGCCACCCTGGCGAATCCCGAACTGGCCTGTCCGAACACGGACGAGAAGTTCAACAAGCTGCTCTCCACCACCGACCCGCGCTCGGTGAACGGCGGCACCTATCAGGACCGCTACACCGCCTACGGCTACATGCTGATCACCACCTCGGAGCAGATTCTGCAGATGGCGCCGGGGGATGAGCGGTGGGCGTTCCTGATCAAGGAGCGCATCAAGTGCAACGCGCCGGCGATTCGTTACCTGCAAGCCGAGGGAACCTACGAAAAACGCTATTCCTGTCGGCTAAGACGCGTTATCGCCCAGGCGCTGAATCAACCCGCCCCGATTTGCCGCAAGGACGACGAGTAGCCGCGCATGCCCAAGGCCAAGGTCAACGGCGTCGAGATCGAGTTCGAGAACGGCATGACCGTTCTGCAGGTCGCCGAACTGGCTGGGGAGGAAATCCCCCGGTTCTGCTACCACGAACGCCTTTCCATCGCCGGCAACTGCCGCATGTGCCTGGTGGAGGTGAAGCCCGGTCCGCCCAAGCCGCAGGCCAGCTGCGCCCTGCCGGCCGCCGACAACCAAGAGATCTTCACCAACACCCCGATGGTCGAAAAGGCCCGCAAGGGGGTGATGGAGTTCCTGCTGATCAACCACCCACTGGACTGCCCGATCTGCGACCAGGGCGGCGAGTGCGACCTGCAGGACCAGTCCATGGGCTATGGCCGCGACGGCACCCGCTACGAGGAGAACAAGCGGGCCGTCGAAGAAAAATACATGGGTCCGCTGATCAAGACGGTGATGACCCGCTGCATCCAGTGCACCCGTTGCGTCCGCTTCGTCACCGAAGTGGCCGGCGTGCCGGACATCGGCCTGATCAGCCGCGGCGAGGACGTGGAGATCACCACCTATCTCGACAAGGCGGTGGCCAGCGAGCTGTCGGCCAATGTCATCGACCTGTGCCCCGTGGGCGCCCTGACCTCCAAGCCCTACGCCTTCAACGCCCGGCCTTGGGAGTTGAAGAAGACCGAGAGCGTGGACGTCATGGACGCCCTGGGCAGCGCCATCCGCGTCGACGCGCGCGGTGCGGCGGTGCTGCGGGTGCTGCCGCGCACCAACGAAGAGATCAACGAGGAATGGATCTCCGACAAGACCCGCTATGCCTGCGACGGCCTCAGCCGCCAGCGCCTGGATCGGCCCTTCATCCGCGCCGGCGGCAAGCTGGCGCCGGCCACCTGGGGTGAGGCCCTGGGCCTGGTGGCGGAAAAGATCAAGGCGGCCCCGGCCGACCGCGTCGGCGTCATCGCCGGCGATCTGCAGGACGCCGAATCCATGAAGGCGGCCCTGGACCTGTTCCGCAGCCTGGGCGTGACCAATCTGGACGCCCGCCAGGACGGCCTTGTCCTGGGCGGCGGCCCTCGCGAGAGCTGGCTGTTCAACTCCACCCTGGCCGGCATCGAGCATGCCGACGTCGTGCTGCTGGTGGGAACCAATCCGCGCACCGAGGCGCCGATCCTGAACGCCCGCTTCCGCAAGCAATGGCTGGCCGGCAAGACGCGGTTCGGGCTCATCGGCGAACAGGCGGACCTGACCTTCGGTTACGATTATCTAGGCGCCGGGGCTTCCAGCCTGTCGGACCTGGCCAAGAGCAAGGCGGACTTCGCCAAGACCTTCAAGGACGCCAAGAACCCGGCCATCATTATCGGCCAGGGCGCCTTGACCCGCGCTGACGGGGCGGCGGTGCTGAAGGCGGCCGCGGATGCGGCCAAGGCCTTCGGCGTTGTGCGCGAGGGCTGGAACGGCTGGAACGTTCTGCACACGGCTGCGGCGCGGGTCGGCGGCCTGGACCTGGGCTTTGTGCCGGGCGAGGGCGGCAAGACCGCCGGCGAAATGGTTCAGAAGGGCGCCCTGGACGTGCTCTTCCTGCTGGGCGCCGACGAGATCGACGTCAGTGGCAGCGACGCCTTCGTGGTCTATCTGGGCACACATGGCGACGCCGGGGCGCACCGCGCGGACGTGATTCTGCCTGGCGCGGCCTACACGGAAAAGGCCGGCCTGTACGTCAACACCGAGGGCCGGGTGCAGCGTGGTGAGCGCGCGGCCTTCCCCAAGGGCGAGGCCAAGGAAGACTGGGCGATCCTGCGGGCGCTGTCGGACAAGCTGAGCGCGACCCTGCCCTACGACACCCTGGACCAGCTTCGCTCCAAGTTGTTCGCCGACCACCCGACCTTCGGCCAGATCGACCATGCCCCGGGCTCCATCGTCACCAGCCTGGACCTTGGCGCGCTGGGCGCCGCGGGCGATGTCTCCGACGCCCCCTTCGCCAGTCCGGTGAAGGCCTTCCACCTGACCAATCCCATCGCGCGCGCCAGCGTGACCATGGCCGAATGCGCGGCCGTGGTGTCCGGCGCCGCCAAGATCGCGGCGGAGTAGGGGATGATCGCTCAATCCTCCGGCTGGGCTTGGTTCGGCCTCAGCTTTGCTCAGATCCTGCTGGTGGTCGTGCCGCTGCTGGTGGCTCTGGCCTTCTTCATGTGGGGCGACCGGAAAATCTGGGCCGGCGTCCAGATGCGCAAGGGACCCAATGTGGTCGGCCCCTTCGGCCTGCTGCAGTCCTTCGCCGACCTCCTGAAATTCATCCTCAAGGAAATCGTTGTCCCCGCCGGCGCGGACAAGATCGTCTTCCTGTTGGCCCCGCTGGTGACTTTCGCCCTGGCCCTGGTCGGCTGGGCGGTGATCCCCATGGCCCCGGGCTGGGTGGTCAGCAACATCAACGTCGGCATCCTCTACCTGTTCGCCATCTCCTCCCTGGGCGTCTACGGCATCATCATGGGCGGCTGGGCTTCGAACTCGAAGTACCCCTTCCTCGGCAGCCTGCGCTCGGCGGCCCAGATGGTCAGCTACGAGGTCTCCATCGGCTTCGTGATCATCACGGTGATCCTGCTCAGCGGCACGATGAACCTGCAGACGATCGTCGAGAAACAGGCCGGCGGCATTCTGAACTGGAACGTCTTCGGCGGCGCTGGCGGCTGGAAGTCCCTGCTGGCCACGGTGGTCATGGTCCCGATGATGGTGATCTTCTTCATCTCGGCTCTGGCGGAGACCAACCGCCCGCCCTTCGACCTGCCCGAGGCGGAGTCGGAGTTGGTGGCCGGTTATCAGGTGGAATATTCCTCCAGCCCCTTCCTGCTGTTCATGATCGGCGAGTTGGCGAACATCATCCTGATGTGCGCCATGATCAGCATCCTGTTCTTCGGCGGCTGGCAGGCGCCCATCGACTTCGCCTTCGTGCACCGTTGGCCCGCCACGCTGCAGAGCTTCTACGGACTGTTCTGGCTGTGGCTGAAGATCGTCTTCTGGTTCTTCATGTTCGCCATGGCCAAGGCCATCGTGCCTCGCTACCGCTACGATCAGCTGATGCGCCTGGGCTGGAAGGTGTTCCTGCCCACCTCCGGGATCGCGGTGGCGATCATCGGCGGCCTGCGCGTCTACGGGGTGATCTGATGATCCGCACCGCTGCGCTCATGACCCTGGCGGCCCTGGCGCTTGGCGCCTGCGCGTCCAACGCCAACTACGGCCTGCAGGAAGGCGACGCCAACTACGACGCGGTCAAGAAGGCCAGCGAAGCCTGCAAGGCCAGGGGCGGCGAGATCCACCTCAAGAGCGGCGGCGACACCACCGAGCTTGGCGACTACGAATGCCAGATGGGTAAGGGGAAATAGCCCGACCATGTACCAGCGCATCAATCAGGTGGTCAGGGGCGCGGCCCTGATGGACTTCGGCGGCGCCTTCTGGCTGGCCCTGAAGTATATGGCCAAGCCCAAGGCCACGGTGCTCTATCCCAACGAGCGCAATCCTCAGTCGCCCCGTTTCCGCGGCGAGCACGCCCTGCGCCGCTACCCCAACGGCGAAGAACGCTGCATCGCCTGCAAGCTGTGCGAAGCCATCTGTCCGGCCCAGGCCATCACCATCGAGGCCGAGCCCCGCGCCGACGGCAGCCGCCGCACCACCCGCTACGACATCGACATGGTCAAATGCATCTACTGCGGCCTGTGCCAGGAGGCCTGCCCCGTGGACGCCATCGTCGAAGGCCCGAACATCGAGTTCGCCGTGGAGACCCGCGAGGAGCTTTACTACGACAAGGACCGCCTCCTGGCGAACGGCGACCGCTGGGAACGGCTGATCGCCAAGAACCTGGAGCTGGACGCGCCCTACCGCTGAGGCGGGGGGAGCATGGGAAAAGAATGGGCTCGTTCGGGGCAGGGGGCCTGTTCCCTCGCGGTCCGAACGCGCTATGAGCAGACCGCGACTCGGGGAGGGGCGTCGCGCCCCGCCTCGGCGCGCTTGAGAGACGGAGTTCGACCAGGCCCATGTTGCAGGCCATCGCCTTCTACCTGCTTGCCACCGGCACCATCGCGGCCGCGCTGGGGGTCGTCTCGGCGCGCAATCCGGTGCACTCGGTGCTGTTCCTGATCACCGCCTTCTTCTCCGCCGCCGGCCTGTTCGTGATGATGGGCGCCGAATTCCTGGCGATGCTGCTGATCGTGGTCTACGTCGGCGCCGTGGCCGTGCTGTTCCTGTTCGTGGTCATGATGCTGGATGTGGACTTCGCGGCCCTGCGCCAGGGCTTCGCCAAGTACCTGCCGCTGGGCGGTCTGGTAGGGCTGGTCCTGACCGTCGAGATTATCGTGGTCTCTCTGAAGGTCGCCAGCGATGGCGCCGCCTCCAGGGTGACCGGCGGGCCGAGGGCTTCGCAGGTTGATGTGAGCAACGCCGAGTCGATCGGCCGGGTGCTCTACACCGACTATGTCTACTTCTTCCAGGCCGCTGGCCTGGTGCTGCTGGTGGCCATGATCGGCGCCATCGTCCTGACCCTGAAGCATCGCACCGGCGTCAAGCGCCAGGTCATAGCGGATCAGGTCGCCCGCACCCCGGCCACGGGGATGCGCAACGTCACCATCAAACCCGGCGAAGGGATCGAGGCATGACCATCGGCCTTGCGAACTACCTGACCGTGGCCGCGATCCTGTTCACCATCGGCGTGTTCGGCATCTTCGTGAACCGCAAGAACGTCATCGTCATCCTGATGTCGATCGAGCTGATCCTGCTGGCGGTGAACATCAACCTGGTCAGCTTCTCGGTCTACCTGCACGACGTGGTGGGCCAGATCTACGCCATGTTCGTGCTCACCGTCGCCGCCGCCGAGGCGGCCGTGGGCCTGGCTATCCTGGTGACCTTCTTCCGCAACCGCGGCGATATCGCTGTGGACGACGCCTCCGTGATGAAGGGCTGAGATGGAAACGCCTCAGCTTATCGTCACCGCCGCGGTCTTCGCGCCCCTGATGGGGGCGCTGATCGCCGGGCTGTTCGGCCGACGCATCGGCGAGCGGGCGTCCATGACCGTGACCACGGGCCTGCTGATCCTCGCCTGCCTGCTGGCCTGGACCACCTTTACCCAGGTCGCCTGGGGCAGCTGGACCAAGCCCTTCACCGTGGAAATCGCCCCCTTCATCAATGTCGGCAAGTTCCAGTCCGACTGGAGCGTGCGCATCGACACCCTGTCGGCGGTGATGCTGATCGTGGTGACGACGGTGTCGTCCCTGGTCCACGTCTATTCCTGGGCCTACATGGCCGAGGACGAGCACAAGCCGCGGTTCTTCGCCTATCTGTCGCTGTTCACCTTCGCCATGCTGGCCCTGGTGACGGCCTCCGACTTCATGCAGCTGTTTTTCGGCTGGGAAGGGGTGGGGCTGGCCAGCTACCTGCTGATCGGCTTCTGGTATCACAAGCCCACGGCCAACGCCGCCGCCATCAAGGCCTTCGTGGTCAACCGGGTGGGGGACTTTGGTTTCGCGCTCGGCATCATGACGGTGTTCTGGGCTTTCGGCACGGTGAAGTTCGCCGAGATCTTCCCCGCCGTGGCCGCCCACGCCAACCTCAGCTGGGACTTCGCCGGCCAGAGCTGGCGGCTGTTGGATCTAGCCTGCGTCCTGCTGTTCGTGGGCGCCATGGGCAAGTCGGCCCAGTTCTTCCTGCACACCTGGCTACCGGACGCCATGGAAGGCCCGACCCCGGTCAGCGCCCTGATCCACGCGGCAACCATGGTCACCGCCGGCGTCTACATGGTCTGCCTGTTGTCGCCGATGTTCGAGTACGCCCCGGTGGCGCGCGAGATCGTCACGGTGACCGGGGCGGTCACCGCCCTGTTCGCCGCCACGGTTGGTCTGGCCCAGAACGACATCAAGCGGGTGATCGCCTATTCGACCTGTTCGCAGCTCGGCTACATGTTCTTCGCCGCGGGCGTCGGAG
>JBBROW010000041.1:0-36186 GCA_038228945.1 Caulobacterales bacterium
CCTGGCCCGCATCGCCGATCACCCCGCTCAGAAGCTGGACGAGCTGCTGCCGTGGAACTGGCGACCCCAATCCGCCATCAGCCGCGCCGCCTGATCAGCGCCGCCGATCCGCCATCGCCGCGGTCCTCACCGGATGCGTACTTTCCTTCAGCAGCTCGATCAGCCGCCGCTGCTCCTCCACCAGCGCGTCGATCTTGCCGGTTTCGCGGTCGAGGAAGGCGGCGATGGTGGCTTGCTCGTCCTGCGGCGGCAGTAGCACGGCAAAGTCCATCATGTCGTCGCGGCTCATTTGCAATGAGTTTGGACGAATGCCTGTTAGGAGCCTCGTGTAGCCCTGGACGTAGATCGAGCTGCGCAGAAGGTGGTGGATGAACCGATGGTTGACGCCCGGTGCAATCCGGTAGCTCCGATAGGCCGGGCTGACGTGACCTTCATGCTCTGACACGCCCAAGCCCGCATAGTTCAGCCACATTGTGTTCACGACTAGCTGCCCGGGCCGGACGATCCTGTAGCCAACAAGTTCATCATCAAGGCGACGCCTATTTTCGTCGTCATACTCTTTGACTTCGATGCCCCGATAACCAGAGACTGAGAGCATCGGCCCGATCATCTCATGCTCAATCTTCTCCCCGCTCTCTTGAAAGACAAAACGGAAACGCTTCACCTGCCAAGCAGATGGGACTGGTCCAATCCAATCCACGCCGCTGTCATGATAGCTGGGATAGGCGGTCGCGCTCACGCGGCCAGCCCCTCGATCATCGCCTTGATCCGGTCCGTCACCTCCAGCAGGTCGGCGTCGATCTCGGCCAAGGGCCTCGGCGGCTCGAAGACGTAGAAGTGCCGGTTGAACGGTATTTCGTAGCCGACCTTGGTCTTGCTCTCGTCGATCCAGGCGTCGGACGCATGGGGCAGGACTTCGCGCTTGAAGTAGGCTGCCACGTCCTCGGACAGGGGCACGTTCTCGGTGTCGCGCAGGGCGCTATCGCTCTGGGGCTTGCCCTTGGCCTTGCCCCGCTCGCCCACCACCACCTTGCCCGCCGCGTCGCGCAGGGGTCGCTCCACGGTGATGGTGCGATAGCCGAAGGCGGTGTTGGGGAAGATACGCGCGAGGGGTGCGAGCTTGACCTTGCCACCCTCCGGCGCGGCGGGCGGACCGTCGCCCTCGATGATGATCTGCCGGGTCTCCTTGCCCTGGCCGTCGGTCAGCGTGGCGACCTGCGCCTCCACGAACTGGCCGAACAGGCGGGTAACGTCCTCGATGTGCTCGGGGGCCAGCTCCTTGCGCTTGGAGCCCAGGGACTTGCGCATCTTGCGCCAGAAGCCGCTGGCGTCGATCAGCTGCACCTTGCCTTTGCGGGCGGCGGGCTTCCGGTTGGATACGATCCAGACGTAGGTTGAGATGCCCGTGTTGTAGAACATGTCGGTCGGCAAGCCGATGATCGCCTCGACCAGATCATTCTCCAGCATATAGCGGCGGATTTCGCTTTCACCCGACCCCGCACCCCCGGTGAACAGGGGCGAACCGTTGAGGACGATGCCGAACCGGCTGCCGCCATCCGTGGCCGGGCGCATCTTCGACAGCAGGTGCAGCAGGAACAGCAACGAGCCGTCTGAGATGCGCGGCAGGCCGGGGCCGAAGCGCCCGGCGAACCCTTGGATCTCGTGCTCCCGCCGCACCTCCTTCTCGACCTTCTTCCACTCCACGCCGAACGGCGGGTTAGAGAGCATGTAGTCGAACTTAGCGTGCACATGCCCGTCGTCGGACAGGGTGTTGCCGAACACGATGTTGGCCACGTCCTGGCCCTTGATCAGCATGTCGGCCTTGCAGATCGCGTAACTCTCGGCGTTCAGCTCCTGGCCGTGCATGGTCAGCCGGGCGGCGGGGTTGTGCTCGGCCAGGTACTCCCCAGCCACCGACAACATGCCGCCCGTGCCTGCCGTGGGGTCGTAGATCGAGCGTACGACGCCAGGCGTCGCCAGCACATCATCGTCCTCGACGAACAGCAGATGGACCATCAGGGCGATCACCTCGCGCGGGGTGAAGTGCTCCCCGGCGGTCTCGTTGGAGAGTTCCGCGAACTTGCGGATCAGCTCCTCGAAGGCAAGGCCCATCTGGTGGTTGTCCACCACGTTGGGGTGCAGGTCTATGCCCGCGAACCGCTCTGCCACCTGGAACAGCAGGCCGGCCTTGGCGAGCTTGTCGATCTGAACGTGGAACTCGAACCGCTCGAAGATTTCACGCACGGCGGGCGAGAACGCCTGCACATAGGCTTCCAGGTTGGCGCGTACATGGTCCGGGTCGCCCAGCAGCTTCTTCAGGTCCATGGGCGAGGTGTTGAAGAACCCGACCCCCACCTTGCGCAGCAGGAACGGCTCCGGGTTCAGCCCCGCCTTGGTCTTGTCCTCAAACTCGGCGAGCACCGCTGCCTTGGTCGGCGCCAGCACGCAATCCAACCGCCGCAGCACCGCGAACGGCAGGATCACCTTGCCGTAGTCTGACTGCCTGTAGTCGCCGCGCAGCAGATCGGCGACAGACCAGATGAAGTTGGAAAGCGACTGGTGGTTCATGTGATCCCCTACTCAGCCATAGCGGTATCATAAAACGCGGTGTTGGAGACAAGTGCCAGCACTTGCCGGGCGCATACACGCCAAGCGCGGGAAGCGCGGGAACCGGACTTCCGACGACAGCTTCAGACACCCGCTAGACGCCGAATTCCCTCAGAGGGGCGGGTAGGTAGTGGCCGCGCACGTCGGCCAATAGAGGCGCTTTGGTGCGGATGATTTCGCCGAGAGGCTGAGCGTCCTGCTCGGGTAGGTGGGGCACGCCACACCACGAAAACCCTTCTCCAAACCTTCCGCACCCAAACCATCTGGGGCGCGCGGCCTCGGTGTCCAGCCACTCGATGAGGTCGCCGACTGCCTCGATCATGTCGCTCTCGGACAGGGCCAGTCTGCGCCACTCGGCCAGCAGGTCGGGATCGGTGTGGATCAGTTCACGGATCGCCGCTCGTCCCGCCGCTGTTCGTTGCGTCAGGGCTGTCTCAAGATGCAGTACGGCTTCTTGTACAAGTATGCGATTAGCCTCGACTTCCGAGATCAGGCGCGGGGGCTGACACGCTAGTAGGGGGAGCGTCAGCACGGCTCCTTCGCCTGTCTGCCGCCACAACGCCTGGCTCGCTTCTATGAGGCCCCAGCCACCTCGACCTTCGGCGAGCCGCTCCAGCACCTTCATGGCGGCACCATAGGTTTCTGGTGTCTTCTCCGGCGTCATGACGAGGCCTAGACGGATTGCCCTAGCGTCCATGGTCATTCGGCGGATGGCCGGGTCAGGGTTCTCAGCTTTTGAGAACGACATACGCCACAGGACCAAGGCGGCGTTGGACTTATTGTGGTTGGCGAGGCGGTCAATGAGCAGGCTGGCAACATGCCAATCGCCCCCAATTGTTCGTCGCCATGCCGGGTCTTTTTTCGCCGCCAGAACGGCCAGGGCGGGCGTCAAATCGACTGGCCCCACCTCTATCGCCGCTGCTATCAGAAGCTCCCGCCACAAGCGCTCGGGGTCGAAAATGACGAGGGTCGCTGCCGCCGAAAGGGCCAGTCTAGCGTGCCCGTAACGCAATCCGAGGCGAAGGCAACTTGCGGCTAGCAGGGGCTCAACGGACAGTGCGGACCGTGGCGGCGGTGTCCACGGGTGTTTCTCACTTTTCAGTGTGTTTTTGGCCGCTCGTACAAGTTCTTTGAAGGTCACTTTTTTGCTCCCGCGATGCGGGGAGCTTGGGTCTAGGTACCCACCATGATGATGGCACTTGGGGTGCCGAGAGCAAGCTGAATGGCTAGCTCACGGGGACGAAAGCACTCCCGTCCCAATGGCCGACAACCTCATCCGCTGGCGGGGTCATGGAGTAAGTGTTCACCTCCCCTATTTCCGACGCCCACCGATATGCTGATCGGGTGAAGCGGAGCTTCCGGACAATGGACGAGGCGTTCTCCTGGGCGGACGCTATATTTGCGTGATCGACGAACATGGTGGCTGTCCATGTGATCGTGCGATTTCCCGATCCTCCGACACGCACCTCGACGTTCTGCTCCCAAAGCGCAGCCCGGACGATGTGCCCATAGGCTGCTCTGAGGACTGGGAACTGGGCGCGCTGTTTGCCGATGACAATGGCCTTGTAGCGGTTGCGGATTTGCCGCTGAGCCTGGGTCAGATTGGCACTGGCCGTGCGTGCTAGCTGGACGGCGGCCTGCTCAAACACATCCTCACGGTTCCAGAGGTCCTCCACCGCCGTGGGCGGCGTAGTCGGGATGCTTTCGACCCGTTGTTGCCAGTACGAGAGTTGTTCGATCTCGTCGCCGGTCTGATCAAATGCTGGTTCTCTTGTTCCAGCGGGGACCTTGCCCGACCCTTGGGACAAACCGGCATTTGCTTGGTCTATGAGCGCCCGTATTTCGGGGTCGTTCGTTCTGTCCCTGGTAGCAGTGCCGTTGGTGAGGGTCCGCAACGCCGTTGCGTAGTCCCGTCGTGCGATCTGCGCCCTGGCCTCCACCAGCATTGCATCACGGATGACATTGGTGGGACGGGCCGCCTGAACGGGGGAAGGGGTTTCCGCCTCCTGGGCCGGAGCCTCAACATGACTGGAGGCGGCAGCGTCATGGGTCACGTTCGACAGAACTGCCCCCGACACAACCATGCCCCAGAAGCCGACACCCACCACCATCGCGGCATGCAGAAAGGCGTTGTCTGGAAAGCCGCGCTTTCGCAGGAGGGCAATTGTGAACGGCATGATCAGGATGGCAGGGGGCAAGAGCATTCCGGCGACTACGAAGCCGTAGTGGTCGTGGGCGGCTTTCGAGAGGCCCAGCACGCTTACCAGCATCATGATCAACCCGAGGAGGATTGCCCCTGCGTCGAGCAATCCGTTCCTCTGGCGAAGTGTGCGGCTGGCCCCAGGCTGGGTCTGGACCCGCGTTTTAACGGGTGCAGCCGCGTTTCCTTCTTCGACGATCCCAGTCAACCGCGCCCCCAGCCCTGAAGTCACTTCCGGGTCTCAGGAGAGTGGAAATTGCAACTGATTGCAAGGTTTCGCACAACCAGCATTTCACTGCGCAGAGACCTCGCAAGGCCCCGCCCTACACCGTGGTGGAGGGCTCCATGGACGATGCGGCGGAACTGAAGGCGCGATTTGGAAGACTACTCGCTGCTCACCGCAAGCGGCGGGCCATGACGCAGGTCGATCTTGCTGAGGCCTCGGGCCTGAGCACCGACATGATCGCGCGCGTTGAGACCGGGGGCTCAGGCGTGCGCTTCCCGAACCTCCAGCGCCTCGCGACCGCCCTTCAGATCGACCCTGCGGAACTGTTCTCCAGCGACATACCTAGAGGTGCTCTGCGCAGGGAGCCTCTGACCAACCTGACCGCGAGGCTGGCGGGCCTATCCGACGCCGATCTGGCCTGGGTCACGGACCTGATAGATGTGGCCCTCAAGACCCGAAGGTAAGGTCCGCTTTTCGGCCAACTGCGATAGGCCGCTATCGACCCTTAGCAGTCGTTGCAAGTATGGCCGTTGCGGCTAAATAAGTGCGGGGAGGAAATCGCTCGGCAATGCGCCCATCCGCCATCTGCGCCCTAGTCCTGCTACTCGGCACCTGTGCCACGGCGGCAATTGCTGATGACGCTGCGGACCGGGATCATCGTCTTCGATGCGGGCAAATCGTGAGACCGCACGGGACCTTTGAGGTTCCCTCAGCCTACAGTCGCGTGACCGAGCCGGGGGGTATGATCGAGATCAAAAAGGCTGATGGCAGTACGTGGCATCCGGCAGTTGCCGATGTTAAGGCATTGGGTGTGACGATTGAAACAAATCCGACTGACAACTTCACCGACTTGCCCTTAGCGCAGATGCAGCGCGCGCCCGTCACCGGAGGCGCGATCTATAGCCGGGTCGATTGCAACGGTCAGCATTGTCTTTTCCGGGTCGGTTTCGTGCCTTCCGATCAACAAAGCACCGCAGATGAATGCGGCATTTGGCCGAACTATCTGGAGATCGATGGCGCGTCGGAACGCGGCTCAGCCGCTGCACGACGAGCGATCCAATTTCGCTGGGGCCCTGGAGATAACCTGCGCTCATTGGCCGATTTAGTGGCCACAAGATAGAGGTCCACTTTCCACCCCGAACAGCCCCTGGCGATGTCCGCTACGCGGCTCAAAGCCATCCGCGCCGGCGAACGTCCAGTGTCCGACCTGAAGCGGCGGCTGATCGCGACCGCTCTGACACCTCGGGAGGTCCGCTTGTGGGCGGGATGGCTCGCGCCTAAGCTGACGCCCATGCCGCTAGCGCTGCCCGCTGACTGTCCTGCACATTTTGAGGCCCACCAGCTCCAGTTTGAGCGTCCCAGGCCGCCGCAGGTGCCGCCGGGGACAGAGATGCCGCTTGAGAACAAGGTGGTGCTTCAGTGCCACGTTGGCCGTAGGGGAAAGCTTTATCAGTGCGCCGTCGAAAGCGAAAAGCCCTCCGGCTGGGGTTTGGCAGAATGGGCGACGCGGTACGCCGAGAGCTGGCGGGTCACAAACCGTAGCGTCGCGAGATGCCCCGTGATCGGCACGGTCGTCGAAATCCCATTCAAAATCAACGTCCATTAGGGGAAACTGACGTATCTGCGTTTCGGTTCGTGCGTGTGACGGGTTTCCACCCCGAACCGTCGTTGTGAAGGTCGGCTTGCCGACGATGCGCCGGAACGTCAGCTTTCCGGCCGGGAGCCAGCGACCGGGTTCGACCCTTCTCGGACGTTGGCAAGGTCCGCTTGCCGCTGCCAGGTATCAAGCTAGGCTGGACGGATGATCGCTCTCGAGGAAAGGATGGAAATGATGACGCGCAACGTCATCATGGCAGCCATCCATCATGACCTTTGGTCGATACACATCCATAAAACGACGTGGGACGCGACCCGGGCTTATCGCGAAAGCATGTCGGACCTTTGGGCAGCTAACAGCCTGGCCCATCGCTACGCTTTCTACGTGAGGGCAGCGGCGGCTTACGCGCAGGGGCCAAAGGTCAATGGTATCCCCAGGCTGATACGGGACTGCCAAGGAAAGCAGACGCTGCAGGGTGCGAGCCGGCTAACTGCACTGTTCGGCGAAGCAAAGCCCCTCGCCGATAAGATCGAAAGATTGCGGAACACTGTCTACGCCCATCAGTCGGCACGCTTGCGGGTTGAGGATGCATACGCGGAAGCGAAAGTCAGCTTAGATATGGGCCAGCGACTAATGGTGGTTTCCATCGACATCATCAACGAACTGCGAGCCGCGGTGGGCCTAGGAGCGACCGAAGTAAGCAGGACGCACCTTGACGAGTTCGAACGCATGATAGGGGAGATTGGCCGGTCCTCGTGAAGTCCCCCAAAGGTGGAAGAAATCGGAAGTGGGGTTGCCCGTCGAAGTCGGCGGTCCCGCTCCGAACGCCGTCCCAATAATTCCTGATGGTGTGGATTTCCTCAAACCGCATAAGCGCAAAGTTAACCGATAATTTCCAGCCCGATCAGGACGCCATCCTTGTTGAAGTCCAAGTTTATATCCGGCCCACGATATCCCGGCAGGAGGTCTTCAAGGGCAACGGTATTGGCGACACACCCCGCACTTTCTGGCCCTCGCAGCGGATGTTCCTTCAGATAGAGGTAGGCGGCATTCACCGTTGGATCGACGATAAGTTCGAGGCGGTTAATTCGATCCATGGGTTGAGGCTGACGATCGAACCTCAAGCAGTCAACCTAATGTCCTCTTTCCACCCCTAGGCGACCTTGGGAAGGTCCGCTTGCTGGCTCATCTGGCAATGGTTGGGGTTCCCATAGAGGCCAAGCCGAAGGAGGGTGTTGCGGACGCTCGTCGGGGTCCACTGTCCCCCTTCCCGCGTGGCCACGTTCTGGCGGGTCAGGCAGTCGGCGGTGGCCTGGAGGGTCACGCCCGGCCCGACAATGCCTGCCAGGATCGGGCGTAGGCGCTCGGCGTATTCCAGGGCCTCGGCCTTGCGCGTCGCCGCAAGTACCGCGCCGTGGGTGCCCAGCTTCACACCCCGAACCTTCGCAGCCGCCAGGGCGGCTTTGGTTCGGGCGGAAATCTGTTCCCGTTCCCATTCAGCCACAGCCGACATGATGTGCACCACGAACCGATTGGCCTCGGGCATGTCAGCGGCCTGAAACTCAACCCCCGCTTCCATCAACCGGGAGATCAAGGCGACAGAGCGAGACAGCCTGTCGAGGCGAGCTATGAGAAGGGTCGCGCCCGCCCTCTTGGCGTGGGCGATTGCCTCGGCCAAGGCCGGGCGGTCGTCGCGCTTGCCGCTTTCCGCCTCGACGTACTCGGCGAGGATTGTTCGGCCCCGCGTGGCGGCGAATGACGTGACCGCTTCGCGCTGAGCTTCGAGGCCAAGTCCCGATTGGAACTGTTTAGTAGTCGAAACCCGAAGGTAGCTGATGATTGGGTTCATTTGTACGATGTAGGTTGGTATGTACTACATATTATCACCAAACCGTGCCATTGAAACAGTAAATGTAGAACTCTACACTACAATCTAGGTGCCCGCTCGCCGGACCTTCCTCTCGGGCCTGGCATGCCTGCAATTGATTGCATGAAGGCCGCTAACCCTAGGCTCCGGCGGATTTGGCGACCTCGATCACCGCCGACAGACCCGTTTTGGAAAGACCGTCCGCCCACAGCGGCCAGACCGACCCCGGTTTCAGAAGGTCCGACGGGTGCTTCTCCAACCCGTTGTTGAAGGTCGCGATCAGGCTGGTGTCCAGCTTCAGCGTTGCGGTGGCACGCTCGCGTCCAAGCGCACGCACTGCCGCGACAAAGGTCAGCCAGTGGGCGAAGGCGGGACGAAGCGCAGTCCGCGCCAGACTGAGCCGGACGTCGCCTAGGGGGTCTGGCAATGCTGGGACGTCAATCAGGTAAGTGTTCGTCTTCGGCTTCGGCTTGAGCACGACCTCTAGCCGCGTCAGGGCGGTGCCGGGGTAGGGCGCGGGTTTTCCCACAGATTGCCGTTCACGGTTTCGGTCGTAGAGCTTGGCGACCACGGTCCCAAGAGGTTGCTTCGGCTTCTTCTTCAGGGCCTTCTTCGGGAACGCCTTGAAGCGCGCAAGGTTGACGGTCTCCAATGCACCGTCTGCTCCAAAATACTCCGAGCGCTTGCCCGGCTTCTCCAACGTGGCGATCAGGTCGGCGGGCTCAACGCCAGCATAGTCCACCGCCACATCCAGCCGCGTAACGCGGCAGTCGCGGAGCAACGCAGGGACGTTGAAGTTGTTCGGCGTCCCAAAGTGCAAGATGTCCAGGAACTCGTCCATGCCGCCTGGTTGGACCTTGCGGGCAGTCATGTCGAAGAGGATCGCCCACCCACCGGCTGGAAAGTCTTTGACCTTCTCTTTGGCCAACTCGATGTAGAGCGTTGCCTCACGCAGCCCCAGCGCCAGGGTGAACTTTTTCGCGAAGCCCAGCGGCATCGGAATGAAGGGGTGCGTGCCGATTGAGGCGAACTGTGCAGCCGCCAGCATTTCGGACAATTCGGCAATTCGCTCGGGATTAACCTCGGGGGCCTTCCCCTTCCCGCCGAAGTGCTCCTTCGTCAGTACCGCTTTGAAGTTGATGGTGTCAGGTTGCGGGATTGATCTCCATATGACCGAGCCGTCCTTCATGACGAGCTTTGTCGGGAATAGCTCCTGGTCCGGACACCCTACCTTCGGCGGGACCTTATTAGAGGCCGTGTTAATCTCTACCGGCATGATCGACCGGAATTGGCTGGGGGAGCGGCTCGATGCCGGTCCCTACAGCAGGACCTCTGGTGCACCAGCCAACGACCATGTCGTTGTCGGGTCGTCCGTCCACTGATGCTCAAGCAGACCGACCCCACGCACCCGCTCGACTGACGCCCGTCTATTCCATCAGCGGTGAACTGAGGCATCGTAGGGACCGCCGAGAACCTGCAACAGATCGAAACCATAGTCCAGCTTGTCCAAGGTTTTCAGCTTCCTCTCAAGGGTCTGCCCGCCTCCGTACCCAGCGGTGATCGTCCCTACGGCGTGTCCGAGAATTGCGGCACTGTCTTCATTGATCGCGCCGGCCTTACGCAGCCAATCCGTCACCGTGTGCCTGAACACGTGCGTGGCGCGTCCTGGCTTCTTGAGCCCGTGCTTCGTCAGATAGTCTGACCAGAAGCGGGTCATGCCGTCCGCAAGTCGGTCCCCGGACCCGAGGCGAAAGGCCCGGAACACTCGATCTTTCGGGTACCGTTTTTGTCCCGTCTCGACAAACTCGCGAAGTCCCAACGTCATCAGGATCGGGAGAAGGGGGACATCGCGGACCGAGGCTGGCGATTTGACGCTCTTGACCTTGTTGCCAGCACCATCCTCCTTTCGCACTTTCAGGTGTGGGACCGGGGCGTCAAATACGAAGTCGGCGGGAAGTAGCTGGGAAAGCTCGCCCGCTCTCAAGCCGGTGTGCAGCGAGAGCACGGCAGCCCACCAGTGCCAGCCTCGGACATGACGGTCGCCAACCAGCGAGAGCCGTTTCGCCGATAGGTGCCCGGCGAACAGCGGGGTGGCGAAAAGCTTCCTAAGCTCCGCTTCTTCAAATGGCGCCGTCTTGCGGGCCTGCACCCCCCTTGGGATCTGGAGCAGCAGGCCAGCGGAAGGGTCATCGTCGCGCAGTCCTTCCGACGCACAAAACTGGAAGAACGCTTTCACCGAGTTCCAATACCGAAGGGAGGTCTGGGGCGCGATCTGATGGCTCGCGACGTCTGTCAGACGATGCGGAAATGCGCTTTTCCGACCTTGGCGAGTTACATCCAATCGCGTTAGGTCCTCCCGAAAGGCACGTAGGAAGTCTTTGCTCACCGATCCAAGTGCGGCCTCCGGTCCGCTTGCATCTTGCAGCCAGCTAAGCGCTCGCTTGATCTCTGTGTGCTGCGACGCCTTCACGCCCTGGCGCGTCTTCTCCCTCAAGTAGGCGTCCACCGCTGAAGGGAGGCTAGGCCCCGCGCGGGGCACGTTGATGATTTGCGGGGCGCCGATGGTGTTCTGTTCCCCGCCCACCACTGCAAACACAGGATCGGTCTGTGTGAACCTGCCCGCTGGGTCTGTTAGCTGATGAATGGACAGCTTCATCTGCGCCCGAACGGCTCGGGCGGCGAGTTCATAGGCGATAGCAAGAGCCTGAGGGTCTAACTGGTCGAGGTCGATCCCGGAGACATCAAGCATGTTGGATGCATGAAAGACGCCACTGCTGAACGTGTTGGCTTTCAATTCCGCATCTATGTTTTCGATGGTCTGATTGATGGCCTCGACGCTCTCGGCCACGTCGAGCTCCAAGAAGTCGGGATCGAAATTGCGCGGCTGATCAAGCTCGCGGGAGAGTTCTGCGAAGTAGCGTCTCGCGGCGTCTTCGAGATCACCCCTAGTCGGTGCTGCCATTCGCCTCAGCCTCTCCACCTCGCCCCGAAACCAAACTGTCGCTTCAAGGCAACGTCGGCGGGCGGTGGCAATATCGCGTGTATGCAGCGAGCGACGCAACTCCGGCAGTCCAAGCGGCTGTGCCAGATCGGCGGGCAGCCTGAACCGCACGACGTACATCGCGCCGCGTCTCATCAAATGAACGGGCCGCACGGCTAGGGCCAGATCGCTTGTGTGAAGGTCTTGTGTGACAGTTGCTCGAAACAGCAACATCGCCCCAAGGGCCAACTGTTGGTTTCATTCAGGAATTCGAGAAATTGGCGCGCTCGGAGCGATTCGAACGCCCGACCCTCAGATTCGTAGTCTGATGCTCTATCCAGCTGAGCTACGAGCGCGCACCGCCTGTTCGGCGAAGGCGCGGAAACTAGTCGCGGCGGGCGCAAAGTGCAAGCGCTGAGGCGCCCGCCGCGACAAGATGTTTTTCGGCCCTAGAGCCTATCCGGTTCAAGTGGACTCACTTGAACCGGATAGGCTGTATTTTCATACATTTAGAGCATGACGGGCGCGTCAACCGGTACCCACTTGAAGCTGTCATGCTTTAGGGGATGACGTTTCCAAGCCCGCCCAGCCCTCCCAGGAACCCGCCCTTCTTCTTGGGCGGCGGCGGCTGTTGCTGTCCCGGGTGTTGCGAGCGGTCGTCGTCGTCGTCGCCGCGCATCATGCGGGCCATGTCCACGCCGACAAGGCCGCTGGTGGCCGAGCGGTAGCGGACCTTGACCTGCCAGGCGATGTTCCAGGGCTGCGGCGCCGGCGGGCGGGGCGGATAGCTGAGATTGCTCTCGCCGCCATAGGCCACCAGCTGGAAGAAGCCACCGTCGCCGGCGGCGCGCACCGCCTCCACCGGGATGGTGCAATTGGTCTGCGAAGGCGGCATCAGGATGTGGGCGGTCACAAGCCGGCCGATCTCGCCGTCGCTGAGATACTCAGGCAGGGCGAAGGACGAGGCCTGGTTGGCGCTTGAGGTCCACATCACCACCTCGCCCTCGCCCCGGGCGCCGAACATGGTGGCGAAATAGCCCAGGGACCCGTCCACCGGCCGCCAGCCCAGATTGGCCGAACCCAACGGCGTCTTCTCATTGGCGGTCATGCGGAACGGCGGCAGGAAGTCCTGGTTGGCGGACAGGTTGAAGTTGATATCCGGGCTGTAGTTGCCGCGCACCGTGTGGCTGCCTTGCAGCGAGCCTTCGGCCGGAACCTGGGTGCGGGTGCGCTCATTGGGCCATTCGCCATAGGTGGTGTTTCGGGTGGGCGAAGGCGGCTGCATGTACTGCACGCCAAGACCGCGCGAGAAACCCTGGAACTGTTGCGCGCCGGCGGCGGAACCCAGCTTGGCGAAATCGATCACCAGGGGTTGGCCGGGGGGCGCGTGCTCGCCGCAACCCCAGAAGATCAGCATGCGGCCCTTGGGCTGCTGGTATTGTTCCGGTGGCCGAGGTTCCTCCTCGTGCGGCCGAGCCGGCGTCAGCAACGGCAGCACCGGTCCAGCGCCCAGGGTCTGGGGCGGATCATGTTCCGCGTTGGGCGCGCCACCAGTCGGTTGGCGAGACGATCCCAACTGTAGCAGCAAGGTGTGGGTGTAGGCGTTGGGGTCCGGCATGCCGCCGCCCATGCCCAACATGGCCCCCAGGCCAGGCCGGCGTCCCCCGCCCTGGCCGCCGCCCATGGACCCCATGCCGTTGGTGGTGGCCGCGCTCATCCAGTAGGTGGCCACTGGCCCGCTGACCGCCTGGCGGCCGCCCGTTGGACTAGGCCCGGGTCCCGCCGCATGGCCCGGCGCATGACCGGCCGCGTGTTTCGGCGACGGCGCGCCGGCCGCCTCGCCCGCCATCGCCGCCACCGCGGCCATCAACACCATACGACCCAGCTTCATCGGACTATTCCCTAACGCCGTTCTACGAACGATATAGCAACAGGAGAACCCGCGCCGCTAGAGCATGACAGCTCCAAGTGGATACCGGTTGAAGCGCCCGTCATGCTCTAAATGTAAGAAGATAGCGCCTTTTTATCCGGTTCAAGTGATTCCACTTGAACCGGAAAGGCTCTAGCCGCCGACCGCGTGGCCGGCCCGAGGTAGCCTATAGATTGCGCCACGCCAGCACGTCCGTCGCCGGCCAGGCGCTAGCCTCGAACACCCCCCGGGCCACCGCCCGGGCCAGGCAGTCGGCCGCCAGGGCGCCCAGGCGCGTCAACGCCAGGCTCTCGGGGCCGCGCAACGGCTGCAGGCCCGTGGACAGGGCAAAGACTACGTCGCCATCGGATTGCGCGTGAACCGGCCGGATCGCTCGCGCCAGTCCGTCCTGGGCCATGATCGCCACGCGCTTGGCCTGGGCGGGCGTCAGGATGGCGTCGGTGGCGACACAGGCGATTGTGGTGTTGATGCGCTCGCCGGCGGCGGCGGGCGCCTTGGCAAGGCCCCATTCGTCAGGCGCCGCACGCAGGTCCCCCATGGGCAGTCCGCCGAACTCGTCGTCCATCTCATAAGGCGCCGCCCAGAACACCTTGCTGCCCGGGACAAGAACCGAGCCGAAGGCGTTCACCGCCACCAGGGCGCCCACCGTGAAGCCGTCGTCGGTGACCACCGACGCTGAACCCAGACCGCCCTGCAGGCTGCCCGCCATGGCCCCCGCTCCGGCCCCGGCGCTGCCCAGGGCGAACCGAGCCGAAGCCGCCTTGACCGCCTCGATCCCCATGGCGCGGTAGGGCGGCTCAAGGCCCCATGCCTTGTCGCCACCGTTGGCGAGATCATAGAGGATCGCGGCGGGTACGACCGGGGACAGCGGCACGTCCGAGCGGCTGACCAGGCCAAAGCCCCGCCTCTGCGCGCCCAGCCAGGCCGTCACCCCGTCCGCCGCGGCCAAGCCGTAGACCGATCCGCCGGACAGCACGACGGCGTCCACCGCGTCGACCAGGTTTTCCGGCGCCAGGGCGTCGGTCTCGCGCGTGCCCGGCGCGCCGCCCCGCACGTCGGCGGCGCAGACCGCCCGCGCATCTGGCAGGATGACGGTCACGCCGCTGCGCACCCGGGCACCGGTTGCCTGCCCAACGGCCAGGCCGGGCACATCGGTGATCAGGTTCAGCGCGCCGGCTCTTGCAGACATCTCCTGGCAGTCGCACAAGGCCAAGCCCGTTGTCGAGGGAAGGCCCTCACAACGCTGCGGGGAAGGCCGACTGGGCGTCCCGTCCAAGGTAGAGGGTTGGGTGCATGCGTCTTGTTCCGGGTCTGATGGTCGCCGCCGTCCTGATCGCGCCATCCACGGCGTCGCCGAAGTCGCCGACCGCCAAGCCCAACGCCTCTCCGGGTCCCCACAGCATGGTCGCCGCGGCCAATCCAGCGGCGGTGGAAGCGGGGCTGAAGATCCTCAGGGCCGGCGGCTCGGCGGTGGACGCCGCCGTGGCGGTGCAGGCGATGCTTGGCCTGGTGGAGCCGCAAAGCTCGGGGCTCGGCGGCGGCGCCTTCATGACCTTCTATGATGGCAGGACCCACAAGCTGATCTCCTACGATGGCCGCGAGTTCGCCCCGGCGGGAGCGACGCCGGACATGTTCATGTCGGGGGGGCGGACCATGTCCTATCCCGAGGCGGTGCTCTCGGGCCGGTCGGCGGGCGTGCCGGGGGCCATCGCCATGCTCTACATGGCGCAGAAGGAGCACGGCGTGCGCCCCTGGTCTTCGCTGTTCGGCGAGGGGGAGCGGCTGGCCACCGAGGGCTTCGTTGTCGGCCATCGCACGGAGGCCATGATCAACAGCCCTTACGCGCCTCAGGCCAAGGCGCCGGATGTGGTCCGCTATTTCACCAACGCCGACGGCTCGCGGGTGAAGGCCGGCGACCGGCTGAAGAACCCCGCCTACGCCGCCACGCTGCGCCTGGTCGCCGCCCGAGGGCCGAATGCCCTGCTGAAGGGTAAGGTGGCCGCCGACATCGTGGCGCGCCTGGCCGAGGGGCCGACGCCGGGGACCATGACCCTGGCGGATCTGGCAGCCTATCAGCCGGTCAAGCGTGAAGCGCTCTGCCTGCCCTACAGGGCCTGGATCGTCTGCGCGCCGGGCCTGCCGTCGGGCGGCTCGGCCACCCTGGAAGGGCTTGGCCTGCTCGAGCATACCGACATCGCCACCCGCGGCCCCACCGACCCCCAGGCCTGGCTTGAGTTGGCGGAGGCCGAACGGCTGATGTACGCCGACCGCGACCGCTATGTGGCCGATCCGGCCTTCGTGAAGGTCCCCGTGCAGGGGCTGCTGGATAGCGCCTATCTGGCCGAGCGCGCCAAGCTGATCGGCGACCATGCCGGCCCCGCGCCCAGCGCCGGCAATCCTCCCGGCGCGCCGCCGCGCGGCGCCGATTCCACCCGGGAGCCCGGCGGCACCACCTCGTTCGTCATCGTCGACAAGTGGGGCAATGTGGTCTCCATGACCACCACGGTGGAGAGCATCTTCGGCGATGGGCGGATGGTCGACGGCTTCTTCCTGAACAACCAGCTCACCGACTTCTCGTACAACCCCGTGGACAAGGACGGCCTGCCCGCCGCCAACGCCGCGGGGCCGCGCAAGCGGCCGCGCTCGGCCATGTCTCCGGTGATCATCCTGAACACGGACGGCTCGTTCTACGCCGCCGTGGGGTCCCCCGGCGGACCGTCGATCATCTCCTATGTGATGAAGGCGGTGGTCGGCCTGCTGGACTGGAAGCTGTCGATGCAGGACGCCATCAACCTGCCCAATCTGGTGGCCCGCGGCGACAGCTTCAGCTCCGAGCCGCAACGCTATCCGCCCGGGGTTGTCGACGGCCTGGCAGCCAAGGGTGTGGTGTTCCGCAACGGCTTTGGCGAGGACTCCGGCCTGCACGGGATCATGGTCAAGGACGGCCACCTGGAAGGCGCCGCCGACCCCCGCCGCGAGGGCGTGGCGCGGGGGTTCTAGTCGATCTCTTCCCCCCGGGTGGGGGGAGAGAAATCTAACCTAAGCCAGCGCCTCCACCGCCTCGCGGACGGCCACCGGCTTTTCGGCGATGACCATGTGGCCGGCCTCGGGCACCTTGACCAGGGTCGAACCGGCGATGGCGGACTGGAAGGCTGGGCCATAGATCGGCGGGATCAGCTTGTCGCTCTCGCCCCAGACGATCACGGTCTTGGCCTTCACCCGGTACAGGCGGTCTGCCAGGCCCCGGTCGGGGATGGGGAACAGCAGCTTGCCGGCCATGCCCATCTGGCGGGCGTTGCGGATCAGGTAGGTCTGCAGGAACTTCGGATCGTCCATCTTCAGCCCGGCGGTCATCATGGCAGCCCCGGCCTCGGGGTCGTGGAACAGGTATTTGGGCATCTCGAAGGGCAGCAGGGAGAACATATCCGGGATGGGGTGTTCGTCCATCCACAGGCCGGCCGGGCAGATCAGGGCCAGGCGAGAAACGTCGTTGGGCGCCAGGGCGGCCATTTCGGCGGCGATCATGCCGCCCATGGAGTGACCCACCAGGATCGGGTTCTTGATCCCCAGGGCCTCAACCACGTCCCAGCCGTGCAGGGAGAAGTCGAGCATGTCGCGCATGGACTCGCACTCCTCCGTCTCGCCGTAGCCGGGAAGATAGGGCGCGAAGACGTGGAAGCGGGAGGACAGCTCCCGCAGGATCGGATCCTCCGCGGTCATGCCGCCGGCGCCGTGCAGGAACAGCAGCGGTTCGCCCTGGCCCCCTTCGAGGTAGCGGATGACAGCGTGCCGGGTTTCGACGGTCTTGGAGTCCATGGTGTGTTCTCCTACTCGGCCGGAACGGGGCTGCGGACAGGGGCGGACCCCGGGGCGGTGGTGACGGCGTCGGGCAGGGAGCCGGGGACGGCGCGCTTGGCCATCGGGTGGCACCAGAAGCGGTCGTCATCGGCGTATTCGGGGAACATGTTGCGCAGGTGCGGCATCACCTTTTCCGCGAACAGCTTGGTGGAATACATGGCCTTTTCGGCGGTCATGTTGCCCACGTGCATGAGGCAGAAAATGTTGCCCACGTGCAGGCCCTTGATCAGGTCCTCCATGCGCTGGCGCACCGTTTCGGGCGAGCCGGCGATGATGTGGCCCTGTTCCACCAGGTCCTTCCAGGTCAGCTCTGTGTAGCCGCCGCGGGGCGGGGCGTACTGCGACAGGGCGCCGGTCTGGATGGTCTTGATGGTGCGATAGCCCGGCGCGTCAGCGAAGCCCGGATAGACGTGCAGGCAGCGGTTATAGAAGTAGCTGACGTGCTCGGAGTAGAGGCGCTCGGCTTCCTCGTCGGTGTCGGCCACCAGGATGGTCTGGGCGAAGCCGGCCCGGTAGGGCGACTTGTCCGGCGCGCCGCGCTCCTCCACCCGGTTCCAGGAGCCCTGCATCAGGGCCTTGGCCCGCAGATAGCCGGAGAAGCTGAGGTAGGAATAGGAATAGGTGTTGTCGATGCAGAAGTCGTAGGTCTCCACCGACCCGCCGCCGGGGATGTGCACCGGGGGCATCGGCTGCTGGATCGGCCGCGGCCAGATGTTGACGTGCCGCAGCTTGTTGTAGCGGCCGTTGAAGGCGAAGGGGTCGCGCTCCGTCCAGGCGCGTTTGATCAGGTCATGCGCCTCGGCGTACTTTTCCCGGGTCAGGGCCGGGATCTGGCCGTAGCAATAGTTGGTGTCCATCGACGTGCCCACCGGGAAGCCCGCCACCAGCCGCCCGCCGCTGATGCAGTCCAGCATGGCGAACTCCTCGGCCACGCGGACCGGGGGATTGTAGAGGGCGATGGAGTTGCCCAGGACGACGATGGCCGCGTCCTTGGTGCGGCGCGCCAGGCCAGCGGCGATGATGTTGGGGCTGGGCATGATGCCGTAGCCGTTCTGGTGGTGCTCGTTCACCCCCACGCCGTCGAAGCCGAGGGTGTCGGCGTACTCCAGCAGGTCCATGTAGGTGTTGTAGACCGCGTTGCTCTTCTCGGGGTCGAACAGGCGCTGATCGATATCCACCCAGACCGAACGGTTCTTCTCGCGGAAGTCGTCCGGCAGATAGGGCCAGGGCATCAGGTTGAACCAGGTGAACTTCATGGCATCCTCCAACCCGCTGTTGGCCGCGGGTTTGTTATCGACGTTCAGTCGCCTTGAACCCTAAGGCGCCAAGTCGGCGGCGCGCAATCGCTGTTCGCCAGCGGCGCGGTAGGTTGTTGTCCGGAACGCACTTCGAGGGCGGTTCCACCGTAAATCACCGTATTTAACGGTGGGGCTGGCCGGTGGCGCGGTCAGACGGCGCGGGGCTGAACAGGGCAGGCCGATAGAGTCCGTGGATTCGCCGAACGATCAAGCCGCAGCATCCTTCTCTTCCGCTCTGGGGCAGGGGAATGGGGCTTCGCGGTTGCGCACCCAGGTCGGACTGAACCCTCCGCGCGGCGATTTACGGTAGCGTACATCGTAAACTTATGTCAGACGCTGAGATCAGAAAACACCAATGGGAGCTTCAGTCATGGCCGACGGCGCGCGTGAGTTCGAAGTTATCGTCTATGGCGCTACCGGCTACACCGGTCGCCTGGTGGCCGAGCACCTGTTGAAGACCTATGGCGCGGCGGGTGACCTCAAATGGGCCATGGCCGGCCGCAGCCAGGCGAAGCTGGAAGAGGTGCGCGACCTGATCGGCGCCCCGGCCGGCCTGCCGCTGGTGGTGGCCGACGCGGCCGACCCCGCCTCGTTGGACACCATGGTGAAACGGACTAAGGCGATCATCACCACCGTCGGCCCCTACCAACTCTATGGCGGGCCCCTTGTGGCGGCCTGCGCCGCGACGGGGACCGACTATGTGGACCTCACCGGCGAGTCCAACTGGATCGCGGCGATGATCCCGCTGCACGAGGCGGCGGCCAAGGCGTCGGGGGCGCGGATCGTGTTCTCCTGCGGCTTCGATTCCATCCCCTTCGACCTGGGGGTGATGTGCGCGCAGAAGCGGGCGGTGGAGGCGTTCGGCGCCCCCGCCCCGCGAGTGCGCGGCCGCATCCGCGGCATGCGCGGCGGCATCTCCGGCGGCACCATGGCCAGCGGCATGGCCACCATGGCCGCCGTGCAGAAAGACCCGGCCATCGGCGCCCTGCTGGCCAACCCCTTCGCCCTGACCCCCGGCTTCCAGGGACCGGCCCAGCCGGAGGAGAAGATTTATGAGGACACCGTCACCGGCTCGTGGGTGGCGCCCTTCATGATGGCGGCGATCAACACCAAGGCGGTGCACCGCTCCAACTTCCTGTTGGCCCACGCCTGGGGCCGAGACCTGAAGTACGACGAGCTGGTGATGATCGACGGCCCGCCCGAGGGCGGCCGCCCCTCCGGCCCCGGCTTCGACATGGGCGCCCCCGTGGCGCCGGGCGACGGCCCCAGCAAGCAGGAGCGGGAAGCCGGCTTCTACGACATCCTGTTCATCGGCGAGATGGCCGACGGGCGGACCTGCAGCGTAGCGGTGAAGGGCGACATGGACCCGGGCTATGGCTCCACGTCGAAGATGCTGGGCGAGAGCGCCATCTGCCTGGCGCGGGACGTGCCGCGCTCGGCCACGCCGGGCGGCTGCTGGACCACGGCCTCGGCCATGGGCGAGGCGCTGATCAAGCGGCTGGAGGCCAAGGCCGGACTGACGTTCACGGTGGAGAGCTGAGGCCTGTTGGCGCCGGCTCCTCCTGGCGAAGCCGGGGCCCGGAGACTCGTCGCCGGCTAAGATGATCGGTTCCAGGTTCGCCGGGGAGCGGACGCGGCGGCGGATCAAAGTTCGTAGGAAAACATCACGATCGGCTCGGCCGTGGCGCCGCGCCTTTCGTAGAGAGCTCGCGCGGCGTTGTTGTCGGTGTCGGTGACGATCCACGCCTGATGGCAACCCAGCGCCTTGGCCCAGGCAAAGACCTCGTTGATGAGGCCGAACGCGATGCCGCGGCGCTGGAAGCCGGGCGCCACACCGAGGTTGTCGACGTAGACGTCCGGCGCTTGATCGGGATGTCGGTGAACGTAGGCTGCAACCTGACCAACAACCTGCTCTGCGCAGACGGCCACCATCATCAGGTGGTCGGGCGACTCCAAACAGGCGGCAAGCCGCAGGGGGTCGATGTCCTCGTCGAATACCTCGTCCGCAATGTTCGCCAGAAGCCCGGCGGTCGCGCGCGTCACACGATGCGTTGTGATCGAACCTGGCATCGGCCGGTGAATTCCAAGCGCGGAGGAAGAGGGATAGTAGAGCGGGTTGAGGAAAAGTGCGTACCGGTTTTCCGCCCGCCAACCGCCCTAGTCGCCGAAGCCGACGAAGACCGTCGCCTCGGCCACCGCCTTGCGTTCGGACACCACCGCATTGGCCGGAAAGCTTTCGTCTGGCCAGCCCAGGGCGATGCTTTTCATGATCACCTGATCATCGGCGATGCCGGCGTGCTCACGCACCACCGGCGACTGCATGATGCCCTGGCTGTTGATCACCGCGCCCAGCCCGCGAGACCAGGCGGCGTTGACCAAGGCGGTGGTCACCGCGCCGCAATCGAAGGGGGTGTCGTCACTGCCGTCCAGCACACGGTCATAGGTGACGATCACGCAGACCGGGGCGTCGAACTGACGGAAGCCGCGCATCACCCAGTCCTGGCGCATGTCCTTGTCGTCGCGGGCGATGCCCATGGCGGAGAACAGTTGCTTGGCGACGCCGACCTGCCGGTCGCGGTGGGGGCCGGCAAAGGCCTGGCCGGTGCGGAACTCCCGCGATTGCGGCACGCCCGCCACCATCCGCTCGGTGTTGCCGGCGCGGATCCGCTCCAGCGGTTCGCCGGTGATGATGTAGAAATTCCACGGCTGGGTGTTCATCGACGAAGGCGCCCGCATCGCCAGGCCGATGACTTCCTCGATCAGCGCCCTGGGCACAGGATCGGGCTTGTAGCCACGGATGCTGCGGCGGCCGAGGATAACGTCGTCAAACTGCATGGATAGCCCCTGGGATCGATAGCGCGGCTTTAGTCGGTAGAGATCGGGCGGTCACCGCCCTGGCGCTGATATCGGACCTTCGGAACATCCCACAAGGGTCAATTGTTCGCTGGGGCGTTGGGGGCCGGAAGCGGACGTTCGGATAGGCGGTGGATCGGCGCATTGGCGGGCGGAGGTTCGCGGGGGCTCAGGAGGGGGGCTAAGGGGCATTGCCGTTACGGCTGCCTAGAGGCGGCCCGCGCTTGTCGTCCAAAGCGTCCAGCGCTTGTTTCGCACCAGGGAAACCGTTGTCGGCGGCGCGACGATACCATTTGGCAGCCTCTGCATAGTCTTTTGGCACACCTCGACCGCCAGCGTAGGCGTCACCCAGGTTCATGTATGCCTCAAGCGCACCCTGGTCGGCCGCTTTCAGGTACCATTTAACGGACTGCCCGAAGTCCTGGGTTACCCCCTGACCATGCGCATACATAAAACCTAGGTTGTTTTCGGCGGCTTCATTCCCCTGTTCCGCTGCCTTTCCATACCAGCGGGCCGCCTGACCGTAGTCTTTGGCTACGCCCCAGCCGTTCAGATACAGTCGGCCAAGGTATGACTGTGCATTCGGATCGCCACCTTCCGCCAGCGGGAGCCATAGCTTCAGAGCAGTCGCGTAATCCCCCGTTTGCGCCGCCGCCATGCCGTCGGCAAGGGAGTCCGCCAGAGCGGAGCCGGCGGAGCCCACCGCCAGCAACAGCGAGACAACCATTGCACCCATTGGACTTCGCATCGTCGGCACTCCCTACAGGCTGTAGCATGACCAGCTTCAGTAGGGCGGGCAACTCCCGCGTGCTGCATGCGCGCAACTACCAGTGGTAGGTAACCTCCGGGTCTCTCGAGCCAGCGGGCCTCGGGCGGGATATGGAGACGTCCTAGCGGCCAGCCTGAAGAAACGCCGTCACCAAAGCAGCCTCTGCCCCCTGACCCGGAAACGGACACGAACCACGGTGGGCGCGTTCGCTGTGATGCCCCCGCAGTCGACCAAGGGTGAGGCCGGTGAAAAGTTGTAACCAAGCCCTGGAATGCCTTCGTCGGCTCCCTGCCTTTGTTCACGCGTCCGGACGATAAACAAAGTCCACCAGATAGACCGTCTCGCCAGCCCCATGCTTGGCGGTCTTCAGCAGGTCGACGACCCCGGCGAAGCCCGAGACGCGGGCCAGTTGTGGGGTGATGTCGTCGAAACCGATCACCCGCATGCCCGTCACCTCGACCGCCCCCTCACCCAGGCGATAGCGCCCGCCGACCTTCACATGCGGGCGCTGCCAGATGCGGACGCTGCAGGTGATCTCGCCGCGCATGATCGGTTCGCGCAGGTGTTTGGTGAAGGTCATCGCCGCTCCCTCGCCAGAGAACCGTGTTCCGTCTGGCCGAAATTTGCGCTAAGACGCCCGCACCGCAAGAGGAGTGTTCCGTGGCGATTTTGATCGACGGGTAGCAACCAGGGCGTCGCGACGCGACCCTTACCCGCCCTTTCCTGATCAATCGCCGCGTCCCGGACCGCGAAAATGCGTGTCTGCAAAGCGTGTCTGGCGCGGCCGCCGGAACACAACATGACCCACCCACACTCTTCCGCCCCCGCGGGGGCGACCGCGTTCGCGGTCAATCCGTCGCCGACGCCCTATGCCGAGCTGAACGCCGTGCTGACCGACCTGGTCGGCGGCGCGCGCGCGGTGCTGGGCGATGGCTTTGTCGGCGCCTATCTGCAGGGCTCCTTCGCCCTGGGGGACTTCGACCCGTCCAGCGACGTCGACTTCCTGATCGTCACCGCCCAGGACATCGGCCCAGACGCCCTGCCCGCGCTGCAGACCTTGCATGGACGGCTGCACGCCCTGCCCTCGCCCTGGGCCCAGCGGCTGGAGGGATCCTATGTTCCCGCCGCCGTGCTGAAGCGCAAGGATGGCGCCCCGCGCGATCCGCCGGGCGAACCCCGCGCCGACGACTGGGCCGATCCGGGGACCAACGGCCTGCCGCCAGCGGTCTATCCCTTCCACTTCGTCGGCAATGGGGAACGGGCCCTGGTCCGATCCGAGCATGACAACACCCAGGTGGTGCGCTGGATCACCCGGGAAGCCGGCGTGGTCCTGGCTGGACCACCGCCGACGGCGTTGATCGATCCGGTGCCGGCCGAGGGGTTGAAGGCCGAGACGCGGGAGACCCTGGCCAAGGTGCTTCGCATCGTTCTGGACGACGAACAGCCGCTGGACCAGCTGTGGCTGCAGGCCTTTTTCGTCACCCTGTCGTGCCGGATGCTGCACGTCCTGGACGGCGGGAGGGTTACGTCGAAGCCAGCAGCCTCGGCCTGGGCTTTGACGGCGCTGGACCGGCGGTGGGGGCCGCTGATCGAGGGCGCGCTAGTGGCCCGACGCCAGCCGCTGGAGGCGCGCCTGGCCCCGCCGCCGGCGGCGGATGTGGCCGAGACCCTGGCGTTCCTGCGCCATGTCCGGGCCCGGGCGGTCATCGAGCGGCAACTGGCGTTGAAGCGGCACGGCGCCGGACATGTCCCATCCAGCCGGACGGGCGGGCCACCCGGCGGGGCTGTCCTGGGCGGCAAGCCGTCGCGGGGACCGGCGCCGATCCGTCCCGGCGGTCGGGGCCGGCGGGGATAGGCGCGCGCTCCGAGCCGGGCGGGACGCGTCCGCCGTTGCCCCGACCGGCTTGCTGTGGCTTTTTGCGCGGCGAAGCAGGAGCCTCGTCCATGAAGACCTATCGCATCGGCGTCATCGGCCTTGGCCAGCGCATCGCCCATGTGCTGGCGGCGATGAAGGAGGTGGGCTGGAACCTGACCATCGCTGGCCAGGTTGACCCCGCGCCGGTGGGGGCGCCGATCCTGGCCGCGGCCGGCATTGCCATGGGCCACGACTTTCCGGACCCCAAGAGCCTGTTGGCGGCAGGCCCCTACGACCTGATCATGATCGGCTCGCCCAACCACTTGCACCTTGACCACCTGCGGGCGGCGTTCGCGGCGGGCTATCCGATCTTTTCCGAAAAGCCGGTGGTGCGCACCGAGGACGAGACCTTCGCCCTGGCCCGCACCCTGGCCGATGTGAAGACGCCGCCGCTGTATATCGGCCTGGTGATGCGCTCGATGCCCATCGTGCGCGAGGTGATCGCCCGCATCGACGCCGGCGAACTGGGGACGTTGGTGTCCATGGACGCCACCGAGCACCTGCCCCCCGAGCACGGCGGCTATCTGGCCCGCAACTGGCGGCGGCGGCAGGAGTGGGGCGGCTCGTTCATGCTCGACAAGGTATGCCACGACTTCGATATCTTCGGCCGCTTCAGCCGCGCCCGGCCCGCTCGCGTCGCCAGCTTCGGCGGCAAGGCGATCTTCGATCCCGAGCGCACCGACGTGCCGCGCGCCTATGACAATGGCGAGGCCGCCTACGCCCTGCGCGACGCCGGCTGGATGGGGGCCAACGACGCCTTCCATTCCGACATGGACGTGGCCGACCACCAGGTGGCGATCGTGGAATATGACAGCGGTTTCCGCCTGTCGTTCCACTCCAACAGCCACGTCTCCCTGCAGGAGCGGCGCTGGTACGTCAGCGGCACGCACGGCACCTTGCTGGCCGACCTGGTGCGCAACAAGCTGATGATCCGGCCGGCGATGGGACGCGGCAAGCCCGAGCGGATGGACTACGCCAACCGCACCGACGACAATCACAACGGCGCCGACCAGGCCATGGCCACGGACCTGCTGGCCGCCTTGGAGGGCCGCGCCGCCTTCCCAGTGACGCCGCGGGAATCCATGGAGGCGGGCCTGACGGTGATGGTCATCGACCGGGCCATGGAGACGCGCCAGATGATCGACTGCGCGCCGATGTGGCAGGCGTATGATGCGGCCTGCGCCGGCCAGCCCGCGCCGGCGTTGACATGATGACGCGCTGAAGGTCCAACCGGTAGGGATTGGGGGCGCAGGAGGACGCGATGTCGGAAACCCTGGTGAGAAACGGCGCCGCCTTGGCGCAGGACATCTCGCAGCCGGCGTTCTGGCTGCAGCATTTCCCAGGCCTGACCCTGCCCGGCGACAACCACCGCAAGGGGACTGCCTCGCCCCAGGCCTCGGCAGGCGAGGCCGACCCGCGCGTGGTGACCGACCGCATGGCGGAAGAGGGCTATTTCCAGGATCACAACCCAACGTTTGAGCGCCTGGCGCCCGCGCTGGCGGAGGCGGTGCGCACCTGCGTGGCGCTGGATATCCCGCCGGCCTTCATCTTCCTGTTCGATGAGACCTGGGAGTGTTTCCGCTCGCTGCAGCCGATGCTGAGCCGGTTTCTGGGGGACGGCTACAAGGTCCTGCCCGATTTCTGGGCCTGGCACGTGGACCCCGCGGCCGGGCAGGCCGGCTGGCAACCGCACCGGGACAAGGGCCGCGTGGCGCTGGCGCCGGATGGAACGCCGCTGTCCCTCACCGTCTGGGCGCCGCTGTCCGATGCGACCCCCTTGACCAGCTGCATGTACCTGCTGCCGGCCAACCGTGACCCGGTCTACAACACGCCACAGGAGACGGTCTGGCAGATCAACGCCACCAGCATCCGCGCCCTGCCCGGGCGGCCAGGCGACTATTTGTGCTGGAACCAGGCGGTGCTGCATTGGGGCAGCGAGTCCAGCCGGTTCGCGCCGCATCCCAGGATCAGCATGGCCCTGGAATTCCAGCGCGGCGACATGCAGCCCTTCAACCAGCCGCAGATGACGCCGTTGGAGACCCTGGATTTCCAGGCGCGCCTGAAGCTGGTGGGCAAGCAGATCCTGCAGTACCGGCATATGTACCCGCTGGCCGCGCGGTTCGAGAGCCTGGCGCAGGCGCTCGTCGAGGTCTGAGGTCTCGGAAACAGGTCAGCGCCGCAATGGCGCCGGCGCGGCCGAGGTCAGCCTCACCGGGGCGTCGACGGCGGATCGCCGCGGGCCGAACGCCATCTCCAAGGTCGGCCGTTCGAAGGTGAACCCCAGGCGCCACAGGCGCGTGGGCAGGACCCTCTGGCTGGCGAGGAACAGGTCCGAGAGCGGCCCAAGCGCCAGACGGATCGGCGCCGCCGGGGCGGCGGCGAAGGCCGGGCGATGCAGCCAGCGGGCCAGGCGCCGGGTGAACTGGGCCTGGGTGACTAGGTCCGGCGCCACGGCGTTGATCGGGCCACGCCAGGCCGCATCATCCAGGGCGCGCAGCACCATGCGCACCACGTCGTGGCGATGCACCCACGGCGTCCACTGGCGTCCGTCGCCCAGCACCGCGCCCAGGCACAGCCGCGCCGGCAGGGCCAGCATCGGCAAGGGGCCGCCAGCCCAGTCGAACACCATGCCCAGGCGCAGGAGGCAGACCCGCACGCCGAGCGCCCGGGCCTTCATGGCCTCGTCCTCCCACAGCCGGCATAGGTCCGACATGAAGCGACCCTCCTGCGGCCCGGCGGTCTCGTCCAGGATGTCGTCGCCCTGGTCGCCATAGAAACCGGTGGCGGAGGCGCTGATCATCACCGCCGGGGGGGTCTCGAGACGTTCGATCAGGGTCAGGACTTGGCCGGTGACGGAGCGGCGGCTCTCCAGCAACCGGCGCTGGCGGCGCCGGGTCCAAAGCCCGCCGATGGTCGCCGCCCCGGCTAGGTTGACGACGCCATCCAGACGCAGCTCCGATGGGGCTGCGTCCAGGCTCTCGAGGATCATCACCCCGGGGCCGAATTGGGCTCGCGCGGCCAGACCGTCGCGGCTGAGGATCACCACCCGTCGCCCCTGGCCGCGCAGGGCGATGACCACCGCGCGGCCGATGAAGCCGGTGGCTCCGGTGACCAGCACCGTCCCCTGCCGCGGCGCTCGCGCCTCGCGGATGACTAGCTCAATCGACCTGGTTCGGCAGGCCAGGCCATCGCGGACCGCCCACACCAGCACGCCGGCGCCCACCAGGCTCATGGTCCATGACAACAGCCCCTGCCCGGCGAATACCACCGCGGGGGGCCGCGCCGCCCAGCCGATGAGCACCGGCGCCAGGGCCATCAGTATCGCGCCAAAGCCAATGGCCATCAGGGTGTGCAGCACCCGCTCTGACGGCGGCAGGCGGCGCGTGCGATCCTCCTCGATGAAGTCGGCCAGGGTGATCACCACCTCCACCGCCATCAGGGCGCCCAGCAATACCGCAAAGGCGCCGCGCCACTCGAACCAGGCCAGGCCGAGGAACACCAGGCCGTAGATGGCCTCGCGGCCGGCGTGCAGGGCCAGTTCCCGCTTCGCGCCGGGGCGGCTAGGCAGGGCGGCGGCCAGTTCGTGGTGCGCCAGGGTGTCCACCGCGCCCAAGGCCCCTTGGACCATGAACAGGATCATCACCAACGTGATCGAGGGTGTCATGGGGTTCGCCTCAAGCCGGGTCGTGGAAGACGCCGGACTGGAACAGGGTCTCGCCGGCCAGGGGGTGGATGAAACGCAGGGAAAAGCGGAAGGCGCCGCCGCCGAGGTCGCGGTGCTCCACCCAGGCGGCGCCGGGGGTCAGCAGGGCGGGGATAGGCAGGGTCCAGGGGCCGAGTTGTAGGATGTAACCGGTGCTGCGGAAGACCAGCGCCTCGCCCTCCTCGCTCACCGCCAGCCGCATGCCCAGGCCGCCACGCACCACCTCCAGCAGGTCGCCGGAAGGGGACAGCACCTTGCGGGAGGTTACCGTCACCGCGGCGCGGCCCTCGAAGCTATAGACCCGGTCCCAGTCCATGCCGCCGCCGGCCGCGGCGCGGACGGTGACGTCCACCGGCACGTCACGGCCGGTCCACGGCGCCAGGGGCGTGCCGATCAGGCGGCAGAGCTGGGCGATCAGCAGGCCGAACCAGGACGCCCGCACCTCCATTGATCCTGGATAGAGGCAGGGCGCCGCATGGGTGGCGAAGCGGTACTGGACGGCGGCGGGCAGGCGGGCCCACGCCGCCTCACCCAGCAGGCGACGGAAATCGGGATCGCGGCTGGGCGCGGCACGGCGGGCGGCGCGACCTTCCAGTCCGGCGATGGCGTCGAGGTGGGCCATGGCCACCTACCTCCCCACCAGGCTGGTGATCTTCGCGCCCAGGCCCAGCAGCTTCATGAGCACGGGGCGCGGCACGTTGCGGATCTGGTCGTACCAATTGCTCAGTCGCTGGGTCAGTTCCAGCATCCGTTCCAGCTTGGCTCGGACCTGGGCAGAGGTCTCGCCGTCGGCCTTGGCGTCTGCCACGCAGTCGCGCAGGATCGCCAGGGTGGGGTCGATCTCCCGCCGCTTGCGACCCTCGGCGATGGTCATCAGCATGTCCCAAGGGTCCTGCTTGGCCTCGAAATGGTCGCGCCGGTCACCGGGCAGATGCACCAGCTTCACCAGCTCCCAGCTCAGCAGTTCCTTGATCGAGGTGGAGACGTTGGAGCGGGCCACGCCCAGGCTCTCGACGATCTCGTCAGCCGGCATCGGGCCGTCGGCCAGGTAGAGCAGGGCGTGGATCTGGGCCACGGTTCGGTTGACGTTCCAGCGCTGGCCCATCTCGCCCCAGTGGACGATGTAGCGGTTCATGGCGGCGGTGAGACGCATGCCGGTCTCCCGTTTCTGTAAAGACAGAAATAACAGAAAACGTGATAATGACAAGCCGGGCAACGATATTTGGAACGCGTCCCGATTTTACCCTGTCGCTTCCCTCGCGTGACCGTTGGAGGGGGTCCGCGCCTGCGCTAGGTTCGCTGGATAAGAACCTAGGGAGAGCGTCCATGGCCTCGGCCGACGGGACGAACGCACAGCCACAGCGGCCCTTGCCGCCGTTCAAACCCCTGCCGATGAAGGCGCCGGACGTCACGGTGATCCGCCGCGACGACGGCTCGATCCTGATCACTTCCAACCATGCGCCAGGCGCCGGGCCGGTCTCCATCGCCCAGCTGTTGGCCGACCGCGCCGCCCAGCACCCCGACCGACCACTGATCAAGCAGCGCGAACCCGGTCACGGACCCTGGCTGCAAGTGACCTATGGCCAGGCCCAGCGCGCCGCCGAGGGGATCGCCCAGGCGCTGCTGGACCGGGGCCTGACCGCCGACGACAGCGTCATGGTGCTGTCGGCCAATTCCATCGACCACGCCATGGTGATGCTAGGCGCCTATACCGCCGGCATCCCTGTCGCCCCGATCAGCCCTGCCTATTCCCTGATCTCCACCGACCACGCCAAGCTGAAGCACTGTTTCGCCACGGTGCGGCCCAAGGTGGTCTATGCGCAGAGCGGCGACTTGTTCGAGCGCGCCTTCGCCACCCTGCGCGCCCTGGACCCCGACCTGGTGTTCGTCACCGCTGACGGGACGGGCGAAGGCGCCATTCCCCTGGTTGAGCTGACGGCCACTGTCCCCACCGCCGCCGTCGCCGCCGCCCGCGCGGCCCTGGGCGCGTCGTCGGTGGCCAAATACCTGTTCACTTCAGGCTCCACCGGCATGCCAAAGGGCGTGCCCCAGACCCACGGCATGATGGCCGGGGTGATCGCCGGCCAGGACGGGCTGCGCGTGGAGGCGCCCGCCGATCCCGACAATCCGCCGCCCGTGCCGCAGAGCCTGGAATGGATGCCCTGGAGCCACATCTCCGCCGGCAACATCGGCTTCAACGGCAATCTCTGGGGCGGGGGCACCCTGCACCTGGACGAGGGCAAGCCGATCCCCGGCATGTTCGAGACCACCATCAAGAACCTCTATGAGGTTTCGCCAATGGTGTTCGGCTCGGCGCCGATCGCCTTTGGCATGCTGGCCGAGGCCATGGAGAGGGACCCGGCCCTGCGCGCCTGCTTCTTCAAGAACCTGGTCTATATGGGCTACGGCGGCGCCACCCTGTCGGACGACATCTATGCGCGCATGCAGGCCTTGGCGATCGCCGAGACCGGCCACCGCATCCCGCTCACCACCATGTATGGCGCTACCGAGACTCAAGGGGTGACGGTGGTCCACTGGCAGACTGAACGGGTGGGCCTGGTGGGCCTGCCCCTGCCCGGCATCACCATCAAGCTGGTTCCCAACGGCGGCAAGCTAGAGGTGCGGGTCAAGGGCCCCACCGTGGCCAGCGGCTATCACAACGACGCCAAGAAGACCGCCGACGCCTTCGACGAGGAAGGCTTTTACAAGCTGGGCGACGCCGCCAAGTTCCTTGATCCGAACGACCCGGCCCAGGGCCTGGTGTTCGACGGACGGGTCACCGAGGACTTCAAGCTGGACAGCGGCACCTGGGTGTCCGTCGGCACGCTTCGGCCCGACCTGATCGCCGGCTGCACCCCCCTGGCCCTGGACGCCGTCATCGCCGGCCAGGACAAGCCGTTTCTCGGCGCCTTGATCTGGCCGTCGGCGGCCGGGATGGAGGCGGCGACCAGGGACGCGGGTGCGGGTTCGCCCCTGGAAGCCCTGCAGGCTCTACTGAAAGATCGTATCGCCGCTTTCAACGCCGGCGCCGGCGGTTCGTCCCGCCGCATCGGCCGGTTCGTGGTGCTGACCGAGGCCCCGTCCCTCGACGGCGGCGAGATCACCGACAAGGGCTATGTGAACCAGCGCGCCACGTTGGAGCGGCGCGCCGCCCTGGTGGAGGGGCTCTACGCCAACCCGCCGGCGCCCGGAGTGATCGTGCTTTGAGCGAGCTGGAAGACAGGCTGGGCGAGGTCGCCCGCAAGCATCTGGGCGCGCGCGGCGTCACCGGACTGAAGCGGATGACCGCCGGCGCCACTCAGGAGGTCTGGCGCTTTGAGCTGGACGAGGCCGGCGGCCCCACCCCGATCATCCTGCGCCGGGCGCCGGGCGGTGACCGCGTATCGGAGACGGCCATCGGCCTGGAGACCGAGGCTCAGCTGCTGGAGGCCGCCGGCGTGGTCGGCGTGCCGGTGCCGGCGGTGCGTTACGTCCTCGAACCGGAGGACGGCCTGGGCCATGGCTTCCTGATGAGCTTCGTCGAGGGCGAGACCCTGGGCGGCCGGATCGTCAAGTCACCTGAGCTCGCCCCCGCGCGCGCGATCCTGGCCCGCCAGTGCGGCGAGATCCTGGCGCGGCTGCACACCATGGACCCGGCGGCCTTCCCCAAGCTGAAGCGCTCCACCCCCGCCGAACTGGTGGCCCAGTACAAGGCGATCTACGATGCCTCGGGCTGGCCGCGCCCGGTGTTCGACGTGACCTTCCGCTGGCTGGAAGCCCACTGCCCGCCGGAGCCTGAAGAGGTCCGCCTGGTGCATGGCGATTTTCGCAACGGCAATCTGATGATCGGCGCCGACGGCGTGCGCGCCGTGCTGGACTGGGAGATCGCCCACGTCGGCGATCCCATGGAGGATCTGGGTTGGATCTGCACCAGCCCCTGGCGGTTCGGGGCCATCGACAAGCCGGTGGGCGGCTTTGGCCAACGCGAGGACCTGTGGGCCGGCTACGAAGCGGCCGGCGGCGCGCCGGTGCGGCGCCAGCACGCCCATTGGTGGGAGGTCTATGGCTCCATGCGCTGGGGGGTGATGTGCGCTGGCATGACCATCGCCTTCCGCGGCGCCGACCCCTCGGTGGAGCGGGCAGTGATCGCGCGGCGGACCTCCGAGAACGAAATCGACCTGTTGAGGCTGTTGGCGAACTGACATGCAAGACCAGCCCACCCCATCCGAAGTCATCGGCGCCGTCGCCACCTTCCTCAAGACCGTGGTGACGGCCGAGACCACTGGCGCCACTTCGTTCCAGGCCCGCGTCGCCGCCAACGCCCTGGAGATGATGCGCCGCCAGTTGGATCTGTCACCGGCCGCCGACGCCGCCGAACAGCAGCGCCTGACCGCCCTGCTGGGTCATGGCGGCGACCTGCTGGCGCTGAACACCGAGCTTTCCCAGCGTATCGCCGCCGGTCAGATGGACCTGACCACCCCCGGCCTCTCCGATCACCTCTGGGCCACCACCCTCGCCAAGCTGGCGGTGGACCAGCCCACCTACGCCGCTTACCGCGCCAGCCTCGCCGAGCGCGGCTAGATTCAGGACCAAAGGAACACGCCCATGGACTTCGCCGTACCCCAGGACCTGCAGGACTATCTGGCCGAGCTTGACGCCTTCATTGAGGCCAAGATCAAACCGCTGGAGAACCAGGACGACAACATCCGGTTCTTCGACCATCGCCGCGAACACGCGCGCACCGACTGGGACAACGACGGCTTGCCCCGCCCCGAATGGGAAGAGCTGCTGGGCAAGGCGCGCAAGCTGGCCGACGAGGCCGGCCACTTGCGCTATGCTTGGCCGGTGGAGATGGGCGGCAAGGGCGGCTCCAACCTGTCCATGGCGGTGATCCGCGAGCACCTGGCCGCCAAGGGCCTGGGCCTGCACAACGACTTGCAGAACGAGCACTCCATCGTCGGCAACAACCCCTTCGTGCTGATGTTCAAGGAGTTCGCCACCAACGCCCAATACGACCAGTACAGCGACGCCCTGCTGACCGGTAAGATCCGCGCCACCTTCGGCCTTACCGAGCCCAATCACGGCTCGGACGCCACCTTCATGGAGACCCGCGCGGTCCGTCAGGACAAGGACGGCGTCGCCGGCTGGCTGATCAACGGTCAGAAGATGTGGACCACTGGCATGCACGTGGCCACCCACTGCATGTGCTTCGCCCGCACCGACGGCAAGGACGGCGACGCAGCCGGGATCACCGTCTTCCTGGTCCCCGCCAAGGACCCGGGGGTGAAGATCGAGGAGTGGATGTGGACCTTCAACATGCCCACCGACCACCCCCGTGTCAGCTTCACCAATGTCTGGGTGCCGGAGGACGCCATCTGGGGCGTGGAAGGACGCGGCCTGGGCCTGGGCCAGAGCTTCGTGCACCAGAACCGCATCCGCCAGGCGGCCTCATCCCTGGGCGCGGCGGTCTATTGCATCAACGAGAGCGTCAAGTACGCCCGCCTGCGCAAGCCGTTCGGCAAGCCCCTGTCCGACAACCAGGCCATTCAGTTCCCCCTGGTGGAGCTGGCCACCCAGGCGGAGATGCTGCGGCTGCTGATCCGCAAGACCGCCTGGGAGATGGACAGCATGCCCCACAAGGAGGTGGAGCGTCAGATCTCCGACCGGGTCAGCATGTGCAACTACTGGGGCAACCGTCTTTGCTGCGAGGCAGCGGACCGGGCCATGCAGGTGCACGGCGGCATCGGCTATTCCCGGCACAAGGCCTTCGAGCACATCTATCGCCACCACCGCCGCTATCGGATCACCGAGGGCTCCGAAGAGATCCAGATCCGCAAGGTGGCCGCCTTCCTGTTCGGCTATCTGGGGCCTAAGCGCAAAGAGTTCGCCGAGTTGGAGGCGCGCTACGACGAACAGAGCGCGGCGGGGAAGAACGACCGTGAGATCGCGATCTAGCCGGTCAGGCCACCGTCTCTGGGCGGGGGAAGGCCAGCGCCAGGGCGTAGTCACGGATGTCGGCCGGCCAGGGAGCGATCCGCGCCTCCAGGGTCGGTCGATCGCCGGCGAATAGCGACCGCGTCGCCTCCTCGAACCCGGGGAAGTCGCCGGCCATGGCCGACATGAAAGCGTAGGCGGCGGCCTGACTTTGGCGGGTCGCCGCTTCGGGCGAACGACGCGCCGCCTCAACCAGCTTGCGCAAGGTGACGGAGGCGCCACCGGGCTGGGCGTTCAGCCAGTCCCAGTGGCGAGGCAGCAGGGTGACCTCCCGCGCCGTCACCCCCAGCTTTGGCCGCCCCCGCCCGCGCGGCTCGGACGCCGCGGTGGCCTGCTCCGGTGGCCGGGCGGCGTGCGGATCGATATCCACCGGCTTGCCCGTGGCGTCGTCGAAGACCGCGATCGCGCCGGCCTGACCGGCTTGCCGCACGGCCTGGGCGACGCGCCAGGGCTCGCCCTGGGCCAAGCGCTGGGTTCCTTGGAAGACGGTGAATTGGGCTTGGGACATGGATCAGATTCCGCCGGACGGGTTTGTGTTATTACCCGGGCACAATATCCTCGTCAAATTGACCTAGCTCCAGAACGGCTGGAGAGTGGCGGCCAAGGCGCGCCCCTGGTCCAGCCCAGCCTTCGCGGCGGCCGGCCGGTTTTTGGGGTTCATCAGGTTCATGCCGAAAGCGGCCGTGCTGGCCTCGTCCGGCACGATCAGCTCCACGGCGCCACCGGCGTCGGTCAGGACGGCGATCTCCCGGGTTACGGGGGCCATCATCCGGTCACCGAATTCCCCGGCCGCCAGGCGCACCGCGATCACCACTGTCTTCTTATGTCCCTTGGCGAGGTCGGCATTGGTGGCCGACCGCATGCCGCCATCCATGTAGCGGCGTCCGTTGAGGGTAATGGCGGGGAAGACGCCGGGAACGCTGCAGCTGGAGGCCACGGCGCGGGACAGGCTGACCTTCGACTCGGCGTTCCAGATCACGAACGCGCCGGTGGCGGTGTCGACGGCCGTGCAGGCGTAGCCGTGGCCGGGCCAGGCGCCCTCCTCGGCCTCGGCCAGTTGACGGCCAAACCCGGCCAGGAAGCTGGCCTCGTCCACCGTTTGCGCGGCCCGGGAGAACTCGCCGATCTCGCGGCGGACCTCCTGGGGATCCCGCTCCCCGGAGGCGGCTTCCTGCATCTTCTGCAACAGCACCATCATGTTCGGAGCGCCGGTGCGCTCCTGCGCCACCTGTTGGGGAATTTCGCGCGGGCGATCGGCCTCAGCGATGATCTGGCGGGCGATGTCACGTGGATCGCGGCCCATGGCCAGCAGGGCGCCGACAACGGAACCGGCTGATGTGCCCAGGACGAAGTCGGCCTGGCCGAGAGCGACACCATCTTCCGCCAGGCCGGCCAAAAGGCCAGCCTCCCAAGCGATCCCCACGGGGCCACCCCCGCCAAGCACCAAGGCTCGTGACATAGGCAAACGCCTCCCAATCTTTGTGGCTAGGACCCTAAAGCCAGATCGCCGTTAGACGAACCGCGGCGCGGGTCTATTGCTGAGGCGCGAACACCCGTGAGGTCAAAACGCCTTCCCAGGGTTGGCGGCGGATCGAGAGCTGCGGTCCCTTGGGGTCCTTGGTGGCATGCGCGTCCTGGTAGATTACCCGAACCACCAGGGGCTTGTCCGTCAGCACGGCCACCGAACAATTCAGGCGGAAGGTTCGCGCGCCGCTGGGCCAGGGCGCATTGTTCTGGCCCGAGCCGCAGGGCACGATGCCGACGGTGATCTGCAGGGCTTGCTTGGCGTCAGCCCCCTGCGAGGTCGAGGTCCCGGTGGCCTCGACCAGATATTGACCGGCGGTCATGGCGGGGATGATGCATTGGACTTCCGACGGGCTGACGGTCTTGCAGAGGCCCGGCGTGATGTCGGGCTGACCGTAGTCGGCGAAGAGCTTAGGCAGGGCGGGCGGCGCCGGCTGGGCAACCGCGACCGCGCTGCCGGTGAGGATCAGGGCCGAGGCCAAAGCCAGCATTCGCATTCTTGTCTCCTTGGCGCCGGCCGGTCGCGGCTATCGGCGATGTAGTTTCGATGCCGGACGTCCGTTTGGTCGTCCGGATGCTCACGCACGTCGGGCGCCGCCAAAGTCCGCACAGGCGGAAAAGGGCTGACGCAGCCCGACGCTTCCAGAGCGTCGTCTCGCATTTCCCCAAGCGGGGCAAGAGCGAGCTTGTCCGCCGCGTCGAGGATGCGAGGCGAACGCCAAGGGAGGTCATCCGAAAAAGCTAACGGCCGGCCCTGTTAGGGGCCGGCCGCGTTGCTTGAACACCGTCGTTCAGACTGGCTTGGCTACCACTGGTAACGGACGCCGAGGGTAACGGAGGTGTCCTGGTAGCGGGTCTTCCACTTGATGCCGGTGTTGACGAAGGC
>JBBROW010000042.1:0-35757 GCA_038228945.1 Caulobacterales bacterium
GGCGATCAACACCGACACCGTCTGCCCGCCGGACCGCATCGACCGGATGTCCGACGACATCCGCGACTGGATGGACCGCGAGCCGGAAGAAACCTTCGCCGACGACAGGCCCATGGGCGGCATCCTCTGGCGGATGTGCCGGGACCTCGGCCTGCCCGTGGACCTGGGGGTCTGGGACTGCGAGGGCTGGGCCGACGACGAGATGACCCAGGATACCCCTGGCTCCCCCTACGCCGCCTGGCGCGTCACCCGACCCGCCAACCCGGCCTCCTTCGGTGAGATGATCTGGACCCAACAGCCCACGGTCCCGCCCCCGGTCCTGCCAACGGACCCGCCGCCGGACCTGCCAAGCAACGAACCGCCGTGATCGGCGGCCGGCTCCTTCCCCGCCATCGTGGACGAGGGGCGAGGTTCAGCCTAGGCCCGGTCGATCCGAGCTGCGTAACAACCGTGCGCCGCGTTGTGCGCGTGCAGATAGTCCACCGACGTCTGGGCCAGTCCCCGGCCGATGGCGGCCTCGATGTCCTGGTCCGGCGACACCAGCTCGGCCCAGACCAGCATGCCATCGGTGTCGAAGCCGCGCAGGGCGATGGGGCGGCCTATCAGCACCGGCGGGATCTCGTCGGCGCAGACCCGGGTCACCAGCGCCGCCTCGCGCACGTAGATGGCGTAGTTGGACCGATAGGGTGAGGCCGCGTCCTGATGCTGGTAATTCACCAGCAGCAACCGATCCCCCGGCGCCGCGTCCTCAAGGCTGATGCGGCACGGATAGCGCCCGTCGGCCTGGGCGACCCGGCGCACCGCGCCGCGCGCCGCCAGGGCCTCGTCATTGAGGCCGAACAGGGATTGGAAGGGGGCGGGCGACAGGCCCGAAACCGTGAAGGCCATGGGAAACTCCTCTTGCTGTTGAGGTGAAATTCCCACGGTCGCCGGTCCCCCAGCCACCCGCTTCTTGCGGCCCTACTGTGTCTTCGGTTCGCTGACGCCAGGGCGCCGTTCCCTCATCCCGCCGGCGGCGCCACACTGCGTCTACGATAAGGGGAGAGACCAAACATGCCCGCCGCCGCCGACGAGATTATCCTGCACCACTACGACGCCTCGCCGTTCTCGGAGAAGGTGCGGCTGATGTTCGGGCTCAAGGGCATGGCCTGGCGTTCGGTGATCCAGCCCAGCATCATGCCCAAGCCCGACCTTATCCCGCTCACCGGCGGCTATCGGCGCGCGCCGGTGATGCAGATCGGCGCGGACGTGTTCTGCGACAGCCAAGTGATCCTGGCGGAGCTGGAACGGCGCTCGCCCGGCCCGGCGGCGGGGCAGGGGCCGGCCTTCGCCGTCAACCTTTGGGCCGACCGGCTGTTCTTCGGCGCCACGGTGCCGATCATCTTCGCGGAGATCGGCGACAACGTCCCCAAGGCCTTCATCGATGACCGCGAAAAGATGTCCGGTCGCCCCTTCGATGTGAAGGCGATGCGCGCGGCGGCCCAGATGATGCGCGGCCAGTGGCGGGCCCAGGCCGGGTGGATCGAACACGCCCTCGAAAGCGACGGCGACTTCCTGGGCGGCGCGGCGCCCGGCCTCGCGGATGTGTCGGCCTATATGAACGTCTGGTGGCTCAACGCCGCGACGCCGACAGTGGCCGCGCAACTGCTGTCCGGGCTGGACCGGGTCAAGGCCTGGCGTGCGCGCATGGCGGCCATCGGCCACGGGACACGGTCGGAGCTCTCTACTGGCGAAGCGCTGGCGACGGCCAAGGCCGCCGAGCCCAACCTCAGCCTGGCGCACGATGGCGACGATCCCCTCAGCCTGGCGCCCGGCGCCGCGGTGAGCGTGATGGCCGATGACTATGGTCGCGATCCGGTGTCGGGGACCCTGGTGGCCTCCAACCACGAGCGGGTGACCTTGCTGCGCGATGATCCCGCCCTGGGCCGCCTGCACGTCCACTTCCCGCGGGCGGGCTATGTGGTCGTGCCCGGGATCGTCGCTTAGGGCGCCTTGCGCCGGGCAGCGAATGCGGCCTAGCATTGCTCAGCTTTGATGGAGGCCTCGATGGAACGCGCGAACGAAACCCGCTTCGCCCCGCCCGTTTCCTTCGCCAAGGCTTCCCATGTCTTCCCCCATATCGTCTGCCATCGTCACCCTGGACCAGGTCAGCTACCGCGGCCCTGACGGCCGGTCCCTCTTCGACAACCTGACCCTCACCCTCGGCGCCGAACGCATCGGCCTGGTCGGCCGCAACGGCGTCGGCAAGACCACCCTGATCCGGATCATTCTGGGCGAGCTGACCCCGACCTCGGGCGCGGTGACCGTGGCCGGCCGGCTTGCAGTCCTGCGCCAGATCGTTTCGCCGCCCGCCAACGCCACTCTGGCCGACCTTCTCGGGGTGCGCGAGGCCGTGGCGCGGCTGGACCGCCTGGAGCGCGGCGAGGGCCGCGACGACGACCTCGACCTGGCCGACTGGCTGCTGCCCGCCCGCATGGCCGAGGCGCTCGGCGATATGGGTCTAGCGGACATCGCCCTGGACCGTCCGGCCTCGGCCATCAGTGGCGGCCAGGCCACCCGCGCGGCGCTGGCGGCCCTGCTGATCGGCGAACCGGATCTGCTCCTGATGGACGAACCCACCAACAATCTTGACGCCGAGGCCCGCCAGGCCGTGGGCGCGATGCTGGGCCGCTGGAAGGGCGGCGCCCTGGTGATCAGCCACGACCGCGCCCTGCTGCGGGGTATGGACCGGATCGTCGAGCTGTCTGGCCTGGGCGCCCGAGTCTATGGCGGCGGTTACGACCTCTACCTCTCGCGCCGGGTGGAGGAGGCGGCCGCGGCGGCTCGCGGGCTGGACGAAGCGCAGCGGAGCGTCGGCCGCATCGACCGCGACATCCAGCTCGCCCGCGAACGAAAGGCGCGCAAGGACGCCGCCGGCCAAAGGTCGCGGGCCAAGGGCGATGCGCCAAAGATGCTGCTGGACGCCAAGGCCGACCGGGCGGAGCGCACCACCGGCGGCCAAAGCCGGCTGGCCGAGCGCCAACGCGTCTTCGCCGCCGAGACCCTGGCCGCGGCGGAAGCCAAGGTGGAGCGCCTGCGGGCTTTCGGCTTCGACCTGCCGCCCTCCGGCCTGGCGGCGGGCAAGCTGGTGCTGGCCTTCGAAGATGTTACCTTCGGCTGGCCCGGCGCCGCTCCCGTCGTGGCCTCGGTCTCGTTCCGTCTGGCGGGACCGGAGCGGGTGGCGGTGACCGGCCCCAACGGCTCTGGCAAAACGACCCTGATCAGGCTGGCCACCGGCGCCCTGGCCCCTTCGGCGGGACGGATCGTGCGCGGTGTGGAGGCTGCGCTGATGGACCAGACCACCGGCGCGCTACGACCCGAGGAAACCCTGGTGCAGGCCTTCAAACGGCTCAACCCTGGCGCTGGCGACAACGCGGCGCACGCGGCCCTGGCCCGGTTCCTGTTCCGCAACACCGCTGCGCTGAAAACCGTGGAGACCCTGAGCGGCGGAGAGCGTCTGCGGGCGGCCCTGGCCTGCGCCATGATGGGCCAGGCGCCGCCCGGGCTGATCATCCTGGACGAACCTACCAATCACCTGGACCTGGACTCTATCGAGGCGGTCGAGGCGGCGCTGCTGGGCTACGATGGCGCCCTGCTGGTGGTCAGCCACGACCGCGCCTTCCTGGACGCCATCGGCATCGAACGTGAGATCAGGCTGGACAGGGAATGACGGGCGAGGGGTCAGTCGTCTTCGCTGGGCATGCCGAGCACCTTGCGCAGATCCCGCTCGGGCCAGCCGAGGTTCGCGAGCATCTGCTGCAGACCCCGGACCATGCTTCGCCGCGTTTCGTCGGACACGCCCGTAAGGGACGCCTCGTTGAACGCCCTGGCCACGTCGATGGCGGCGTCCAGCGCCACCCGGCCCTTGGCGGTCATGGCGATCTTGACCTTGCGCCGGTCGTTGTCGGCGCCCAGGCGCTCCACAAGCCCCTCTTGTTCCAGCTGATCAACGGCCCGGGTCAGGGTGGTGCGCTCGATGGCGCTGAGCTTGGCCAGGTCCGACATCGCCCCTTGGCCAAGCCGCGCCGTGACCATCAGCACGCGATAGCGCGTCAGCGTCAGGCCGACACCCCGCAGCATCTTTTCCAACTCCGTCTCGCGCCGGCTGGACACGGCGACGAGCAGGTTGATCAGGAACAGCGAGACCTCGAACCGGAACTCGCCCTTTGGATCTGGCGGCAGGAAGTTGCGCTCGGTATCGGTCATCTCGCCCGCGGACTCGCGCTGACATTTCACCATGCAGTCAACGCCCGGCCCAGAAGAAAGGCAACCGCCGCGATCAGGCCTAGCGGTCCGCGCCTAGTGCGCGCTTGGCGGCCGGCGAATGACGCGGAAGGTGGCGTTGGCGCGGGCGCAGGGTTCGCCGTCCGCGGTGATCATCGCCTCGACGAAGCAGAGGGTGGAGCCGGCCCGGACCAACTTCGGGGCGACCTGCAGCCACTGGCCGATCTGGCCGGAGCCGACGAAGTCCACCGAAAGATTGACGGTGACCAGACTGAGGCCGTCTCCCAGGGCCTGGACGCAGGTCAGGCCCATGGCGTTGTCAGCCAGGGCGCTGATCAGTCCCCCGTGGGCGAACCCGCGGCCGTTGGTGTGCGCCCGGTCGACGCGCAGGCCCAGCTGAACCGCTCCGTCCTGCTTGCGGGCGAACAGGGGCTCCCAGGGTTCGGTGAGGGGGCTCTTGCGGTCATGCGGCGTGAAGCCGGTAGGGGCGGGAAGGGCAGTCATCGGGGGGATCTCCGGCCATGGGGCGGCCGCAGGGCATCTCACATCCAACCGAGACGGGAGTCAAACAAACGTTTTAAATGAGTGTTTGAATTCGGTGCGCCCGCGCCGATCAAGCCTGGCGGTTCAGCGCTATAGCGGTCGCGTCCGGCGCGGAGGCCTTGGCGGTGGGGCCATAGCCGGTGCCTGTGGCGCGGTGCGAGGCGACCTCCACCGCGACCGCGCGGACCAAGCCCTCGGTGACGGTCTTGGAGGCCATGACCGCACGACCATGGCGGGACAGGACGGCGTCGAAGGCCTCGGTGGCCTGGACCAACCGCTTGCGCCGATCCGGCGAGGCGCTGGCGACCAGGTCCGGCTGCAGCCGGACCTCGGCGGACTCGCGCCGATAGAGGTTGGCCAGCTTGCCCACCTCGTCCATGGACCCGGCGGCGTCCTGGGGCCGGTGGGCCTCGAAGGACTTGCATTGCTGAGCGATGGCGCTGGTAAGGCGATCCGTGAGGACGATGAGGGCTTCGACGCGGGTGTCGGCGGCTGGCTGGCTCATCTCACGCACTCAAACCCTGAAGTTTCAACATTTCCTTGGCGACCACTTCGGAGAGGCCGATGCCGCCACGCTTGACCGTCTGCTTGGCCATGGCGTCGGTGAGGAAGGACTTCCACATCTCCTCGGCCTCGCCGCCGCCACCGAGGGACGCGGACCCGCCGACGTCCTTGAACATCGACTGGTACATGATGTTCAGGAACGAACTCTCGAAGTCCTTAGAGGTCTTCTGGATATTGCCGCGCTTGACCATTTCGGCGGCGCTGGCGCCGGACGGCGCGCCCGCGAGCATATCCAGGGGAATGGCGGCGGCGGAAAGGGCTGACATCACATCACCTCGATATCGGCTTGCAGGGCGCCGGCGGCCTTGATGGCCTGCAGGATGGAAATCATGTCGCGGGGGGTGACCCCCAGGGCGTTGAGGCCGCTGACCAGGCTAGCCAGGGAGGCGCCATCCCGCAGCACGATCAGTTTCTTGCCCTTCTCCTCGTCCACCTTCAGCGTCGACTGCGGAACGGTGGTGGTCTGGCCTTCGCTGAAGGGCGCCGGTTGGCTGACCTTGGGGGTCTCCTGGACCGAGATGGTCAGGTTGCCCTGGGCGATGGCGACAGTGGAAATGCGCACCGTATCGCCCATCACCACCACCCCGGCGACTTCATCGATCACGACCTTTGCGGGGGCGTCGGGGGTGACGGAGAGGTTTTCCACCGCGGTGACGAAGCTGACCATGTCCTGGCCCTCGGGCGGGCGGATAGTGACGATGGTCGGGTTGGTTTCCATCGCCGTGCCCGGGAAGGCGGCGTTGATGGCGTCGGCGATGCGGTGGGAGGTGGTGAAGTCGGGATTGCGCAGGGTCAGACGAAGCTGGCTCATGCTGGCCAGTTGGAAGCCGATCTCGCGCTCGACGATGGCCCCCGCGGCGATGCGTCCCGCGGTGGGCACGCCCTTGGTGACCGAAGAGCCCGAGGCGCCGCCGGCGGAAACCGAGCCGGTCTGCACCGTGCCCTGGGAAACGGCGTAGGCTTGGCCATCCGCGCCCAGCAGGGGGGTGACCAGCAGGGTGCCGCCCAGCAGGCTCTTGGCGTCGCCCATGGCCGAGACCGTGGCGTCGATCTGCGAGCCGCTGGCGGCAAAGGCGGGAAGCCGGGCGGTGACCATCACCGCGGCGACGTTCTTGGTGTTCAGGGTCGCCTGGGCGTCGCGGGTGTTGACCCCCAGACGTTCCAGCATGGCCACCAGGCTCTGTTGGGTGAAAGCGGCGTTGCGCAGGGAGTCGCCGGTGCCGTTGAGGCCGACCACAAGGCCGTAACCCACCAGCATGTTGTCGCGCACCCCCTCGAACTGGACGATGTCCTTGATCCGCGACGCGGCGGCGGCGGGGCCTGCGGCGAGGCCCAAGCTGATGAGCAGAGAGAGAACCAATCGGACGAGCGAACTGCGCATGATGACCTTACCAACGGCCCCGTGAGGGTCGGGCGCGGCCTTGCGAGAACGGCGCCAAGCCAGGCGCACACAAAACGTCAATCAAAACAGGCGATTGTCAGTTTCTGGTTGTGGGCTGTAGCGCCGTCGGCAGAATTTGCCCGGCATTAACCATACCGCAATCCGGCGAGGCTCATCCTTGCCGCATGGGAGTTCCGATATGAAGGTTTCGGGTCCGGGCAGCGCGAGTTCCGCCAGTGGACCGCGTGCGTCCCAGCCGGCTTCCGGCGGGGCGGCTTTCGCACCGATCGTTTCTGGCGGCGCGCCTGACGTTGCGCGCGCCAGCGCCTCGGCCAGGGTCAGCTCCGTTTCCTCCCTGGAAGCGCTGATGGCGTTGCAGGAAGTCGGCAGCCCGCTGGAGCGTCGCCGCCGCGCGGCCGCGCGAGGCGGCCGTCTGCTGGACGTTCTCGATGAATTGAAGATCGGCATGTTGGACGGCGCCCTGCCGCGCGGGGCGGTCGAACGCCTGGCCCGCGAAGCGCGCGAGCAGCGGTCGATGACCGACGATCCCGGCCTTGACGCCATCCTCGGTGAAATCGAAACCCGGGCCGCCGTCGAGTTAGCCAAGTTGGAAGTCAATGGACTGGCGGCCTGATCCGCGCCGCCCGAGCGCCACTGACGCCGACCGCCGACGTCTGCCGTCTGTCGGCGTCCCGACACAAGTTTATGATCTCGATCGATCCGTTCCGCGGCAATCACGCTCGGTCTGTCAAAGAACCCGATCTCGTGAGTCTTTGCTGCGTTGCTCGTAACGGTGGTTTTGTTATAAGCGCGGCTCCCGTTATCGAGACGGGGCTTTAGGGGGTGTGAGGCGTTTATGCACGCAACTTCCGTATTGTTGAAAGACTCCGAGTATCGTCCAAGTGAAGACGAACCCTTCATGAACGATCGGCAGCTTGAGTATTTCAAGCAAAAGCTGCTGAATTGGAAAGAAGACATCCTGAAAGAGTCACGGGAAACAGTGACCCATCTTCAGGCAGAGACGGAAAATCATCCTGATCTGGCTGACCGTGCGTCATCTGAAACCGATCGTGCTCTTGAATTGCGTACAAGAGATCGGCAGCGCAAGCTGATCTCGAAGATAGACGAGGCGCTGCGCCGAATCGAGGACGGCGCCTACGGCTATTGCGAAGAGACGGGTGAGCCTATCGGCATCGCCCGCCTGGAGGCCCGACCGATCGCCACCCTGAGCCTTGAAGCCCAGGAGCGGCATGAACGGCGCGAGCGCGTCCATCGCGACGACTGAATTTGTTTGAATGGCGCCGTCCGGACCCATACGGGCCCGGGCGGCGCGATCTTTGGCTGCCGCCACTCTTCCTTAGGTGACGTGGACGATGCCGCCGTCGGTGGCGAACGCGTCTCGCGGCATGGCGCGGATGGCCGGCAACATCTCCTCGATGTCCGTGACGGCGCGCCAAGTCTGAGAGAATTCCTGCGGGATCAGCTTCTCATCGATGAACTGTTGGAACAGGCCGAACAGGCGGTCGTAGAAGTGGTCCGGGTTGTAGAACACGATCGGCTTGTCGTGTAGCGCCAGCCGGCGCCATGACAGCAGTTCGATGACTTCCTCCAGGGTGCCAATGCCGCCTGGCAGGATGGCGAAGGCGTCCGCCTCTTCGAACATCATCATTTTCCGCTGATGCATCGATTGCACGACGATGGTCTCCACCGTGGTCAGGGGACGTTCGTGGGTGGTGAGGAACTCGGGAATGACGCCCAGCACGCGACCGCCAGCGTCATGCGCCGCCGTCGCGGTGGCGCCCATCAGGCCAACCCCGCCGCCGCCGTAGACCAACCGCAGGCCTTCATCGGCGATGAGCTTGCCCAGGCGGGCGGCCGCGGAAAGATATTCAGGGCGCGCCGCATTCGACGAACCGCAATAGACGCACACGGAGTCCAGGCGCCTGGACTGGTTCGACATCGTTTCAAATCTCCAGAAAAAAACAGCGCGCCGGGGCGCGCTTCGTTGTGCAACGATCTGGGTAAATAATCGGGTGAAACCTGAAGGGATTCAAGTCGCGGTGAAGGCAAGATTTTTGGCGGCCGTGATCGGCGCCACGGCGCTGATCGGCTGCAGTGGCAAGGGCGGCGGCGATGTGGCCGCCCATACGGCCGGGGCTGAAGCGGACGGCGCCTACGTCCCGCCGCCGGCGCTGACGGCCTCGGCTCCGGCCCCTGGAGGTCGGCTGACTCTGTCCGGCAAGGGCGTGGCCGATATGCGCGTTCGCCTGGCGACCCCCGCTGGGACGGCGATGTTCGCGCCGGTGGACAGCCAGGGGCTGTGGCGGCTGGATCTGGCCGCCAGCGCCACGCCGCGTATCTTTGGCCTGTCCATGGTCGACGCGGCGGGTCGACGGACGGTGCAGGCCGAGGGCTATCTGGCGGTCTTGCCTGACGGGCGATCCGCCCAGCTTCGGTCTGGGTCCGGCGCGGTGGTGTTCAGCGGCAAGCCTGGCCAGACGGGCGTCTGGGCCGTGGACTACGACCGCCAGGGCGGGGCGGTTATCTCCGGCGTCTCGGCCCCTGGGGCCACCGTCAGCATCCGCGTGGATGGGGTGCAGCGGGGCCAGGACGCCGCCGACGCGGACGGCCGCTTCGCTATCGCCCTGACCCAACCCCTGACCACGGGGGAGCACCAGATCGACGTTTCGGACGGCGAGCATCAGATCCACACGGTTGCGCCTGTGTCGCCAGCCCCCACCTTGACCACAGGACCGTACCGAGCCGAGCGCGCGCCGCTGGGCTGGCGGATCGATTGGATGACCCCTGGAGGCGGGATGCAGAGCACCATCATCGTGGATCGATCGGGACCCGTCAGTTGAGCATGGCGCACGAAATGGGCGGCGCCCTGCCGGCCGCCGGACTCGGCCCCGGCAGGTTCAGCTTCTGGAGCTCCATGGCCGACTTGGTGCGGCTGGTGCTGCGGTCGGGGGCCAAGGGGCTCAAGACCCGCCTGGCGTTCGCCCTGGCCCTGGTTTTGATCGGAAAGCTGGCCGGCGTCACCGCCCCCCTGTGGATTCGCTCCGCCATCGACCAGCTGGGAAAGGGCCATGCTGGCGCCGACGCGGTGCTCATTGGCTTCGCCGGTTTCGCGGGGGGCTGGGTGTTGCTGGGCATGCTGGCCTCAGCAGTCCCGTTCGTCCGGGATTCGATCTTCACGCCGGTGTCGCAGGCGGCTCTCGCGCGATCCGCCGTGGAAACCTTCGCTCATTCGCTGTCGCTGTCGCTGAACTTCCACCAGGGCAAGCAGACCGGTGGCTTGTCGCGGATCATCGACCGCGGCGCGCGCTCCACCGACTTCCTGCTGCGCAGCGTGGTGCTCAGCCTGGGGCCCACGGTGATTGAGCTGGCCATGGCCTCCTGGGTGCTCAGCAGCCAGTTCGACTGGCGGCTAGCGGTCGTCGCTAACCTGACCATCGTCATCTACACGGTCTTCACATTCAGTATCTCGAACTGGCGGATCAGGCACCGGCGCGATCTGAACCAGACTGACAGCGAGGCCGCGGGCCTCGTGGTCGACTCGCTGATGAACTACGAGACGATCAAGACCTTTGGCGCCGAAGGCCGAGTGGTCGACCGCTACGCCAAGGCCATGGGCGACTACGCCCAGGCGGCGGTGAAGGCCAACACCTCGCTGCAACTGCTGAACACCGTGCAGTCCGTGGTGTTGAACATCGGCCGGTTCCTGATCGTGGTCATCGCCGGCATGGGGGTGATCCATCACGAGATGTCCATCGGCAGCATCACCGCCTGCATCCTGATCCTGCAGACGGTCTACGGCCCGCTCAACGTGCTGGGCATGCAGTACCGCGAGATCCGGCAGGCGTTCGTGGACATGGAGCAGATGCTGGACCTGCGAGCGGTGGCGGCGGACATCACTGACGCCCCGGACGCGCGGCCGCTGCCGCCGGCCTCCAGCCGCGGGGCCGAGCTGGTGTTCGACAAGGTCGGGTTCCAGCATACGGCCCGGTCCGTGGGCCTGGCGGAGGTGGATTTCCGCGTGCCCCCGGGCACAACCACAGCCTTGGTGGGGCCGTCGGGCTCGGGCAAGACGACCATCGTGCGGCTGGCCTTGCGCCTACTGGACCCCCAGGAAGGTGGGGTCCTGATCGACGGGGTGTCGCTTCGCCAGGTCAGCCAGGCCAGCCTGCGCTCGGCGGTGGCCCTGGTGCCCCAGGATGTGGCCCTGTTCAACGACACCCTGTTTTCCAACATCGCCTTCGCCGATCCGAACGCCACAGAGGCGGATGTCTGGGCCGCGGCGCAGGCGGCCGAACTGACGCCCTTCATTCAGGACCTGCCGCACCAGATGCAGACCATGGTGGGAGAGCGGGGCCTGAAGCTATCTGGCGGCGAACGCCAGCGCGTGGGTTTGGCGCGGGCGTTGCTGGCCAATCCTCGGCTGCTGATCCTGGACGAGGCCACCAGCGCGCTTGACGGGCGCACCGAGGCGGCGATCCAGGCCACTCTGCGCAAGGTGCGCACCGGCCGAACCACCCTGGTGGTGGCGCACCGCCTGAGCACCATCGCCGACGCCGATCAGATCCTGGTCATCCGGCGCGGCAAGGTGGTCGAGCGCGGCGATCACGCCGCCCTGCTGGCCAAGGGCGGGGAATACGCCGCCCTCTGGCGCCGTCAGACCCGGCAGGAGGCTACTCGGCCGCCTCCGGAAATGGCTGCGGCCGATTAGGAGCGCGCTCTTCGTCCTGTGGCCGCGACCAGCCCAGGTCCCTGAGCTTCAGGCTCACCATGGCGTCGAAGGTGCGGTGCAGGGACTTGGGCGCCGCCAGGGCGGCCGGGGTCAGGAACAGGGTCAGGAGCGTCGAGAACGACAGGCCCCAGACCACGGTGGCCGACAGCTGCACCCACCATTCCGAGCCAGGCGCCTTGTAGTCGAAGCCGCCGTGCCGGAAGTCCGGGTGGAATTGGAACATCATCGGCAGTAGGCCCACCACCGTCACCACCGTGGTCAGCATCACCGGCCGGAAGCGTTGGGTGGCGGCGCGCACGGCGGCGTCGGCGGCGTCATAACCGCTGCGCCTCAGCTGATAGAAGGTGTCCACCAACACGATGTTGTGGCCCACCACCACCCCGGCCAGGGCGACGATGCCGGTCCCCAGCATGATCACCGACAGATAGTCGAAGGTGTGGAACAGATTCAGATCCACGCCCAGCAACACGCCCACCGTCGACAGCACCACCGCCGACAGGGTGACCACCACCCCATAGAAGCTATTGAACTGCCACAGCAGGATCATGAACATCAGGAAAAGGGTGACGCTCATAGCCACAATGAAGAACAGGCCGGCTTTCTGACCCTCCTCGTCGGCGCCGGTGAACTTCCAGCGCACCGCGCTGTCGATTGGAGCCTTTTCCAGCCAGGGCTTCAGTTCGGTGATCTTGCGGTTGGGGGCGATGCCTCGGGTGTTGGCCTGCACGACCACCAGCCGCTGGCCGTCGCGGCGCTGCAGGGCTGTGACCTGCTGCACGGGGTCCATCCTGACGAAGTAGCTGGCTGGCACCGGCCCGGACGGCGTGCTGATCTTCAGCTTTTGGAAGGCGCCAATGTTGCGCGCATCCGGTGGGAAGCGGACGCGGATGTCCAGTTCGTCGGCGGCGTCGTCGGGACGGAACTTGCCCACCAGTATGCCGTCGGTGACGAATTGGATGGCTTGGCCTACCGAGAGCACGTCAACGCCGTAGCGCCCGGCGGCCACCCGGTCGACTGAGAAATTCCACTCGATGCCCGGAGAGGTGCGGGTGTCCTCCAGGGCGATGATCTGCGGGTCTTGAGCCAGGTGGGCGCGGATTATGTCGGCGGCCTTGTTCAGCGCCACGGTATCTTCGCTGCGCAGCTGGACCTGAACGTCCTTGCCCTGGGGCGGGCCGCCTTCGGGCAGGCGCAGTTCGGTCAGCACCCCGGGCGTCTCACCCAGCCGTCGGCGGATCTCGCCGACGATGTCCATGCCGTTGAGGCCCAGCTTCTTCTCACCGGCATAGTCGACGAACTCGAGTTGGATGCGGCCGATAGTGTCGTTGGGAGGGGCGTTGCGCCCACCGCCGCCGAGCTTGCCATCCCGCACGTCGATCGCGCGGATGCCCTTGATGCCGATCAACCGGTTCTCGACCTGACGGACCAGCGCGTCGGAGCCCTGAACGGACAGATTGCCCCGGGCCATGACGTAGACGGTGGCGTTGTCGGGGTCCTGTTTGAGAAAGAACTCGGCGTCGTGCTTTTGCATACCGAAGGGAATGATGATCGCGGCCATCACCGCGAGGGCGCCCAGGGTTACCACCAGGGGCCGCTTGCCGGCGGCGCTGATGGTCCGGGCGTACCAGCCCATGAAGCCGGTCATCTGACCCGGATCGCCATGCTCCGACTTCTCGATCTCGGCCAGATGCGCCAGGTCGACGCCTTGCTTGCGGCCCATCAGTGAGCCCAGCGCCGGGGTGAAGATCAGCGCCACGAAGATCGAGGCGCTCAGCGCGAAGAACAGGGTCAGCGGCAGGAAGCTCATGAACTTGCCGGGGATCGAGTTCCAGAACAGGAAGGGCAGGAAGGCGCACAGGGTGGTCAGGGTGCCGTTGACTACCGGCCAGAACATGCGCTTGCCGGCCGCGGCAAAGGCCTCGGATCGGTCCAGGCCCTCGGCCATCTTCCGGTCCGCGTACTCCACCACGACGATGCCGCCGTCGACCAATATCCCGACGGCAAGGACCAGGCCGAACATCACCATCTGGTTCAGGGTGATGTGCATCTGCTGCAGGCACAGGAAGGTGATCATGAAGCAGGTGGGGATGGCCGCTCCCACCATGATCCCCTGGCGCACGCCCAGGGTGGCGATGACGATCAGCATCACCAGCAGGGTGGCGGTGATCAGCCCCGACTCCAGCATGGTCAGGGTGTGGGCGATGTACTCGCTCTCATCGAAGGAATAGTCGGCGTGGATGGTGGGCGGCCAGTGTTTGGCCTCCTGCAGGACCTCGCCGCGCACGGCGCTGATGGTGTCCAGCAGATTGGCGCCGGGTCGCTTGACCACATACAGGGTAAAGGACGGCTGTCCGTTGTAGCGGCTGATCGACGACGGCTCCTTGAAGGTGCGATGCACCTCGCCGATGTCGCCGATGGTCACCACCTTGTCGCCGTTCTTCTTGATCGGCAGCAGCAGGATGTCCCGCGGCGACTGCACCACGCCGGGGAGCTTCACCGAGAACGCGCCCTGGTGCGTCTGGACGACCCCGGCCGGGATAAGCTGGTTGTTGCGACCGATAACGTTGGCCAGGTCGTTGGTGGTGATATTGTAGGCCTCCATCCGCGTCGGATCGATGGTGGCTTCCAGCACTTCCTCGCGGGCGCCAGAGATATCGGCGCTGAGCACGCCGGGCATGCCCAGCAGGCGATCCTGAAGCGAGCGGGCGGTGGCGAAGAGCGCGCGCTCGGGAGCCTGGCCGGAAAGCACCACGCCGATCACCGGCTCGTCGCTGATGTTGTTCTCTTCGATGTCCGGCGGCAGGGCGTCCGGCGGGAACTTTGAGCGAGCCAGGTCCACCTTGGCGCGGACGTCCTCCAGCACCTTGTTCTTGTCGAAGTTGACCTCGAACTCCAGGGACACCACGGCGACGCCCTGGCGGGCTTCGGCGTTCATCTCCTTGAGGCCCTGGATCGACTTCAGCTCGTGCTCCATGGGCCGCACCAGCAGGCGCTCCGCGTCCTCGGGGCTGACGCCGGGGTAGGGGACCACGACGGTCACGAAGGGGATGGTGATGTCCGGCTGGGCTTCGCGCGGGATGGTGAAATAGGCGAGGAGGCCGAACAGGCTCAGCACGAACGTCACCGCCAGGATGACCTTCCGCCGCTTGATGGCGCCGTCGATGAGGCCGTCGATCATTTCGCCGACACCCTGACTTTCTGACCCTCGGACACGTAGGACTGGCCCTGGGTGATAATCCTAGTCTGGCCATGCAGGCCGGCGATCCACAACCCCTGCGGCGTCACCTCAAGCACCGTCACCGGCGAGAAGCCTACGCTGTTGTCCGCCTGGACGTAGCGCACGCCCTGGCGGCCGGCGGCGTCCAGCACCAGGGCGGTGGTGGGCGCGAGGTGGGCCGGCCCCACGCCGGAGGCGATCTGGATGTCCGCCGACAGGCCGGAACGGACCTTGGAGCCGGCGTTGGGCGCGGTGATCTCCACTCGATAGGTGCGGGTGGTGGGATCGGCGTCGCGGGCCACGAACCGGACCCGGCCGGTGATTGTCTCGCCCGACACCAGCCTGGCGGTGGCGCTCGACCCGACCTGAACCTTGCCGGTCTCGGTTTCGGGCAGATCACCCACCACCAGCAGGGGGTCCAGCTCGATCACCGAACCGCAGGACTGGCCAGGCGACAGATAGGCGCCGACCTCGGCGTCACGGTGATCGAAGACCCCGGCGAAGGGCGCGCGGATGTTAACCTGCGCCAGACCGACTTCGGCTTGGCGGACAGAGGCCTGGGCGGAGTCGAGGTTGGCCTGGTCGCTCAGCACCTGGGTGGGTGAACGGAAGCCCTTGGCCGCCAGGTTGGCGGAGGCCTGCATCTGCAACTGCTTGGACTTGTAGTTGGCCCTGGCCATGTCCAGCGACGCCTGGCGCGCGTCTACCGCCAGCCGGCATAGGATCGCCCCGCCGCGCACGAACGTGCCCTGCAGGACGGGGGCCAGGGCGACGACACCGGAGGTCTCCGACCGGACGCTGACGGTGCGGGTGGCCTCGGTGCGTCCGCGCAGGCTGACCAGATAGGGATGCTGTAACTCCGGCGTCACCTGCACCTGGACGAGCGGCAGGGCGTTGGCGCTGGCCGCCGGGGCCGCGGCGGCCTCGGTGCTCTTGGCGCTTCGACCCAGCAGGGGGCGCAAGAGGACGTAGCCCACCACCACGAGGAGGATGGCCGCGGCCACGACAAAGGAGGACTTCACGCGCATGACAGCTCTTGATGTGCGGGAGCTCTGGATCACGCCACGTCAACGCGCCGGTCCCGCCCCCGGGAAGTTCGACGATCAGGGTTGTGCGGCCACATATTTCCAGTCGCAAATGAAAAGGAAGACAGGTTTCCGCGCTGCAACCTGATCAGCGGTAATTCTTGGCCTGACGAAGGGTGTGGCATTGGGTAAAGGAGGGGTCCGCGACCGCGCGGAAAAGCCAGAAGGGAAGACCCGCCAATGCGCTATCTTCACACCATGGTTCGGGTGAAAGACCTGGATCAGGCCATCGATTTCTATTGCGCCAAGCTAGGCCTCGTCGAGGTCAGCCGCAATGAGAACCCCTACGGCAAGTTCACCCTGGTTTTCCTTTGTGCGCCTGACGATGTCGAGGACGCCAAGGCCGACCGCGCGCCCATGGTCGAACTGACCTACAACTGGGATGCCGAGGACTATCCGGGCGGTCGCAACTTCGGTCACCTAGCCTATCAGGTGGACGACATCTACGCCCTCTGCCAACGGCTGATGGACGGTGGGGTGACCATCAACCGTCCGCCGCGCGATGGTCACATGGCCTTTGTCCGCTCGCCCGACGGCATCTCTATTGAATTGCTGCAAAAAGACGGGCGGCTTGAGCCGGCCGAGCCCTGGACGTCGATGCCCAACGTCGGCGCCTGGTAGGGCGAATCAGTTCGGGGGCGGCGCGATCGGGCGGATGAAGAGTTGGACCGTCCCAAGGCCGCCCGCCTGCGGGTGGTAGCCACGCGCCACGGCGTAGGCCCGGAAGTCGTCATCCACCGTCCGTCCGCCTGGGCCTTGGCGCGGCTCAAGGCCGACCACGATCGCCGCCGGCGGCGACTGGTCCAGGAAGGCTGTCAGGGTGCGGGGGCTGACGGCATGCAGCTGGCGTTGTTGAGCGTCGGTCACCAGGTCGCCTGTGCGATAGAAGAACGGTCCCGCGGCAAGGCGCTGGTCCAAGGGATAGCCGCTGTCGGCGGCGACCTGGGGTGAGGGCGTGGCAATGACGCCGGTGACGTTCGCCGCCCTCAGACGATCACCGATCCAATGGGCTTGGGCGGTCAGCAGCAGGGGCGGGGAGGGAAAGCCCCGGGCCAGGCGCAGAGCGCAGTCTCCCGCCAGGTAGGCGTAGCGTCCGGCGCCGATCATGGCGCCAAAGGCGATGGCGAAGGCGAGTCCCTGCTTCAGGCGGGGCCGCATGGGCCTGGGCAAGCCCTCCTCGCCCAGACCCCAAAGGATGAACAGCGGGGCCAGCAGGGGCAGAAAGTATTGCCGCTGCGTCGGCGCCGGGGCGAGGGCCGCGACTAGCCCGGCCACGGCCAGGATTTCCAACAGCCGCCGCTGCGGCGAGGCTTCTACGCCAGCACGAGCGCGCAGAACGGTAAGCACCGCCACCGCCGCCAGCACTTCCAGAGCCGGCCCAACCGCCAGGGCGAGGAGGCTGTCGGGGATCTTGGCCAAGGGCGATAGCCGGCTGGCCTGGCCGATGGAGGCATACCAGGCTCCAGGCGCCGTCGCATGGTAAGCCAGTGTGTCATAGACAAAGGCCGCCGGCGTGGCCGACAGGGCGGCGATGCAGGGCGCCACGCCGGTCAGGGCGCCCAGACAGAACCCGAACAGCCCCCGCCAAGGCGCCCAGCCGCGAACGGCGCCGGCGAGGACGAACAGGCCGGCGCCGGCCAGGGGTAGGAAGTAGGAGATCTTGAGGCTAACGGCCGCGCCAAAGCCCAGCCCCGCCAGGGTCCATAGCGCCGCGCTGCTCCAGCTTGTCCGCCATGGGCTCCGCAACGCGGACAAGCCGGCCGTCATGGCGATGACCTCGGCCAGGGCCGGCAAGGCATCGTTACGCCCGACGCCGCAGGCAAATTCGAAGATGTAGCAGGCGGCCATCAGCGCGGCGGCGGCGGCGGCGCGGCGGCGCGTGACACCAAGGCGACACTGGGCCTGAAAGACCAGGGTCAGGATAGCGGCGCCGGCTAGGGCGTTGAGAAGACGAAGGGCGATGAACACCTCGCCAGAGGCGTGACGGGCGATCGCCGCGGTCAGGGCCGGCTGCAGGGGTGTCTGGAGATAGACAAAATCGGCGTAGGGCCGCAGGCCTTGCGCGGTCATCACCGCCGCGGCGACGTATTGCCCCTCGTCATGGTCAACCGGCAGGACAAGGGCCAGGCAGGCCATGCCCATGGCAGCCGCCAGAAACAGCCGCAGCGTCGCGGCGCCGCCCAGCCCCTGGCCAAGCAAGTCCGAAGAGCGAGCGCGCCCCCGGACGACATCGACGACCATATGCGAGCCACGCAAAAACTGTGGGCGATCTGACCGTCAGGCCGCCGGGTGAGGTAGCGGCCGTGCCCTGAGCACGCGGCTAAATCTTGGCGGTCTCTAACACATTTGTTGCGAGGCTGACGGCGCCCCGAATTTATTGGCGCGGCGCTGAAATGCCAGCTGGCCCTCGTCCGATGGCCGGCGCCGGCGGTTGCCGCTCAAGCCGCCGAGCGGAGCGACTCGGCGATCTGAGTGTCCGAACGGCGCATCAGCAACAGGGCGCCCAGGGCTACGACTGCTGGAATCAGGGCGAAGGGGGTCGGCAGGGCGGCGGCGGCGGCGGCGACGCCTATCAAGGCCGTGACCACGGTCTGGAACAGCGCTCCCAGCCACGAACCGGCCCGGCGGCGGCGGAAGTCGGCGCGCTTTGCGGGCTTGTTGTACCAGGCGTTGATCAGGCTGCTGGCCACGGCCGAGGCCGTGCAGCCCAGCAAGGCGGCGACACCGGCCATGGGGGCGAGGACGATCAGGGCCGCCAGAGGCAAGACAAGCAGGACAGCCACCGGTGTCAGGGCGGCGGCCAGCTTGGCGCGCATCAGGGTGGAGATCGGCGTTGGGGAACAGGCCAACAGCTCCGGCGCATCCTCCGCCGAGATCGTCACCCATGAAAGGCTGCCGCTGACCTGGCCGGTCATGAAGGTGAGGGCCGCCGCGCCGGCGGGCAGGGCGGAGGTCATGTGGGCGCCGGCGTTTCGGAGCATGAGGAAGGCCAGGGGCAGCAGATACAGCACCCGCAGGAGCACCTGCGACAGCAGTGCGGCGTCGCGCCACAGCAGGCGCAGTTCCTTGCGGAAGGTGGCGGCCATGGCTCCGGTGGCGAAACGTGTGGGGACGGCGGACCGGCCGCGCGGCGCGCCGGCCACATCGACGCCGCTGGCTGCCGCCGCGTCGGCCGCAAACCGCTGCCCCAGCCATTGGCTTAACGCGACGAACAAAAGCGCCGCGCCAATCAGCATGGCCGCCAGGGGCGCCGGCTCACCCAGCATCGCGCGCAGGGGCCAGGCGGCGGCGGGCGGCGGGCGCAGGCGGCCTTCCCGGACCATCTGGGCCAGGCCCAGCCACAGGCTTGTGGTCCGGTGTCCGCCCAGGATGTTGTAGGCTTGGGCGCTGAGAAAGAAGACGGCGCCGATCAGGGCGGCCATGATCTGGGCGACCGTGCGGGTGCGCCGCGCGCCGATCAGGCTGAACAGCCCGGTCGCCAGCAGCAGGCCGCAAGCGCTGGCGGCTAAGGCAAGGGCCGCTAGAACCACCAGGATCGACAGCCACCGCCAGTGTCCCATAACCGCCACGGGCAGCAGGGGCGGGGTGATCAGCAGGGCGAAGGCCGCGAAGGCGTTGAGAGCGATGGCTGCGAAGCGGACGGTCAGGACCTTGCGCGGCGCGATCGGCGCCGAGAACAGCAGGTCCAGGTCGCCGCGGCTATAGAGCGACTGGGCCGCCGCCGCGAGGGTCTGCGACAGCATCAGGGTGAAGATCGAGATGACCGCCGCGTCCGCGATCACCACCGACAGGGGCGTGATCGGAATCTCCACGTTGCGCAGCGGTCCGGCAATGTAGACGCCAAGCGCGAAGGTCAGCGCCACGATGACGCCGAAAACGATCAGGCTGCGTACCGATCCGCGCTTGCCCAGCATGTCGCGCAGGCCAAGGCGCATCTCCGCGCCCAGCAGCCACAGCGTCGATCCGGGGCGGCCGATCACGCGGGGTGCGCCTCGCCGATGAGATCCAGGAACACGTCTTCCAGCGTTCCCCGCGCTTCGCCGGCCCGGGCGCGCAACTCGTCCAGGGTGCCTTCGGCCACCAGGACACCATCCTTGATGATACCGATGCGATCCGCGATCCGCTCCGCCACCTCCAGGATCTGGGTGGTCAGGATCACCGTGGCGCCGGCGGCCACCCGCGTCTGCAACAGATCCTTGACCTGGCGTGCGACGGCGGCGTCCAGGCCGGTCAGGGGTTCGTCCAGGATCAGCAGCCGGGGATCGTGGATCAGGGCGCCCGCCAGGGCCGCCTTCTGCTTCATCCCGCGCGAGAACCCCTCGCAGCGCTGGTCCCGGTTTTCCCAGAGGCCCAGCCACTTCAGCAGCTCTTCAGCCTTGGCCCGGGCCGCGGTGGCCTCGACACCCCACAGGCCAGCGACGAACTCCAGGTATTCCATGGGCGTGAGGCGGTCGTAGAGCATCGGTTCGTCCGGCGCCCAAGCGATGATCTGCTTGGCCGCCGCCGGCTGAGCCAGGGCGTCGACGCCGAAGACCGAAATGGCGCCGGCATCCGGTTTCAGCAGGCCGGCGACCATGCGCAGCGTCGTGGTCTTGCCCGCCCCGTTCGGCCCCAGCAGCGCATAGAGCTCACCGGCGCGAACCGTCAGGTCCAGGCGGTCAACAGCGGGCTTGGCATAGGTCTTGGTGAGGCCCCGAAGAACCAGCGCGTCTGTCACTTCATCAATCCCGCGCCGTCCGTGAGGCGCGCCACTATGGTCCAGCGCCGCGTGTGGCTCAACCGCCGACAATTCTGGAAATTCCGCTCGCGGCCGGACCGCTCGATCTTTCTGACGCCCCGCGAACCCAAGTCTAGTAGGGCGGCGGCGAAACCCGCCGATTTGGTGACCGTCGGCCGGCGTGACCTCCGGCCTCTCAATGGAGGTCTAGACGAAGACGATTTTCGCGGCGCTTGCGAGCGTCACTCTCTGGCCGCGCCCTGTGCCATCAGCCCAACGCCAGCCTTGGCGCAACATCACGGTGATGACGGACCGTCGGCAGTGGCTCCCCGGGCAGGACTCGAACCTGCGACCAGCCGATTAACAGTCGGCTGCTCTACCAACTGAGCTACCGAGGATCAGGTGCTCACTGAAGGACGGGGCTATTACGCTGGCTCGCGCGCCGGTGCAAGCGGGGCGAAAAAAAAGCCCGGCGCGAAGCCGGGCTTGAGAAGTCGGTGATGGTGGGGTGTCTTCAAGGAAGACGAAAGTCATGCTGGAGGGGTATGGTTAGCCAAAGGTTAACGGGATCCATGACTCCCCAATGCATAGTCGATCGTGCGCGACTGAATGACACGCAATTCATTCTGGAGCATGGTGTCGGGGAGGGACGCGAGAGGAGTGACTTAAGATGTCCGACAGGCTCACATGGGCTGCATGCGCCGCCCTGGGCGCGTTGCTGCTGCCCGCCACCATGGCCAGCGCCATGGGCGGGGGAGGCGGGGGCGGGGGCGAGATGCCCAGCGCGTCCGCGCCCAGCTACGATCCAGTTCAGGAGTATCAGCACGGCGCTTCGGACCTGCAGGCGGGCCGTTACAGGGACGCAACGCGCGAGTTCGAGCACGTCACCGACGCCCAGCCAAAGGACGCCAACGCCTGGTATATGCTGGGTTTGTCGCGAGCCGGGGCGGGCGACGTCAAGGGCGCCTCGAAGGCCTATCAGAAGGCGGTGAAACTGGATCCGGCGCCGGTGGCCCCCCACCGCGAGCTGGCCCTCAGCTTCGCCAAGCTGAAGGACGCAGCCAAGGCCAACGCCGAACTGGACGCCCTGAAGGCGCGGGCGGCCACCTGCGCCGGCGCCTGCCCCGAAGCCGCTGATCTGAAGGCTGCCGTTGACGCGGTGCAGGCCGCCCTGACCTCGAGCACGCCAAGCGCGTTCCTGGCCGCGCCCTCCAGCCTGTTGTTCGCCTCTGGTCAACAGGGGGACGCCGCCTATGTGCGCGCCGTCAGCCTGATCAACGAGCACCGATTCGCCGAAGCCATGACCTCGCTGAACGAGGCACAGGCCGCGTTCGGCCCTCATCCGGACGTGCTGACCTACAAGGGTTATGTCTCGCGCAAGCTGGGCCGCCTGGATCAGGCTGAGGCCTATTACCAGGAGGCCCTGGCCATCGCCCCTGACCACCGGGGCGCGACCGAATACTATGGCGAGCTGAAGGTGGCGCGGGGCGATATGGCCGGCGCCCGCCAGATGCTGGCCAGGCTTGATTCGCAGTGCGCCTTTGGCTGCGCCGAGGCGGAGGATCTGCGGCGTTGGATCGACCGCGGCGGCGACCCGGCGTCCTGATTGGCGTCACCCTGGCCGGCCTGTTGGGCGCCTTGGCGCTCGCGGCGCCGGCCGGGCCTCCCCTGCGCGCCATGCGCTGGCTGGCGCCGGGGGCGGATGCGGCGCGGATTCTGACCATCCAGCCCGCCGAATGCTTCAAGCCGCCCAGTGAGCCTGAGCGGGCTTACAGCGCCGAGCTGGGACGCGCCGCCTTCCGCACGCCGTTGCTGCTGGGCGGCCAGGCGGCGCGCGCCGGGGTCGCCTGCGAGACCTGTCATCGCAATGGGCGCGGCAATCCCGATTTCGACTTTCCGGGACTCTCCGGAGCGCCTGGAACGGCTGACGTCACCTCGTCGCTGCTCAGCTCACACCGGGGCGACGGCGTCGACAACCCAAAACCCATTCCGGACCTTGGCGGGCCGAAGAGCCGGCTGAAGATATCCCAGGGTCAGACGGACGGCGCCCTGGAAGCCTTCATCCACGGTCTGGTGACCCAGGAGTTCGACGGCGCCGAACCGCCGCCGGCGGTGCTGCGGGGGCTGGCGGACTATGTGCGGGCGATGGATCCGGCGGGGTGTGGGGGACGGCGGGGCGCCGTGCAGGTATCTGGCGTGGTCGCGGACGCTCGGCGCGCGGCCCGTGCCGCCTTGGCGGCTCTTGGTCACGGCGACCGGCCCTCAGCGGAGCTTATGATCCAGGCGGCGCGCTCCGAGCTGGGGTTGGCGGCGGAACGCTATGCGGCGACCTCCCTGGAGGCTGACCGGCGGGCCCTGGCGGCGGCGGACGCTGGCCTTGAGGCGGCGCTGACGGCTGTGCGACAGGGCAGGGCGCCCGACGCCAATGACCAGTTGCTGGCCTGGCTTGTCGATAGTGAGAGCCTGGAAGCGCGGCTGCGACGGGACCAGTCGAAGTCGCTGTTCGATTCCGGAGTGCTGGCTCGGCGCTAACGCGCAACAGAAAGGGCGGCGGACCGAGGTCCGCCGCCCTTGAACTGGATCAGGCGCGTTCGGGTTAGAAGCGCTTGTTGACGTTGATGTAGAACGTCCGGCCGAGATAGTCGTAGCCGCTATAGAGCGGCGCCAAGCCGACGCGGTTGTAGTAGCCGGAAGAGATCGGCGGTGGTGACTTGTCCGCCAGGTTCCGGATACCGAAGGTGGCCGCCCACTTGTCGCCGGTATATTGGACGGCGATTTGATGCAGGTAGTAGTTTGGCGTGTCGTAGGTATAGGGCGAAGCATCGACACGGTCCACGCCAGGACCAAAGATCAGGTCATAGCTGTTCATCGACGCGACCCATTCCAGGCCATACCGGAGCTTCCAGTGATGGTAGCTGTAGGTGGCGTCGAGGGTGCCCGTGTATTTCGGGCTGCCGATGCTGCCGTTGGCATCAATGAACGGATCCAGCGGAGAGGTCTTGTTCGACTGATCAAGATATTGCGTGATCAGAGCGTTGATCCGCAGTGACCCCGGTCCGATGTCCTTCACCCAGCGCAACGTATAGTCCAGGCCATAGACCCGCGAGGTGGCGATGTTCGTATAGCTGTCGAACACCGTCAGGGAGTATTGGCCCTGACCATTGGCGCCGCGGGCCGCGATAAAGTTGCAGTAGGAACCGCCGCTCCGGAAGGCCAGGGAGTTATAGCAGGTCGCCAGGATGTTCGCGGCGCCGAAGCGATCGACGCTGTTGTTCACCGTGATGCGGTAATAGTCGACCGCGAAGGAGATGTCGCCGAACGCGGCCGGCAGTTTCGGTTGCAGGATCAGGCCAACCGTGAAGTTGGTCGAGGTTTCCGCATGCAACCCCTGCGCAGACCCGCCCTGGGTGACCGACTGGATGCCGCTGGTCTGCTGGAAGTCAGGACCACCGGGCTGATTGATTTCAGCGTTGCAGTTCTTGTAGAGATTCGAGGTCAGCACTTTCTGCTGGTAGTTGTTGCAGGGGTCGTTCGTGGCGGACAGGAAGCCACTGGTGCCGCCCTGGAACTGTTCGAACAGCGCCGGGGCGCGGTACGAGGTGCCGTAGCTGGCCCGGAAGGACATCCAGTCGGTCGGCGAATAGATGCCGCTGACCTTGTAGGTCCAGCCGATGCCGTAGGAGTGGTAGTCGGTGAAGCGTCCGGAGACGTTCAGGGTCAGTTCGTGCGCCAGCGGAAGATTTGCCAGGATCGGCGCTTCGAGTTCGCCGTAGGCTTCGAACACGTGGTCCGCGCCGCGGGTGATCGCCGCCGAGGTCAGGTTGTAGAGGTTGCTGGTCTGGCTATCGATCGGCGGGGTGTCGTTGATCCGCGCCGCGCGATATTCGATACCGAAGGCGCCCTTCAGGTCCCCATAGGGCAGCTTGAAGATCGGCCCGTCGATATTGAAGGTCGAATCCAGCTCGCTGTAGATCGTCGTGCCGGTGACCGGCACGAAGGTGTAGTTCACCCATTTCGCGGGCAATTGACCCCCCACGATAGCGGTCGTCAGAGACGGCGCCGGAACACATCCGTGGGAGGGGTTGCCGATGTTCGACGCGCAGGTGAAGCCGGTGGTGTTGACCAGGTTCGGATCGAACCCGGCCGGCGCCACCGCGACGTTGAGCGAATCGGCCAGCCGGTTGGTGAGCCAGGACTGGAAGGTGTAGTCGCCGTTGGATCGCGAGTACGACACGGTGGCGTCGTAGCGCCAGTGCGGCAGGAAGAAGTCACCGCGCAGACCGGTGGTGATTTTGTAGTCTTGGACGTTTTGGCTGCTGCGGTCGTTGCCAAAGCCAATGAACGCGCGCACGCCCAGCGGACCGGTGGTGATCAGTGTCGGCGCCGATTGGATCTGGCTGGTCTGCAGGTCGGCCGGAAGCAGCGGGCTGCCGACCGTGTAGTCCAAGGAAAGCTGGCGGAAGCCGGTCTGGTTGGAAGTGCGCCTATTGCCCAGGAATTCGAAATAGGCCTCGGCGTTGCCGAGGGCGTGGAGGTCATACGAGCCTTGCAGATAAACCGTGTAGGTCTTGGCCGGTGAGACCAGGGTCTCGTTGAGCATCCGCGGGTCGAAGGTGTCCCGAACCTGCAGGGTGTTGGCGCCGCCGATACCTTCGTAGCCCACCAGACCGGTGGTCACCAGAGGGTTGGGACGCCAGCGGGTGAATGTGGTTCCGGTCGAGCCGACCGCCGGCACACCGGGGCGGCGGCCCGTGCCGAGGGTGTTAACCGTGACCCCGTTGGAGCCCGTGCCCGTGATCGGGAAACATTTGGCCTGGCCGGTTTTTGGATCGACGAAGTCTGTGGAAAGGCCCGTGGTGTTATCGTGGAAGTAGTCGTTGCCGCAGGATGACCAGGCGCGCTGGCCCAGAAGCAGGGAGTCGCGCTGGTAGTAGTCGAACGACCCCGAGATGTGCCAGCGGTCGCCGGTGAAACCGCCGACAACGGACACGCGGCCTTCCTTGCCGCCGCTTCGGGTGACGTTCAGCTGACCTTCCATCTCCAAGTAGTTAATGTTCTGCTTGGTGATGATGTTGATCACGCCGGCGACGGCGTCGGAACCGTAGATGGACGATGCGCCGTCCTTCAGGATTTCGATGTGGTCGATGATGGCGTTGGGCAGGACGTTCAGGTCGGCCGCGCCCACCGCGCCGCGGGTGCCGGCCGGAGCGATGCGCCGCCCGTTGAGCAGGATCAGCGTCCGCGTGGCGCCCAGGCCGCGCAGGCCCACGGTGTTGGCGCCCGGGCCGCCGTTGGTGACGTAACCACCGAAGGCGTTGTTGATCTGTGCCGTGCCGCCGGTGACGGCCGTGCCCTGGAGGGCGTCCGTGGTGCTGTTGAAGCCTGCGAGCGTGGTTTCTTCGTGGGTGATCACCTCGACCGGGGAAGGTGAGTTGAAATTGTCGCGGCGAATGCGCGATCCGACGATCGTCAGCGCTTCGACCTCATTGGAGCCCGCCTTTTGGGCTGCCTTTTGTTCGTCGGTCAGAACACTCGAGTCCACCGGCGGCGTGGATTGCGCCAGGGCGATCACCGGCGCGGCCAGAGTCGCGCAGCCCATCGCCAAGCCCAGCGCCGTTCCGCGCAGCAGCCGCGATCTATTACCTTCCGACATGGAATACCCCCAAAAGTTTAAGCGGGAGACCGCGGTGGGCGGCCCCGTATCCGGCCAAAGCCGCTTGTCAGCCACTCTAACGCCACATCGGGGCGCGGCAATACTTGTTACAAATCTCGGCCGTTCCGGTGTTTTTTGCTCTCGGACGTGGTGTGGACGACACACCTCCCCGTGAAGTGACGGGCGCGTAACGTTGATGTAACCGCCTTTCACGCGCCTTGTCCGGGCAGCCTCTCGCGTGGCAGCCTCCTAGTCTCGCTGCCGAGACCGGTGGAACCGGACGATTTTGGCGGCCATAGGTCACTCTGGGGCAAGGCATGATTCGAGTTCTCGTGGCGCTGGCGGCGCTAATCCTTGCCGGCGCGGCCTCGGCCAAGCCGGTAATTCCCACCGTCGAGCAGTTGGCGGCATTTCCGGCGATGAGCAGTTTCACGCTCGCGCCAGACGGGAAGCACATGGCCGCCCTTCAGGCCCGCGGAGAAGACAGGGTCATTCTGGTCTGGGACACCAACAATCTCTCGGCCGCGCCGAGGGTTATCGGATCGACTCAGATGAAAATTACCGGGGTGTCCTTCGCCAAGGACGATGTCCTGGTGGTGTCCCTATGGCAGCCGCTCGACGTACACGCCGATCGCGTTTTCAAGATCTTCGTCACCAAGCTCTTTCTCACGGACCTTGAGGGAAAGAATTGGCGCGAGCCCCTGCCGCTTCCGCGTGCAGCCAGCCGTGACGAAGAGTTGGCGCAATCGCGCACAACGCCCAGCGTCCTCGACATTCTGGTCAATGACCCGGACCACATTCTGGTGGTCAACAATGTCGGCGCCGACGCCGGCGACATTTATCGCGTCAATGTTCGCACCGACACGGCCGAGCGTGTCCTGCGCAGCGGCGAAGGCGACGGCCAGTTTGTCACGGATCTGGAAGGCCGGGTTCGCGCCAAGTCGCGGGCCGATGTCGATTCAAAGGGCGCCTACATCGCCACCGAGTTTCGCAACCCCACCAGCGGCGGCTGGGAGGAACACTTCCGGTCCTACGCCAGGGACCGCGACGTCACCGAGGTGATCGGCTTCACCAAGGACCCCAACATCGCATTGATCCGCACCAACGTCGGCCGGGACAAGTCCGTGGTCTATGAATACGACATCACCGCCAGAGCCAGGCGCGAACTGCTGTTCGAGCACAAGTTCTTCGAAGCGACCGGGATCAGGGTCGACCGTCATCAAGGCCCCAATTTCGGTGAGGTGATCGGCGTCGAGTACGCCGGTCCCCGAGGCGATGACATTCAATGGACCGCCCCACGCTACGAAGCTCTGGATGCGGCCATCCGCAAGGCGCTGCATGTCGGCATGGAGCCGATCGCCTACGTTGATCCGGCCACTGGACAGCGAGCGACCACGACTTACGACAGCCATCTCTACTACGACATCCTGTCGGCCACGCCGGACCTGAAGACCGTGGTCATCGGCGTGGAGGGACCGGACACGCCCCGCTCGATCTATCTGTTGAAGGACGGTCATCTGTCGCTGCTGGGTAAGACCCACCCCGATTGGGATCCGTCCGCGTTCGGCGAAACAAGCCTCGTCTACTATAAGGCCCGCGACGGTCTCGACATTCCGGCCTTTCTGACCAAACCCAACCCCGACCTGTGCGGTCCTGGCCCCTGGCGGGCCGTGGTCCATCCGCACGGCGGACCCTGGGCGCGTGATGAGATGCGGTTCGACAACTCCATGTGGATCCCGCTGATGTCATCGCGGTGCATCGCCGTCCTGCGGCCGCAGTATCGAGGGTCGGAGGGCTGGAGCCGAAAGCTCTGGCTGGCCGGCGACGCCGAGTGGGGCCAGAAGATGCAGGACGACAAGGATGACGCGGCTCGTTGGCTGGTCGCCCAGGGGATCGCCAAGCCGGACCACATCGGCATCTTCGGCTTTTCTTATGGCGGCTATGCCGCCTACGCCGCGTCCGTCCGCGCCGACGGGCCCTTCAAGTGCGCCATCGCCGGCGCTGGTGTCTCGGACATCCACCGCATATTCCGCGACTTCTATGACAACGTCTTTTTTCGTCAGGCGCAGAAGCCGACCATCGACGGTCTCAATCCCCTCGATCATGCCAATCATCTGACCATACCCTTGATGGTCTATGCGGGTGATCGTGATCGAACCGTTCCCATGGAACAGTCCGACTGGTTCGTGGACCGGGCCAGACAGGCTCACCAGCCCATCGAATACCATGTGTTCAAGGACTATGCTCACGGGCCGGCGTGGACGCGGAAGACGTTTGGCGACCAACTTCAGATCATCGACGACTACTGGAAAACCGGATGTGGCGGGGGCGGGCTCTGACCCCAGTCGCCCAGGTCCTGGGCCAAGCTGCGGGCCGAGCCAGCCGGGTCTGGAGTGGGGCAGGCGGGGCGGCGCCCGCGAATTTCGGGCTTTAAATCGCGTTGCGAGGGTGTCTTTAGCGATGGGCGACCAGAGAGGACGTCCATGAATCTGATCCCTGCCGCGAAGGCTGACCTTGAGCAGATCGCCGCCCTGGTGAACGGCGCCTATCGCGGCGCCGGCGTCCAGGCGGGCTGGACGCACGAAGCCGACTACATCGACGGCGGCAGGACGAATGCACAGGCCCTCGGCCGCGACCTAGAGGCACGATCTAGGGCCGTGCTCCTGACTTTGCGCGACACCACGGACGGGCCGCTCCTGGCCTGCGTGTGGCTCGAGCCGGCGGAGGCCGAGGTCTGGTATCTGGGTCTGCTCGCCATTCGTCCGGACCTTCAGGACCGCAAGCTGGGGCGAGACGTGCTGCAGGCCGCGGAGGCCTATGCCGTGGCCCGCGGCGCCACGCGGGTCCGCATGACGGTGGTCTCCGTGCGTGACACCCTGATCGCCTGGTACGAACGCCGCGGCTACGTCCTGACCGGCGAGACCCAGCCTTTTCCCTACGACGACCAGCAGTTCGGTGTTCCCAGGCGCGATGACCTGGGGTTCGTGGTGCTGGAGAAGCCGGTCTGAGGTCGGCTCCAGCCCCTATTTGGACGCGGCCAGGGCGCGAAACATCGGGCCTGACTCCTTGGGCGGCATGGCCAGGAGCTGCTGCAGGATGGCGATGGTGAAGTCGCAATAGGCGCCCTGCTGCGCCGCGCCGACGGGCGTTCCGCCATATTGCAGGATGGGCATCAGGGTTTCGCGGCTGGCCGCGGGCAATGTGTCCACCGCGGCGCGGGCGAGCTTGGCCCTCTGCTCGCTGCTGAGAGGCGCCGCCGTGGGCAGGGGCGAGACGGCCGTCTGGGCCAGGAGCTTGGCCGTCAGGGTCGTGTCGCGCTCCAGCTCTTCCTTGGTGAAAACCTCGTCCGCGGCGAAGCCGAAGCGGCCACCGCCGTTGAGGAAGTTGACGCAGTCTTCAGCCGAGCGGGCCTTCAGGGTCTTGGCCTCGTCGACGGCCAGATGGAAGGTGGCGATGGCGTTCTCTTCGCTCATATGCGGCGCCTGCTTGGCCATCAATTGAGCGATCACGGGCCGGATGTGATCCTGCACCGCCACCTTGTTGGAGGCATCCAGCTTGCTGGCCTTCAGCATGGCGATGACCTGCTGGTATTCCTGAGGATAGTAGTCGTGCAGCGCCTTGAGGCTGGGAATCTTGTCGGCCTGCTCTTCGATAGTGGGCCGGTGCAGGAAATCGCATCCGGCGAGCAGCACGGCCATGACGCCCAGCGCCACTCCAGCGCGACGCAGGCCCTTGGTCGCTGTTCCGCTACCCATTGCGTCCCCCGAGGGTTGTCTCGGCGCGACCTGGCGCCGCGCCAACCTTGCCGCATCGGCGGGCAAGGGCAACCGCTTTTCACCGGGATCAGAATACCCTTGAGCGGCGTCGTCAGCACCGCCTGACAAGCCGCCTACCTCGGGTCTGGCGTTAACTCACGCGCAAAGGCGTGCGGGGGTGCTGACCGCGGCCCTGGTCGGCGACTTCTTCTACTACTGGCGCCACCGCGCCCAGCATCGGTTCTTCTGGCGCTTTCACGCCGTGCACCATTCGGTGCGGGAGATGAGCGGCGTCGCCGCCTACCATCACGTCAGCGAGACGGCCTTCAAGATCATCCTCTACGGCCTGCCCCCGTCGTTCTTCATCCAGGACCCCTTCGAGATCCCGATCCTCAGCGCGCTGCTTGGCCTTCACGGCCACTATCTGCACTCGCCGATCTCGCTGAACTTCGGCCCCCTCGGCCGGGTGCTGCAGGACAACCGCTTCCACCGCATCCACCACTCGATCCAGCCGGAGCACTACGACAAGAACTTCGGCGTCTTCACCACCTTGTGGGACTGGCTGTTCGGAACGGCCTATTTCCCCGCCGCCGACGAATGGCCCGACACCGGCGTGGTCGACGCGCCGGAACCCCAAACTATCGGCGACTATCTGCTTATGCCGTTCCGGTCGCGGGCGGGCGCCATTGGCGCCGTGACTGTTCAGCCATCCTTGGAGGCCTAGCCGTCTGTCGGGAGGCAACGGCCGCGATGGCGGCCGGCGACGAGCCTTCCGGAAAATTTGCGCCAACATAACCAACCCGCGAAAGCGCCGGTCCGAAATCCCTGGTCATGTGATCGGGGTGTCGCGGATGCTTTTGATCGACGTTCTCAATTCCGCAAGAGCTCCCGTGAGATGAAGGAAGCCCACAAGGAATGCAGATGTCACTCATCCAAACCGCGCCGGGGCAGACCTATTCGAAGCTGTCGCGATTTTTCGGCGGCCTGGCCCTCCTTCTTGGCGTCACGGTGCTGGTAGGATGGCAGTTCGATTTGGCGGCGCTCCGTTCGGTGATGCCGGGGCTTATTAGCATGCAGCCGCCGACGGCCGTGGCCTTCCTGCTCATCGGCGCGGCGATTTGTCGGCCTAGGGCGCGGGCGTTCGGGCTCCTGGCGTGCGGACTGGTGCTGGTAGCCTCGGGCCTGTCTTTGGTTGAGTACGTCACCGGTTCCGCCAACCTAATCGACAGCCTCTTCTTTCCTCAAGCCGTGCTCCATCAAGCCGCGATGCCGCGCCACCCCGGCCGAATGGCGGAGGGAACCGCGGTGGCTTTTGGTCTTCTTTCGCTGTGCGTGGCCCTTTACCGCGCGGCCGGTGAGCGCGTGCCGTCGGCGGTGCACGTTGCCTCTTCAGCGCTCCCCCTGGCAATCGGTGCGATTTCGCTGCTGGGTTACATACTCGAAATGCCCCGAGTCCGAGGTGTCCTGGGTTACACGGACATCGCGCTTCCGACGGCGTTTGGCCTTGGGACATTGGGTGTCGCGGCCCTGATGCTCCGTCCTGACGTCGCTTGGCTGCGGTTGCTCGCCAGCCCGGTCCACAGCGGGCGATTGGCCCGCCGCATGCTGCCGGTAATCCTGCTGCTAACGCCGCTCTTGGCTTGGTTGACCCTCAAAGCCTCGCAATCCGGGCTCATCACGGTCGAGTTCCGTCTAGTGCTGATAACGCTCGGCACGGTGTTCGGATTGACCCTGCTGGCGTTGGAAAGCTGCCGGCGTATGGCCCTTACGGAAGACCGGCTCGAGCAACAACGCGAGCGGCTTCGAGCCAGCGAAGCACGGCTTCAGCAGCTGGTGGCGACGGCCCATGAAGCGATCGTGAGCGCTGACCAGAGCGGGATGATTACCGATTGGAACCGCCAGGCCGAGACCACGTTCGGCTGGACTGCGTCGGAGGTCGTTGGCCAACAGCTGGGTGACCTGATCATTCCGGTGCGCCTGCGTGCGGCCCACTTCGGCGGCATGGCGCGTTTTCTGGCCACGGGAACCAAGACCGCCATCGGGCAGCGGATCGAGATACCAGCCCTCCGGAAGGACGGATCTGAGTTTCTGCTCGAAATGGCGTTGAGCGCCACAGAAGGGCAGGACGGCTGGCGCTTCACCGCGATGATGCACGACATCAGTGAACGGAAGGCCCAGTCGGAGCTGTTCGAGACCACGTTCGATCATGCGCCGATCGGAGTCGCCTTAATCGGTCTCGATGGTCGCTTCCTCAAGGTGAACAATTCCTTTGCCGATTTGGTCGGATACCTAGTTGAAGAAATGCTGGTTACGGACTTCCAGAGCATCACGCACCCGGACGACCTTGATCGCGACCTTAAGTTGCTTGGGCAACTTAACGCGGGTGAGATCCCTGAGTACCAAATGGACAAACGCTATCGTCAGAAAGACGGCAGGTTTATTTGGGTGAATCTGGCAGTCTCCATGATCCGTCAACTGGACGGCTCACCGAAACACTACATCGCCCAGGTGCAGGATCTCACAGCGCGAATGGAGGCGGAAGCCCGCTATCGATTGATGGCGGAAAACGCCACCGACATGATCGTCACCAGTGATATGCGCGGCCGGACCACGTTCGTGTCGGCGGGCTGTAAAGCCATCACCGGCTGGACCTCGGGGGAGGCGCTGGGGCGCGACACCACGGAGTTTGTGCATCCGGAAGACGTCCAGAAACTGAAGGATGCCTTCCGAAGCACGGCTGCTGGCAAGCCATCGCAGCGCGTGCGCTGGCGCGGCTGGCACCGGGAGCGGGAGGAATGGCTGTGGCTTGAGTCCAGCCCGTCGATCCTGACGGACGGCGACGCCCCCTGCTTCGTGGACGTGGTGCGCGACGTGAGCGCGCAGGTTGCCCAGGAAGAAGCCCTCGCCGCCGCCTGCAACGAGGCGGAAGCCGCGGCTAGGGCCAAAAGCGAATTCCTCGCCAATATGAGCCACGAAATTCGGACGCCGCTGACGGCGGTCATTGGTTTCTCGGACCTCCTCTGCGCCCGTCCCGACCTCACACCTGAGGCGAGACACTACGGCGAGCGGATCACCACCGCCGGCAAGGCGCTGCTTTCGGTCGTTAACAACGTTCTCGATTTCTCGAAGCTCGAAGCGGGCGATGTCGAGCTCATGCCGCGACCGCTTGACGTAGGCTCGCTGGCCGACGACATGCTGGGGTTGTTCAAGCCTCAGGCGGATGTGAGGGGCATCGCCCTAAACCTCGAAACCGACAAAGGTATGCCGCCGCTTCTCATGGTCGACGAGCAGGCGCTTCGCCAGGTCCTGCTGAACCTTCTGGGCAATGCGGTGAAGTTCACCGACGCCGGCAATGTGACGCTTCGCATCGCCCACCGCGAGGATCGTCTGATTGTGGCGGTTTCCGACACCGGCGCCGGGCTGAACTTGGAGCAACAGGGAAAGCTCTTCCAGCGCTTCTCTCAAGTCGATGGATCCTCGACCCGTCGCCATGGCGGCACGGGCTTGGGGCTCGCCATCTGCAAGGGCTTGGTGCAGGCCATGGGCGGGACTATCGCCGTCACAAGCCAGCCAGGCAGGGGCTCCACCTTTCACATCGACATCGGCGCGGCCGTCGCCCAGGCGTCCCCCGCCTGGGCCGCGGCCGGGCCGGGAGCGTCGATCGAGGGCGTACGCGTCCTCGTGGTCGACGACAGCGCGACCAATCGAGAGTTAGCCCGGGCCTTGCTCGAGAGTCTCGGCGCCGAGGTACACGACGCGGAAGACGGGCTCCAGGGCGTCGAAGCCGCGCAGTCCTGGCCTTACGATTGCATTCTCATGGATATTCGTATGCCGCGCCTCGACGGGCCGGGAGCACTTCGTCGGATCCGCAGCGAACGGGGTCCCAATCGCGACGCACCGATCCTGGCTTTCAGCGCCGGCGAACGAGGCGCGAAGATTTCGGGTTTCGACGGCGTGATTTCGAAGCCGATTACGGCCGCAGCTCTGCTGCAGGGGATCCGAGAAGCGATTGGTGACGGAACCGGAACCGCGGGAGGCGCCGATGTTCAGTTCGCCTAGGGGATCCTCGGCGCGTGTGCTCGTTGTCGACGACGACCTGATGATGCGCGAATTGCTGACCACAAGGCTCAGCCTTGCGGGATATGAGACCTTCCAGGCGCGCGATGGTCGCGAAGCGCTACAGTTGATCACCGAAATACGACCTGCCGCCATCGTGCTCGATATCAACATGCCAGAGATCGATGGGTTTGGCGTGCTGCAGCACCTCAACAAAGCGGGTCTGATCGACGAGATGCGGATCATCGTGCTGACCGCCCGCAACCAGGCTGCAGACGTGCGCCGCGCGCTGGATCTCGGTGCTCGCGACTTCCTGACCAAGCCGTTCAGCGACGCTCAATTCCTCACGCGCATAGCGCGCCTGCTGCGGGGCGTGCCGCGCGGCCCAAACTCGGGGGGCGTCCTCCTGGTCTGACTCTCAGCGGTGATGTCAGCGCAAAAGTCACCTGGGGCTAATCGAAGATGTCGCCCTGTGCACAGGTCACTCACTGCGTGATCTATCCTGCCTGGACCGTTCCGTGAGTCGCGCTGGCGTCGCCGCGAAGCGCGCGGACGCCCGCCGCACTGGGTTGAAGCTTCGCCACCTCGTGCAGATCGAGATGGCGTTTGACGGCCCTAGGGCGATGGGATCGATCCTGGTCTTCGACGTGCCCGGCTCATTCGGCCGCGTGCGGCGATACACGGTCGGGGTCGATGGTGTCGGGTGGTGGCTGACGCAGCGCCCCACGATCGGCCCGCCGCTCGACCTGTCACCGCCCAAGCGGCCAGCGAAGGCGACCACGCATGCCGAGCGCTAATCTGACTGACGTCGACGTTACCGCCCGAGACGCGCGCCTAGAACGCATGGCCCAGGCCGCGGCGCTGGCGATGACGGGAAACCCGGCCGCGTGGGAAATGGCGCCGGAGCGGTCACGTTGCATCTTCAGGCGTATTGCGCTTGCGGTGCACGTGGCAGACCGGCTGGACGGCCCGTAAGCCACCGTGCTGGTTTGCACTGTGCTGGAGATTTCCGGTCTTACCGGCCACCATCGCGCGGTATTTGGAGGGGCTCAGCCCCAGGAGGATGAAATGACCAAGACCAAAGCCACTGAAGAGCGTCAACCCGGCCAAGACCTAGTTGCCCGCATCGCCGATCGGCTCTGGCAGTTACCGCACAGAGCCCATGTCATCGCCCGGGCCGGCGAAAGGGTGAAGGCCGGCAGGGGGGGGCATGAACGACCTGGCCGCCGCCGTGCTCGGGAAGCGGGATAAGGTTAGCGGTTAAGAGCCGGACGGCTGCCGTGCGAAACCCCGGCGCGGGCGGGAAGTCAGGGGGGCGGGGCTGGTTCACCCTGCGGAGGCCACAGCAAAACGCCCCCAGCAGGATTTCTGCTGAGGGCGCCTAAGCGACGTCTCAAGGTGGGGACAATCAACGTCAGTCAGCTAACGCAGCGGTGGCGCGAAGGATGCACGGCAGGCGCGGACCGGTGAACCGGTGCCATTGGCCCGCCGTAGACATCGTAGGTACGCGCCATCCCCTCTGCTGCGCGACCCAGCGCCCTCGGTCCCCTCTGGCCGGGGGCGTTTCTTTATGGGCGGCGCGGGAGCTGCGAGCTTGCGGCGGTGGCCGCTGACCATACGAATTGGACCGCACCTAGTGGATAGAACCTGACATTGGAGTCCCGTTGGGGACTGCCTCGCGAACGTCTGCTGGCGGGCGTGGAGGCAATGACCGGGTTCGACCCTAAGCAGATGTTCGCAAGCCGGCGTGCTAGCTCAGTGCTGAGCCCACGA